>NZ_JBDSQX010000001.1:0-33315 GCF_039929605.1 Roseateles sp.
CGTAGACATGCAGCGAGATATACAGCCACCAGAAGGTCGCGCCTAGCATGGCGGTGGCAAACACGCCGCCCAGCCAGGCGCCGCGCCGCCACGAAGTGGCGCCGTCGAGCTGGCCGGCCAGCAACGCCAGCGCCAGCAGCTGCAAGGCGCCCGACGGCTGGCCGGCCGCCAGGCCCGGCAGCGCGGCAAAAGGCCAGGCCATGCTCAGGGCATGCAGGCCTCCGGCGACCAAGACAATGGCGAACTGGAAAATGGACAAGCCGTCGTGCGCAGGTTTTACGGCGCCAGCGCGTCGCCCGGCAGACGGAGAATGCGCAGCGTAGGCGTCGGAAACGCCAAGCGAAGCGGCCTTCATGCGACCCAAGCCCCTGCGCTGCGTCACAAGGCGTCAGGCGCGGTCTCTGACGCCGCTGCGGCAGCCGCCGGCGACACCTTGAACCAGCGCACCGCGCCGCCCTTGGTGTGCAGCACGGTGAAATGCAGGCCGGCCAGCGCGTAATGCTCGCCGCGCTTGGGCACATGGCCCATTTCATGCGCGACCAGCCCGCCTATGGTTTCAAAGTCGGTCTCGGGAAGCTGCACCTCGAACGACTCGTTGACCCGTTCGATGGAGGTGTCACCACTGACGCGGTAGGTGTGGTCGGTCAGGCCGAAGATGTCGCCATCGTCTTCCTCGATGTCGAACTCGTCTTCAATTTCGCCAACGATTTGCTCCAGCACGTCCTCGATGGTGATGAGGCCGGCAACGCGACCGAACTCGTCAATCACGATGGCCAGATGATTGCGATTGCCCCGGAACTCGCGCAGCAGCTCGTTCAGCCCCTTGCTCTCGGGCACGAAGACGGTGGGCCGCAACAGCGCACGCAGGTTCAGCTCTGGGGCGCGCTGCATCTTCAGCAGATCCTTGGCCAGCAGGATGCCCAGGATGTTGTCGCGCGTGTCTTCGTAGACCGGGAAGCGCGAGTGGCCGGCGTCGATCACCAGGCCGAGCAGCTCGTCGTAGGGCGCGTCAATGTCCAGCAGGTCCATGCGCGGGGCGGCCACCATGGCGTCGCCGGCCGACAGCTCGGCCATGCGCAGCACGCCTTCCAGCATCTGGCGCGACTCGGGCTCGATCAGCTCGCGCTGCTCGGCGTCGGCCAGGGTTTCGATCAGTTCGGACTTGGAGTCGGGGCCGGGGTGCAGGAACTCCAGCATGCGCTCCAGCAGGCCGCGTGCCTCGGGCGGGTGTTTGGCGGCCCCGCGAACTGGGGGCCGGCCTGAATGCGGTTCGCTCAAGGGGGCTGTCGGGATATTGCGGAAAGGACAGAATAGCCGATTGGTTTGACAAGACCTTGTCCTGGGGCGCCTAGCCCCTATATCTGCTGCCTTGCTTTAAAACGGCCCCACCATGTCCACTGCTGCCCAAGGGCTCATCCCCGCCACCATCCTCACGGGCTTTCTCGGTGCCGGTAAGACCACGCTGCTCAAGCGCGTGCTGACCGAAGCCCATGGCCAGAAGATCGCCGTCATCGAGAACGAGTTCGGCGAAGAGAACATCGACACCGAGATCCTCGTCTCGGACACCAGCGAGCAGATCATCCAGATGAACAACGGCTGCGTCTGCTGCACGATCCGCGAGGATCTGCGCACGACGCTGAGCGACCTGGCGGCCAAGCGCCGCAAGGGGGAGCTGAAGTTCGACCGCGTCATCATCGAAACCACCGGCCTGGCCGACCCCGGCCCCGTCGCCCAGACCTTCTTCATGGACGACGAGATCGCCGAGGCCTATCTGCTGGACTCGGTGCTGACGCTGGTGGACGCCAAGCACGCCGAAGAGCAGCTCGACAGCCGCCAGGAAGCGCGCATGCAGGTCGGGTTTGCCGACCAGCTCTTCATCAGCAAGAGCGACCTGGTTGAGCCGGCGGCCGTGGAGGCGCTGATCCACCGCCTCAAGCACATGAACCCGCGTGCGCCCATCCAGACGGCGCATTTCGGCGAAGTGGCGCTCAGCAAGGTGTTCGACCTGCGCGGCTTCAACCTGAACGCCAAGCTGGAGATCGATCCGGATTTTCTGAACGCCGACGCGCATGACCACCATGGCCATGATCATCACGATCACGAGCATGGTGAGCATTGCGACCACCCCCACCACCATGCGCACGACGATGATGTGAAGAGTTTCGTGTTCCGCTCCGACAAGCCCTTCAATCCGGCCAAGCTGGAGGATTTCCTGGGCGCCATCGTGCAGGTCTACGGCCCGAAGATGCTCAGATACAAGGGTGTCCTACACATGAAAGGCACGGAGAAGAAGGTCATCTTCCAGGGTGTGCATCAGATGATGGGTTCTGATCTCGGCCCCAAGTGGATGCCGGGAGAGAAAAAGCAGAGCAAGATGGTGTTCATCGGCATTGATTTGCCGAAGGACGTATTGATGCAAGGTCTGGAAGGTTGTCTGGCGTGATGTTTTTAGCCCGCGATGGCCTTCTTTCGGAGCTTCGCGGGCGCTTCGATCCTCATGGCTACAATCCGCCGCGCTCAAAGTTGGGCAGCAGGCTGGAAAGCAGTGGGATCAAGGTCTGACACCGCGCCGATGCAAGCCCTGAGCGAGGAGAAGACTGTGAGCAAGACCCCGTCCCCGAAATCCGCATCCAAGGGTGCGAAGAAGAATGATCCTGGCGCCGACGTGGCAATGATGGAGTTGCCCGCTCCGGCCAATCGCTTTGCCGACCGCTTCGCGCCGCCGAAGCCGCCTGCGCGTGGTGCCAACCACGAAGTTGACGAGACGCCGCGCATTGCCGCCAAGGGCGACCCCAAGCTCGTCAACGCCTGGAAGAACAAGGCGGGCGCTGAACTGAGCGACGCCGAGATCCTGGCCATGCCGGATGCGGAGTACATGAATGCCAAGCAGATCGAGTTCTTCCGCACCAAGCTGGAAGGCCTGAAAAGCGAGGTGCTGTCCAACGCTGGCGAGACGACCGAGCATCTGCGTGAAGACACGACTATCGTGCCCGACCCGGCCGACCGCGCGACCATCGAGGAAGAGCATGCGCTGGAACTGCGCACGCGCGACCGCGAACGCAAGCTGCTGAAGAAGATCGTCCAGTCCATCATCCGGCTGGACAGCGGCGACTACGGCTACTGCGACGAAACCGGCGAGCCCATCGGCCTGGGCCGCCTGATCGCCCGCCCGACGGCGACGCTGTCGCTCGAAGCGCAGCAGCGCCGCGAGCTCAAACAGAAGATGTTCGGAGATTAAGCTCTCGTCATGACAGAGTCCAAGCCCGCAGACCCCAAGGAAGGCGACAGCTTTTTCCGCAAGGTGGCGCGCTTTGTCGCCAATCCGACGACGGACTGGGCGGAGATCAATTCGCGCCAGGACGACCCCGAGGGCGATCTCGCCAAGGCGGAGCTGCGCGCCATGGTGGAGCGCAAGCGCCGCAACGATTTCGTGCGCAAGCGCGAACTCGACATGCTGCGTCGCATCCGCCGCGAGGGGCTGACGCCTGAGCAGTTGGCCGCGCTGGCCGCGTCGCAGTCCAAGCTTGGCGACGACGAACGTATCAGCGAACCCAGCTCCAAGATCGACCTCGGCGTGAAGGCCAAGATCGACGAGATCGAGCAGCAGATGGTGGGCGAGAGCTTTGCGACGACGCAGGCCGTCCCCCAGCAGCAGCCGGGCTTTTTCGAGACCAGCACCCGGCCTGTCGCCTTTGCTTCGACGAGGTCCGCGCCAGCGGCTATGGAGCCGTCGGGCGCCCGCGTCAGCGAGTTTTCGACCCCCAAGGAGATGCAGCGCCTTTCGGCACCGACGCCTCCCGCCGCCGTCACCATGGGCGCGGCCATCCCGCCGCTGTCCGACTCGCCAGCCAGTCGCCTGCCCGACCTGCCACCGCTGGACATGCCGCTGTCCTTCTCGCTGGCTGAATCCACGGCGCCGGTCGAGGTGCAGGAGCTCGTGCACGACCCGGAGCTGGACGAGGCCGTCATTGCCTTCGCCAATGCCGACTACGACTCCAGCGAGCACGCGCTGACCGAACTCGTGCGCCCGAGCGGCAGCCGCAACCTGCACGGCGAGACCTGGCTGGTGCTGTTCGACCACTACCGCGCGACGGGTGCCCAGGGCAAGTTCGAGGTGCTGGCCGTCGAGTACGCCCAGCAGTTCGGGCTGTCGGCGCCGCAGTGGTTTTCCATGCCCAAGCTGGTGGCCGAGTCGGCACGCCAGGCCAACCGCTCGCCGATGGCCAAGGCCGGTCAGGTCAGCTGGACGGCGCCGTCCACGCTGCGGGCCGAAGACGTGACCGTGCTGCAAAAGCGCGCCGAAACGCTGCCCATGCCCTGGGTTTTCGACTGGGGTGCGCTCGAGCAGGTTGAGATCGAGGCGGCCATCCAGCTGCGCCAGGTGCTGCGCCAGTGGGCCCAGCAGCAGGTCGACCAGCGCTGGATCGGTGGCGACCACTTCCTGACCCAACTCAAGGAACTCGCCCCCGTCGGCGAGCGCGACACCGACCCCGCGCTCTGGATGCTGCGCCTTGAAGCGCTGCGGCTGGCCAACCGGCCGGACCAGTTCGACGAAGCCGCCATCGACTACTGCGTGACCTACGAGGTGTCGCCGCCTTCATGGGAGCGCGCCAAGTGCCGCGTGCGCATCGGCAGCGAAGGCACGTCCACGAACAGCCCCGCAGCCAGCACGATGCAGAGCGAGGCCCATTCAAGCTTCCTCGACACCGGCCTGCTCGACCCGGCCAGTGCGACAGCCCAGGTGGAGCTGCGCGGGCAACTCAGCGGTGACATCTCCGACACGCTGCGCGCCATCGGCAGTGAGGTCGGCGACGCCAGCCTCATCAACATCTCCTGCACCAAGCTGATCCGCCTGGACTTCATGGCCGCTGGCGACCTGTTGAACTGGGTGCTGCAGCGCCGCACAGAGAACCGCATGGTGGTCTTCACCGATGCTCACCGCCTTGTTGCGCTGTTCTTCGGCGCCATGGGCATCAACGAGCATGCCAAGGTGAAAGTGCGGATCAACTGATCTTGCACTGGGGCTAGGGGTTGCATAGGCCCTCGCTGGCCTTATCTGGAGCCTCTATGTCCTCTGATTCCTCCGCCGCCGTCTACCACGGCACCACGATCATCTCCGTGCGCCGCCAGACGCCCACCGGCTGGCAGGTCGCCATCGGCGGCGATGGCCAGGTGACCCTCGGCAACACCATCGTCAAGGCCGGGGCACGCAAGGTGCGCAAGCTCTACCGCGACCAGGTGTTGGCCGGTTTTGTCGGCGCCACGGCCGACGCCTTCACGCTGTTCGAGCGCTTCGAGGCCAAGCTGGAAAAGCACCAGGGCCACCTCGTGCGCGCGGCCGTCGAGTTGACGCGCGACTGGCGCACCGACCGCGTGCTGCGTCGCCTGGAAGCCATGCTCGCCGTCGCCGACCGCACCGCCTCGCTCATCATCACCGGCAACGGCGATGTGCTGGAGCCCGAACAGGGCATCGTCGCCATCGGCTCGGGCGGCGCCTACGCGCAGGCCGCAGCCAAGGCGCTGCTGGCGCACACCGAACTGGGCGCGGCCGACATCGTCAAGCGCTCGCTGGAGATTGCCGGCGAGATCTGCATCTACACCAACCAGAACCACACGCTCGAAATCCTCGAGCCGACCGGCGGCGGCTGAGGGCAGGGCGTGGTCAACGGCCGTTCAGGGCGTGGCGGGCTTGGGCAAGGGCCTCAGCGTGACGCGCACGGCATCGGCGTAGCCGGTCTCGCCGCTCGCTGCGCCGGCACCCGTGCCAACGATGACGCCCCACAGCACGCCAACGGCCAATCCGAAGCCGGCGAGGAGGTCGCCGTTCTTGCTGTCCTTGCGGCTCTGGCTCGCCCCGGCGACCCCGCCGACCAACAGGCCCGCGCCCGCGCCGATCAGCATGTTTCGGCCGGTGGTGCTTTTGCGTTCCAGGCTGGCGTCGCCCGCTTGCTTCCCGTCCTCGCTGGTGCAGCTGATGCGCAGCGGCTCAGCGTCGACGCTGACCGTCGCGACGCCTGGCGCGTTGAGCTGCCAGTCACCCGCGCCGTTGCGCAGCGTGCAGCGCGCAGCACCCACGTCGGCGCATTTCTCATCGGCAACGCTGACGCGCACCGTCTGCAGCTTGACCTTGCCGGCGGTCGCGCAGCCACTGAGCACGAGGGCGGCACAGCTCAGCACCGAGATGCCTCGAACGAGGCGCGTTGTCTTCCTCATCTAACTCTCCCTGACATGGGCGTCAGCCGCCGCAGCACCGGCCGTGTTCTGTGCGGCTCAAGCGTTGCCCGCTTGCGGCAGCGGCACTCTACCTAACATCATGAGCAGTATGACTCCCCAAGAAATCGTCACCGAGCTGGACCGCCACATCGTCGGCCAGCACGCCGCCAAGCGCGCGGTCGCCATCGCCATGCGCAACCGCTGGCGCCGCCAGCAGGTCGACGAGAAGCTGCGCGGCGAGATCACGCCCAAGAACATCCTGATGATCGGCCCGACCGGCGTCGGCAAGACCGAGATCGCGCGGCGCCTGGCCAAGCTGGCGGGAGCGCCCTTCATCAAGGTGGAGGCGACCAAGTTCACCGAGGTGGGCTATGTCGGCAAGGACGTCGACTCCATCATCCGCGACCTCGTCGAGGTGGCCGTCAAGCAGGAGCGCGAAGTGGGCATGCGCCGCTGCCAGGCGCGTGCCGAGGACGCGGCCGAGGACCGCATCCTCGATGTGCTGCTGCCCGGCGTGGAGCCCGACAACGCCACGCGGCAGACCATGCGCAAGCGCCTGCGCGAGGGCCAGCTGAACGACAAGGACATCGAGCTCGACCTCGCCGCGCCCAAGGCCAGCCTGGAGGTGCTGACGCCCTTCGGCAATCAACCCGGCATGGAGGACATGGCCGAGCAGTTGAAGGGCATGTTCAGCCAGTTCGGCGGCAACCAGAAGAAGACGCGCAAGCTCAAGATTGCTGAGGCGATAAAGCTGCTCGTCGACGAAGAGGCTGCCAAGCTCGTCAACGAGGACGAGACCCGCGCGACCGCGCTACACAACGCGCAGGAGATGGGCATCGTCTTCATCGACGAGATCGACAAGGTGGCGTCGCGCGGCGAGCACGGCGGTGCCGAGGTCTCTCGCCAGGGCGTGCAGCGCGACCTGCTGCCCCTCGTCGAAGGCACGACCGTGTCGACAAAATACGGCCTCGTGAAGACCGACCACATCCTCTTCATCGCCAGCGGCGCCTTCCACCTTGCCAAGCCCAGCGACCTCATCCCCGAGCTGCAGGGCCGCCTGCCCATCCGCGTCGAGCTGGACTCGTTGTCGGTGGCCGATTTCGAGGCCATCCTGACGAGCACGCATGCCAGCCTCGTCAAGCAATACCAGGCCCTGCTCGCGACCGAGGGCGTCACGCTGGACCTGCAGCCCGACGCCGTCCGCCGGCTGGCGGAGATCGCCTTCGAGGTCAACGAGCGCACCGAGAACATCGGCGCCCGCCGCCTGGCCACGGTGATGGAGCGGCTGCTCGACGAGATCAGCTTCGACGCGCCCAACCGCTCGGGTCAGACGCTGACGCTGGATGCCGCAGCGGTGGATGCCAAGCTGGCCGCGCTGGCGGCGAACGAGGATCTGTCGCGCTTCATCCTCTGAGGGTCAATGCGATAGCGGCTGGGAACTGCCCGTCCAGCGCAGCAGTTGCATCAGCGACGGCGCCTGTGTCTTGCCGAGCAGGTTGCGCACGTGGCTGCGCACCGTGCTGACGCACAGGCCGAGGTGGCGCGAGGTGGCGTCCACCGGTTCGCCGTCGGCCAGCAGCAGCAGCACATGGCGCTCGGCCTGGCTGAGCCGGCACTGGCGGGTCAGCGCGTCGATGCGCGCGGCCTGGGTCAGGGCGGGCTGGTCCAGCTGCACCGTCAGCAGCACGCTGTCGGCGGGCCAGCCGCAGGCCTTCAGCACGCTGGGCGCGAGCGGCGCCAGGTGCAGCCAGGCCGTTTCGAGCCCGGGTGAGAACCACAGGCCCAGCCGTGCCGACGAACCGGCGCCGGCTTGCAGCAGCAACTGGGCCAGCCGCGTTGCGTCCAGCTGGCCCAGCGCCATCAGGTGGCCAGCCCGCTGGGAGCCCTTGCCATCGAGCAGCAGGCGCTCGGCGCTCGCATTGGCAAACAGCAGCCGCCGGTCCGGCAACGCCACCAGCAGCGGCTGCGGCAGCGCGGCCAGCAGCAGCGCGGGGCCGTCGATGGCGGCCCTGTCCTGGCGGACGGGCACGGGCATGGTGATGAGCACGGCGGTGGCGGTCATGAGGTTCTCCCTGAACGTGGCAATTGGTAACAAGTTTGGTCGCTGCCGCCGGTGATCGCCATCGGCCGAAAGTGCCGTGGGAGGGCTGGGCCAGCATCTTGGGGAAGACCTTGGTCTAGGACCAAAGGCCCAGGCGTGGGACCCGCATGCCGCACCTGCGCCTGACTACCATGGGCGTAACGGAGACAAGCCAATGAAAGTGCTGCTGATCGATGACCATCCGCTGTTCCGGGAGGGCATTGCGCTGCTGCTGAGGCCGCTGGTGCAGCCGCTGGAAGTGCTGCAGGCGGGCAGCTTCGAGGAGGCCCGGGGCCTGCTGGATGACGAAACCGACGTCGACCTGATCCTTATTGACCTCGGCCTGCCCGGCGTGTCGGGCATGCAGGGCCTGCTGCACCTGCGCGTGGACTTTCCCGCGGTGCCGGTGGTGGTGGTGTCGGCCAACGACGACCGCGAGACGGTGCTGGCCACGCTGGACGCCGGTGCGATGGGCTTCATCCCCAAGAGCTCGACGCCGCAGGTGATGATCGCCGCGCTGCGCCTGATCCTCGACCACGGCATCTACCTGCCGCCAAAGGTGTTTATGTCGAGCCAGGCCCCGTTGCCGGCGCCGGTGCTGGCGACGCGGGACGCAGCGGCGCCCGACGTGGCCGGCCGGCGCCGCACGGCGGCCGACCTCGGGCTGACGTCCCGTCAGGCGGAGGTGCTGCACCTGTTGCTGCAGGGCCTGCCGGCCAAGCTGATCGGCCGTCAGCTCGATCTGTCCATCAGCACCGTGAAGGCGCACACGACGGCGGTGCTGCGGGCGCTGAACGTCACGTCACGCACGCAGGCCGTCGTTGCCGCTGGCCGGCTGGGCCTGCGCTTCGACCGCCAGGATGGGTCAGCGTAGGCCCACGCTGCGGAAGTGCCGTGGCGTGGCCTCGCCCGCGCGGCTGAACGCGACGTGGAGCTGCATGCCGTCGGTGTGCAGCATGGCGAAGCCGTCGCCGCTCGGGGCGACGTGCGAGATGACCTTCACGTCAAGCGCACCCTGCTGGAAGTTCTCGTCGAGAGCGAGTTCGCTAGGGCGGCCGTTGGCGAAGGGGAAGGGCGCGTAGAGGCTCGAACTGTGCACGGACAGCAGCTTGACCGGTTTGGCGCCTGGCAGCTCAATGATCGCCTCGGTGACCAGGCTGTGGTGCTCGTCGCCAGACAGGAAGACGGTGTTGCTGATCTGGTGGGCGGCGATGAAGCAGAGCAGTCGCTCCAGCGACGCCGGGAAGCCGTCCCAGGCATCGCTGTGGTCGGCGCCGCTGGATTCGTCCTCGCCGCTCTGGCGCCGGCGCGGCAGGAGCAGCGAGGGGCAGGCGACGAACTTGACCGCGTTGCCCTGAGCCAGCAGCCACCGCTCCAGCGTCTGCAGCCGCGCGTCGCTCATGATGAACTGCTGGCCCGGTGCGAACTTGGAGCCGCGCGGCGAACGCCCCGAGCGGGTGTCGGCCAGGTAGAACGGAAAGCCGGCGTGGTTGAAGGCCAGGTCCGCGGTATCTCCGAACTCGGGCAGCCCATGGTGGGTGCTCATCCGCTGGTATTTGCGGAAGGCCGCGAAGCCGAAGCCCCAGTTCAGCCGGTTGTGCAGCGAATCGATGGGGCGGACCTTTTCAACCGCGCCGGGCGTCGGCTCCCAGTTGTCGACGATTTCGTGGTCATCCAGCAGCATCTGTACCGGCATGCTGCGCAGCAGGCTGCGCATGCCGCTCGCCCGCAAGGCCTTCTGAGTGGGCTGGTCGTAGCGTTCGTCACGGCGCGTCGGGTCCATCAGGCCTGCGGTGGCGTCGGCGTAGACCTGGTCGCCCACCAGCAGCGCCAGGCCCACGGGCAGGGCGCCGTGGGCGGTGTCGGCCAGCCGCTGCAGGCTGACCTGGGCCACCGGATCGTCGAGCAGGCCAGCGGGGTACTGGCAACTGGCCAGGGCGAAACGGGCGCCGTACTGGGGCAGGGTGGCGCCATGCCGCTGCATCGCTACCACCAGTGCTGTGTGGCTGACGTAGGCATCGCGCGGCGTGTCGGGCGCCTGTGCGGCCAGCCAGCGGTGGGCTTGGTCGAGGACCTCGGTGGGCGTTGGGGGGCGCGCGTTCGGCGGTGGTGCGTTCATCGGCGTGCGGGCGGACACCGCCGCCGGCGGCGCGAGCGCCCAGGCGTCCTCGCCCAGCATGGCGTCGTCGCGCGTGTGCACCATGAGCGCCAGATAGCCGGTGCTGGCGGCAGGTGCAGACAAGGGCGGATTGGCGAACAGCCATTGATCGCTGTGGCCGGGCGCCTTGCTCTGGACGATGGCCGTGGCGTCGGTGCCGAGTGTGAACACGCCGTGGCGCTCGCTGACAGGCAGCAGGTAGAGCCTTGCCGCGCCCTGCTCGGGGCGCGACATGCAGGCCAGTGCCAGCGCGAACTGCTCGTTGGGCAGCGCGATGCGCGGGCCTATCCATGGCAGCGTGAACACCAGCGGGTCGGGGGGCGGCGTCTGCCGTTCCGGCAGGGTCACCTTCAGCAGGAAGTCCTCGATGTCCTGGAACACGCGGGCGGAATCCTTGCCGATCAGCACATCCTGATGGCCCATGTCGGCGTAGGGCGCGCGGTCGGTCGGCGGGCTGATGAGCCGCACGCCGGCCTCGCGCAGATGGCGGGCCAGCAGGTCCTGCGTGGCCACGTCGACCAGGCCGTTGTTGGCGCCGTGGATGATCATCGTCGGGATGGCGCCCCAGCGCTCGCGCAGCCGCTTGCGCGTGACGAACTCGCCGCGGCCGCGCTGGTTGGTGATGGCCTGGAAGCGCGCGAAGTGGATGGTCTGGGCGACGGTGTCCAAGTTGATGGGGCCGAACAGATCGTCGATGGCGCGCAGCGTCGCGTCGCTGAGGTTGGCGGCCTCGAAGTCGCGGCCGTAGAGCGCGTCCATGCGGTGGCGTGAGGCGACCCACGGCGTGGCCTTGCAGGGCCAAAGCGGGTTCTCGACGTCATAGTCTGCGTCGGGGTAGGGCAGGCTGGACAGCAGGCGGTCCAGCAACTGGTCCATGACCTTGGGATCGCGCGGCGGGCGGAACTGGTAGCTGTCGTGCATCAGCAGCCGCCGCATCGACTGCAGCAGGAAGGCGCGGAAGATGTTGCTGTCGGTGTAGCGCAGCAGCGGCCCTTTCTGGCTCAGGATGATGCGGTTCACGCAGGGGTGGCCGGTATCGTCTTGCAGCGGCTGCAGACCGTTGAACGCCGCCAGTGTGCCGAGGTGCTCATCGGTCAGCCAGGTGTCGACGCTGAGCTCCGTGCGGCCCTTGCGCACGTCGCGCGGGTCGGTCAGCAGCGCCATGCTGAGCATCACGCAGCCGATGCAGTGGGCCAGCACGTCGACCTTCTGGCCGGTGGCGTTGCGGATGTGCAGCAGTGCCGCCGGGATGTCGATGAGCCCCGCGTCCTCCATCGGCCAGGGGTAGGTGGCGGTCGCCAGCGCAGTGCTGGTGCGCAGGTCCACGACCCACACCTCGCGGCCCTGGCGGCAGAAGAATTCGGCCGCGCTGGGCGCCAGCGATTCGTGCGTGAAGGTGTTGCCGCTGACGCTGTAGCCATGCAGCATGACCAGCGGTGGCTGCTTCACGCCCGGCTTGGCCGACGGATAGCGCGTTAGCCGGATCTTGACGGGCACGTCGCGGCCATTGGTGCAGAAGTCGATCAGCTCCGGCTTGTCCTTGTGCTCGGCCTTGCGCGGGTCGTCGCGGGCGTCTTCGTAGGCGCCGGGCATGCGGTCCACCACCAGCTCGGTGACCTCGGGCGCGTCGGGCAGGCCCTTGATGCGCCGCGGCAGGCGGTCAGGCTCCTGCGTCGACGGTTTGTCGGGCATGCGGAAGGTCCACAGGTGGATGCTGATCAGCACGCGCAGCCACATCAGGCCGAAGCGAGCCAGGTCCAGCAGCGCACGGGCGTGATCCTGCTGCGCCGAGACGCGCAGCAGCGCGATGCCCTGGGTGGCCAGGAAACGCGTGTCCAGTTCCAGGACGGGCGCCGGGCTGAGAAAGCCCATGCGCAGCCCTGGCATGCTCGCCAGCGACAGCCGCGTCAGCTGGTGCCAGGGGTTGGCGCGCCGGTTGTAGGTCAGCCGCTTGCTGCCGGTGATCTGCCCGCCCTGCCATGCCGGTTGCAGCGGGAACTTGGAGGAGATGGTGCCGAGTGTGAGCACGTAGTCGAAGCGGCGCACCTCGCCAGCGCGCGAGGCCATGTTCCAGAGATCCTGGGCGTAGTCGTCGAAGCTCTGCCTGCTGTCGCGGCCGGACTTGTCCGCGAACTCCTGCCAGATGTCGCGCGCGCCGCGGTTGAACAGCCACGGGAATACGGTGCGCAGCCGGCGCCACAGGGGCGATGAGGGCTCGCGGTGCAGGAAGCTCAGTTGGCCGCCCAGCCTGGCCTCGAAGGCGATGTGCTGCCGGCGTTGCGCGTCACTGGCCGTGCGCAGGCCGTGGTTGTCCCAGTCGTCCTGCCTGAAGAGGCGGATGACGGACTTGGCGCCCTCCTTCACGTACACCCGACGGTTCAGCCGTGTGCGCAGCGCCTGCGGCATGACGGGCTCATAGGCCAGCGACAGCTCCACGACATACGGCTCCTCTTCAGCGTCGACCTTCAGCGCCACGCTGCCGGTCAGGCGCTCGACGATCTCGATCTCCGTCGCTCGCAGCGGCTCATGCGGCCGGGTGCCGTCCACCTTCAGCATGCGGCGTGGGCGCGGCGCCGCCGGTGGCGCGGCGGGCCGCGCGACGTAGCGCTGATCCTCGCTGAGCTGTTCGACGGCGCGCAGCGCGGTGGCGGCGATGGTGAGAGCCGGGTTGGCGCCCAGGGAGCCGGGGATGATGGAGCCGTCCAGCACCAGCAGGCCGTCCAGACGCGGCTCGTCGCCCGGTACCGGCTGTTTGCTCGCGTCGAAGACGCGGCCGAACTCATCGACCACGCCGTTCGCAGCCGAGTTGCCCATCGGGCAGCCACCGAGCGGATGTACCGTCAGCACCGGGCCGCGTGGCTGGCTGACGAGCCGTTCCAACTTGGGCGGCAGCAGCCGCCACATCGGGTTGGCGATGAGCTGGGCCTGCCCGCCCATGCGCTTCACGCGTGCCGCCAGTTCCGCGTGGGCCTCTTCCAGCAGCGGGGCATGCCGGGCCTGCGGCCAGCGGATGCGCAGCGTGCCCTGTTCGACGGGCCGGTCGCGCGGTCGAATGGGCAGGGGCAGGTGCAGCGAGCCGGCGGCGTCGTCATGGCCGATGAGACCGACCAGCAGCGTCTTGCGCATGGCCGCGTCGTCGACGGCCAGCGGGTCGATGGCCTTGTCGCCTTCGCCGCCGTGGCGGTGCTCGTCAGGGTCCGGCATTTCGTGGATGACGCGGGCCGTCGTGACGAGCTCCTCGAACAGCGGCTTCAGCGCCCCCGGCACCGAGAACTCCTGGATGCGGAAGGGCCGCTTCGAAACGGCACCGATGGCGCCGACGGAGCCGGTGATCGTGGGCCCGACGCCGCGCTGGTCCAGCGCGACTTCCTCGTCCGCGCAGCCCTGCGTGTCTGCCGGCAGACCGGCCACGGCGGCGATGTTGTCGCCGTTGCAGGAGAACTGCTGGCCGAGCAGCGGCGACGGCAGCAGCTCGTCGGTGCGCGAGCGCAGCAGGATCTCGCTGCTGCCCAGCGTGCCCGCAGCCAGGATGACGACGGGGGCGTAGAGGTGGAGATGCCGGACCTCGCGCTGCTGCAGCGCCGGCGACGTGTGGGCCACCCGCAGCGCCCAGGGGCGCTTGCCGCGCCAGCCCGCGTCCTTCGCGTTGGCCCGGCGCAGCGACAGTACGGTGGCGCCGGTGTAGATCTCCGCGCCGCGCTCGCGGGCCAGCTCCAGCAGGTTGGCGTCCAGGCTGTCCTTGGCGCCCACGTTGCAGCCGGTCATGCAGTCGCCGCAGAGATTGCAGGGCTTCAGCTGCACCTGCGCGTCGTTGGCTTCACCGTCCATGGCCACCGACAGCGGTGGCAGCTCCGCCTTGGCCGTAGACAGGCGGCTCAACGCGAGGGTCTTGGGCAGGCCGTTGCCGCCGGCCTTGGGATGACGCGAGATGTCGTTGGGCAACTGCTGGCCGGCGCGCGTGACGGTGCCGCCCAGCATGCGCTTGGCACGCGCGAAGAAGCCGCCGTTCGCCAGCCCGGCGACCAGCGCGTGCAACGCCGTGCCGGCGGCGAAGTCGGTCAGCGTCGGTTCCAGCAACACGCCCGCGTTGATCAGCGAGCCGCCGCCAAGACCGTTGGCCAGCAGTGCGGCCACATCGTCACCCAGCCGCAGGTCGAACAGGCCTTCGTGCTTGCCGCCCACCCGCCCGGTCTCCTGCTGCCCGAGGCGCAAATGGCCCGGCAGTTCACTGAAGTGTGAGGGGAACTCGCCGGGCAGGTATTCCTTGCCGCGCTCCAGCACGCCGACGCGCAACGGACGCAGCACGCCGTCCTCCATCACCTGTTGCCCGGCGAGCTCCGCTGCGGCCATGCTGCCGCCATAGCCGCTGCCGACGATGAGGACATCGAAGCATCGGGGTTCGAGGGCTTCAACCCAAAGATGGCCCAGTCCTCGTGACAGGCGCAGCGCGCCCTCGCTACCCGCCGCGGCGGGTTTGTTGAAGTTCTTCATGTTCCTGCACCTCCCTGGTGTGAACGTGGGTCGACTCAGTCGCTCTTCGGTCTCAGCACTTTCAGCAGGGCGGGCAAGCCCACCGGCTTGATCAGCACCGGCACACCGGTCGCATGGGCGGCGCTCAGGCGCTCGGGCGCCGTGTCGCCGGTGATGAAGGCCGTGATGGCGTGGGGTTCGATCAACCGCAGCTGCTCGAGCACCTCGATGCCGCACTCGCCGCCGCGCAGGCGCAGGTCCGACAGGATGGCGTCCACGCCGCCGGCGGCGACGATGTCGGCCGCCTGCGCGCCCGATTCCGCCACCTGCACGCGGCAGCCCAGCGCGCCCAGTAGCGCGCGCATGCTGTTGCGGATGATGGCCTCGTCGTCGATGACCAGCACTGACAGGTCGCGCAGATCCACCGGGCCGGCCACCGGCGCCGGCCGGCCCTCCGCAGTGGACAGCGGCAGGCGCAGCGTCACGGTCGTGCCCGCTCCCGGCGCCGACGCGAGCGACAGCGGCACGCCCAGCAGGCCGCACAGGCGCTGCACGATGGACAGGCCCAGGCCCAGGCCCAGGCCCTTGGTGCGGTCGCGCTCGACGTTGGCCACCTGGTAGAACTCGCGGAACACATGCGCGTGCTCATCGGCGGCCATGCCGATGCCGGTGTCCGAGATGGCCAGCACTGCGTCGTCGCCGACATGCTGCAGCGACAGGCTCACCCGGCCGCCGGCCGGCGTGAACTTCAGCGCGTTGTCGGTGAGGTTCTGCAGCACGCGCGCGAACAGCGCCTCGTCGGTCAGCGTCGTCATGCGCTCGCTGCACTGCAGCGTCAGCTCGATGCCGCGCTCCGCTGCCACGCCGTGCATAGCCTCGCCGTGCGCGATCAGCAGCGCGTCCAGCCGGCACGGCGCCAGCCGGGGCATGACGGTGCCGGCATCGAGCTTGGAGATGTCCAGCAGACTGTCGAGCTGCTTGGACAGCGTCTGGTTGACCGAGTCCAGCAGCTTGATGGTCTCGGCGCTGTCGCTGTCAACGTTGCGCAGCATCAGCACCGCCACGAGCACGGTCATCGCATGGATAGGCTGGCGCAGGTCATGGCTGGCGGCAGCGAGGAACTGCGTCTTGGCGCGGTTGGACTCGTCGGCGCGTTCCAGCGCGCGGGTCAGCTCTTCATTGAGCTGCTGCTCGCCGTGGCGGTAACGGCTGGACGCCTCGAAGGTCTCGTTCACCTGCCGCCCCAGGCTGATGAGGAAGAGCAGGAAGACGAGGATCAGCGCGCCCAGGCCCCAGGCGCCCATGTCCGCATGCCGCGCGCCGACCCACATCCATGCCGCTGCGAGCGGCACCAGCATGGGCGCCGCAAAGGCGAGGAACAGCGAGCGGTAGCCCGAGGTGGTGACGGTCGACGCCGTGGCGGTCGTCAGCAGCACGATCGACACGGCCGCGCGGTCGGTGGCGTTGAACTGCTGGAAGTCGCACAGCGGCAGCGCCATCAGCACGCCGTTGACGGCCAGCAGCGCGGCGATGCGGCGCATGGAGCCGCCCGGCGGCGCGGCGTGCACGAACCTGGGCGTGTAGCGCATGCGCCAGCTGGTCACCAACAGCACGATGCCTTCCCAGAGCATGGCGATGGGCCGGTTCGGTTCGACCCGGTTGAACCAGATGGCGGCGATCAGCGTCGCGCCCAGCAGCATGCCGATCTGCGCGCGGCGGCTCTGGCCGAGGAAGGTCTCCTCGAAGCGTTGATGGATGTAGGCCAGCACCAGCGGGCTGGGCGCCTCTCGGCGGGGTTCGGATCGCACGGATGAAGGCTCCTGCGGCCCCCTGAGACCGCCCGTTCGGCGCGATGCATGATCCGGGCCGTGCAGGTGCCGGTCAAGGCAGGCAAGCCCTGACACGTTGCGCTTGTGGCGGCCTGGCCGCGCCGGCGTGGCCGTCACGGCGACGCTGCGCCCGGGCGGGCCAAAGGGCTGCAGGCAGGGTGGCGCGCAATGAGCGGGCGGCGGCGTGGCATCGGCCTTCCTGAGGTGCCGCCCGGGTTGCGGGAGGGTCTTGTGCGGCGCCGCCGCGAGCATGTCGAGACCGGCCGCACCTGGCATCCTCAGAACTGAGAGGCCGGCGCATCCGCCGCGCGCCGCCCGAGCTGCTTCGTCGCTGCCGCGTCAGCCCCGCGCCGCCGCCAGCGCCAGCAGGCCGTCGAAAATCAACCCTTCGATGAGCTCATGCGGCGCATCCAGCGCCGGCGCCACCTTCCACCCCGCGCCGCCGGTCATCAGCAACAACGGCGTGCGGCCTTCGCGCAGCGTGAGCAGGCGGTGCATGTGCTCAATGGCGCCGGTGATGGCAAACGTGCCACCGGTGGTCAGCGCGTCGCTGGTGTTGGTGGGAAAGTCGCGCACCTCGCCAGTCGGCACGCGCAGGCCTGCCGTGCCGCCTTCCAGCGCGCGCAGCATGATGCCGTGGCCGGGGAGGATGAGGCCGCCGAGGAACTGGCCGTCGGTGGAGACGGCGTCGACCGTCACGGCGGTGCCGACCATGACGGTCAGCAGCGGGCCGTCGAAGCCACGCTGAAGGGCATGGGCGCGCGCGCCGATGACGGCCACCCAGCGGTCGGCGCCCAAGCGGGTCGGGTGGTCGTAACCGTTGCGGATGCCGGCCGCCTCGGTGGAGGGCACAACCCAGCGCGGGGTCAGGTCCCAGTGCTCCATCTGCTCCTCGACGCGGCGGCGCACGGCGTCGCCTGCGACATTGCTGCCCAGCACGCGCGTGGGTGGGGTCAGGGCTTGCCAGTCTTCGTCGGCGAGGCGGTCGATGTTTTCAAGGAAGACAGCGCCGTGCTGGAGCGGTGCGCTGCCGGGCTGGGCGCCTTCCGGGTAGGCGGCCCATTTGAGCCGGGTGTTGCCGATGTCGATGGCCAGAAAGCTCATGGGGGGCCGTGCCGTGAACGATGCCGCGAGCCTACCAGCAGGTTTTCGCGCGCCGCAGGGGGTTTCTGCTTCAATCAAAAGTTCCCCCGCCCACCCTCATCCGTCAGGAGACCTCCTCATGCTGCGTCGTCTACGCATCCAAGCTCGGCTCTGGCTGGCCTTCGGCATCATCCTGACCATGACGGCGCTGCTGGTGGCCGTCGGCGGCTTCGGGTTGAACGTGTCGCAGAAGGCGATTCAGGGCATCACGCAGAAGCTCATCCCGGCCTCCAACATCACGGTCGCCGCGCGCAGCCGGCTTCTGGAGAGCAAGACGGCGACGTCGACGCTGGTCGCTTCCATCTTCAACAAGGACGGCACGAACCGCGCCCGCAAGGAGTGGGACACCGCTCAGGCGGGCCTGGACAAGGCTATGGACGACTTCGGCGGCATTTCCACCGAGGAGAAGAGCAAGGAGGCGCTCGTCAAGTTCCGCGCCCTGATAGCGGATTACCGCAAGATCGTCGGGCCGGTGGCCGACAAGCTTGCCGCCGATGGCTACGCCGATGCCCAGGCCGCCCAGGAGGACATGAAGTCGGGCGACGTCGCCTACGACCCGGCGGTGGCGATGCTCACCAACATCGAGGGCGAGCTGAGGAAGCGTGGCGACGATGTCTTCACGAAGGTCGAGGGCCTGGTCAGCAGCCTCTTCGTGGGCCTGCTGGTGGCGTTCATCGTCTGCATCATCATCGGCGGCGTGCTGGCCGTGCTGATCTCGCGTTCCATCATCGGCCCGCTGGTTGCGGCCAAGCGCTTCGCCGAACGCATGGCCGAGGGTGACCTGTCGCGGGCACCCGAGGCGAGCGGCACGGATGAATCGGCCGAGATGATGCAGGCGCTGGCGGCGATGCAGAAGTCGCTGTCCGAGATCGTCGGCCAGGTGCGTGAGTCGGCCGAGAGCATCCAGGTGGCGTCCGCCGAGGTGGCCACTGGCAACATGGACCTGTCGCAGCGCACCGAGCAGACGGCCTCCAACCTGCAGCAGGCCTCCAGCGCGATGACGGAGCTGACCGGCACGGTCGGCCAGAGCGCCGACTCCGCGATGACGGCCAAGCAGCTGGCCGGCGCTGCCGCCGAGACGGCCGGCCGTGGCGGCGCAGTGGTGTCGCGCGTGGTCAGCACCATGGGCGAGATCAATACCGCCAGCAGGAAGATCGCCGACATCATCGGCACCATCGACGGCATCGCCTTCCAGACCAACATCCTGGCGTTGAACGCGGCCGTGGAAGCGGCGCGGGCCGGTGAGCAGGGTCGCGGCTTTGCCGTGGTGGCGGGCGAAGTGCGATCGCTGGCCCAGCGCTCGGCGGAAGCCGCGCGCGAGATCAAGGGGCTGATCAATGCCAGCGTCGAGCGTGTCGAGGCCGGCACCCACCTCGTCAACGACGCCGGCGCGACGATGACCGACATCGTCGGCTCGGTGCAGCGCGTGACCGACATCATTGGCGAGATCAGCGCCGCAGCCCTCGAGCAGAGTCAGGGCATCGCCCAGGTCAACGGCACCGTGACGGAGCTCGACCAGATGACGCAGCAGAACGCTGCTCTGGTGGAGGAGTCCGCCGCCGCCGCTCAGTCGCTGAAGGAGCAGGCCGTGCGGCTGGCGGGGTTGGTGAGCAGCTTCAAGCTGAGCTGACGAGTAGCCGGCAAGCTGGCGCCGGTTAGGCATGCGGTTGATTTCGCCGCCAGGGCTATGGCGCTCGCGTGTGCGTTGAGTAGCCCTGTCGCTTCCGCTTCGCAGCAGTTGCCGACGCTCGCAACGATCTTCCGCCGACTGCTGCCGGCCATCTGCTGACTTCCGCCAGCATGGGCCGAGCACCCGCTTGAGACTGACTCCGGCTGGTCAGTTCGGGCCGTCGAGATTCCGCTGTGATCGAGGGCAGATGATCGTGACACTTCGACTCGAGCGGCAGCTTCGCTTTAACGGGGAAACCAGTGGATGTCCATTCAGAGGCGCCGACTTCGTTCAGGGAGATGTAGGCCAGCGAAGAGCGAGGGCCGGTAGCATATTCACAACGGAGCTGAAGTGGACAACCTTGCTCTGCCCACGGATAACGGGCTCCGTGTGTTCTTCGGCTTGCCGCCGATTCTGACAAAGCCGGTCTCTACTTGCGGTGACGCGGACCACGTCAGAGCCATCCGACATGGACTGCGACCCGATGGGCACGATAGTCGCCATGATCACCGGCCTCTGTCACGGCGTACTCGCACTCATTCAGACGCAAAGACAGCCCGACAACGCGCGGCAGTTGCGCATGCTGAGCCCCGTGCCCTTCGGCATGGCCGCGCTGACGGCGGTGAAGTTCTTTCCTCTGACGTCGTGAGGCCGCGTCAACTCGTCGCGGCGGCCCTGCTCGCGCAACAACTGCGTCGCCTGATGTCCATCCGAAGGCACGAACTTCGTTCAGTGAGACAGGACACAGCGAACAGCGCTGGTTGTCGACCTCTTCACAACGGAGTTGCAATGAACAGTCTTGCTCGGCGCACGGCTCGCGGCCGTCGCGATGGCGTCCGGTTTGCGTCGCCGGCGGCGGCCTGCGTGTTGAATCACGCGCACTCGGCCTGGCCCAAGGCACCCTCCACCGGCACGGTGAAGGCGGCCTCGATGACGGTGCGTCTGCACCACCGCTCTGGAATGTTCAGAGGCAGTGCACCGTTCGCGATGCTTGCTGCTGCACTTCTCGTTTTGGCTTGCCTCGGTCTTTGCGGCTGCGGGGGCAGTTCATCGGGCGACGAGGCATCGGCCGTCGCCGGCACAGTCGTGACGCCGGCCAAGATGAATGATGAGGACCTCAACACGATCCTCTTTCAGGCCCGCGAAGGCGACACCATCACGCTGCCGGCGGGCAAGTACCTCTTCAATCGCTCGCTCAAGCTGAGCGTCAACAACGTCACCCTGCTTGGCGCCGGCGACGGCTCCGACACGGCGAGCAGCACCATCCTGTCGTTCAAAGGAGCGGCCGACAGCAACGGCGTCGAGGCCCGTTTCGTCCAGGGCGTGACGCTGAAGAGGTTCGCGGTCGAGGACGCGGCCGGCAACGCCGTCTTCGTGACCAACTCGACGGATGTCGTGATCGACACGGTGCGCGCTGAATGGACCACCGACCCGGCGCACACATCGCGGATGTTCTACGGTCTGTACCCGGTGGCATGCGACAACGTCCTGATCACGAACAGCGTTGCCGTCGGTGCCAACGATGCGGGCGTCTACGTCGGTCAGTCGAAGAACATCAGGGTGACAGGCAACGAGGCCTATTCGAACGTGGCCGGCGTCGAGATCGAGAACTCGCACAACGCCGTCGTCGAGAACAACAATGTCCACGACAACTCGGCCGGCGTGCTCGTCTTTGCAGTGCCTGGCGCATTTCGCTTCGCTGACAACGACGGTGTATTGGTGCGCAAAAACACGGTCGTCGGCAACAACCGGCCGATCCCCGGTACCGCCTCGGGAGTCGTTCGGGGCGTTCCGCCGGGAACGGGCGTGATGATCATGGCGGCGCAGAACACCGAAGTTACGGCCAACACAATCGCGCACCAGAGCACGGCCGCCGTGCTGGTACTGAGCTTCCAGTCGACGGGCCTGTTCTTCGACCCGACGCAGTTCGATCCCTATGTGCGCGGGGCCTACGTCCACGGCAACACGGTCAGTGACTTCGGCAGCCAGCCCGCCGGTGCGTTCGCCGATCCGGCCGGTCTCGCTCCGGTCGTCAGCGGCTTGTTCGCATCGCTCGCTGCGAATGGGCTACCGCAACGCATGGCGGCGGTGGTCTGGGACGGAATTGTCGACCCGACGACCGGAACGACCGGTGCCCAAGGCGAGGGCGGAGAGTACGGTGGCAACCAGCGGGTCTGCTCCGACACGAACGACATCGACATCCCCATCATCCCAGCGCAGATGTCATACGAGAACATCGATTTGGATCTTTTAGCCCTGCTTCAAGGTTTGTCGAGCGAGCCGATCTTTCCCTTCCCGCCGCGCCTCGCCTGCACGATCACGTTGCCCACGGTTACCGGGCTGCCATGAGCCAGCAAGAGGTCAATGCATGACACAGCCGAATTCGATCCCCAATCGAGCGCGCACGGCACTGGCGTGCATTGCCGCCGCAACCGTGCTGGCCGCCTGCGGCGGAGGCGACTCGACCGATATGGGGTCGGTCCAGATCTTCGACCAGCGCACGGCGCCGCAGAAGCTCTCCGACTGGCACCTCATGTCCAACGACGGCAAGAAGCTGACGCTCAACTCGGGCGTCGTCCCGTACGACCTGAACTCTTCGCTGTTTTCCGACTACGCGTTCAAGCTGCGAGCCGTCTATGTGCCACCCAGCAAACAGATCGCTTACAAGGCCGACGGCACGTTGGATTTCCCGATCGGCACGGCAATCACGAAGACGTTCTACTACCCGAGGGCCGCAAGTGCCGACGCGGCCTATGTCGGCGTGGCTCGGCAGTCCCAGGCGGTGCAGGGAGATTCCATCGACTTGGCGAGCAACTTCCTGGTCGAAACTCGAATCCTGGTGCTTCAGCCCGACGGCACGTGGTCCGGCCTTCCCTACGTATGGGACGCCGACCAGAAGGACGCCACCCTCAAGGTCGGTGGCAAGGACGTCCAGCTCGAGCTGGTGGCGGCAGACGGTTCCAGCGAAAAATTCAGCTATGGAGTGCCCAACGCACAGGCCTGCCAGCAGTGTCATTCGACACAGACCGCGGGAGGCGCGGGCATCCTTCCCATCGGTCCCAAGGCACGCAACCTGAACAAGACCTACGCGTACGGCAACGGCGTCGCCGAGAACCAGCTCGTGCACCTGGCCGGGCTCAAGCTCCTCGCGGGATTCAGCGGACTCACTGGCGCTCCGGCCAATGTTGATTGGCGCGACACCACCCAAGGCCTGGAGGCGCGCGCGAAGGCCTATCTCGACGTCAACTGCGCTCACTGCCACAGCGCGCGCGGGTCGGCGTTCCAGAGCGGACTGATGCTTGACTTCGACACCATCGGCGCGTCCGCGCCGTCGACCGCGCGGTGGGGCGTATGCAAGCAGCCGCTCGCCTATGGCGGACCGGGCCTGCCCTACGTCTATGACATCGTGCCCGGCCAAGCCGATGTGTCGTTGCTTCTCTATCGCCTGAGTCACACCACAACGGGCGACGTGATGCCGCCGATCAGCCGCAGGGTTAACCACGCAGAGGCAATCGCGCTGATGCGTGACTGGATCAGTCAGATCGCTGGGCCGGCGTGCTACTGAGCTGCGAGCTATTCGAACGACGCAACGGGGCGCGGATGCCGCCGGCTCGTCACGGCCGATTTTGTTGAAGAGTCGGCCCAACAAAGTCGATCGGCGCGCGAGCAAAACGCGACCTCTCAGATGGTCCGCCAAGGTCATGCGCGCTGGACAACAGCGGCCCGGCGAACTTATGGCAAGTGAAGGATGCTGCTGCACCAAATTTGTACCGCCGGCGCGCTGATCTCCAGCCGCTGCGCGGCACGCGCGAAGCTGCCTCCCTCCACAGAGGCCACGAAGTATTTGAGTGCCTTGAGCTTGTCCATAGTGCTGTTCTCCATCGGCGTGCCAGAAGGGTGCATAGACAAAAGGCTAACGCTGGATGCAGTCCGCGATCGCTTTCCAGCCGCCTGCAACCTTTCTACAGTGAAGCCGGCAGCGAGCAGGTCGGGCTTCAAACCGGCGGCGAGCCACTTGACCGTGATGTCAGCTGCACGGGTCACGCCCGTATATCAGCAATTCCGGGTCGCCGGGGCTGGCGCCGACCAGCGAGACGGTGTGTGGGTCATGCCGGGACTTCCTCAGGCGTGGTGGCGACCAGCCGGCGCAGCGTCGGCAGGCAGGAGCCGCATTGCGTGCCGCAGCGCTTCTCGCCCTGCAATTGGGCCAGGCGTTCGGTGGGCGTGCCGCTGCAGCGGGTCAGCGTCAGGCGGATGACGTCCTCGCGCACGTCGAAGCAGTTGCAGACCTGTGGGCTGGGGGCAGCGCCCGGGTTAGTGGGCGGCGCGCCGGGCGACAGCAGCCAGCGGCCGACGGAGGAGGCGGCCGTGCGTTCACGCCAGAGGTCGACGAGCCAGGCGCCTTCGTCGTGCTGGCCGACGCGCAGCAGGGCTTGCAGTGGCGCAGCCTGCAGGTCATCGCCGTCGAGTTTGAGCAGGCGCAGCCGGCCGCGTCGGGCATCGGCGTAGCGCAGCACGGCGGGGCTGTTCAGGCCCAGCACGGCGGCGAGTTCGTCAACCAGCTCGGGCGACGGCGTCTCGGCGCAGGCGGCCTCGAAAGCCCAGCCGACCTGGTCACCGCGTGCGGGCTCGGGCAGGCAGTGGGCATAGCCGAAGTGGGGCATCAACGCGCGCAGCCGTTCCCGCAGTCGCTGGCCGTCTTCCGGCGCAACCCAGGCGCAGGCGCTGAGGCGCCAGGGCAGGTGGGCCGGCTCGATGGCGACGGCGCTGAACTTCAGCTCGGGCTGCTTGGAGTCGGGGCAGAAGGCGCCCTGTGTCACGGCGTTGACGCCGAACTGCGCACCGATGAATTCGTCGCCCCAGTGCATGGCGATGTCGGCGCCGGCCGGCGCCACGTTCGCGTCGAGCTTGAGCGGCAGCACCAGCTCGCCGCGGCTGGAGCGCACGTGCACGAGGGCGCCTTCGGCCAACTGGTGGCTGGCGGCGTCGCCGGGGTTGATGCGCACCAGCGGCCGGCCCTCGTGGGCGAACAGGCGCGGCACGCTGCCGGTGCGGCTCATGCCGTGCCACTGGTCGCGCATGCGGCCGGTCGTCAGCGCGAATGGGCGGCTAGGGCTGGCCGTCTCGGCGGTGGCCTGGTAGGGCTTGGCGATGAAGCGGGCGCGGCCGTCGGCAGTGGCGAAGCGGCCGTCGGTGTACAGGCGCGCCGTTGGCCCGGTGACATACGGCCATTGCTGCGGGCCTTCGGTGTCCAGCGTGGCCCAGCTGAGGCCGGTGATGTCGAGGTCGCGGCCGCGCGTGGCGGCGCGGTGTTCGAGCCAGAGTTCCTCGGCGCTGTTGGCGGTGATGCGCGGCGGGCGGCCCAGGCCGGCGTCGATCAGCGCGGCGATGTCGCGCACGATCTGCCAGTCGGCGCGCGACCCGCCTGCCGCCGGTACGGCCGCGCGCACGCGGCTGATGCGGCGTTCGCTGTTGGTGACGGTGCCTTCCTTCTCGCCCCAGGTGGCGGCGGGCAGCAGGTAGTCGGCGTAGCGGGCCGTGGCCGTGTGGGCAAAGGCCTCTTGCAGGATGACCAGCTCGCAGCGCTCCAGCGCCGCGCGCACGGTGGCCTGGTCGGGCATGGACTGGGCGGGGTTCGTGCAGGCGATCCACAGTGCCTTGATCTCGCCGCGCGCGGCCGCCTCGAACATCTCGACGGCCGTGTGGCCGCGCCGGCTGGGCAGGTCGGTCACGCCCCAGAGCTTGCAGATCTCGGCCCAGTCCTCGGCCTTGCCCGGGTCGCGGTGGCCGGGCAGCAGCGTGGCCATGCCGCCGCTCTCACGGCCGCCCATGGCGTTGGGTTGGCCGGTTAGTGAGAATGGCCCGGCGCCGGGCTTGCCGATCTGGCCGGTGGCCAGGTGCAGGTTGATGAGGGCGGTGTTCTTGGCTGTGCCGGCGCTGCTCTGGTTCAGGCCCTGGCAGTACAGGCTGAGGGAGGACGGTGAGGTGGCGAACCACTCGGCGGCCTGCCATATGTCGGCCTCCGTCACGCCGCAGACCTCGGCCGCGCGGGCGGGCGGCCAGTCGCTCACCAGCGCCTTGAGCGTGTCGAAGCCGTCGGTGGACTGGGCGATGAAGTCGCTCGCCGTCCAGCCGCGCGCGATGACGGCGTGCAGCAGGCCGTGGCACAGCGCCACGTCGGTGCCGGGGCGGATCTGCAGGTGCAGGTCGGCGAGCTCGGCGGTCTCGGTGCGGCGCGGGTCGATGACGATGAGCCGATGCTGCTCATGTCGGCCCTGCTTGTTGCTGCGCGCGTCTTCAAGGCGGCGGAACAGGATGGGGTGGGCCCAGGCCGGGTTGGCGCCGCTGACGAGGATGCAATCGGCCAGCTCGATGTCTTCGTAGCTACAAGGCGGCGCATCGGCGCCCAGCGACTGCTTGTAGCCGACCACGGCCGAGCTCATGCACAGCCGCGAGTTGGAGTCGATGTGCGGCGTGCCGATGACGGCGCGGGCCAGCTTGTTGAAGGCGTGGTAATCCTCGGTCAGCAGCTGGCCGGAGATGTAGACGCCAATCGATTCAGGGCCGTGCGCGGCGCGGATGGCCAGCAGCTTGTCGGCGATCTCGCGGTTGGCGGTGTCCCAGCTGATGACCGCCGGCTGCGCGCCGCGCTCGGCACGGCGTTGCGGCTCGCGCAGGCGCTGATGCTGGAGGACGACCGGCGTGGCCGTCAGGTGCAGGTTGGTGCCCTTGGTGCACAGCCGGCCGAAGTTGGCCGGGTGGTCGGGGTCGCCGCGTACGCCGGTGATTTGCTGGCCGTCGTGCTCGATGACGACACCACAGCCGACGCCGCAGTAGGGGCAAGTGGATTTTGTCTCGTGCATTTTGTGTGCTCAGGCCTGCGCCAGCTGGCGGGCGAACTGGCCGGTGACCGTCTCCATCACCGACAGCAGGTTCTCGCTGGCGAGGAAGACATCGCTGGCCGCCCGTGGGCCCTGGCTCTCGCCGGCCAGCGCTGCCTGCAGGAAGATCCACTGGCTTTGCGCCAACTCGAGGTTGGCGCGGATGGCGGGTGTCGCCTCGGCTGCGGTGGTCAGCACGCCCATGGCCGCCACGAAGTCGGCGCGGGCCTTGGCGGTTTCGCGTTGCACCAGGTCGGGCCGTGCGCCTTGTTGGTTGGCCAGGAAGAACAGCGCCAGGCGCTGCGACAGCATGCGCTGGCGGCCCGACAGGTTGACGAGCCGCGCCGTCGCCGCGGTGGAGCGTTCCTGCAACTGGACGGTGGCGACCTGGGCCAGGCTGAGCATCTCGCCCGAGGCCTTCAGCAGGTCGTCGACACGGGCGGGGCTGGGCGTGCTTTGCAGCAGCGCGCGGTAGGCGCCGAAGCGGTGCTCCATGGCGCGGTAGCTGCCGGCGATCTCGGGTGTGGGCGCATAGCTCAGCAGCTCGCCGAGCTGGCGCTCGAAGCGGGCTTCGCTGGCCTGCAGCACGGCGCGGGCGCGCTCGGTCAGCTCGGGGCGCAACTGGCTGAGCCAGGCCTTGCCCATGCGCTGGCTCAGCATGCGCTGGGCGCCGGCCTTGTCGATGGCATCGCCCAGCTCGGCAATGCGGGCGTGAGCGGGCAGCAGCGCGCCGCTCAGCATCACGCCGGCCGCGCTGCGCACAAGCACGGAACGTCGATTCACGGGCATGCTCAGGCGGCCTCGTTCGCGCTGACGTTTGCGCTGTCGTTCGCGTAGTGCTCGCCGAACATCAACTGGTCGCGGATGCCGGCGATGTTGCTGCGCTCGCGCAGCAGCTTGAAGTACCAGCTGCCGTCGGCCGTGTCGCCGTAGAGGCAGGCGCCGACGAGCTGGTCGTTCTGGATGACCAGCTTCTTGTAGACGCCGGTGAACGGGTCGCTGAGCACGATCTCCTCGGTGCCCGCGCCGCCGGCAAAGTTGCCGGCCGAGAACAGGTCGATGCCCGTCACCTTGAGCTTGGTGCTGACCGACGAGCCGAGGTAGCGGCCGATGCCGAACTGGGCTAGGTGCGTGGCGCAGACCTTGCCCTGCTCGAACAGCGGCGCCACCAGGCCGTAGGCGATGCCGCGGTGGGCCGCGCATTCGCCCACCGAGTAGACGCGCGGGTCGGTCACCGTCTGCATCGTGTCGGTGACGACGATGCCGCGGCTGCAGTGCAGGCCGGCCTTCTCGGCCAGCGTGGTGTTGGGGCGCACACCGGCGGCCATGACGACAAGGTCGGCCGGCAGTTCGACGACGCTGCCGTCCTGCAGCTTGAGTTGGATGGCACGGACCCGGCCAGCGGACGGGGCCCCTTCGTTGCCTTCGCGGCCGGCCTCGTTGCCCAGCAGCGCCTGCGTCTGCACGCCCAGCCTGAAGTCCAGGCCGCGCTCGACGAGGGAGTTGCGCAGCAGGCCGCCGGCCATGGTGTCGAGCTGGCGCTCCATCAGCGTGTCGACCAGGTGGACGACCGTGACCTGCATGCCGCGCAGCATCAATCCGTTGGCGGCCTCCAGGCCCAGCAGGCCGCCGCCGATGACGACGGCGTGCCTGTACATGGTGGCCGCGTCGATCATCGCGTTCGTGTCGGCGATGTCGCGGTAGGCGATGACGCCTTCGAGCTCCTTGCCCGGCACCGGCAGCACGAAGGGGTTGGAGCCGGTGGCGATCAGCAGGCGGTCGTATTCCGCCACCGTGCCGTCGGCGGCGATGACGCGGCGGCGCACGCGGTCGATCTCGGTCACCGCAAGCCCCAGGTGCAGCGTGATGCCGTGGTCGGCATACCAGCTCAGCGGGTTCAGGATGATCTCGTCGATCGTCTGCTCGCCGGCCAGCACGGGGCTGAGCAGGATGCGGTTGTAGTTGGGGTGAGGCTCGGCGCCGAAGACGGTGATGTCGTAGAGGTCCGGCGCGATCTTCAGCAGCTCTTCCAGCGTGCGCACGCCAGCCATGCCGTTGCCGACCATCACGAGCTTCATTTTCCTCATCCCGCACTCCTAGAGACCCTGGTCTACCAATTGCTTTGCAAGGCATGTGCCAGCGATGAAGCTGGCCTCCAGACCTGCCGCAGCGTTCAAAACGCCCAGCGACGCCCCACGCCGAAGCGTTTGCTATCCCGGTGCGGGTGCACTCATCCAAAAAACGCACCATCTGCGGGCAACGCTCCGCAGTGGTCCACTCACGCGCATGCGCTTCGAACTCGACACCGGCCTGTCCAGCCTGCAGGGCAAACGCCCGCGCAATGAAGACTTCGCGGGTGTGCAGGCGCCCGCCGCGCACGAGGCCGAGCGTGGCTGGGTGGCGGCGCTGGCGGATGGGGTCAGTGGTGGTGGTGAGGGTCTGATGGCCGCGCAGACCTCGGTCATGAGCCTGCTGCGCGACTTCCACGCCGTGCCGGCCGACTGGGACAGCAGCGTCGCCCTGGACCGGCTGCTCGGCCACCAGAACGCCTGGCTGGCCTCGCACAACCGCCGCCCCGGCGCCGACGGCCAGCCGCGCGAGGCGCTGACGACGCTGACGGCCCTCGCGCTGCGCGGCCGCCGCTACGCGTTGGCCCATGTCGGCGACAGCCGCGCCTGGCTGCTGCGCGACGGCGAATGCCTGCTGCTGACGCAGGACCACCGCATGGAGCGCCGCGACTTCGCCGGCCTCACCCGCGCCCTGGGCCTGGACGATGCGCTGCGCCTCGATCACAGCGCCGGCGAGCTGAAGGTGGGTGACCGCCTGCTGCTGACCAGCGACGGCGTGCACGGGTCCTTGCGTGGCCGCCAGATCGCCGACCTGCTGCGCAACACGCCCGGCGCCCAGGCCCTGGCCGATGCGCTGACCGCAACGGCCCTCGCCGCCGGCAGCCATGACAACGCCACCGCCCTGGTGCTGGACGTCAAGGACCTCGCCGACCCTGGCCTGGCCGACCTCGCCGCCTTGGGCCGCACGCTGCCCAGCCCCGGGCCGCTGGGTGTGGGTTCAGCGCTGGATGGCTACCAGGTCACCGCCCTCGTGGCCGACAACGGCGTGCACCGGCTGCTGCAGGCGCGCGAGCTCGCCACCGGCCGCCTGGTGGCGCTGAAGATGCTGCGCCCCGGCCGCGCCGACGACCCCGAGGAGCGGGCCATGCTGGCGCACGAGATCTGGCTGGGCCTGCGCCTGGCCGAGGCGCCGCGTCATCGCCGGCGGGGTGGCGAAAGTGGCTTCGTGCGCGTGCACCCGCCGGCCGAAGGCGCGACGCATTTCTATGCCGTCTTCGACTGGCACGGCGGCTTGACGCTGGAGCAACTGCTGGCCAAGGGGCCGCTCGACGTCGGTCAGGCCGTCGCCCTGGGCGGCGCGGTGGCTCGGTCACTGAGCCTGCTGCATGCGGCGGGCGTCGTGCATCGCGACATCAAGCCCGCCAACCTGCACCTGAGCGACGACGGCCAGTGGCGCGTGCTCGATCTCGGCGTGGCGCTGAGCCCGCGCGTGTCCGCCGCAGCGCGCGAGCTGCACGCCGGCACGCCCAGCTACATCAACCCCGAGCAGTGGCAGGACCCGCCGCTGCCGCCCGACGCCGGCTCCGACCTCTTCGCGCTGGGCGTAACGCTCTACCAGGCGCTGACCGGCCGCCTGCCCTACGGCGAGATCGAGCCCTACCAGCTTGCCCGCTACAAGCGCGAGCCGGCCAGCGTCAGCCGCCTGCAGCCCAGCGTGCCCATGCCGCTGGACCGCCTCGTTATGCGCGCCGTGGCGCGTGAAGCCAAGGCACGTTTCGAGACGGCCGATGAGTTGCTGCTGGCGCTGGAGCGCCTGGCAGCGCGTGACCAGCCGGCTGCGGCTCGCGCTGGCCGGCCGCCGCGTGACGCGGTGACGACCTGGCAGATCGCGCTGGCGATGTCGGTGCTGTTCAACCTGCTGCTGATCGCCTGGCTGGCCTTCCTGCCGCGCTGAAGGGCACGGCCTGCGCGGCCGTGCCATGCGTTCAGACGCGCTGGTAGTTCACTGGCTCGGAGGCGCCGGCGGCGGCGCTGCGGGCGCGGCCACCCTTTTCGGCCCAGGTGCGCGTCCAGCGGATCTGCATGACGCGCATGACGCCCAGCATCAGCACAGACAGCACGGCGAACACGACGAAGCCCCACATGTAGGTGCCGGCGTGCTGCTTGGACAGGCCCATCAGGTTGGGCACCAGGCCGCCGCCTAAAGCGCCGATCTCGCCGATCATCGAACCGGCCACGGCCGTGGCCGCGGGCCAGCGCAGCGGCACGAGTTGGAAAAGGGCGCCATTGCCGGCGCCCAGAGCGGCGAAGCAGGCGATGAGCAGTAGCGTCGTCAGCACCAGCGAGCCGCTGGCCATGCCCACGCCGGTCAGCGTGATGGCGACGACCACGAGCACCATCGTCAGCACGTTGACGCCGCCCCAGCGATCCGACAGCCCGCCGCCCACCACGCGCACCGCAGCGCCCATGAAGGCCGCCAGCATCGTCAGCTGGCCGGCCTGCACCTTGGAGACGCTGAACTGGTCGTAGTAGTAGGTGGGCAGGAAGGTGGTGAGGCCGATGAAGCCGCCGAACGTCACGCCGTAGATCAGGCTGAAGGCCCAGCCGTCTTTTTCGAACAGACAGGCGACGTGCTCGCGCATGGAGGCGTGCGCGTCGACGTCGGGCGGCTCCTTGGCGAAGACGATCATGACGACCATCGGGATCAGGATGGCGACGGCGGCGAAGGCATAGACCGTCTGCCAGCCATAGGCCATGGCCAGCGGCGGCGCTACCAGCACCGCCACCGCGGTGCCCACGTTGCCCGCGCCCACCAGGCCCATCGCCAGGCCCTTGTACTGCGGCGGGTACCAGCCCGAACCCAGGCTCAGCGCCACGCCGAAGCTGGCGCCGGCAATGCCCAGCAGCACGCCCATGGCCAGCAGGTCGTCGTAGCTCTTGACCATGAAGAAGCCGTAGAGCATGGCCACGGCGATCATGCCCATCTCCACCAGCGTCGCGTTCTTGCGGCCGATGTACTGCGACAGCAGGCCCAGCGGGAAGCGCATCAGCGCGCCGGCCATGATGGGAATCGACAGCATCAGCCCCTTCTGGGCCGGCGTCAGGTTGTAGGCCTCGCTGATGAAGGGCGCCAACGCGCCGTTGAGCACCCAGATGCAGCAGGAGAACGCGAAATACAGGAAGGCGGCGAACAGCGTGGGGCTGTGGCCGGCGCGTTTGAAGTTTTGCAGGGCAGAGGACATCTTGGGGCTCTATTGGGCCGCAAACGCCGACGCCCGCCCACGGTCGCGTGCCTGGGTGGCTCGGACGTCGCGGCGGAAAGGCGCCCGCACCATTGCGCGCACCACGCTCCGATACTTGCAAACCTCATGCCTATTTTCGTTTTCACCTTCCTTTCGTTCCGCTGGCCTGCTTCTTGCGCCGTTTTGGGGCGCGAAGACTGACCCATGCCCGACACCGCTCCCGCCACTCTGCTACCCACGCTGCTCTGCAGCCCGGAACAGCCCCCGCAGGCCGCCACCTTGCGGGCCCTGGGTTGGCAGCCGCGCACCGTTTCGGAGCTTGCGCCGCCGGCCGATGGGCAAGCGCTGGGTTTGATCTGGTGCCCTGACCGCACCGCTTTGGCGCGGCTGCTGCACTCGGAGCGGGCTTTCGGCCTGCCGGTGGTGCTGCTGTCACCCGCGCCGACTAGCGTCGAACGCCAGGCCCTGCTCGCCCGTGGCGTGCTGCAGTGGCTGCCGGCCGACGCCGACGCCGCCGTGCTGGACCAGGCGCTGCTGTGGGCGCAAGGCCTGGCTGTCCAACTGCAGGCGCGCGACAGCGCCGCCCAGGCCAAGCTCGACGAGCGCCTGGATGAGCGCAAGTGGACCGAGCGCGCCAAGGGCTTGCTGATGCAGGCCCGCGGCATCGACGAGGCGGCTGCCTTTGCGCTGCTGCGCAACACCGCCATGCAGACGCAGGCCAAGCTGCCCCAGGTGGCGCGCGGCGTGGTGCACACCAGCGAGCTGGCCGAGGCACTGGAGCGCGCGGGCGCCCAGCGCATGCTGAGCCAGCGCCTCGTCAAGCTGCAGGCCCTGCGCCAGTGGCCACGGCTGGCTCCGCCCGAACGCCGCGAGGCGCAGGCGCTGCTGGACGGGTCCAGCGAGCGCGTGGCCGCCAACCTGGCGCGGCTGTCCGAACTGCTGCGCGCCGACCTGGCCGACGAACTGGCCGCCGTCTCCAGCGCCTGGGCCCAGCTCGACAGCGCGCTGACCGCACGCACCCCCGACCTCGCCCGCAGCGACCGCGCCGCCCAGCGCCTGCTAGACAGCAGCGAGACGCTGGTGGCGCGCCTGTCCGAGCGCGCCGGCCAGCGCCCGGTGGGCTTGCTGGCCCAGGTGACGCGGCTGCGGCTGTTGAGCCAGCGCCTGGCCAAGGAGGGGCTGCTCGCCCAGGTCATGCCGGGCCGCGACACCAGTGGGCTGGCGACCGGCCTGGACGAGTTCATCAAGGCCTACGACGAAGTCCGCGCGGCGCCCCTGGCCGGCCCGGCGCTGCAGCCGGCGTTTGCGGCGGTGGACGAAGCCTGGCTGGTACTGCTGCGCGGGTTGCGCGTGGAGCAGGGCGATGCGGTGCAGCGGATGCATCAGGGCAGTGAGCGGTTGCTGCAGGCGTTGGAGGCGTTGATTCGGGCGTTGCAGGGGTCGTTGCAGTTGATTCTTGGGTGATGACGGTTGTGGGTGGTTGGTTGCCTTTTCGTGGCGCTTGTATGCCGCCTGCATTGCCGGGAGTCCGTCCCGGCGGCCGGGTAACTTTCTTCTGCGG
>NZ_JBDSQX010000002.1:0-50112 GCF_039929605.1 Roseateles sp.
GCCGTGCAGGTGCCGCCGCCGCCGCCGCCGCCACCGCCACCGCCACCGCCACCGCCACCGCCAGGCAAGGGGAAAGGGCTGCCGCCGGGCGGGTCGATGCAGGTCGCCTTCGTCGGGTCGCATTTGCTGCCGCCGCCGGGGAACAGGCTGGCGGACTGCGCGGCCGGCGCGGGCAGCAGGGCCGCGCAGGCCAGCAGCGCGGCGCCGAAGAGGGAGGGAGAAGGTCGCTGCATGAGGAGCCGATAGCAGAGCGGAAGGGGAGTAGTCACCGCCCCGAGGGCGTGCAGTCGGCCGCTGCGAGCGCGGGCCGGGAGGCGGCGGGGGCTGCGCACAGGCGCCGGATCTCGTCCATCTCTACGCGCGCATCGAAACCACTGGCGGCGCCGCCGGCCTTGAAGGCCTGGTAGACCTCCCGGCCCTTGCCCGCCCAGCGGTCCAGCGGCCGCAGCCGAGCCTCGCGGCGGTCCAGCAGGAAGACGCGGTAGCCGTCGAAGCCGTTGGCGATGCGTTCGCCATGCCAGGCGACGAGGTAGACCGTGGCATCGCCGGGCAGCGTGACGCGGCGGAACTCGGAGAACGCGAACTGCGCGTCCTCGCCATGGCCGACGAGTTCCAGCGAGGCCGGGCGGTCGTCACGGCGGGCGCTGACCGCGCCGACCCGCTGCCAGCCCGACGGCGGCTTGGCCAGATAGATCGTCGTCAGCACGTCGCTGTCACCGCCGCTGCTGAGCGGGTCGCGCACGGTGGCGACGAGGTCGCAAGCGCCGCTGCCGGACAGGTCGATCTCCTGCAGCGACACCTCCACGCCTTCAGCGCCCTTGGCCGCCAGCTGGCGCAGGTGCAGGCGCTCGTCGGCCGGCAGCGGTGGCTTGGTGGCGGCCTTGGCGTACAGCGGCGGCAGGCGCGTGGCCTGGGGCCTGCAGGCCGGCTCCGCTGCTGCGGCCACGGCGTTGCCGCCGAGCAGGGCTGCGGCGAGAAGGAGGGCGGAGTGGCGGGCGATGGGCATGGTCATGCGGTCAGGGAATCGTGAGGGTCTTCATTTCAAGGCCGCCGACGCCGCTGCCGGCGGTGCCGGGCGCGACGGTGGTGACGCCGGTGCCGAAGTCCTCGACACAGCGCAGCGACCGCCACTCGCCTTCGCCGTGGATGTCGCCGAGGAAGCGCTTGACGTAGTTGAAGCTGTCGCCGGCGCCCTTCAGCGTGGCCAGTGGTGCCTGCCAGTTGCCGCCGTTGTGCAGGCGGGCCACGCGCGCGGCGACCTCCTCGTCGTCGGCGGTCGGGTACCGGGCCAGCACACGGGTGAGGTTGTTCTGCATCAGCTTGCGACCCATGACCGTGAAGCGGTCGAAGTCCTGGAAGATGCCCATCAGCAGCGTGTTCATGGTGGCGTCGCTCAGGATGGCCGCAGTGACCATGGCCTGGCGCGCGTCGCCCAGCAGGCTGGTGCCGTTGGAGTTGGTGGGCGGCGAGGTCTTCAGGCGCACGATGTCCTCGTAGCCCCGCTCGCCCAGGCCGGTCTCGGCCGTGAAGAGGGCGCGGCGCGGCGCGGGCAGGTTGTCCCAGGCGGTGCCCGCCGCGGCGTAGGTGGGGGCCGCGGCGATCTGCGTGTTGAACCAGCGCAGCAGGTTGCGCCCGCGCGTGTCGGCGGCGTTCAGGTCGGCCAGCGACGTCGGCCCCATGCCGAGCTGGGTGCGCTCGGCGGCCGTGAAGGTGGCGTAGGCATTGACGAGTTCCGACACCAGCGTCGCACCGATGAACTGCGAGCGCCCGTAGGAGGCCACATAGGACGTGCCGCCACCGGCCGGCGCCCCGTTCGTGCCGACGCAGCGCGTCGCGTTGCAGGAGTAGTAGACGCCCGGACAGCCGTCGGCCGAGCAGTCCTTGTTGATGCGCTTGGGGCGGCCGGTTTCGTTCAGCTCGGCGGCGGCCTCGTAGGTGGAGATGCGCCGCTGCTCCAGCGAGGCGGCGCTACCGGCGCCGCAGGCCAGGATGCGCTGCTTACGCGCGGGGTCGGTGCGCGTCACGTCGATGTCGGTCTGCTCGGCGGCGAAGTGGATGGGCGGCAGCAGCAGCGAGTAGGCCGGGCAGGCGCCGGGGAAGACCGTGGCGCGGTCGGCGGGGATCAGGCTGGCGATCACGCTGGCCGCGCGGTCGTCGTCGAAGTTGGTGATCGTGAAGGCCGGCACGCTGATGCGGTGGTTGCCGTAGTGGTCGGTGAACAGGTCCGGCACACCGGCGCTGCCGCCCGTCCAGGTCTCGCTGGACTTGCTGGCGGTCAGGAAGTCGCCGTCCTTGTCGAACAGCAGGCCGGTGCCGTTGGCAGCGTACTCGTTGCGCTTGCGGCCCAGCGCGGTCGAGGCGTCGCCGCCGGCGCCGACCTGGTCGATGATGAAAGCCCAGCGCCCCTTCGTGAACCCCTGGTTGTCGCCCAGCGCGCGGCCGTTGGCGCCGGTCGTGATGGCGAAGTAGCGGATGCGCGCGGCGCCGTCCGGGTCGATGTAGAGGTCGGGCCGGCCGCCGGCATAGGCGTAGGTGTCCAGCAGATGGGCGCGGGTGACGCCGCGGACGGCGTCGGCGATGCCCTGCGGGTCGGGGCTGAGGAAGCGCCCGGTGCGCGGGTTCAGGAAGCGCGCGCCGTGATAGGCCAGCCCGGTGTCGTCGTCGTGCCGCTGGCCCACGTCGCGCAGCGGTTGTGACGCGGCGGCCAGCGCCTGCCCGTCGCGGGACGCCGACACCACACGGCCGGCCGGGTCGGTGTGCAGCTGCAGCACCGGCGCGCCGCGCCATGTCGCCAGCAGGCCCGCCCAGCCGCCCTGCGGCGCCAGGTCAAGCTGCGCCACCGGGCGCAGGCCGAGGTAGACATAGGCCCGCTGCGCGTGGCCGGCAGCGTCGGCCTGCGCGATGAGGCGGTGCTCCTCGTAGACGCTGACCTCCACGGTCGCGCGGCCATCGCGGCTGCGGCCGTCGTGCCGCCGCCGTAGTAGCTCAGCATGCCCTTCTGAAAGGCGGCCGTGATGCTGGCGATGCTGGCGTTGTTGACCGAGCCGGCGCGCGCCGCCTCGAAGGGGCCATGATCAGTTCACCTTGGCTGTGAAGCCCGCCGGGATGTCGACCGCTCCGGCGGGCAGGGGCTTGTTGCTTTCCAGGGCCACGGCGATGACGCGCACTTCCTGCGCGGCGCCGCCGGTCGACTCGAGGGCCCAGGGCAGGTTGAGCCAGTTCTTCGCGGGGAAGCGGTCCCACACGCAGCTGACGAGGTTGGCCGCGATGGCCGGGCCGCTGGCGACCGAGCAGCTCTCGCCGAGCACCGTCTTCTTGGGCCAGGCCGCCACCTTGTCGTCGCTGTCGATGGCCGTGGGCGTGAAGCTGGCGGCGCCGCGCGTGCCGAGGGCCTGCTTGGTGTCGAAGCGCAGGTCGTACTTGACGTTGTCCAGCCACAGCGTGCCGCTGTTGAGCTCCACCTTGGTGACGGCCGAGCAGTCGGGCGGCGTCTTGGGGACGGGGCCGCCACCGGCCTTGAGTTCGTCCAGCCAGCGTTGCAGGTCGTACAGGCTCAGGCCGTAGCCGGTGGTCTTCTCGGCGGCCTTGCCGTTGTCGTAGAAGCGTTCGATGAACTGCACGTCGATGCCGGCCATCAGCGACTCGTCGGGCTGCATGGGCGGCAGGCCGTAGTGGCCAAGGCGGTGCTCGTTGCACAGGTCCACCAGCCCCTGCACGACGGCACGGCCCATCCCGGGGCCGCCGCCGATGGCGTGCGTGGTCTTCTGCACCTTCAGGTAGGCGGTGCCGGCGTAGGGGTCGGTGACGACGTTGGGGGTGGTGACGGGTGGTGTTTCTGGCGAACCGCCGCCACCGCCGCAATGGGCGAGGGCCAGCGCCAGCGGCAGCAGCAGGAGTCGATGAGAGAACGGGGGGACGAAGAAGGGCATGGTCGACAGGCTGGGTTTCAATTCGGATCGATGCGCGAGCCGGGCCGCAGGCGCAGCCGCTCGGCCTCGCCGGCGGCGAGCTCCAGCGTCGTGCGCGCACCCAGGCAGGCGCTGAAGCGCCAGGGCGCGAGGGCCGGCACGACCTTCAGCACGAGGCCGTCGCGGTCGAGGTAGAGCACGTCGATGGCATAGCGCATGAAGCAGGTGTGCACGCTGGCGCAGGGCTTGATCGCCAGCGCCTCGCCGGGCTTCAGCCTCGGCAGCGCCAGCAGGCCCAGCAGCCGGGCGCGGAAGCTGTCGGCGTGCATGACGTGCAGCGTGGGGGTGGTCATGCCTGCTCCGGGTGGATGGAATGGTGAGGGCAATGTGGTTCACCTTTGGCGGCGCGACGTGGGTTCCAGCCGCGCCATCTCGCGCCGCAACGCGGCGATGTTGTCGCGGATGCGCAAGGCATTGGCCGCATCGGCGTTGCGCAACAACAGGCGCTCTTCCTGCGCAAGCTCCTGCGCGAGGATCTCCCCCCGTTCCTGATCCCGCGCCCGCTGGTCGGCCGCGCTGACCCGGGGCCGGGCAGCCGCAGCTACGGCGACGGGCGCAGGGGCTTCACAGTCGAACGGCGACGGGCCGCCGACGATCCATTCCACGCCGTTGCGCCGGCAATCGGCTTGCGCCGCGCCACCGAGAAAGACGGCGAGCAGCAGCAACGCAAGGGCTGGCCTCATTGGCCGTTCGTGACCGACACGCGGGCCAGCAGGCCCATCTGGTCTTCCACGGTGATGGGCATGTCCTTCATGCAGATGCCGTTGATGAACGTGATGCGAAAGCTGTCGCCGCTGTTCTGCACGACTGCCTTGTCCAGGCGCATGGCGTCCGGCACCGAGTTGGCCAGCTTGTAGGGTGGCGTGCCGCCGTAGACGTGGATCAAGGGACCGGTGCCGACTTCGCAGATGCCGGGGGTGCCCATCGTGACGGCGTCGACGGACAGGTAGAGCTGCTCCGGCGGGCCCGACTCGTTGCCGCCGCCGCCGCAGGCGGACAGGGCAAGCAGAGCGGCGAGGGACAGCATGGCGTGGGCTCGGGTCATGGACATGGTTGCGTGGAAAAGATGGTGATTACTGATAGGCGGGCGACTGCATCTCGACGATGGCGGTGCTCTCGATGGGCATACGGTCGTTCAGGAAATAGAGGCAATGCGGGTGGGCCAGCTTGTAGGCGGACTGCAGCACGGACACGTCACCCCACGCCTCGACGGCGCTGGAGCCCGAGCACATGACGCGCTTGATGATCCCTGCCATCAGCGGCACCTTGAGCTCGTAGCCGTAGACGACACGGATCTTGAGCAGGTTGGCGTCGCGCAGGTTCTGCTGCGACTGCGCGCCGACAGCGGTGGTGCGCCACTCGAGGTTGTCGTTGGGGATGTAGGTGGCCTTGACCTTGGGGTCCTTGACGCCGAAGTCCGCAAAGCTTTGCGGCGACGGGTTCAGGCGCGTCAGCTCGGCGCGCCTGTACGGGATCAAGTCATTGGCCTTGACGGAGACCAGCGCGAGCGCAAGGCGCTTGCTGTCATTGGTCTCGAAGTTGTTCTGGTGGAAAGGGATGAGGCCGCGGTTGAGCGCCGCGCGCATCGTTGCGACATCGGCGTTGTGCGTCGCGCCGACGCGGGCGGCCATGAAGGTGGCGTGGTTCAGCGTCAGCTTGGCCATGTAGACAAAGCCCGCCTGGATCAGCCCGAGCACCAGCAGCGCGGCCAGCGGGAAGACGATGACGAACTCCATCAAAGTGGCGCCGCGCTGGCGCCGTGCGTTGGGCTTCATGGCTTGGCACCTACTAGAAAGGGGACATGGGCGGTGGGCTGGCGGCGTCCACCCAGCAGCAGCGCGGCCAGCAACGCGACCGGCGCTACCGGTTGCAGACCGCGCCAGCGCACGAAGGGCGTCAAGCCCTGGCGGGTCGGCAGCAGTTCCACTTCGCGAGCGTGGCTCGTGTGGCCCTGCGGATCGACCAACTGCGCTGCCCGGCCCTCGGTGATGCTCAGCAGCCATTTGCCGGACTCCATCGCCCGCAGTCTCGCCAGGCCCAGCGCCTGACGCGCCGAGCGTGGGTCGCTGGACCAGTGGTCGCTGGCCAGGTGAAGCAGGCTCTCGGCTGTGGACGCCCGCTGGTCGGCAAAGGCCACCTCATGACACAGCAGCACGCCCAGCGTCGCGCCCTCCGTCACCAAGGGCTCGCCCAGCTCAGGGGGCCCGGCGCGGCGCGCGACGCGGCGCGTGTGGTTGAGCCAGCGGTCCGACAGCGGGGTCAGCAGCCCGGGCCAGGGCAGTTGCTCACCCACCGGGGCCAGCCGCTGTTTGGCGTAGATGCCGGCGGCCATCTCCCCGCCCGGCTGCGGCGTCAGCAGCAGCGCAACGTTCATCAGCGCCTGAGTGGACGCGGCGTCGGGATGCGGCAGCGCCGTACCGAGCAGCAGGCGCTGCTGGCGCGCTTCAAGAGCGGCGAGCAGGTCGCCCCAGACGCCTTCAGCGGTGGGCGGCGGGGGCTCCGGCAGGAAGACCTCGGGCGTGATGACCACGCTGCCGGCAGGAGCCCGGCGGATCGCGCGATGGATGGCGGCGAGCGCTTCGTCCCGCGCCTGCAGCGTCCAGTCGAACGGCCCGGCGGGCAAGGGGGGCGTTGAGACGATGGCGATGCTCAGGCCTTCGCCGGCCGGGGCGGTCCAAGACCAGGGCGAAGGGCAGACGAGGGCCAGCGCGAGCGCCGCCGCACCGGCTAGCCGTCGTGGCGCGGCCGCATGGGGCAGCGTGAATGCCAGCAGCAGCGCCCACAGCAGTGCCTCGAACAAGGCTGGGCCCAACAGCGGCAACCAGGTACTCAGGCCGGGCAGCGTGAGCAGCGGCAGGCTCAGGCTGCCGTAGCCACCGCCCCACCAGCAGAAGTCACGCGCCGCCATCCAGACCCACCAGGCCAGCGGCAGCGCCAGGGCTTGCGTGCTGCGGCCTGCCAACAGGCGGTGTGCACCCCAGGTAAGTACCAGCAAGCTACCGAGCGACAGAGTCCAGAGCAGCAGGAAAAGCAGCGCCGTTGCGGCCAGGCGATCCGGACCGGCCAGTTCGGGGGCCAGCACGGCCGTGATCCAGCCCATGCCGCCGGCCTGCCAGACGATCAGCGTCAGCGCAAACGATGCCCAGCGGCGCCGGCCCGCCAGGCGCTGGAAGTTCCATGCCGCCACAGAGGCACCCAGCAAAAGCAGCAAAGCGGTCGCCAGCGATGGGCCGGCGAGGTACGCGACCGCCATGAGCGCGCCGGCGACCAAGCCAGCCGCCAGGCCATCATGTCGCCGCCCATCGGCACCGATGCGCCAGCGCTCCCTGTGCCGCTCGCGGCGTGCATGGCTGTCGACTGTGTACTCCGAACCGCCCACTTATTCCCTGCTCCGATCGACTGACCCACAGCCGGCGCGCGAGTCTCGAGGCGTGCCCTCAGACCGGTCAATTGGAGATTTAGGGGGCATCCCATGAATAGCGGCAATGTTACTTTCTGACACGATGACGTTGGGAGTTAGGGGGATGTTCACAGAAAGATGCGCGGATATCGTTGCGTCCAGCAGGGGGTGTTTGGAATAACTCCGGCTCCTTGCCTTCATTTACCCGCAGTGTTCAGGAGATATTTCATGCGTATGACAGTGCTGACGTCCCGCCGCAATAAAAACCGTGGCCAGGGCATGACCGAGTACATCATCATCGTGGCGCTGATTGCCGTGGCCGCCATCGGTGTGTACAACCTGTTCGGGTCGACCGTACGCAACCAGACGGCCAGCATGGCGGCGGCACTGGGCGGCGACAGCGGTGCGGCTGGAGACGCCAACAAGGCAGCGACAAAAAATGGTAAGGCTGCTGCCGACGAGGCGGTCAAAGTCAAAGGCTTGGAAAACTTCAGCGACGCCGCCGCTGTCAAGCCCACGAAGTAAAGGTCTGGTTACCGCGCCCCTCGCGCCGGTTCAAAGGAGTCTGCAATGCATTCGCGTGTTATCAGAAAACAAGCCGGGCAAGGGATGACGGAATACATCATCATCGTGGCCCTGATCGCGATTGCCGCGATTGGGGTCTACAACCTGTATGGGCGCACGGCACGCCACCAAACAGCCGCCATGGCAGCATCACTGGGCGGAGATGCCGTTGACGCGCAATCCGCCAATAAGTCTGGCAAGACTGCCGGCGGTATGGCAGCCAAAGAAGCCGAAGCCAAAATCGGCCTTGAAAACTTCAGCGAGGCCGCTGCGACGAAATGAATTTGCCCAGAATATTTGTTTTAACCATCGGCTTATTGGTTGCCGGCCTTCAGGTGTTACCAGCAATCGCTGCAACGAATTATCAGGATCACCCGTTATTGAGCCGGATGGCGGGTTTTGAATTGCGCAGCAAAGATGTAAAAGACTTTGATGCTGTTAGTTTCGAAGCACGGGACGTCAGCGAAGAATCTGATAATCCCTATCGCGGCCCGACCTCGTTTGAGGGGCGCGTAACGAAAATGGACTATGCCCAAGAGCCGTCCAAAAGTTCAGAACTGGAAATCTATAGAAATTTCCAAACAGCGCTTGGAAAGCTCGGTGCCAAGCAATTGCATATTCCGTCTACGAACCGCAGCATTCGTCGGTACATACACGTATTTCAGGTTCCCAAACCCGGTGGTTCGCCAGTCACCGTTCTGCTACGCATCCCCTACGACGGTGGCTACACGTTGACGATCATCGAGCCACAGGCCATGGTGCAGTCCGTCAAGGCCGGCGAGCTGGCCAAGGAAATCGCAGCGGACGGCTGGGCCACGCTGTACATCAACTTCGATACCAACAAGTCCGAGTTGAAAGACGACGGCCAGGCCGCAGTGAAGGAAATCTCCGCGCTGCTGAAGCAGCAACCTGCGCTGCGGCTGTCCATCGAGGGCCATACCGACAACGTCGGCGACGCCGCCGCCAACCGCAAGCTGTCCCAGGCGCGCGCCGAGGCCGTGCTCGCTGCCGTCAAGGCGCAGGGTGTGGACGCCAAACGTCTGTCGGCCAAAGGCCAGGGCCCGGACATCCCGATCGCCGACAACCGCAAGGAAGATGGCCGCGCCAAGAACCGGCGCGTGGAACTCGTCAAGCTGCCCTGACCCCAACTGAAACCAGACGCGCCCGCCCAGCCATGAAAATCAACGCATCCGTTCGCTCCAGCATTCGGGGTCAGGCCGCAATTTGGTTGCTGGGAACCTTGGCTGCCAGTGCGGCGGTGATGTATGCCGTATTCAATACTGGGCAGGTAATCGTGGGCAAGCAGCGCGCCGTCAATACGGCGGATGCAGCCGCGCTTGCCGGCGCACAGGCCGAGGCGCGGCTGCTGAATCTGATGGCCTACGGTAATCGCGGCATCATCGCGAACGAAGTCCTGCTGGCCCAGATGTTGTCTTTGGAAAGCTGGACGCAATACGTCGGCCGCACGGCAGGGAATATCAAGACCGTACTGGACGTACTCAGCCTGATTCCACCGCTGACCGCCTTCGCGCAGACAGTCTCAAGAGTCATGGGACAGGCGCAGAATATTTCGGACAAGGGGCATGACGCACTTAAAAAGGTCATCGACGTCCTGATCCCTGCTCTGGAGGTTGCAAAGGGTGGCCTCAAAGGCGCTGAAGCGGCAATCAACAAGTTGGGTGGCGTCATTGCCGGCGATGCGGCAAAAAATATCGTCGCCGCTAACCGCACAAATTTCAACGGCCGTTGGGATTCTGGCGTGGCGTTGGCTAATACGGGCGCCGTTCATACGCTGACTCTGGCACAGAACAATCTTGACTGGATTGCATTCACCAAGCTGTACGACGGCAAGAACCGGGGCGACGCGCAATACATTCTCGAAAATTCCATCGACAACTTTACCCGTTATCGCCCCGGCCAGAGCTGGTTGAACGTTTCGCTCGACCTGCTTGGCGTCGGCATGGAAAAAAGCGGAGGCTCACGGCTTACGGGCGTTGATAAAGGTCTAGATCGCTGGGAATCACAAGATACTCTTGAGCAGTGGACGGCACCCCCGCTGGGCGTTTTTTGCAAAGGTAATTGCAAAACATATATTCCAATCGGCTGGGGGCGAAGCAACGCTGATGAAAAAGGGAAACTTGGCAGTGTCTGGTCCCCTAATCGAATTGCGCAGAAGTCTGCCTATAGCGGTGGCGGCAAACATGACGGCTGGTCCGGCGTGCCGGCGCTCTACGACATCAAGGAGAAATCCATCGATAAGCGCGAGAATCTCGGGATAGATTTCATCGTTGCAGTTTCCCGCGACGGTGCCAACGACTTCACGACGACTTCTGTCCCGATGGGCAGCCCACTGGCGACGTCTGTCGCAGGCTCGCCGGATATGCCGTTGAAGCAGCGGGCGGCTCAGAACACGGCGTTTTCGAAGGCGAGAGTATTTTTTGAACGTCCACGCCGAGGGCTTACTAACGATTTCACTGCTTCTGGCCTTTGGCGGCCCGACAGTGCCAAGGAGTATGGCTCGCTCTACAGCCCCTATTGGCAAGCGCGACTGCGTGACCTGACAACTGGTGAGAAAACCGTGCTGCTCGGCGCGATGGGGCTCACGCCGGATTACGTTCTCGTCACGCCTGGAGGCCAGTAATGAGGCTGGGCATATTTAGCCTGGTGCTGCTGTGGCCGCTCGTGGCCTGCAACGGAGCGTCGGATGCCACTGCGGCGGCTCCGGCCCCCTCCAAGGCTGCGGTGGTGCGGCCGGGAGAGACGCTGCGCATTGTCCGCCGCGTGCACCCCGACCCGGCCTGGATGCGCGAGCACCTGGAGGGCCGTCTCGACATGTGCATGGCCATGTTGCGGGCCAACGGGCAGGAGGGCGCGCCCCGCCCGCCGCTGCCAAGCGCAGCAGAAATTGCGAGCTGGGTGACCGTTGAGCAAGAAGAGATCTACGCGGGTGAGCAGGCGGCGAATTTTTCGACCTTGGCGCTCGTCTGGCCCGATCAAACGAAAGGCTGTCGCCTGATGCTTTTCAAGCAGTTGTCCGCAAAAACCGAGACGCTTTGCGGGGCAAGCTACGCCGGCTCGGCCCGAGCGGGAACCCCAGGCGAGCAGGGAACGACCAGCGATGCAAAGGCCCCGAACTTCAGTGGGGAGCAACTGGAGGGCGGACCGGAGGGCGCCAAGCAATGTCGGACGGACGCATCGAAGAAGCGCGACACGAGCGACCTTGCTCAGGGCGTCACGCGTGGCGGCCATCGCTGCTATTGGGTGGGCATGGACGGCACGCCTGGCACTGGGCCGGTGGAGCCGCGAGAGCGAGGCGTTCATGCCTGTGTTCATCCACGCTACTTCGACGGCACGCTGCCACAGGGCAAGGACGGGCTGACGCTGCGTTCGGTGCGCGTTTTCGGCCCGGGCGAGAAAGTCAACGACCACTTGAAGTTCGGCATGCCGGAAAGCGATGCCATGCGAATGGAGGCCGAGGTCGTCGAGGACGGCCAGGCCATCGCGCCGTCGCGATTCAGCCATGAGGCGGTGGAGGCCTACGTCAGACAGCCCCTGGTCGTGCCGGCGCAAGGAGACAACCATGCGAACAAGTAGGCCTGTTCAACGCGGTCAGGCAATGACCGAATTCATCATTGCGCTAGCGGTGCTGGTGCCCATGTACCTGGCCGTGAGCTACCTGGGTCGCTACGGCGATCTGCAGCAACGCGCTCAGCAGGCCAGCCGCTATGCCGCGTTCCAGCGTGTAGCGCAGCCAGACGCCAAGCAACTCAACGACAACACCATCGCAGATCAGATGCGCGCCCGCTTCTTCCTGACCTACGACGCGCTGGACAAGGGCGGCCGGTTGCGCAGTGACGACAGCGCCGCCAAGTTCAAGGACGACAAGAACCAGCCCGCGCTGTGGCGCGATCTTGCCGGCAAGGCGCTGCTCAAGGACCCATCGCAGGTGACGCTGCAATGGGCTGATGCTGGCGTCGGCGCTGCCAATGGGGCAGTCGACAAGGTGGCTACGTTGGTGGGCAAGCCACTGCCGCCGGGCCGCGCGGCCATGATTGAGCTGAACCTGTTCAACCGGATGGATCTGGCCAGCGCCAAGCCCGGCAACATCAAGATGGGTGCGACCACGGCCGCGCTGGGCAATGGGCTGGGAAGTGCGGGTTCGCAGGACACCGTGAACACGGTCAACAACGTCAACCTGGGCAGCGTCATTCCGTCAGCAGTGACGAGCGTGGTCGGCCTGGTCATCGGCCTGTTCGAGAAGGACTCCCCCGACTTCGGCTGCATCAAGCCCGACGTAGTCGCGGCCGGAGATTCCAAGACGACCCGGCTCGACGGTGCGCCCAACAACGGCACCTGCCTGCATTGAGGAGTGTGACGTGGGCCATGCGACAAGGGCGGCGGGGACCGCCTTGGGGATGTGCTTGCTCGCAGGTTCCAGCGCGGCGTGGGCCGACGACTGGCTGTCGCTGAGCCTGCCCCCGCGTACCGACGCCAGCTGGGTGATGCGCGACGCGCGCGTCAATGGCCTGCCCATGCAGGTGCAGGAGTTGAATTCAGAGCTACCGGTCGACGAACTGCTGGCCTTCTTCAAGCGCGACTGGCGCCGCTTCGGTGCCAGCGTTGCCCCGCTGGAGGCGGAGCAGGGTGCGTGGCGCAAGCTCACGTTGCAGCGCGAGCCGGTGCAGTTGGTCGTGCAGGTCCAGCGCAGCGGCCGCGGCGGCAGCCGCGCGCTGCTGAGCCAGATGAACTACCGCGACGTGCAGCGCGACTACATCCCGCGCAGCCTGCCCCAGCTGGCGCCGCTGCAGGTGACCCAGGTGTCGGACACCCGCGACGGCCCCAGGCGCAGCCAGCTTGTGCAGCTCGGCGGCGAGGCGAGCTTCGAGATCATCCAGCAGCGCCTGCGCCAGCACTGGAGCCGTGCCGGCTGGCGGCCAATCTTCGACCGCGCCACGCCCGGGCAGCGCCAATGGCTGGCGAGCTTCGAGAAGGACTTGAGCAGCGTCGACATCGTGCTCACCCAAGCCAGCAGCAACGAGCCACTGGCGCTGACCCTCAACCTGTTGGAGACCCAGCCATGAAAGCCCCGCGACAGCGCGGCCAGGCCGCCATCGAATACCTCGTCGTGGCAGCCGGCCTCGTGATGGCCCTGTTCGTCGTCGAGTTTGGCGGCCGCACCGGCGCCCAACACCTGGCCGATGCCGTGCGTCTCTTCTTCCAAAACCTGACCTACTTCCTGTCCCTGCCGTGAACCTTCCCCGCATCAACCAGAACTGGCTGCTCCTCCTGGTGGCTCTGCTGCTGGGCGGTGGCGCCGCCTTTCTCGGCAACCGCATGGTCCAGCGCCACATGCAGGCCCTGGACGAGGAGGCCAAGCGCGCCAACCAGCCCATCCCCGTCGTCGTCGCCAAGCGCGACCTGCTGCCGGGCGACCCGCTGACCGGCGAGAACTTCGCCGTGCGCCAAGTGCCACGCGAATTCGTCAACGCCGACGCGCTGACGCCCGACGTGTTCGGCCAGTTGGAGCACCAGCGTCTGGCTATTGGCATGAAGCGCGGCGACATGCTGCTGCCCGCGCATGCCGAGGGCCAGGGCGCCACCGTGTTCTCGGCGACGCTGAAGAACGGCCGCCGCGCGATGACCTTCGAGGTGGACACCGTCAACAGCGTGTCGGGCATGCTGCGCCCCGGCGACCGCATCGATCTGATGCTGAGCCAGCGCAGCAGCGGCGGCACGCAGGAGGAAGTGACGCGCACGCTGCTGTCCAACATGGTGGTGCTGGCCACCGACCAAAATCTCAAGCGCCGCGACGAGCAGACCGGCCAGGAACGCAGCTTCAGCACCGTGACGCTGGACCTGTCGCCCAAGGACGCGCAGCGCCTCATCGTCGCCAAGCAGGCCGGCCGGCTGACGGCGCTGCTGCGCCACCCGGACGACCAGGACCCCAACCCGACGCGGGCGATGACGGCAGCGGCGCTGTTCGGCGGCGCGCAGCGCGGCACCGGCGCGGGCGAGCCGCTGCAAGTGGAGTACATCGTCGGCGGCGGTGGCGGCGGCGGCGGCCCGGCGGCTGTGCAGAAGCAGGTGCTGGAGGCGCTGGGCCAGGTGCTGCAGCCAGGTGCCGCCGGCGCGCAGGCGCTCGCGCCGCAGCAGGCGCCGCAGCCTGCGGTGAGGCCGGCCCCGCAGCCCGTCCAACCGGCCCGGCCACTGTCGCCCGGCGCGCTGCCCAACAAGAGCGCGGCCCAGCCTTGAATCCCGTTGCCTCCCGCTTCCCCTTGCTTCCCCCGGTTTCCCCCGGCGATCCCCACCCTGGAGTGTTTTGTGCGTCCCAGTGATCTCTGTCGACCGTTGTTCGGTGTCCTTGCGCTCGCAGCGGCGCTGGCTGCGCAGGCGCAGCAGGCCCAGCCGCCCGCACCGCCCGTGCAGCAGGGCGCGCCCGCACCACGCGGTGGCACCGTGCAGGAGGTCGCCCCCGCGTCGGGCGCCGCCGTGGCCGCGCCGCGCGCTGCGGCCCCGGCGGTGCGCGTCGAGCCCGGCATGCCGCAGACCATCGCCATCGGCGACGTGACGACCATGCGCTATCCCGGCGTCGCCCGCATCGCGCTGGGCAACGGCTCGCTGCTGCGCGCCACCGTGGTGGACGACCGCGAGATCGTGCTGATCGGCGAGGCCACGGGCAACACGACGATGCACGTCTGGCTGCGCAACGGCCGCCAGTTCAGGCATCCCGTTGACGTGGTGCCGGCGCGGCCAGGCCAGGTCGCCGCCGAACTGCAGGCCATGATCAACGAGTTTCCCGGCCTGAAGGCGCGCCAGATCGGCGACCGCATCGTGCTGGAGGGCCGCCACCAGGATCGCGAGAGCGCCCTCAAGCTGCAGCGGTTGGCCGCCAGCTTCCCGCAGATCCTCAGCCTGGTGCCCGACCAGCCGCAGGACGCCGACCCGCTGCAGCTGGAGCGCATGATCCAGTTCGACCTGCGCGTCATCGAGGTCAAGCGCTCGGCCATCGAGCAGCTCGGCATCAAGTGGGCAAGCAACGCCAACGGCCCGGCCTTCGCCAGCAACTCCCTCATCTACGGCAATACGCCGTGGCGCCCGCCCAGCACAAACGGCTACCCGGCCGTCAACACCGCCAATCCAATCCGCAGCTACCTGGGCCTGGCGACGACGATCACATCGGCGCTGCAGTTCCTGGAGGAGCGCGGCGACGCGTGGACGCTGGCGGAGCCGCGCCTGAGCTGCCGCAGCGGCGGCTCGGCCACCTTCCTGGCGGGCGGCGAGATCCCCATCCCGGTGGCACAGGGCAATGGCGCCGTCGGCGTCGAGTACAAGGAATACGGCGTGCGGCTGGAGTTCAAGCCGGTGGCAGACCCCGACGAGAACGTCGACAGCACGCTGATGGTCGAGGTCAGCCAGCCCGACACGCGCAACAGCAACGGCGGCTTCATCGCCTTCACCACCAACCGCAGCCAGACCCAGGTGCGCCTGAAGGCCGGCGAGCCGCTGGTCATCGCCGGGCTGTTGCGCACGCGCGCGGAACGCAGCGACAGCACGGTACCGGGCCTCAGCCGCCTGCCATTGATCGGCGCGCTGTTCGGCGCCAAGGAGATGACGACCGAGAAGACCGAGCTGTTCGTCATCGCCACACCGCGCGTGCTGCAGCCGGGCGCGGTGGAGCCCGACGTCGGCACGGCCGCGGCCCAGGCGCAGCAACAGTCGCAGCGCGTCGAGCGCGAGCTGAAGACGCCGCAGTGGCGCCACGGCCTGCCCACCGCGCCGCCGCCGCCCGCCGAGGCGGCCAACCCGGAGCTTCGCTGATGCTGCACGTTCGCTTGGAAGCCCAGGGCAACGGCCGCGAACTGGCGCTGGCCGGCCCGCGCTGCATGATCGGCAAGGACGCCGGCTGCGACATCGTCATCCCCGGCTGGAAGGTCAGCCGCCGCCACGCGGAGCTGTTCGTCGCCAGCGACCGCGTCTACATCCGCGACCTGGACTCGACCTTCGGCACCTTCGTCAACGATGAGAAGGTCAGCGGCGCGACGGTCGTCGAGGCCAACGACCGCGTGCGTATCGGCATCCACGGCCTGGCCGTCAGTTGGGCCGGCGCGGGTGAGGGGGAGAACGCGGCCCACGCCGCGCCTGCTGCGGCCGCACCAGCGCCTGCCGCGCCGGCGCCGGCATCGCCCAAGGCCGCCGAGCCCGCAGCCGCGCCCGCCGACGCGACCTACCGCTACCGCCGCCTGCTGCATGAGCGCCTGCTCGAGGCCTTCGATGTCCGCCGCACCGACACCCACCGCATGGCCGACGACGAGCTGCGCGAGCTGACGGAACGGTTGATCGGCGAGCTGATGACCAAGCTCGGCGACGAGCTGCCCGACCACCTGGACCGCCGCGTGCTGCTGGAGCAGGTGCGCGACGAGGCCATTGGGCTGGGCCCGCTGGAGCCGCTGCTGGCCGACCCCAGCATTACCGAAATCATGGTCAACCGCTGCGACGAGGTGTTCGTCGAGCGCGCCGGCCAACTGCAGCGCTGGCCCGTCAACTTCACCAGCGACCGCGCGGTGCAGGGCATCATCGAGCGCATCGTCGCGCCCATCGGCCGGCGCATCGACGAGAGCTCGCCGATGGTGGACGCACGCCTCAAAGACGGCTCGCGCGTCAATGCCGTCATCCCGCCGCTGGCGCTGAAGGGCCCGTCCATCACGATCCGAAAGTTCAGCAAGCGCAAGCTCGATTCCGGCGACCTGCTGAAGTTCGCCTCGGCCAGCCCGGCCATGATCGAATTTCTGCGCATCTGCGTCGTGCACCAGAAGAACATGCTGATCTCCGGCGGCACCGGCTCGGGCAAGACGACGCTGCTGAACATCCTCAGCAACTTCATCCCGCACGAGGAGCGCATCGTCACCATCGAGGACGCGGCCGAGCTGCAGCTGCACCACAGCAACGTCGTGTCGCTGGAAGCGCGGCCCGCCAACGTCGAGGGCAAGGGCGCCGTGCCGATCCGCGAACTGGTGAAGAACTCGCTGCGCATGCGGCCGGACCGCATCGTCGTGGGTGAATGCCGCGGTGGCGAGGCGCTGGACATGCTGCAGGCCATGAACACCGGCCACGACGGCTCACTCACCACCGCCCACGCCAACAGCCCGCGCGACATGCTGGCCCGGCTGGAGGTGATGGTGCTCATGGCCGGCATGGACCTGCCGGTCACGGCCATCCGCGAGCAGATCGCCTCGGCGGTCGACATCGTCGTGCAGCAGACCCGCTTTGCCTGCGGCACGCGCAAGGTCACGTCCATCACCGAGATCACTGGCGTCGAGAGCGGCAAGATCCAGCTGCAGGAGGTGTTCGCTTTTGTGCAGACCGGCCGCGACGCTAACAACAAGACGGTCGGCAACTTCGTCGGCCGCGGCGCCGTGCCCGAGTTCTACGAGGAGCTCGCCGCCGTCGGCGTGCCACTGAAGATGGACATCTTTGACGACGTGCTGGCGTCGGGAACGCGCGTATGAGCGCCGCGCCGGGCCGCCCCAAGCAAGCTCATTCCCGCTCGGCGGAACAGCGCGCAGCGCGAAGGGTGCATCAATGAACGCCGCCGCAAGCTCGCTGGATCAGCTGCTGCTGGTGCTGCTCGTGCTGGGCACGGTGCTGGTGCTGCTGGTGTGGATGCGCGGCGCCTTCGTCGCTTGGCGGCAGCGCTTCACGGAGATGGCGCGCGTGTCGCTGGCCGACATGTTCGTCTTCATCGACCCGGCGGCGCTGTTCAGGCTCAACCTGGCAGCCTTTGTCGCGATGCCGCTGGTGACGTGGGTGCTGACGCAGTCGGGCTTCATCGCGCTGGTGGCGGCCGTGGCGGGCGCGGTGATGCCGCGGGTGACCTGGGGCGTGCTGCGCCGCCGGCGCATGGATCGCCTCATCGTGCAGCTGCCCGATGGCCTGACGATGATGGGCGGCGCGATGCGTGCCGGCGCGGGGCTGCAGACGGCGCTGGAGCTGGTGGTCAAGGAAAGCCCGGCACCGCTGTCGCAGGAGTTCTCAGTGCTGCTGCGCGAGCAGCGCCTGGGCTTGCCGCTGGAGGAGTCGCTGCGCGGCCTGGCCGAACGGCTGAAGACGGAGGACATCAACCTTTTCGTCTCGGCGCTGACGATCGCCAAGGAGGTCGGCGGCAACCTCTCCGAGATCCTCGAGCGGCTGGCCAGCACGCTGCGCTCCAAGGCCGTCATGGAGGGCAAGATCAAGGCGCTGACCTCGCAGGGCAAGCTGCAGGGCATCATCGTCGGCCTGCTGCCCATCTTCCTGGCCGGCGTGCTGTATGCGATGGACCCTGTCGCCATGCTGCCGATGTTCACCACCTACTACGGCTGGGGCACGATGGCCGCCATCGCCGTGCTGCTGCTGCTGGGCGGCGTGTTCATCCGCAAGATCGTGAGCATCGACGTATGAGCTTCCTCTTCGTGCTGTGCGCGGCGGGCTGTGTCAGCCTGCTGATCTACGCGGCCTGGCAGCTCTATGTGCAGCTCGGCAGCGCCGAGACCGTCTATCGCGACCGGCCGCCGCGCGGGTTCGAGGTGCTGTGGCCTGTCGTCAACATCCTGGGCAATAGCTTCGGCAACCTGATGAGCGCAGGCAAGCACGCCGCGCTGCTGGCGCGACTGAAGCGCGCGGGGCAGGAGTACTCGCTGACGCCGGAGCAGTTCATGGGCGGCAAGCTCGTCAGCGCCGTCGCTTTCGCCGTCGTGGGCCTGGTGCTGGCCAGCAGCTCGGCCAAGGGCGTCGGCGTGCTGCTGGGCGCATTGCTGGGCTTCGTCTACCCCGACATCTGGCTGCGCGACCACACGCTCAAGCGCAATTTGCTGATCCTGAAGTCACTGCCCTTTTTCCTGGACATCGTCACGCTGTCCGTCGAGGCCGGCCTGAACCTGACCGGCGCGCTGCAGAAGGCTGTGGACCGTTGTCCGCCCGGGCCGCTGCTGGTGGAGGTGAACCGTGTGCTGCGCGACATCCGCGGTGGCAAGCCGCGCGTGGAGGCGCTGCGGGCGATGGCCGACCGGTTGGACTACTCGCCGATGTCCAGCTTGGTGAGCGCGCTCGTGCAGGGCGAGCTGATGGGGTCCAGCCTGGGCCCGGTGCTGCGCGCGCAGAGCGACCAGCGCCGCACCGAGCGCTTCCTGCGCGCCGAAAAGCTGGCCATGGAGGCGCCGGTCAAGATGCTCGGGCCGCTGATCATGTTCATATTCCCCTGCACCTTCATCGTGCTGGGCTTCCCCATCGTCATGAAGTTCATGTCGTCGGGCCTGTGAACCTGGACCGGGACGGGCACCTCTTCGAGGTGGACGACGAGCACGCCTGGGTGCTCGACGACAACCACCGGTTGGTGATCGACGAAGTCAACGCCGGCTGACGTACGAAGGGCCCGCCACGCGAACGTGGCGGGCCCTTCTCGGGCGTTGCGGAGTCCGCAATGGACTCCGCTCGGTCCTCAGTCTGCGTAGATGCCGGCCGCCTTGATGACCGGCCCGATCTTGTTGATCTCGGCCTCGACGAACTTCTTATGCTCGGCCGGTGCCAGGCGAGCGTCGTTGACGATGACGGCGCCCAGGGCCTCCTCGCGCTTGTGGAAGTCGGCGTCCTTCAGCGCCGCGCGCAACGCGGTGTTGATCTTGTCGAGCACCGCTTTCGGCGTGCCCTTGGGCGCGTACAGGCCGTGCCACACCGCCAGGTTGAAGCCCTTGAGGCCCGACTCGTCGGCCGTTGGCAGCTTGGCCAGCGGGCCGCTGGGCAGTCGCTTGGCCGACATGACGGCAAAGGCCTTGACCTTGCCGGATTCGATCTGGCCGGTGGTGTTGGTGGTCTGGTCGCACATGATGTCGACCTGGCCGCCGAGCAGGTCGTTCATGGCCTGGGACGTGCCCTTGTAGGGCACCGTCGTCATGTCGATCTTGACGGCCTGCTGGAACAACAACCCGCATAAGTGCGACGCCGAGCCCACGCCCGCATTGGCGAGGTTGATCGTGCCCTTGTTGGCCTCCAGCCACTTGGTGAGTTCGGCGTAGTTGGTGGCTGGCAGCGTGGGGCGGCCGATCAGTGTCATCGGCACCTCGTTGACGAGGCCCAGGTATTCGAAGTCTTCCAGCGTCTTGTAGGGCAGCGTGCGGTACAGCGCCGGCGCGCTGGCGATACCGATGTGATGCAGCAGCAGCGTGTACCCATCGGGCGTGGCCTTGGCGACCTTGTTGGCGCCGAGCGTGCCACCGGCGCCGCCGACGTTCTCGATGATGACGGTGGTGCCCAGCGGCTTGCGCAGCGCCTCGGCGAGGTCACGGCCGACCTTGTCGGACGGGCCGCCCGCAGCGAAGGGCACGATGAGGGTGACGGGCTTGTCGGGGTATTCGGCAAGGGCGGGCAAAGCGGCCATCAGGCCGGCGGCGAGCAACAGGGTACGGCGCATCTGGAAAGTCTCCAACGGTTAGCGACGGTCCTCGATGAGTTTGCCGTCGTTGGGCAGGCTGCCGGGTGGTAGCAGGTCTATCAGGATACGCAGTTTGGTCACGTCTCGCGCGGTCTGCATCAGGCTTTCCACGAGTCCGGTGGGCGTGGGTTCGCACATTTCAACTTGCAGCACGACATGGTCCTGGGCCAGCTCGCCACTCACCACGAGGCGGGCGCGCCGCACCTCCGGGTGGCGCTTGACGATGTCGGCCACCTGGCCGGCGTGCACGAACATGCCGCGCACCTTGGCGGACTGGTCGGCCCGGCCCAGCCAGCCGCGCAGGCGCTGGTTGCTGCGGCCGGTCGGGCAGTTGCCGGGCAACACGGCCGACAGGTCGCCGGTGGCGAAGCGGATCAGTGGGTAGCCGGGGCTCAGCGTCGTCACGACGACCTCGCCGACCTCGCCTTCGGGCAGCGGCTCGCCCGAACCGGGGCGCACGATCTCGACGATGACGCCTTCATCGACAACCAGCCCGTCGCGCGCTGCGGTCTCGTAGGCGATGAGGCCCAGGTCGGCCGTGGCGTAACACTGGAAGGCCGCCACGCCGCGCTCCGCGAACCACGCCACCAGCGCCGGCGGACAGGCCTCGCCGCTGACCAGCGCGCGCTGCAGCCAGGGCAGCGGTTGGCCGGCGTCGGCGGCCTTCTCAAGCAGGATGCGCAGGAAGCTGGGGGTGCCGGCGTAGGCCTCGGGCTGCAGGTCGAGGACGGCCTGCAATTGCAGCTCGGTGTTGCCGATGCCGCCCGGGAAGCTGGCTGCGCCCAAAGCGCGCAGGCCGGCTTCCATCATGGCGCCAGCCGGTGTGAGGTGGTAGCTGAAGCTCACGTGCGCCAGCTGGCCAGCGCGGATACCGGCCGCGTGCAGCGCGCGCGCAACCCGCCAGGGGTCGGCGCCGTCGACATCGGGCTCGGGCTCGTACAGCGGGCCGGGCGACTGGAAGATGCGCCTGGGCATGCCGGCTGCAAAGCCGCCCAGGCGCAGGGCGCGCCGCGCGGCCTGGGCGGCGGCGAGGTTGCTCTTGCGCGTCAGCGGCAGCGTGGCCAGTGCCGCGCGCGAGGTGATGGCGGCCGCATCAACGCCTGCGAGCAACTCGGTGTAGGCCGGGCTGCTGGCCTGGGCGTGGGCGATCTGCGCTGGCAACGCAACCATCAACGCCGCCTCGCGCTCGGCCGGGTCGCGGGCCTCCAGTGCGTCGTAGAACGACGTGCTCACTCCTCGCCCTTCCAGCGCAGCAGCCGGCGCTTGATCTCGTCCTGCAGCTTGCGCGAATCGGGCGCCGACTTCAGCGTGAAGCTGTCCCACTCGGGCATGCTCGCCGGGCGTTTGGCGAGCTGGGCCTTGACCGTTGCGCCGTCCACGCTCAGCTTGAGCACGACGTTGCCGCCCAAGGTCCAGCCGTCGTTGCGTTCAGTCAACGCGTGCTGGTCGCGGATGAAGCGCTTCAGCGCCAGCAGCGTCGATTCCGCGTTGAACGGCGGGGGCGCGATGTCCCAGTTTTCATCACTCATGCGAGCCACCTCTTGCGACGTTTGTAGGACTTCACATCCTTGAAGCTGCGCCGCCCTTCCCCACCGACGCCGAGGTAGAACTCCTTGACGTCCTCGTTCTCGCGCAGGTCAGCGGCGGCGCCGTCCATGACGACACGCCCGTTCTCCAGGATGTAGCCGTAGTGGGCATAGCACAACGCCATGTTGGTGTTCTGCTCGGCGAGCAGGAACGTCGTGCCCTCGCGCTGGTTCAGGTCGCGCACGATCTCGAACACCTCCTCGACGATCTGCGGCGCCAGGCCCATCGACGGCTCGTCCAGCAACACCATCTTCGGGTTGGCCATCAGCGCCCGGCCGATGGCGCACATCTGCTGCTCGCCGCCGGAGGTGTAGGCCGCCTGGCTACTGCGGCGCGTTTTCAGGCGCGGGAAGTAGGTGTAGACCTTGTCCAGCGTCGCCGCGATTGCCCCACGGCCGTCCTTGCGCGTGTAGGCGCCGGTCATCAGGTTCTCTTCGATGGTGAGGTGGGCGAAGCAGTGCCGGCCTTCCATGACCTGCACGACGCCCCTGTTGACCATCGCTGCAGTTGACAGCTTCTCGATGCGTTCGCCGCGGAGTTCGATGCTGCCTTTGGTGACTTCGCCGCGCTCGCCTTCTAAAAGGTTGGAGACGGCGCGCAGCGTGGTCGTCTTGCCAGCGCCGTTGCCGCCGAGCAGGGCGACGATCTTGCCTTGCGGGACCTGGAGGGAGACGCCCTTGAGGACGAGGATGACGTGGTTGTAGATGACTTCGATGCCGTTGACGTTCAGGAAGGGGGTGGGGGTGGTCATGGCTGCGCGCCTCGCGTCGTGGATGCTTCTGCGGAGGAGCGGTGCCTGCTCGGTGCATTGCCGGGAGTCCCGCCCGGCGGCGGGGTAACTTTCTTCTGCGGGGCCAGAAGAAAGTCACCAAAGAAGAGGCCCTGAACCGCACACGACCGCGACGCCGCCATCAGCGGCGCGCGAAAACACGCGCTTGCGTTGCGGGACGACGCGACCCGCTGCGCTCTCGCTGCTGTCCCTGTGAAGAGCGCCGTCCATCGCACCTTCGCGCCCGTTAACGCCGGCTGCACGCCGGGCTCACCAGGAATGCAAATGCCGCGTCGCCCGAGCGACGCTGTCTTCGGTATTGCTCGTGAGCACGGCGTGCAGCCGCGCGTTAGGCGGGCCGCTGGTTCGATGAATGGTGCTGGTGACAAGGACAGCAGCGAGAGCGAAGCGGGTCGCGTCTGGGCGCGATCCAGTGCCAAGCCCGCCAAGCCGCTGGAGTGCGGATTCAGGGCCTCTTCTTTGGTGACTTTCTTCTGGCCCCGCAGAAGAAAGTTACCCGCCTGCCGGGGCGGACTCCCGGCAATGCACCGAGGAGCGCCAGTCCCAGTAAAACCACCAGATTCAACTGTCACCTCACAACCCCCATTAGCTCTGGCAATCCGCCGGCGTCCGTCGCGTCAACTTCTTTTCCGCCGCGTACTTGTCGGCGGCTGCCTTGACCATCGGCTTGATGATCTGGCCGTCCGCCTCGTACCAGTCGCTGCTGAAGTTCCACTTGGCGCCGTCCCAGGTGTGCACCCGCGCCCAGGTCGAGCCCTGGTGGTCATAGCAGCTCGTGCTGATCGGCCGGATCACGCCAGTCAGCCCCAGCGAAGCCAGCTTCTTGTCGTCCAACGCCAGGTTCTCCAGCCCCCAGCGCACCTGCTCGCCGCTCATGACCTTGCCCTTGCCGAAACGCTCCTGCGCTCGCCGCACCGCCTCCACGCCGAGCGCCTGGATGACCAGGCCGCGCGTGTAGAGCACCGAGCCGACCTCGTCCTTCGGCCCCGTGCCCTGGCCCTTGCCGTGCACGAGCTTCAGGATGTCCTGGATGACCTTGGGCGACTGGCCCGAGGTGTTGAGGTTCAGCGCGTTGTAGCCCTTGGCGCCCTCGCCCACGTCCTTCACGTCGGGCTCGGCACCCGACCACCAGACGCCATACATCTTGTCGCGCGGATAGCCCGTCGCCTGGGCCTCCTTCAGCGCGGTGGAGTTCATCACGCCCCAGCCCCACAGCAGCGTGTAATCGGGCCGGGCCTGGCGCACCTGCAGCCAAGCGCTCTTCTGCTCCACGCCGGGCGCGGTGACAGGGATCTTCACCAGCTCGAAGCCGTGCATCTTGGCGCGCTCTTCCAGCAGCGGGATGGGCTCCTTGCCGAAGGGGCTGTCGTGATAGATCAGCGCGATCTTCTTGCCCTTGAGCTTGTCCAGCCCGCCTTCCTTCTTGCCGAGGTGCTGGATGAGGATGTCGGCCGCCGTCCAGTAGCTGCCCATCAGCGGGAAGTTCCACGCGAACACGCCGCCGTCTGCCGATGCCGACAGGCCGTAGCCCAACGTGATCAGCGGGATCTTGTCGCCCGGCGCCTTGTCGGTCAGTGCGAACGTGATACCGGTGGACTGCGGGTCGAAGAGCGTGGCGCCGAACTGCCCCTTGCCCTTGAGCCGCTCGTAGCACTCCACGCCCTTGTCGGTGGCGTAGCCGGTCTCGCATTCCTCGAAGGTCAGCTTGACGCCGTTGACGCCACCATCACGCGCGTTGATGAGCTTGATGTAGTCCTGCTTGCCATTCGCCCAGGGCGTGCCGTTGGGTGAGTAGGCGCCGGTGCGATAGACCAGCAGCGGGAAGAACTGCTCCTTGGCTTGCGCCTCGGCGGAGGGCGTGGCAAGTTGCAGAGCGGCGAGGGCCGCGCAGGCGATGAAGGTCTTCATGGCGTTGTCTCCTGTCGTTGTGGGTATCAATGAGGGAAAGGCCAGAGCCTGAGCTTTTCTTTTGCCGTTGCCCAGAGCCGCGCAAGGCCGTGCGGTTCCTTGATGAGGAAGAAGACGATCAGCGCGCCGAAGATCATCAGCGCCAGGTGTGCGGCCGTGGCGGTGTCCATCGGCAACCCGGTCCAGTAGGGGATCTTGTCCAGTAGCAGCGGCAGCACGACGATGAAGGCCGCGCCGAAGAAGGCGCCCGAGATCGAGCCAAGCCCGCCGATGATGACCATGAACAGCAGGTCGAACGAGCGGTTGATGCCGAAGGCCGCCGGCTCCCACGAGCCCAGGTGCACGAAGCCCCACAGCGCCCCCGCCACGCCGATGATGAAGCTCGACACGGCAAACGCACTGAGCTTGGCCTGCATGGGGCGGATGCCAATGACGGCGGCCGCCACGTCCATGTCGCGCATGGCCATCCACGACCGGCCGATGTGGCCGCGCACGATGTTTTTGGTAGCCAGCGCGAACACGACGACGAAGGCCAGGCAGAGCAGATAGCGCGCCGCGGGCGACTCGACGCTGAGGCCAACGATGCTCAAGCCCGCGACGCTGACCGAGCCCGACGACGAGCCGTTGGTGACCCACGGCAGGCGCAGGCAGGCCCAGTCGACAAAGAACTGCGCCGCCAGCGTGGCGACGGCGAGGTAGAGCCCCTTGATGCGCAGCGACGGCAGGCCGAAGGCGACGCCAACGACTGTGGCGCCGAGGCCACCGGCCAGCAGCGACACGATCAGCGGCATGCCCTCGAATCGCGCCTGGCAGTTGTAGGCGACGTAGGCGCCCACGGCCATGAACGCGCCCGAGCCCAACGAGATCTGGCCGCAGTAGCCGACGAGGACGTTGAGGCCTAACGCCGCAAGCGAGAGGATCAGGAAGGGGATGAAGATGGCGCGCAGCAGGTACTCGCTGGAGACCATCGGCACGACGACGAAGGCAACAGCCAACAGCAGGGCAAAGGCGATGCGGTCCTGGCGGATCGGCAGGATCTGGCTGTCCGCCGGGTAGAAGGTTTTGAACTGGCCGTTTTCGCGGTAGAGCATGGCTCAGTGCCCTCCCATGTACTTCACGGGGTCGTTGCCGCTGTCCATCAGCTCGAAGCGCGCGAGCGGCACAACACGCGGTGGAATCGTGTGAGTGCGCGCGGGTGCGGGCTTGCAGTTTTCGTAACGCGACCACCTCAGGCTTCCAGTCAGGTAGTTCAACTGATATTCGGTCTCCGCAAAGGCGTCCTCACTGCATCGCTCGATGCGAAGCACGGCCGCATGGGCAACTACCCATTGGCCGCGGTGCAGCGATATCGTGTAGTCATATGACGAGGGTTCTGATGCACGCCCGCCGCCAACAAGGCGAACGCGGAATTGAGTGTCAGAAGGTGCATCTAGCTCGGCTGACTCAAACACGGTCCAGCGCCCGCCGCTCTGAATCATTGAGTGGGCTGCTGGCGCCATTGAACCGTCGGGGGAGGCACGCAAGATGAACGCGAAGGTGGATTCCTCGGAAGCATCTGGCCCCCGCGCGCGCACGAATCCAAACACGAACGCACCCGGAGCCGGCTTCAACCGGTGGGCCTCCTCGCAACTGAGCTTCGAGCGCGCCGGTGTCACCACACTGCAGCTCACGATGTCGGCGCCACCATCAAGGAGCGACTTGACATACGCAGGCACGCTCTCAAAACGGGTTCGCGCATCTGCCGACCCCGGCAGCAGACACAGCCATGCCAGAACTGCGCAGATGAGGGAACGCTCAAACGCGATCAATGATCTTCTCCCCGAACAGCCCCTGCGGCCTGACCAGCAGCACCACAAGCACCAGCACATAGCCGAACCAATACTCGATGCCGCCCCCGAGCATCGGCCCCAGGTAAGCCTCAGACAGCTTCTCGCCCACACCGATCAGCAGCCCGCCGACGATGGCGCCGGGCACGCTGGTGAGCCCACCCAGGATCACCACCGGCAGTGCCTTCAACGCGACCAGAGACAGCGAGAACTGCACGCCCAGCTTGCTGCCCCAGATCATGCCGGCGACCAGTGCGACGAAGCCGGCCACGCTCCAGACGATGACCCAGATGCGCGACAGCGGGATGCCGATGCTTTGCGCGGCCTGGTGGTCGTCGGCGACGGCGCGCAGGGCACGACCGGTCGCCGTCTTCTGGAAGAACAGCGACAACCCCGCGACCAGCGCCGCTGCGATCAGCGCCGCGTAGAGGTCTTCCTTGCTGACGAGAATGCCGCCCGGGAACGTCTGCTCGAACAGGAACATCGGGTCCTTGGGCAGGCCGATGTCGATCTTGTAGATGTCGTTGCCGAACAGGATCTGGCCCAGGCCTTCGAGCAGGTAGGCGATGCCCAGCGTGGCCATCAGCAGCGTGATGCCCTCCTGGTTGACGAGTTTTGAAAGCGCGAGCCGCTCGACCAGCCAAGCGACGACGACCATCACCGCCAACGCGCCGCCAAAGGCCAGCAGATTCACGACGATCTTGCCGTCCAGGCCCGTGTACTTCTGGATCCATTCCGCAAAGCGCGCCATCGCCAGCGCGGCGAACAGCACCATCGCGCCCTGGGCGAAGTTGAAGACGCCGCTGGCCTTGAAGATCAGCACGAAGCCGAGCGCGATGAGGGAATAGAGCATGCCCGCCATGAGGCCGCCGATGAGGGTTTCGAGGAAGGGGGCCATGGTCAGCACGCGACCTTGCAGAGAACACAGCCACAGAGGCACAGAGGCACAGAGGGACCTTCATCCCGCTGCCTCTGTGTCTCTGTGCCTCTGTGGCTTTGTTTGAATTTCATCTCAATGCCCTGCGCCGAGATACGCCCGGATCACGTCGTCATTGCTCCGCACATCGTCCGGCGCGCCGTCACCGATCTTCCTGCCGTAGTCCAGCACGACGACGCGATCCGAGATGTCCATCACGACGCCCATGTCGTGCTCGATCAGCACGATGGTCGTGCCGAACTCGTCGTTCACATCCAGGATGAAGCGGCACATGTCCTGTTTCTCCTCGACGTTCATGCCGGCCATGGGTTCGTCCAGTAGCAAGAGGCTGGGCTCCATCGCCAGCGCGCGGCCGAGGTCGACGCGCTTCTGCAGGCCGTAGGGCAGGCGGCCGACGGGCGTCTTGCGATAGGCCTGGATTTCGAGAAAGTCGATGACGCGCTCGACCGCCTCGCGCTGTTCGCTCTCCTCGCGTCGCGCCGGGCCGACGTGCAGCGCCTGCCAGAACAGGCCGCGCCGCATGCGCAGGTTGCGGCCCGTCATGATGTTGTCCAGCACGCTCATGCCCTTGAACAACGCGAGGTTCTGGAAGGTGCGCGCCACGCCCATCTCGGCAACCTGACGCGGGCTCATGTGCTTGAAGTTGCGGCCATGCAGGGTGATGGCGCCCTGCTGCGGCTGGTAGACGCCGTTGATGCAGTTCAGCATCGAACTTTTGCCCGCGCCGTTGGGGCCGATGATGGCGCGCACCTCGTGCTCGCGCACGTCGAAGCTGATGTCGGTCAGCGCCTTCACGCCGCCGAAGGCCAGCGAGATGTTCTTCACGTCGAGGACGATGTCGCCGATCTTCTTCATGCGGCCTGGCCCTTCACAGCCGGGAAGGTGCGCGCATCCATGATGCGCAGGTCGGCCGAGATCATCGACGTGCGGCCATCCTCGAACGTCACCTGCGTTTCGATGTACTGCGAGACCTTGCCGTCGTAGAGCGCATCGATCAGCACGCTGTACTTTTCCTGCACGGCGCCGCGCCTGACCTTGCGCGTGCGCGTCAGCTCGCCGTCGTCGGCGTCCAGCTCCTTGTGCAGCACCAGGAAGCGGCTGATCTGGCTGCCGGCCAGCAGTTCGTCCTGGGCCAGGTCGGCGTTGACCTTCTCCACACACTCCAGCATCAGCTGATAGACCTCGGCGCGCTGCGCCAGATCGGTATAGCCGGCGTAGGGCAGGTTGCGCCTCTCGGCCCAGTTGCCCACGGCCTCGAAGTCGATGTTGATGAAGGCGCAGACCTTCTCGCGGCCATCGCCGAAGCACACCGCCTCCTTGATGTGCGGGAAGAACTTCAGCTTGTTCTCGACGTACTTGGGCGCAAACATCGCGCCGTCGAAGAGCCCACCCATCAACCGGCCCACGTCCTTGGCGCGGTCGATGATCTTCAGGTGGCCGCCGGGCGTCAGGAAGCCGGCGTCGCCGGTGCGGTACCAGCCATCAGCGCCGAGCACTTCAAGGGTCGCGGCCTCGTTCTTGTAGTAGCCCTTGAGCAGGCCGGCCGAACGCACCAGCACCTCGCCGCTGTCGGTCAGCTTGATCTCCACGCCGTCAATCGGCACGCCCACCGTGTCGGCGCGGGCCTCGTGGTCGGGCTGCAGGCAGACGAACACGGCCGTCTCGGTGGAGCCGTAGAGCTGCTTGAGGTTGATGCCGATGGCACGGTAGAAGCTGAACAGGTCCGGCCCGATGGCCTCACCCGCCGTGTAGGCCACCCGCACACGCGAGAAGCCCAGCGTGTTGCGCAGCGGGCCGTAGATGAGCACGTCGCCTAACGCATAGGCCAGGCGGTCCAGCGCCCCGACCGGCTGGCGGTCCATCAGGCGCGGGCCGACGCGGCGGGCCAGCGTCATGCAGCGGTCGAACAGCCAGCGCTTGATCGCCGAGGCGTCCTCCATGCGGATCATCACCGTCGTCAGCAGGCCCTCGAAGACGCGCGGCGGCGCGAAGTAATAGGTCGGGCCGATCTCCTTCAGGTCGATGCTGACCGTGCTGGCGGACTCCGGGCAGTTGACGACATAGCCACAGGCCAGCCACTGCGCAAAGCTGAAGATGTTCTGGCCGATCCAGGCGGGCGGCAGGTAGGCCAGCACCTCTTCGCGCTCGGTCAGCTTGTCAAAGCGCTGGCCGGCCTGGGCGCGGTCGATCAGCGACGCGTGCGTGTGGATGACACCCTTGGGGTTGCCCGTCGTGCCCGAGGTGAAGAACAACGCCGCCACGTCGCCGGGCTGGCCGGCCGCGACCTTGGCGGCGAAGACCTCACCAGACCCAGCACGCCCCTGTTCGATCAGCGCATCCAGCGACGCCAGCACCGGCTCGACGTAATGGCGCAGGCCGCGCGGGTCGTCGAACCAGATGCGCGTGAGTTGCGGGCATTGCTCGCGCAGCTCAAGCAGCTTGTCGACCTGCTCCTGGTCTTCGACGACGGCAAAGGCGATCTCGGCGTTGTTGATCGGGAAGACGAACTCCCCCGCAGCCGCGTCCTGGTAGAGCGGCACCGGCACGGCGCCGAGGGCCTGCGCGGCCAGCATGCTGGCGTAAAGCCGCGGCCGGTTCTCGCCGATGACGACGAGATGCTCGCCACGCTTCAGGCCCGCAGCCGCCAGGCCCAGCGCCAATTCCTGCACCAGGGTCGCAAGCTGCACCCAGCTCAGCGTCTGCCAGACGCCGAACGCCTTCTCGCGCAGCGCCGGTGCGTCCGGCCGGCGGGCTGCATGGTCAAGCAAGAGCTTGGGAAAAGTCGTCAAGCCTGTCTCCGTTGCGCGGGTTCATGGCTTGGCCCGCGTCTGTGTGGCCCATTCTGAGCAGGACTTTGACGCCGATCTGTCCGTACGACGACAATTTGCGGGTCTTCACGGCCCAGACTTTCCCGCATGGCCGACACATCCCTGCGCCAACGCGCCCGCCGCGCCACGCCGACCGAACTGGAAGCCATCCCCTGGCTGAAGCTGCTCGATGGCGGTCAGCGCGAACTGGCCGTCACGACGCTGGAAGTGGCTGAGGCGGAACCGGGCGAACGCCTGTGCCGCATCGGCCGGCCGGCCACGTTCTGGTTCGGCGTCGTCGACGGCCTTTTGAAGATGAACAACGACGACTCGTTGGGTGCGGCCGTCACCTTCACCGGCATCCCGCCCGGCGGCTGGTTCGGCGAGGGCACGCTGCTCAAGCGCGAGGTCTACCGCTACAACATCCAGGCGCTGCGCCCGAGCGTCGTGGCCGGGCTGCCGCTGGAGAGTTTTCACGCGCTGCTGGACGGCAGCATCGCCTTCAACCGCTTCGTGCTGAACCAGCTGAACGAGCGGTTAGGGCAGTTCATCGGCGCGCGCGAGACGGACCGCATCCATGACCCGGACGTTCGCGTCGCCCGCAACCTCGCCGCGCTCTTCCACCCGACGCTCTACCCCGGCGTGGGCACCTGGCTGCGCATCACGCAGCAGGAGCTGGGCTATCTGGTGGGACTGTCGCGCCAGCGCGTGAACCTGGCGCTGCACCGGCTGGGTGCTGCGGAACTGATCCGCATCGAGTACGGCGGCCTGCGGGTGCTCGACCTCGCCGGCCTGCGGCGCTTTCCCGCTTGATCAGGCTGCGAACGCAATGGCTTCGGGCTCGGCGCGCGGCAGGCCGGCCCAGCGGTCGGCATCCAGCTCATAGAGCAGGGCCGCAGCACTGCCAGGGCCGTCGGCCAGCGTGCCCTTCAGGCGCAGGCCCAGGCATTCCAGCGTCTTGCGCGTGGGCGCGTTGTTGGGCAGCACGGCGGCGACGACGGTGCCTTCACGGCGCTGCTCGAAGGCCTGCTCAAAGGCGTACAGCGCCATCTCCGACGCCAGCCCGCGGCCCCAGGCCTGCGGCGTGATGCGGTAGTAAAGGTAGAGCCCGGCGTGGCCGGCCACGCTGCGGTGCATCAGGCCGCCAAAGCCGATCAGCGCCTCGGGCCTGTCGCGCTCGGCGATGGCCCAGTGGCCGAAGCCCCGCTTCTGCCAGTGCGCGATCCAGTGCTGCAGCTGCGCCTCGATGACAGCGGGGCCTTTGGGCGTTGCAGCGGCGCAGAAACGGTTGACGGCGGGGTCGGCGTACAGCGCGATCAGCGTTTGCAGATCGCTGTCCCGAGGCGGTCGCAACACCAGGCGGCTGGTGAGCATGGCCGCAGGCACGGCGGGAACAGGCACGCAGAACTCATTCGGGACCATGGGCGACGCTAGCTCGGTGAAAACCCTAGCAGGGTATCCGTGTGCCGCCAGCAGAGGAAGCCGCAGAGGCGGGAGTTGTCGCATTGCTGTCACAAATCGTGACGTGCGCCAGCCAGGGCGCCGTCACGATCGAACACAAAATAGGGCTAGTGGATTCCAAGTGGATGGTTCATCATGCCGCCATGCCTGCCACCCCCCTGCTCTCGCCCAAAGCGGCCAAGCCCGTCGATGAAAAGCTGACGATCAATATCGGCTGCGTCGACCTCGGTCAGATCGACCTGCTGGTGCAGGAAGGCTTCTATGCCAACCGCAGCGACTTGATCCGCACGGCCATCCGCAACCAGATCGCCACCCACGCGGAGGTGGTGCGCCAGGTCGTCACGCGCAAAAGCATCGTGCTGGGCATCCAGCAGTTCAGCGTGGCCGACCTCACCCAGGCTCTGGCGGCCGGCGAGAAGCTGCAGATCCGCGTGCTGGGCCTGGCCGTCATCGCGCCCGACGTCACGCCCGAGCTGGCGCTGGCCACCATCGAGTCGCTGACGGTGCTGGGAGCGCTGCATGCCAGCCCTGCCGTGAAGTCGGCCCTGGTCGGGCGGCTGCTGTAAACCCTTTATGAAAGTGCCCATGAACCCCCAGTTCTCTCAGCTGATGAAAACCGCCACCGCGCTGACGCGTTCCGGTGACCTGAAGGCCGCGATGGCAGCCATTGCCGGCGCCCTGAAGGGCGACGCGGCGGCAGCGACGCCTGCTACCGATGACAGCGTCATCGATGTACAGGCCCGCGTCATTCAGAACGACGTGCCCACCGGGCCGACATCGCCAACTGCGGTCAATGCGACCGAGCAATTCGTCACCGGCCACTTCAACCACCGCGCCGGTGCGCGCGACTACCGCCTGTTCATCCCGGCCACCCAGGCCGACAAGCCCCGCGCGCTCGTCCTCATGCTGCACGGCTGCACGCAGAACCCCGACGACTTCGCCAGGGGCACGCGCATGAACGCGCTCGGTGCCGAGTACAACGCGCTGGTGCTCTACCCCGCGCAGACGCGGCATGCCAATGCGCAGGGCTGCTGGAACTGGTTCAAGCACAGCCACCAGGGCCGGGACCGCGGTGAGCCGGCGCTGCTGGCCGCGATGACACGCCACATCGCCGAGACCCACGGCGTCGACCCCGCGCATGTCTACGTTGCCGGCCTGTCTGCGGGCGGCGCAATGGCCGCGATCCTGGCGGCGACGCACCCGGACGTCTTCGCCGCAGCCGGCGTGCATTCGGGCCTGCCCGCCGGCGCGGCCCGCGATCTGCCCGGCGCGCTGGCGGCGATGCAGGGCCAGGGCGGCAACGCCTCCGCGGGTGCTCCGACATCGAGCGTGCGCCTGATCGTCTTCCACGGCGATGCCGACACCACGGTTCACCCGGGCAATGCCGAGCGAGTTGCGGCGGCGCACGGCGGTGCGGCGATCCGCGTCGACGAGCAGGTGGGCCAGTACGGCACACGCGCGTGCACACGGCGGCTGCACATGGACGCGCAAGGCCGCGTCGTGACGGAGCAATGGCTGGTGCACGGCGCCGGTCACGCCTGGTCGGGCGGCAGCCCGGCGGGCTCGTATGCGGACGCCCGCGGGCCCGACGCCAGCGCAGAAATGATGCGATTCTTCTTTGAACGCTGAGCAGGGCGCGCAACTGCACCGTGCGATTCAATCCGGCCCCGTCATTGATTCAAGGGACACGTCGTTGCCCCTGCCCTGCAAAACCGGGTGCGAAGCGCCCATTTCGCGCGCCAGCCGGCACGCAGCGCCACGACGCCTAAACTGAGCCCTTACACCCCCTACCCCCTGCGACCCATGGACAGTCGAGAGAGCAGCCGGTTTTCGGCACCTCTTGCACATCGTGTTGCAGAGGACGCCGACTCCCGCCAGATTGCCGCCGCGATCAACGCGCTGTGGACGGACATCGAAGCCGCCCTGCAGCCCATCGTCGGTCGTCGCGGCGTAGCGGCCCTGTTCAATCGCACGCTGCATCTGGCGGCGGCCCGCCACGCCTGGCTCGCGCCGCTCAAGTCAGGCAGCGGTGACGCGGTCGATCTGGGTCAGCTGCCGGCGCTTTTCGCCGCGCAAGGGCCGTCGCAGGCCCGCGAGGCGGGCAACGCCTTGTTCGAGATTTTTCGCGAGCTGCTCGCCACCTTGATCGGCACCCCGCTGAGCGAGCGACTGCTCCAGCCCGCCTGGTCGAATTCTTCAAGCGCTGCCCCTGCGCAGGACCCCACGCCATGACTTCCAAAGTAACCATCAACAGCCTGTCGACCGGCGTGCCCGGCCTGGACGACTTGCTGGGCGGAGGGTTGCCGGAGTTCTCGTTCAACCTGATCGCCGGCCAGCCCGGCTGCGGAAAGACGACGCTGGCGCACCAGATCATGTTCTCGCTGGCCACCGAGCAGCGGCCGGCGCTGTACTTCACCGTGCTGGGCGAGCCGCCGCTGAAGATGCTGCGCTACCAGCAGCAGTTCGCCTTCTTCGACCATGCCGCCATCAACCGCAGCGTGCGCTTCGTCAACCTCTGCGACGAAGCGATGGCGGGCGATCTGGACAAGGTGCTGGCGCGCATCACGGAAGAAGTGGCCACCCACGAGCCGGCGTTGGTGTTCGTTGATTCCTTCCGCTCCGTCGTGCTGGCCGCTCACGGCGACGGCAATCAGCAGCACAACCAGCTGCAGCGCTTCATGCAGCAGCTCGGCATGCTGATGACGAGCTGGCAGGCCACCACCTTCCTGATCGGCGAGTACTTCACCGACAGCGACGCCAACCCGGTGTTCACGGTGGCAGACGGCCTGATCTGGCTGCGCCAGAACGTGCAGCGCAACGCCATGGTGCGCAAGATGGAGATCATGAAGATGCGCGGCCAGCCCTCGCTGCCCGGCCTGCACGCCTTCCGCATCACTGAAAACGGCCTGCAGATCTTCGTGCCACCGCACGGTGCAGCGGATGCCGCCAGCCCCAAGGCGATGGAAGACCGTGCCTCGATGGGCGTGCCCGGGCTCGACGAGATGATGAACGGCGGGCTGCCACGCGGCTATTCGCTGCTGCTGGCCGGGCCGTCCGGTTCGGGCAAGAGCATCCTGGCCGCAGCCTTCCTGAATGCCGGGGCTCGAAACGGCGAGACGGGCGTCATCGCGGCCTTCGAGCGGCGCCCCAGCCGGGCGCAAAACCAGGAGCTGGCGCAGCACATCAAGCAGGGCCGCATCGGCCTGGTGGAGAGCCACGCGACCGACATCTCCATCGAGGAGGTCGTCCACCTGCTGGTCAGGGAAATTCACCGCTTGAAGGCCACCCGCGTCGTCATCGACTCGCTGTCCGGCTTCGAGCTGTCCCTGGGGCCGTCGTTCAAGGAGGACTTCCGCGAATCGCTGCTGCGGCTGGTGGCCTCGCTGACCAGCCTCGGCGTGACGGTGCTGATGACCTCGGAGCTGGAGGACCGCTACACCGACCTGCGCTTCAGCCCCTACGGCACGGCCTTCATGACCGACGCGATCATCGTGCAGCGCTACATCGAGGTGGAGAGCCGGCTGCGGCGCGTGATGGCGGTGGTGAAGGTGCGGGACAGCGCCCACTCGGACGAACTGCGCGAGTACAGCATCGACGCCAGCGGCATCCGCCTCGGCACGATGCTTTCCGATCAGGAAGGCTTGCTGGGCGGTCGCCCGGCCACCCGACGCCGCGCCGTTACCGCCTCCGAAGCCTGACGCAGCTGTATGGAAACCAGCCCTGACGCTCGCAACACGGCACCGACGGCGCCGGAAGCCGAGGTGGGCACGCTGGAGCGCAAGACACGCGGCGCACGCGCCGAGCTGTCCAAGGTGTTGGCCGACCTGGCGCAGGCACAGGCGCAGCTCGACGGCCATCATGTGCAGCTGCTGCTGCAGGCGAACGAGCAACTGGTGATCGACGCAGTGCGGTCACGCACCATGGCCGAATCAGCGGCCCAGTTGGTGACCGAGCTGACGCGGTCCAGCGAACTCGACGTGCTGACGGGCCTGCCCAACCGGGTGCTGCTGTTCGACCGTTTCACGCAGGCGCTGACGCACGCCAAGCGTCGCGACAGCCGCCTGGCGCTGCTGTTCCTGGATCTCGACCAGTTCAAGCAGATCAACGACACGCAGGGGCACCCGGTCGGCGACGCGGTGCTGCGTGCGGTCGGGCACACGCTGAACGCCTGCGTGCGCGAGGTGGACACCGTGTGCCGCATGGGCGGTGACGAGTTCGTGCTGCTGCTGGCCGAGGTGGCCAACGTGGCCGACGCCGGCCTGGTGGCCGAAAAGCTGGTGGCCTCGCTGGCTCAGCTCACGACGGTGGAGGGCGTGGCCGTGCATGTTTCCGCCAGCATCGGCATTGCCGTGTACCCGGACGACGGCGCTGACGTCGAGCGCCTGACGGACTGCGCCGACCAGGCGATGTACCGCAGCAAGCGCGCAGGCGGCAATTGCTATCGCTTCTTCACCGCGCACGACTCGCATGCTGATCCGGCCCTGCCGGGCAAGCCCAGAGATGCGGGCGACTCACAGCTGCTGGAGGCGAACCAGAATCTGGTGCTGTCGGCCATGGCCGCCTCGGCCGTGGCGGAGCAGAAGGAGCTGCTGTTGAAGGATCTGCAGCACGCGGCCACCAACAAGGACGAGTTCCTCAGCGTGCTGGGCCATGAGCTGCGCAACCCGCTGGCACCGCTGGTGACCACGCTCGACGTGATGCGCCTGCGCGCAGGCGGCCACGAGACGGTCGAACACTCGACGATGCGCCGCCACCTCGGCCACCTGATGCGCCTGGTGGGCGACCTGCAGGACGTGGCCAAAATCGCCACCGGCAAGGTCGATCTGCGGCTGGCGGTGGTCCAGATCAGCGATGTCGCCACGGAAGCCATCGCGATGGCCAGACCGCTGCTGGAGCAACGCCAGCAACGCTTCAGCTTCAACGAGGCGCCGCAGCCCATGACCTGCCGGGGTGACCCGGTGCGCCTGGAGCAATGCATCGCCAACCTGCTGATCAATGCGGCCAAGTACACGCCACCGGGCGGCACCATCTCGCTGACGACGCGGCAGGACGGCGCGCACGCCGTCATCACCGTCAAGGACAACGGCCGCGGCATCTCCGCCGAGGCGCTGCCGGACGTGTTCAACCTGTTCTTCCAGGAACGTGGTGAAGCGCAACTGCGCGACGCGGGGCTGGGGGTCGGGCTGGCGCTGGTGCGCAGCCTCGTGGGCCTGCATGCAGGCAGCGTCGGCGCGCGCAGCGACGGCGTGGGCCTGGGCAGCGAGTTCACGATCCGCCTGCCCCTGCTGGCGGCGGAGGATGCCGAGCCCCTGCAAGCCGGCGCGTCAGCCCTCGACGAGGCAGCGCTGACGCCCCGCCGCCGCATCCTCATCGTCGATGACAACTACGACGCGGCCGACTCGCTGGCGCTGCTGCTGCGCCTGTACGGCCACGACGTGTGGGTGGCCACGCACCCGGTCGCTGCGCTGCAGATGGTGGCCACGGCGACCCCCGACCTCGCGCTGCTGGACATCGGCCTGCCCGGCATGGACGGTTATGAGCTTGCACGGCGCATCCGCCAGCAATATCCCGAGCTTCGCGTGGCCATGGTGGCCCTGAGCGGCTACGGGCGTGCGGTCGATTTCGAGAACAGCACGGCGGCCGGCTTCGATGCGCACCTGGTCAAGCCGGTACAGATCGACGAGCTGGAGCACGTCGTGCGGACCGTCCATTTCACGCCGCCTGCCTAGCCGGCCTCGACCTTCACGCGCTTGAATCGCGAACCGCCGCCGCTGTGGATGCTGACGGCGGACTTCGCGCAGCCGAAGCGCTTCGCCACCAGCGCAATCAGCTCGGCGTTGGCCTTGCCATCCACCGGCGGCGACTTCAGCCAGGCGGTCCAGGTGCCGTCAGGCTCCTGGACCAGTTCGGACCGTGACGATCCGGGCTTGGCCTTGAGCTGAAGGACCTCAGCCAATCAGCAGCGCGTTAACGCGCTTCACATAGGCGGCCGGGTCTTCCAGATGGCCGCCTTCGGCCAGCACGGCCTGGTCAAACAGCACCTGGGCCAGGTCGTCGAAGTGCTCGCTACCGTCCAGCTTCTTGACCAGCGCATGCTCGGCGTTGATCTCCAGCGTCGGCTTGCTTTCTGGCGCGGTCTGGCCGGCCTGCTTGAGCAAGCGCGCTAGGTGGCCGCTCATGTCGCCCTCTTCCACCACGATGCAGGCGGGCGAGTCGACCAGGCGGGTCGTCACGCGCACGTCCTTGGCGCGGTCCCTCAATGCCTCCTTGAGCTTGTCCAGCAGCGGCTTCAGGCTCTCTGCCGTCTCGTCGGCCTTCTTCTTCTCGTCCTCGTCCAGCAGCTTGCCCAGATCGACGCCGCCCTTGGCGACGGACTGCAGCGTCTTGCCTTCGAACTCGTAGAGGTGGCTCAGCATCCACTCGTCGACGCGGTCCACCAGCAGCAGCACCTCGATGCCCTTCTTGCGGAAGATCTCCAGCTGCGGGCTGTGCTTGGCGGCGGCGAGCGAATCGGCGGTGATGTAGTAGATGACCTCCTGGCCTTCCTTGGCGCGGGTCACGTAGTCGGCCAGGCTCACGTTCGCATCGGCGTGCGTGGAGGCGAAGCGGAACAGCTTGGCCAAGCGCTCCTGGTTGGCGTGGTCCTCGCCGATGCCTTCCTTCAGCACCTGGCCGAAGTCGGTCCAGAAGGCGGCGTACTTGTCCTTGTCGGCCTGCTCCTCGCTGTTGGCCAGGCTCTCCAGCATGCCGAGCACGCGCTTGGTGGAGCCTTCGCGAATCGCCTTCACGTCGCGGCTTTCCTGCAGCAGCTCGCGGCTCACGTTCAGCGGCAGGTCGGCCGAGTCGATCACGCCCTTGACGAAGCGCAGGTAGACCGGCATCAGCGCCTCGGCGTCGTCCATGATGAAGACGCGCTTCACGTACAGCTTCACGCCGCCGCGCTTGTCGCGGTTCCACAGGTCGAACGGCGCCTTGGCGGGGATGTAGAGCAGCTGCGTGTACTCGCTGCGGCCTTCCACGCGGTTGTGCGTGTAGGCCAGCGGCGCGTCGCTGTCGTGGCTGATCTGCTTGTAGAACTCTTCGTACTGCTCGGCCGTGACGTCGCTCTTGCTGCGCGCCCACAGCGCCGAGGCCTTGTTGACCGGCTCCCACTCGTCCAGCATGACCTGCTTGGCGTTGTCCGCGTCCCACTCTTCCTTCTTCATCAGGATGGGCAGCGAGATGTGGTCGCTGTACTTGGCAATCGTCGACTTGACGCGCCAGGTCTTCAGGAACTCTTCCTCGCCGTCGCGCAGATGCAGCACGACGTCGGTGCCGCGGCCGGGCTTGACGATGGTTTCCAGCTCGTACTCGCCGGTGCCTTCGCTGCTCCAGCGCACCGCTTGGTCCAGGGGCAGGCCGGCGCGGCGAGTCTCGACGGTGATGCGGTCGGCAACGATGAAGCCGGAGTAGAAGCCCACGCCGAACTGGCCGATCAGCTGGGCGTCCTTCTTCTGGTCGCCATCCAGCTTGGCCATGAACTCGCGCGTGCCGCTCTTGGCGATGGTGCCCAGGTGCGAGGCAGCCTCGTCGGCGCTCATGCCGATGCCGTTATCGCTGATGGTCAGCGTCTTGGCTTCTTCGTCGAAGCTGACGCGCACTTCCAGGTTGGGCTGGTCTTCAAACAGCGCGGCGTTGTCCAGCGCCTCGAAGCGCAGCTTGTCGCAGGCGTCGCTCGCGTTGCTCACCAGCTCACGCAGGAAGATCTCCTTGTTGGAGTACAGCGAGTGGGTGACGAGGTGCAGGATCTGCTTGACTTCGGCCTGGAAGGCGTGGGTTTGCTTGGTCATGGCAATAGACAATGTCGTGGGAATCTTGGGCAGCGCCCGATGGGCCCTGACATGAGGTCAGGTGCCGCAATTTTCAAGGCCGCGCCGAACATCAATCCAACAGCGTAAACGCATCTTCGAATGACAACCCCGCAGAACCTCGGACACGGCATCCAACGGTTGCCCAAAGTCTTTTCAAGCGACGTCTGCGCTCGTTTTATCCAGCAGGCCGAGTCTTTTGGCTTCGAGCCCGCCACCATCAACACCCTCAAGGGTGTGCAGTTGCTCACCGAGGTGCGCAACAACGACCGCGTCATTTTCGACAGCTTCGATATAGCCCTCGAAGTATGGAAACGGGTTGCGCTGGACCTACCACCGGTGTGGATGGCACGCAGTCTCGCCGGCTTGAACGAACGCTTCCGGTTCTACCGCTACACGACGGACCAGAAGTTCGACTGGCATGTCGACGGCAGCTTCGAGAGAAGCAACGGCGAGCGCAGCCTGCTGACGATCCTGATCTACCTGGGCGGCCAGTATGAAGGCGGGGAGACCACGTTCGACATCAACGGGGAACTCGTCAGCGTCCGCGGCGAGGAAGGCGACGCCGTCGTCTTCCCACACCGGTTGCGCCATCGAGGCTCGATGGTCACGGCGGGCACGAAATACATGCTGCGCAGCGACGTCATGTACTACCCGCTGGTGGGCGCCGGCCGGTCCGAATTCCCCAGCCAGGACGCCCTGCGCAGTTCCGCCAACTGACGCCTACGTCAGCCCCGGTGCGCCTTGACTGCTTCGCTCAGCACATCCAGCACGGCCAGCGAGTCGTCCCAGCCCAGGCAGGCGTCGGTGATGCTCTTGCCGTATTCCAGCTTGGCCGGGTCGTCCTTGCCGGGCGTGAACTTCTGGGCGCCGTCGTGCAGATGGCTCTCCACCATGACGCCGAAGATGCTCTTGCCGCCCTCGCGTATCTGCCCGGCGATGTCGCGCGCCACGTCCACCTGGCGCTGGTGCTGCTTGCTGGAGTTGGCGTGCGAGCAGTCCACCATCAGGCGCTGCGGCAGCTTGGACTTGACCAGATCGGCGCAGGCCTCGGCCACGCTGGCCGCGTCGTAATTCGGCGCCTTGCCGCCGCGCAGGATGACGTGGCAGTCGGCATTGCCGCGCGTCTCGACGATGGCAACCTGGCCGTTCTTGTGGACCGACAGGAAATGGTGGCCGCGCGCCGCCGCCTGGATGGCGTCGGTGGCGATCTTGATGTTGCCGTCGGTGCCGTTCTTGAAGCCGATGGGCGCCGACAGGCCAGAGGCCAGCTCGCGGTGCACCTGGCTCTCGGTCGTGCGCGCACCGATGGCGCCCCAGGAGATCAGGTCGCCGATGTACTGCGGCGAAATCACATCCAGGAACTCGCTGCCGGCCGGCACGCCCAGGCGGTTGATTTCCAGCAGCAATTGGCGCGCGATGCGCAGGCCCTCGTCGATGCGGTAGCTCTCGTCCAGGTAGGGGTCGTTGATCAGGCCCTTCCAGCCCACCGTCGTGCGCGGCTTCTCGAAGTAGACGCGCATGACGATTTCCAGCGTGTCGGCGTACTTCTCGCGCTCGATCTTGAGCTTGCGGGCATAGGCCAGCGCCGCGTCGGGATCGTGGATGGAGCAAGGGCCGATGACGACGAGCAGGCGGTCGTCCTGGCCGCTCATGATCTTGCGGATGCGCTGGCGCGTCTGGCCGATCAGGCCTTCCATCGCCGTGCCGCGGATGGGGAAGAAGCGGATCAGGTGCTCCGGCGGCGGCAGCGGCGTGACGTCAACGATGCGCTCGTCATCGGTCGCGCTGGTCTTGTCGTCCTGGGAGTACCAGCGCTGGGCTTCGGGTTCGACGGAAGAGACTTTGGCGTTCACGGAAGGGCCTTTCAGAAAGCAAAAAACCGCCGGGCTTGGCGGCCTCGGCGGTTTGCAGGGAGTCTGGGTTCAGCGCGCGCGCTCAGGACTCTCCACCGCCGGGGCAGGGGAAAAACCAGAAGCTAAAAAAAGTAGCGCGGGACATGCGCCGCAATGTAGCAGGCCGGCCGGCCCATGGCTTCGCATGCGGGGAAGGCGCACTACGCGCGCTAAGCGACCCGAAGCTCTTCACGCAAGACCTTGCGCAGCTCTTCCACAGTCAGCGGATGCGCGTCGCGAGCGCTGCCTTGCATGACCTGTCGCAGCGCGGCGTTCACCAGCGTCTGGTAGCCGCAGCCGGCTTGCTCGGCCTGATCCCGGAAGTGCGCCAGCACGTCATCGTCAAGCATGATGGTGATGCGGGTCTTGCCTGCGGACGGCAACACCGCGCCCCGCTTGGCCTTGCTGAAGTCGTATTGGTCACGCACCGTAAGCCTCCGATTCGCCTCTACTGGCCTTGCGCGCGGAAATCAGGCGAATGCGTTCGCCGCGCTGCGTGTGAACCACGACAAGCACCCGCCCCAGGTCGTCCATGCCCATCGTGATGAAACGCTGCTCGCCTTCGGCGTTCGGGTCTTCCATCGTCAGCGCCATGGGGTCACGCAAGGCCTGCTCGGCACTGCCAAACCGCACGCCGTGCTTGCGCCAATTGGACTGCGCCTTGACAGGGTCAAACTCGATGTCCACGCGGACAAATATGCATCAAATATGCATAAATGGCAACCGGCGTCAGGCCGTGCCACCCACCGTCAGCCCTTCGATCCGCAACGTCGGCTGGCCCACGCCCACCGGCACGCTCTGGCCTTCCTTGCCGCAGACGCCGACGCCGGTGTCCAGCGCCATGTCGTCGCCGATCATGGTGACGCGGGTCAGCGCGTCCGGGCCGTTGCCGATGATGGTGGCACCCTTGACGGGGTATTGGATCTTGCCGTTCTCGACCCAGTAGGCCTCGCTCGCCGAGAACACGAACTTGCCGCTCGTGATGTCGACCTGGCCGCCGCCAAAGTTGGTGGCGTACAGGCCCTTCTTGATCGAGGCGACGATCTCCTTCGGGTCGTCCTTGCCGCCGAGCATGTAGGTGTTGGTCATGCGCGGCATGGGCACGTGGGCGTAGCTCTCGCGGCGGCCGTTGCCGGTGGGAGCAACCTTCATCAGGCGGGCGTTCATCGCGTCCTGGATGTAGCCCTTCAGGATGCCGTCCTCGATCAGCACGTTGCGCTGGCTGGCGCAGCCCTCGTCGTCGACGTTCAGCGAGCCACGGCGGTCCGGCAGCGTGCCGTCGTCGAGCACCGTCACGCCCTTGGACGCCACACGTTGGCCGATGCGGCCGGCGAAGGCACTCGACCCCTTGCGGTTGAAGTCGCCCTCCAGCCCATGGCCGACGGCCTCGTGCAGCAGCACGCCGGGCCAGCCCGGGCCGACGACGACGACCATCTCGCCCGCCGGCGCGGGGCGGCTTTCGAGATTCGTCAGCGCCGCATGCACGGCCTGCTCGACGTAGCTGGCGATCATCTCGTCGGTGAAGTAAGCCAGGCCGAAGCGCCCACCACCGCCGCCCGAACCCACCTCGCGGCGGCCATTGCTCTCGGCGATGACCGTGACTGACAGGCGCACGAGCGGGCGCACGTCGGCGGCGATGGTGCCGTCGGCGCGGGCGATCAACACCACTTCGTGCTCGGCGGCCAGGCCGGCCATGACCTGGGCGACGCGCGGGTCCTTGGCGCGGGCCATCTTCTCGGCGCGCTCCAGCAGCGCGACTTTTGCCGAGCTGTCGAGGCTGGCGATGGGGTCGGACACGCCGTACAGCTCGCGGCTGCCGGCCACGCGGCCCTGGCTGGGCACCTTGACCTTGCGGCTCTGACCCGCAGCGGCGATCGTCCGCACGGTGCGGGCGGCGTCCAGCAGCGAGTCCAGCGAGATGTCGTCCGAATAAGCGAACGCGGTCTTCTCGCCCGCCACGGCGCGCACGCCGACGCCCTGGTCGATGCTGAAGCTGCCGCTCTTGACGATGCCCTCCTCCAGGCTCCAGCCCTCGGCGCGCGTGGTCTGGAAATAGAGGTCCGCGTCATCGACGCGGTGCTCGGTGATGAGGCGCAACGCCTGCGTGAGCGAGGCCTCGGTCAGACCGAAGGGCTCCAGCAGTTGCGAGCGGGCGGTGGCCAGGCGGGCCAGGGTGGGTTCGACGGCGATCATGGGTTGATTCTAGGAAGTCGCGAGTCAGGCGTTGGAAGACATGGACATGTCCGGCTACTCGGATCGTGTCGGCGGCCTGCCGAGCACCCGATGAAGACGTCTCACCAAGCCCTGATCGCCCTGCTGACCCTGCCGAGAACAAGGCCAAGGCCGACGGCACGATGACGGCCAAGGAGCGCCGCCGCCTGAAACGCCTGCTAACAAATCCGTCGCCGGCCGGCGACTCTAGGGATGTCCCCGGACCGGGAGCAGGCCGAGCATGCAGCGCTTCCGCACCACGCTGGAGCGTTGTATGAAGCTGCTTGCAATCGTCACTCTGGCAGTGGCCGCCGGGTCGGCCCCCGCCGCCACACTGATCGGCTCGGCCTTCGAGCAACCCGTCTTCTTGGCGTCCACTGCGAGCGACTCGCGGCTTTTCGTCGTCGAGAAGACGGGGCGCGTCAAGGTGCTGGGCAGCAGCGACCCGACCGCCTGGCTCGATCTGTCCACCCAGGTCAACACCGACGGCGAACGCGGTCTGCTGGGCCTGGCCTTCGACCCCAATTTCTCCACCAACCAACGCATCTACGTCGACTACATCGACAAGACGACGCTGGCCACCGTCGTCGCGAGCTACACGCTGGGCGCCAACGGCAAACCCGACACGTCGACGGCCAAGACCATCATCTCCATCGACCAGGTGGGCGGGTTCAGCAACCACAAGGCCGGCTGGATAGGCTTCAGCTCGGCCGACCCGGGCAATCTCTACATCGCCACGGGTGACGGTGGCAGCGCCAACGACCCCAACGGCAACGCGCAGAACCTGAACAGCAACCTGGGCAAGCTGCTGCGCATCACGCCGAACGCCGCCGGCAGCTACACGGTGCCGACCGACAACCCCTTCGTCGGCGTGGCGGGCAACGACGAGATCTGGGCCTATGGCCTGCGCAACCCCTACCGCAACAGTTTCGACCGCGCGACGGGCGACCTGTGGATCGCCGATGTCGGCCAAGGTGCGCGCGAGGAGGTTGACTTCGCCGCAGCCGCTTCGGGCCTGGGCCGCGGCGCCAACTACGGCTGGCGCCTGCGCGAAGGCACGATCGCCACGCCCGGCGTCGGCGGCGCAAAGCCTGCCGACAACGTCGACCCCCTCTACGACTACGGCCGAGACCTGGGCGGCTCCATCATCGGCGGCTATGTCTACCGCGGTGGGGCGGACGCCAGCCTGCAGGGAAAGTACATCTTTGGCGACTACCTCTCCGGCAGCATCTGGGCGCTGAGCGGCGGGACGGCGACCGCGCTGGTCTCGCCTTTCGGCCCCGGCGAGCTGACCAGCTTCGGCGAAGGCAGCGATGGCGCCTTGTACGCGCTCGGCATCAACGGCAGTGTCTACCTGCTGGCGGCCGCCGTCCCCGAGCCCGCACCGGCCGCGCTGCTGGCCGTGGGCCTGATGGCCTACAGCCTCATTCGTCGCCGCCGCGCTTGAGCGCCAGACCGGCGTCATAGAGCCGGTTGCGCGGCACGCCGGTGATCTGCGCGGCCAGGGTCACGGCCTGCTTCAGCGGCAGCTCGGCGACGAGAAGCGCCAGCACGCGCAGGGGCTCGGCCGGAAGTTCGTCGTCCGCCACCGGCTGAGGGCGGCGCGCATGAACCACCAGCACGAACTCACCGCGCAGGCGTTGCGAATCGGCCGCCAGCCAGCCGGGCAGCGTCTCAGCCTCGGCGGTGTGGATGCTCTCGAACTGCTTGGTCAGCTCGCGGCAGACCGTCACGCGGCGTGCGGGCGCCAGTTCAGCCAGCAGCGCGATCAGCTCGGCGATGCGGTGCGGCGCCTCGAACACGACCTGGCTCTGGCTCTCCACGGCCAGCACGGCCTGCAACACGGTGCGGCGCTCGCCCGCCTTCGTCGGCAGGAAGCCCGCGAAGGCGAAGCTGGTCGCGGCCGTGTCACCGGCGACGGAAAGCGCCGTCACCGTGCTGCTCGGCCCAGGCAGCGGCAGCACGCGGTAGCCGGCGGCCACGACGGCTTGCACCAGCACCGCGCCGGGGTCGGAGATGGCCGGCGTGCCAGCGTCCGACGCATAGGCCACCCGCTCCCCGGCCGCCAGCCGCGCGATGACCGTGGCGCTGGCTTCGCGCTCGTTGTGCTGGTGCAGCGCGATCAGCGGCTTGTGCAGGCCGAGGTGGCGCAGCAGCCCACCGCCCATGCGCGTGTCCTCGCAGGCCAGCGCGTCGACCAGGCTCAAGGCATGGATGGCGCGCAAGCTCAGGTCCGCGAGGTTGCCAATCGGCGTTGCGACGAGATAGAGCGTGGCGGCTGGATACTGCTGGCCGCCGGCTGCGGCCGCGGCGGCTTGGCAAAGCAATGAGGCGTCAATGTTCAACTGGGGCTCTCGATCAAAACCGGATACCAAGACGCGCGGTGATGCGGCGGAGGACGCAGCGCTGGCGCATTTGCAACGCGCCGGCCTGCGCCTGCTGGAGCGCAATTATCGAGTCGGCGCCGGCCCCAGCCGCCGCGCTGGCGAGGTCGACCTGATCATGGCCGACCGCGACGGCACCCTCGTCTTCGTCGAAGTGCGGGCGCGGGCCGATGCCTCGCACGGCGGCGCGGCCGCCAGCGTCACCGCCAAGAAGCAACAGCACCTGATCTACGCCGCCCAGCACTACCTGCTGCGCTACGCCAGCCCGCCGCCTTGCCGCTTCGACGTGGTGGCACTCGATGGAATTCAGCTGACCTGGCTGAAAGCGGCCTTCGATGCAGGCTGACTATGATCCCGCCCTGATGATCGAACAGCGAATACAGCAGCAATTCTTCGAGAGCGCCGACCTGCTCTACCAAGCCGCCGAGCAACTGGCCCGGCCCCTGGCGATGGCCGCGCAGATGGTGGTGGACGCCATCACCGGCGGCAACCGCATCCTGTGTGCCGGCCAGGGCCTGGCCAGCATGGACGCCGACTACCTGGCCGCCCGCCTGGCCGGCCGCTTCGAGCAGGACCGCCCCGGCCTCGCCGCCTGGAGCCTGTCGGCCCAAGCCCGCGATGGCGCCGGGCCGGACCTGACCCGGCTGCTGCAGGCTCACGGCCACCCGGGCGACGTGCTCATCATGATCGAGCCGCTGCGCGAACAGCGCGACGCCTGGCAGCCCATCCTGGCCGTGGCCCACGCGCAGGAAATGAGCATCGTCGCGCTGACGGCCCAGCCCCCGGGCTCGGCGGACGAGTGGCGCGGCGTGCTGCTCGACACCGATATCCAGATCCGCGTCAGCCACGGCCGAGAGCCGCGCGTTGTCGAAGCCCAGCGCGTGCTGTTGCATGCGCTGGCCGACGCCGTCGACCTGCAATTGCTCGGCAGCGATGAATAACCTTTTCGATGGAATCCTGATGAAGAAGCTCACTCTCACGCTGACCGCCGCCGTCCTCGCCAGCACCCTGGCCACCGGCTGCGCGCCGCTGCTGATCGGCGGCGCGATGATGGGCGGCGTCAGCGTCGCCACCGACCGCCGCACCTCGGGCGCGCAGCTGGAAGACGAGACCATCGAGGTCAAGGCCGGCGCCCGTGTGCGCGAGCAGCTCGGCGAGAAGGTGCACGTCAACGTCAACAGCTACAACCGCGTCGCGCTGATCACCGGCGAGGCCAACTCGGAAGAGTCTCGCGCAGCGCTGGACGGCGTCGTCGGCGGCGTGGAGAACGTGCAGAAGGTGCTGAACGAAGTCGTCGTGACCGCCGCCAGCTCGCTGGGCAACCGCTCCAACGACGTCATCATTGCCGGTAAGGTCAAGGCCAAGCTCATCGACGCGCGTGACCTGCACAGCAATGCCTTCTACGTCGTCGTCGAGCGCGCCCAGGTCTACCTGATGGGCCGCGTGACCGAGCGCGAGGCCGACCGGGCAACTGAGATCTCGCGCCAGATCGGCGGCGTGCGCAAGGTGGTCCGCGCGTTCGAGATCATCAGCGAAGAAGAGCTGGCCCGAACCCTGCCGAAGAAGTCGTGAGCCCCTCGCTCAAGCGCCTCAGAGGCGCTTGATGAGCGACGACGTGTCCCAGCGGCTGCCGCCCTGCGCCTGCACGTCGGCGTAGAATTGGTCCACCAGCGCCGTCACCGGCAGGCGCGAACCGTTGCGGCGGGCCTCGTCGAGCACGAGGCCGAGGTCCTTGCGCATCCAGTCGACCGCGAAGCCAAAGTCGAACTTGCCCTCGACCATGGTCTTGCCGCGGTTGTCCAGCTGCCAGCTCTGCGCGGCGCCCTTGCCGATGACGTCGAGCACCTGGGCCATGTCCAGGCCGGCGTTCTGGCCGAAGCGCACGGCCTCGGCGAGGCCTTGCACGAGACCGGCGATGCAGATCTGGTTGACCATCTTGGCCAGCTGACCCGAGCCCGTGCCGCCGAGCAGCGTGACGGCCTTGGCGAAGGCGAGCGCGAGCGGCCTGGCTGCGTCGAACGGCGCTGCGTCGCCGCCGCACATAACCGTCAGCGCACCGTTGACGGCACCAGCCTGGCCGCCAGAGACCGGCGCGTCGATGAAGTGCAGGCCTTGCAGGGCCGCCACCGAATGCAGCTCGCGCGCCACCTCTGCCGAGGCCGTCGTGTGATCGACGAACACGGCGCCGGCCGCCATGCCGGCAAAGGCGCCTTCATCGCCCAGCACGACCGAGCGCAGATCGTCGTCATTGCCGACGCAGCAGAATACGAACTCCGCGTCCTTCGCGGCCTCGGCCGGCGTCGCGGCAAAGGCACCGCCGTATTCCTTGGCCCAGGCCTCGGCCTTGGCCGTCGTGCGGTTGTAGACGGTGACCTGGTGGCCGGCTCGGGCCAAGTGGCCAGCCATCGGATGGCCCATGACGCCCAGGCCGAGGAAGGCGACGCGGCGGGAAGGAACGGGGTCGTAGCTGCGAGAAGTCATGTGAGAGGGGTCAAAGAATCGTCAGGTGTTCGGTGCCGGCGGACAGCTCACCGCCGCGGGCGCGCTCGCTATTCAGCTTGATCTGCAGCCGCAGGTCGTTGACGGAGTCGGCGTTGCGCAGCGCGTCTTCGTAGGTCACCTTGCCGGCCTCGTAGAGGTCGAACAGCGCCTGGTCGAAGGTCTGCATGCCGAGCTCGCGCGAGCGCTTCATCAGCTCCTTGATCTCGGTGATCTCGCCCTTGAAGATCAGGTCGGAAATCAGCGGCGTGTTGAGCAGCACCTCGACCGCCGCGACCCGGCCCTTGCCTTCCTGGCGAGGCAGCAGCCGCTGCGAGACCAGGCCCTTCAGGTTGAGCGAGAGGTCCATCAGCAGTTGGGCGCGCCGCTCCTCGGGAAAGAAGTTGATGATCCGGTCGAGCGCCTGGTTGGCGCTGTTGGCATGCAGCGTGGCGAGGCAGAGATGGCCCGTCTCGGCAAAGGCGACGGCGTGCTCCATCGTCTCGCGGTCGCGGATCTCGCCCATCAGGATGACATCGGGCGCCTGGCGAAGCGAGTTCTTCAAGGCGATGCCCCAGCCGTCGGTGTCGATCCCGACCTCGCGCTGGGTGATGATGCAGTTCTTGTGCGGGTGGACGAACTCGACCGGGTCCTCGATGGTGATGATGTGCCCGAAGGAGTGCTCGTTGCGCCAGTCGACAATGGCCGCGAGCGACGTGCTCTTGCCCGAGCCGGTGGCGCCGACGAAGATGACCAGGCCGCGCTTGGTGAGGGCGACGTCCTTCAAAACGTGCGGCAGGTTCATGCTGTCGATCGTCGGAATCACCTGCGGGATCGTTCGCATGACGAGGCCGACGTTGCCCTGCTGGACGAACGCGTTGACGCGGAAGCGGCCGATGCCCTGGGGCGCGACCGCGAAGTTGCATTCCTTCGTTCTCTCGAACTCCGCCGCCTGCTTGTCGTTCATGATCGCCCGCGTCAGCGCCAGCGTGTGCTGTCCGGTGAGGGGCTGCGGTGACACCTTGGTGACCTTGCCGTCGACCTTGATCGCGGGCGGGAAATCGGAGGTGAGAAAGAGGTCCGAGCCGTTGCGCGAGACCATCAGGCGCAGCAAATCGTTGACGAACTTCGATGCCTGGTCGCGTTCCATTTGGGCCTCGTGGGGGATCAGCCGGGAAAGTTATCGGGGAACTTGGCCTTGGAGCGGGCTTCCGACGGCGAAACGATGTTGCGCCGCACCAGGTCGGCGAGGTTCTGATCGAGCGTCTGCATGCCCATGTTGTTGCCGGTCTGGATCGACGAGTACATCTGGGCGACCTTGTTCTCGCGGATCAGGTTGCGGATCGCCGCCGTGCCGAGCATGATCTCGTGCGCCGCCACCCGGCCGGCGCCGTCCTTGGTCTTGCAGAGCGTCTGCGAGATGACGCCGATCAGCGACTCGGAGAGCATGGCGCGGACCATTTCCTTTTCCGCCGCCGGGAACACGTCGACGATGCGGTCGACGGTCTTGGCGGCGCTCGACGTGTGCAGCGTGCCGAACACCAGATGGCCCGTCTCCGCGGCCGTCAGCGCCAGGCGGATCGTCT
>NZ_JBDSQX010000003.1:0-28937 GCF_039929605.1 Roseateles sp.
ACCCGGGGCCGCGCCGAACTCACTTCGCTACGCTGCGTTCAAACAGGCGGCGCGAAGTCAGAGCTTGAGGCTCGCTGCGCTCGCGCCCCGGGCTCCTGCGCTTCTCGGCTCCTCCAAAGGGGGGTGAAAGAACAGCCGAACAGCCAAACCCGAAAGCCGTTCGCCACGAGGTATTTTTGTATGCCCCCTTTTAGCCCCGCCGAGCAGCGGAAGGCCTTGAGGGCGTGCGCGCAGCGCACTTCAAGATCTGACTCCGCGCAACTGTTTGACCGCAGCGTAGCGAAGGGAGTTTTGCGTGGGCCCTCAAGGACTGAGCAGCGCAGGGAACCCCGAAGGGGCGGGGCGGCCAGGGGGGAGCTTTTTGCTTACTTTTTGGCGGCCCAAAAAGTGAGTCGCCCGCCGGGGCGAACTCCCGGCACCGATCTCGGCATCAAGCAACTCTCCGCTAAAGAACCGGAGCGGTCGCCATGCCTCTGATCGAACTCAAAGACGTCGCCCGCCACTACCAACTCGGCGAGATCGACGTCCCCGCGCTGGACGGCGTCAGCCTGGACATCGAGGCCGGCGAGTTCGTTGCCATCATGGGCCAGTCGGGCTCGGGCAAGAGCACCCTGATGAATGTGCTGGGCTGCCTGGACAACCCCACGAGCGGCCGCTTCATCATCGACGGCACCGACGCCGGCACGCTGGGCGCCGACGAGCTGGCCGCGCTGCGCCGCGAGCGCTTCGGCTTCATCTTCCAGCGCTACCACCTGCTGCCCCACCTGGATGCCCGCGCCAACGCGGCGCTGCCGGCCGTGTACGCCGGCGTGGGCGTCAGCGCGCGCGGCGAGCGCGCCCGCGCGCTGCTGGAGCGGCTCGGCCTGGGCGACCGCCTGCATCACCGGCCTAACGAATTGTCTGGTGGCCAGCAGCAGCGCGTGTCCATCGCGCGCGCGCTGATGAACGGCGGCCAGATCATCCTGGCCGACGAGCCGACCGGCGCGCTGGACTCGGCCTCGGGCGCAGAGATGTTGCGCCTGCTCAAGGAGCTGAACGAACGCGGCCACACCATCATCCTGGTCACGCATGATGCCGCCGTAGCCGCGCATGCGCGCCGTGTCATCGAGCTGAAGGACGGCAAGGTCGTGGCCGACAACGGCACGCCCGCCGGCCATGTGGCGCCGGCCGAGTTGCCCAGCGACGCCCCGCCCGTGAAGCAGAGCGCCTGGCCGGCGCGCTGGCTCGTGCAATGGCGCGAGGCCGTGTCCACGGCGCTGCTGGCGCTGCGCAGCAACCGGCTGCGCACGGCGCTGTCCATGCTGGGCATCAGCATCGGCATCGCCTCGGTGGTCAGCATCGTTGCGCTGACGACGGCCGCGCGGGACTCCATCGAGAGCAATGTGGCCAGCATGATGAGCGGCCGCATCCCGGTCTGGAGCGGTAACCCATCGCTGCCGCCGGGCGTGCAGGCCAAGGCCTTCCGGCCCAACGAGATCGACTCGCTGCGCGCGCTGGACGGCGTGCGCGGCATCACGCTGAACCGGCAGATGCAGCTCACCGCCCAGCACCGTTCGCGCGACGCCACCATTCAGGCCGTTGCCGCCGACGCCAACACGCTGAAGGGCCGCAAACTCAAGCTCGTGCAAGGGCGCTACTTCAGCGCGATGGACTTCGAGGGCGACAGCCAGGTGCTGGTGCTGGACGAGAAGGCCCGCGACGCGCTGTTCAAGAAGGGCGAGTCGCCCGTTGGCCAGGTGGTGCTGCTGCAGCTGGGCGGCGGCGCGCCTGTCGGGCAATACACCCCGCCTTCGGCCGCCCTGCCCTTCACCGTCATCGGCGTCGCGGCGGCAGACGGCGGTGCGATCAGCTTCAGCGGCGGCATGAGCCAGCTCTACCTGCCCAACACCACCTTCTCGCGCAAGCTGGACGCACGCGCCGAGGTCTGGAGCTTCGACGTGCAACTGGACACCCGCGTGCCGCCGCAGCAGGTGCGCGAGCACATCATCTACCGCCTGAAAGCCATGCACGGCAGGGAAGACTTCAGCAGCTTCAACGCCGAAGAAGAGTTCCGCAAGTTCCAGCAGATCACCAGCGCGATGGCGGCCGTGTTCGCCGGCGTGGGCGCTATCTCGCTGTTGGTGGGCGGCGTGGGCGTCATGAACATCATGCTGGTGTCGGTGTCCGAGCGCACCCGCGAGATCGGCATCCGCATGGCCGTGGGCGCGCGCCAGGGCGACGTGAGGCTGCAGTTCCTCATCGAGGCGATTGTTCTCTGTTGCCTGGGCGGGCTGGTAGGCGTGGGCTTGAGTTGGCTCGCGGCGCAGGGGCTGAACGCGGTGCAGAAGCAAGTCGTGGTGGTCGTCAGTTGGGCGGCAGTGGGCGTCGCCTTTGCGGTGTCCAGCCTGGTGGGCCTGGTGTTCGGCACGCTGCCCGCGAGGCGCGCGGCGGCGCTGAGCCCGGTGGATGCCTTGGCGCGAGAGTGAGAACGATGAAATCAAGACTGAGCTTGCTGACCCTGGCCGCAACCGTGCTGCTGGCCGGCTGCGCCCATGCCCCCGTGGACAAGGCGCCCGAAGTCGCCCTGCCCACCGCCTGGAGCCTGGCCGGCGGCGACGCCACGCCCGACTGGGCCGGCCTGCTGGACCCGACGCTGGCGGCGCTGCAGGCTCGCGCGCTGGACGCCAACCGCGACATCGCGCTGGCGGCCCAGCGCTGGAAGCGCGCCCAACTGCTGGCCGACCAAAGCGCGCTGCGCTGGGCACCCAGCGCCAGCCTGTCCACCAATGCCAGCCGCCCGCTGGAGACCAAGAGCACGACGCGCAATGTCGACGTCGGCGGCGTCACGATTCCCGTGACGTCCTCCACCGGCGTGAGCCGCAGCTACGGCGCCAACATCGGCGTGGGCTACGAGCTGGACCTGTGGGACCGCCTGGCGCAGACGCAGGCCGCCCAGCGCGCCAACGCCGAGGCCGCGCGCACTGACATCGCCGCCGCGCGCCTGCTCATCCGCAGCCAGGTGGCCGAGGCCTACTGGACGCTGGCCTCACTGCGCGCCCGCCAGCCGCTGGCCGACACCCAGCTCGCCATCACCCGCGAGACGCTGGAGCTGACGCGCGCCCGCGTCCGCGAGGGCAAGCTGCTGCCCATCGAGCTGGACAAGATCGCCGCCACCGTGCAGGCCGCCGAGAACCGCCTGGCCGACCTGGCCGCCGACACGCTGCTGCAGCGCCAGCGCCTGGCCTTGCTGCTGGACGAAGCGCTGCCCGGGCCGGCGCCCGACGCCGCCCTGCCCGCGACCGAACCGCCGCAATGGCGCCTGGCCGAGGCCGCCGACGTGCTGGCCCGCCGCCCCGACGTGCAAAGCGCGCGCCTCGGCGTGGACGCCGCGCTGGCCCGGCTGCGCGCCAGCGAGGCCGAGCGCTACCCGCGCCTGAGCTTCTCCGGCAACATCGGCACGGGCGGCTCGCGGTCCAGCGACTGGCTGTCGCAGCCGCTGGCCTCGCTGGGCGCCAACCTCGTCGTGCCCATGATCGACTGGCAGCGCCTGGCCCTGCAGCGGGACGGCGCCCGCACCGAACTCGACACCGCCGCACTGACGCTGCGCGACACGCTCAACAAGGCCCTGGCCGACATCGAGACCCAGCGCATCGAAGCCGAGCGCCTAGCCCAGCAACTCACCGCCAACAACGGCCGGCTGCGCGAAGCGACCGAGAACGAGCGCCTGGCCATGCTGCGCTATGAAGCCGGCGCGATTGCCCGCGCCGACTGGCTGCAGGCCCGCAGCGCGCTGCTGGACGCCGAGCAGAACCGCATCCAGCTGCGCGCCCAGCAGTGGGTCCGGCAGGCGGCGTTGTTCAAGTCGCTGGGTGGTGCGTGAGCAACAAGCTCAACGTCCTGTTCATCTGCAGCCGCAACCAGTGGCGCAGCCCGACGGCGGAGCAGGTCTTCCGCCGCCACCCGGCGCTGGCCGTGCGCTCGGCGGGTACGGCATCCAGCGCTCGCCGGCAGGTCAGCCACCTCGACCTGGCCTGGGCCGACGTCGTCATCGTCATGGAGAGCAAGCACAAGTCCCGCCTGCTGGCCGAGCACGCGCGCACGCTCATGGACAAGCCGCTGCATGTGCTCGACATCCCGGACGACTACCGCTTCATGGATCCCGAGCTGGTGGACCTGCTCCAGGCTGCCGTGCCGCCGCTGCTTGATTTACGCTGACGGCATGAACTCGACTTTCGTTCCGCGCCGACGCGCGCTGCTCACCGCACTGGCTGGCAGCCTCGCCGCACCGCTGGCTTCGGCTGCTGCCGCCGCACCCGTCCACGGCTTCAAGGTCGTCCACAGCTACCCGCACGACCCCGACGCCTTCACGCAGGGCCTGTTCTTCCACGACGGCTTCCTGTTCGAAGGCACGGGCCTGCGCGGGCGCTCCAGCATCCGCAAGGTCGAGATCGAAACCGGCCGCGTCGTGCAGCAGGTGGCCCTGCCGGGCGAGGTGTTCGGCGAAGGCATCACGCAGTGGGGTGACCGCATCATCGGCCTCACCTGGCAGGAACAGACCGCCTTCGTGCTGGACCTCAAGACCTTCAAGCTCTGGCGCAAGTTCAGCTATCCCGGCGAAGGCTGGGGCCTGACGCACAACGAGCGCGAACTCATCATGAGCGACGGCACGCCCGAGCTGCGCTTCCTGGACCCGCTCACCTTCAAGGAGCTGCGCCGCGTGCGCGTGACGGCCGGCGGCCAGCCAGTGGCCGAACTCAACGAGCTGGAGTGGGTCGAGGGCCAGGTCTTTGCCAACATCTGGCAGACCGACCGGATCGCCCGCATCGACCCCAAGACCGGCCATGTGCTCGGCTGGGTCGACCTGACCGGCCTGCTCCCCGCCAACCAGCGCACCGGCAGCGACGACGTGCTTAACGGCATCGCCTACGACGCCGCGAAGAAGCGCCTGTTCGTCACCGGCAAGCTGTGGCCGCGGTTGTTCGAGATCCAGCTGACCAAGAAATAGCAATAGCCGGCGTCACGAAGCTCGCCCCCTCCAACTCACGCTCAATGACGCATGCCATACAAGCTCTCGAAGCGCAGCCTTGCCGTTTTGACCATCCTTGCAACGCTGGGTACAGGCGCGCAAGCACTCGAACCCAACGCCAAACTCCGCGAGATCGCGGCAGCGGATCAGCAGGACCGGGCCGGCCCCATTGACGGCATCGACAACACAAAGCTGGCCCGTCGAGATGCAGAACGCCGAATCCAGGTCATGCAGTTGCTGGAGCAAGGCGAGGTCCGCGTCGCGGAAGACTACTTCAACGCCGCGATCATCTTCCACCACGGCGAAGCGGTGGAGGATTTCAAGCTTGCTTTCTCACTGACGAGCATCGCTGCCGCGCTTCGTCCCGACCGTCCTGGCCCCAGAGCGGCAGCCTGCTCCGCCTGGGACAGGTTGCTCCTTAGGTCGGGCAAGCCACAGTGGTATGGAACGCAGTTCGAGCCTTCGGCAAAGACAGGGAAGATCGAACTCTCGGTTGTCGATGAAACTGCCGTCACGGATGCGGATCGGAAGGCGTGCGGACTGCCGACGCTGCAAGAGTCGCGCGCCAATGCGGATAAGTTCAAGTAGCCGCGCAGGAACGATCAACGACAAACCTCCGAGCCTTGGTCGAACACGATCTCCCAGCCACCGTCGGCCTTGCGACGCCACACCGACTGGAAGCGCGCGAACACCTTGCCGTCGGGGCTGCTGACGGGGCCGCTGCTCTGCGCGAGTTCGCCGCTGGGCAGCACGAGAACAAGATCCGGGGCCCAGGAGAACGGCGGCGTGGGGCCGTCGAAGAACTTGGCCCAGTTGGCCATCACCGCGTCGGGCCCGTGCTGCGGTGTCTTGCCGTTCAGCCAGATGGTGTCGGGTGCCAGGAAGCGGCGGAAGGCCGCTGCGTCGCGGTCGGCCAGGGTCTTGGCGAAGGCCGTTTCGGTGGCCGTGACCTCGGCCACGCGCTTGGCGATCTCGGCGGGGCTGGGCCAGGCTTGGGCGCTGGCCGGGCCGGCTGCGGCAGGCAGCGTGGCGGCGGCGAGCAGGGCGTTGCGGCGAGTGGTCATTCGGGCTCTCCTCGGTTGCGTGCCGCAGCATGCCCCGCAGCGCGAGGCATGACGCAAGTCACTCGTGAGAGGGCCGGTCCTCGTCGTGCTGCTCGGCACCGGGCACCGGCCGCAGCCAGGGCTCGCGGCGCTTGATCCACAGCTCATAGCTCGGCACTAGCGGCGTGGGCGCTTGGGACAGCAGGCCGAGCTTGATCTCCGCCTCACGCTCATCGACCGAGAACAGCCGCGACCCGCAGCCCGAGCAGAAGTGCCGGCCCTGGAACTCGGCCGTCTCGCCCGTGCGCTCGAACTGCAGCGTGGGCCAGATGCCGTAGAAGGTGAAGGCCGAACCGCTTTCCTTGCGGCAGTCCATGCAGTGGCAGATGCCGACGCGCAGCGGCTCGCCGCGAACGGCCAATTGCACGCGCCCGCAAAGGCATTGGCCCGCGTAGACCGTCATGGCATCAGAACGCCGCGATGCCGGTGATCGCCCGGCCGAGGATCAGCGCATGGATGTCATGCGTGCCCTCGTACGTGTTCACCACTTCGAGATTCACGAGATGCCGCGCGATGCCGAACTCGTCGGAGATGCCGTTGCCGCCCAGCATGTCACGCGCCGTGCGGGCGATGTCCAGGCTCTTGCCGCAGCTGTTGCGCTTCATGATGGACGTGATCTCCACCGCCGCCGTGCCCTCGTCCTTCATGCGGCCCAGGCGCAGGCAGCCTTGCAGGCCGAGCGTGATCTCGGTCTGCATGTCGGCGAGCTTCTTCTGCACCAGTTGGTTGGCCGCCAGCGGCCTGCCGAACTGCTTGCGGTCCATCGTGTACTGGCGGGCCGTGTGCCAGCAGTCCTCGGCCGCGCCCAGGGCGCCCCAAGCGATGCCATACCTTGCCGAGTTCAAGCAGGTAAACGGGCCCTTCAGGCCGCGCACGTCGGGGAAGGCGTTCTCCTCGGGGCAGAACACTTTGTCCATGACGATCTCGCCGGTGATGGACGCACGCAGGCCCACCTTGCCGTGGATGGCCGGGGCGCTCAGGCCCTTGGCGCCCTTGTCCAGCACGAAGCCGCGGATGGCGCCCTCGTCGTCCTTCGCCCAGACGACGAACACGTCGGCGATGGGGCTGTTGGTGATCCACATCTTGGCCCCGGTCAGCTCGTAGCCGCCGTCGACCTTGCGGGCACGCGTGACCATGCTGCCGGGGTCGGAGCCGTGGTCGGGCTCGGTCAGGCCGAAGCAGCCTATCCACTCGCCGCTGGCCAGCTTGGGCAGGTACTTCTGCTTGGTCGCTTCGTTACCAAACTCGTTGATGGGCACCATCACCAGCGACGACTGCACACTCATCATCGAGCGGTAGCCCGAGTCCACGCGCTCCACCTCGCGGGCGGCCAGGCCGTAGCAGACGTAGTTCAGGCCCGCGCCGCCATATTCAGCCGCAATGGTGGTGCCCAGCAGACCCAGATCGCCCATCTCGCGGAAGATGCTTGCGTCGGTCTTCTCGTGGCGGAAGGCCTCCAGCACGCGCGGCTTGAGGCGGTCCTGGCAGTAGGCCGCAGCGGCGTCGCGCACCATGCGTTCGTCGTCGGAAAGCTGCGAGTTCAGCAGTAGCGGGTCGTCCCAGTGGAAGCTTGCCTTGTGGGTCATGCGGTTCTCCTTGTTCATGGGGCATCGGCGGGTGGCCGGCGGAACCGGAGTGTCGCGCAGCGGCTGAGCCCGAGCCCGAGCCCGAGCCCGAGCCCGAGCGGATGATGACCTTGGGATGGCGGTAGCGCGCGATTAGCCGCTGAATGCGCAATCCACCCAGCCATTTGCGGAGACAGCCAATGAAATGCCATTCACCTTCAGAGCCCCGCCCGCCTGCCGGGCGCTGCGACCGGGCGGCACGACTGGCCGCCGGCTGCCTCGTGGCGCTCGGCGGCGCCGGCTCGGCCGCCCCGGCCCTGGCGCAGTCGTCCTTCCTCGCCTACACCACGGTCTGCCAGTCGGAGTGCTTCTCCGGCCCCACGGTCTTCTGGACGCCGCCCGCCGGTGCCACAGGCGACAGTTCGGTGTCGCACGGCTGGTCCTACGTCTCGACGACCAGCGACACCAGCTCTAACTACGCCGTCAGCGCAGCCGCGCAGGCGTCCATCAGCGGCGTCGACCGCTGGTCCGCCAGCAGCAACGCCAGCGGATATTTCAATTCCTCGGGCGCCTTCAACGGCAACGGCGTCGTCGCCTACGGAGTCATCCGGGTGCGCGACGAGTTCACGCTGCAAAGCACGCCCAGCTGGAACGGCCCCGGCTGGCTGCGCCTGTCCTACCGCATCAGCGGCGACGTGGCCCTCACCTATGCCGAGAGCAGCGATGTGTCCGGGCAGACGCTGGGCTCGGCGCAGTCGAGCATCACCTTCGAATGCGGCTCGGCGCGCGTGGGCGGGATCGGCAGCAGCCGGTGCGAATCGCCCGACTTCCCCGCCCCGGCGCCGGGGTCGATGAACCTGATCGGCCACCTCGACTTCAACACCGGCCAGCATGTCGACCGGATCGTCAGCTTCAGCATGCCGGTGTATTCGGACGCGCTCTACGCCTATGGCCTGCAGACCACGGTCAGCTCAAAGCTGATGATGAACGCGACCAACCGCCTCGGCCGCATCGAGGGCAACACGGCCGCCGATTTCTCGCACACCTTCAGCCTGGTCGACGCCGAGCTGTTCGATGCAGGCCTGAATCCCGTCTCGCAATGGTCGATCCGGGCGGCCAGCGGGCTGGACTACGCCAATCTGGCCGCCGTCCCCGAGCCCGGCACGGCCACCTTGCTGGCCCTGGGCATCGGCCTGGTCGGCTGGCGGCTGAGGCGCCAAAGGGGCACCCGTCAAATTGGCGCTGCGGTCTGCCGCCCAAGTCATTCCATGGCCTACGCCCAAGCCACCTGATCGCGACCGTTGCGCTTCGCCCGGTAGAGCGCCGCGTCGGCCAGGGCGACGAACTGGTCGGCATTGACCTCCATGCCGGGCTTCAGCGTGATGGCACCAACGGAGCATGTCACGCGACCCGCCTGCGGCATGGGCTCGGCGGAAATCACCGCGTGAAGAGCCTGCACCCGCAGCGCATCGGCCGGGTTTGCCGCATCAAGGCCGGGCAGCACGATGAGGAACTCCTCGCCGCCGAAGCGACCCACGGCGTCGTAGGGCCGAACGGTTGCGGTCAGGCGCTTCACGAACTCGCACAGCACGGCATCCCCCGCCGGATGGCCGAAGCTGTCGTTGATGCGCTTGAAGTGGTCGATGTCTGCCATCAGCAGCGTCAGCGGCAGGCGCTCGCGCTGGGCCCGGCCCAGTTCGCGCTCCAGGATGTCCATCACGGCGCGCCGGTTCCAGGCGCCCGTCAGGGCGTCGCGCGTGGCCAGCTCCAGCAACTGCTCGCGCGAGGCTTCCAGCTCCTGCGTGCGCCGCCGCACCAGCACCTCCAGCGCTGCGGCATGGCGCGTGACGCGGCGCACCTGCCACCGGTGCGCAAGCCAGCCCGCTACGAAGACACCCAAGACCGCCACCGCGTAGGCCTGCGGCGTGCGCCACCAAGGCGGCTCGATCTCGAAACCGAAACCGCTGACGGGCGAGGCGACGCCCAGCTCCCGGTCGACCAGCCGCGCCTCGAATCGATAGGCGCCGGGCGGCAGGCCGGTCAGGCGCACGGCGTCCGCCGGTGCCGCTGCCCAACGGTCATCGAAACCGGTCACGCGGTATTCGATGCGCATGGCACTGCGCATGCGGTAGACCGGAGCGGACAGCGGCACTTCGATGGCATCGTGTGTCCATGGGAAAGACAGGCTGTTTTCGCCTGCAGGCAGCGGCAAGGTGAGTGCGCCGCTGCGCACCTCCTCCAGCCGGACCTTGCCACGTATCGGTTCGAACAGCGCATCCGGCGCCAGCATGTGCGAGGCACCGCGGCTGGTGCCGACCCAGATGCTGCCGTCGATGTCTTCGTACAGGCCACCGCCCGAGGTGTCGCTCCAGATCAGGCCGGCCTGTTGGTCGAGCCAGCGCCAGTGCTGGCCGTTGAACACGGCCACGCCGGCATCGGTGGTTACCCACCACCAGCCGCGCCGATCTTCCAGCAGGGCCATCACCTGCCGGCCCTGCAACAAAGGCGGCGTGACGTTGGTTCGTTGGAATCGATCACCTTCGGGCTTGAGCCGGTGGATGCCGTTGTATCCGCTGGTCACCAGCAGGCCGCCGTCGTGCAGGCAGGCGAGGCTGGAAACCCCACCGTCCCCAGTATCGACCGATGCCCAGCGTCCCTCCCGTTGGCCCCGCAGCCCCCACGAGCCGCCGACCCATAGCCGGCCGTCGCGTCCGCCACAGGCCAGGCCGAACCCGCCCTTGCCCACCACGGCCTCGTCCATCCGCCGCGGCGGGTTGCCCACACGGCCGGGCTGCCAGCTGTACAGCTGATGCAGGCCGACGATGAGCGGCTCCAGCGGCGCATCAGGCAGCAAGCCCATGACCGCCTCGCCCTCGCCGATGGCAGCCTCGACCTTGCCGCGCCCGACCGGCGAGCCGGCATAACGGACCACCTGCCCGCCCCAGGTGCCTGCCCATAGCGACCCTTGTGCATCGACGGCCAGTGCAACGATGTCCACCGTGCCGGAGGCGTTCGACGCCAAGGCGCGAAACCTGCGCGCGTGTGGGTCCAGCACGGCCACACCCTTGCCGGTGCCGGCATACAAGGGCTGCCCTGCGTCGGGCCCCGCACGAACAAAGCGCCACACGATATCGGACGGCAGGCCATCGCGTTCCGACCAGTTTTCCCACTGGCCGTAGCCTCGCCATTGCATCAGGCCAGCACCCGTGGCACCCAGCCACAGGCCGCCTTCGCGGTCGCTGACCAGGGCCGCCAGCCGCCCAGGGAAAGTCAGGCCCGAGGCCACACCGAAACGCTCCCAGTGCTGGCCATCCCAGCGCAGCAAGGCCCCGCGTGTGGCAGTCAGGATGCGCCCCTGCGCATCTTCAACCAGCGGATAGTGACCTGCCTCGTCCGACCCGAAGCCGGCACCAGCGTGCTGCACGAAGCGGTCAGCGTCGGGTGCAAGCTGCAACAAGTGCTGGCCACCACGGGCCCACAGCGAACCGTCACTGCCTCGTATCAGCCAATCCCAGGGGGATGCCGGCACGCCGCGTTCGGTGCCGAAACGCTCCACCCGCCCATCGCGCAGCCGGCACAAGGCCTTCTTGCAACCGAACCAGAGCTTGCCGTCGGGCAGCGCCACCAGGCCGTCCACATCCTGCAGCTCGGGCTGCCCGGCATCGTCCGCCTGTGCGCGGGCCGCATGCCAGCCGGCACCATGGGCAAGCGGCGTGACCTTGTGCAGCCCGCTCTTGGCGGCCACCCACAAGCTTCCGTCATGTGCCGGTGCCAGGGCGCCCGGCCCAAGGATCGCCAGGGGCTTGCCATCCGCCAAGGGGACGGAAACCAGCTTGCCGCGGTGCCAGCGCCACAGCCCTTCATCCGTGCCGACCCACAGCCCGTCGGCCTGCGGCGCCAGCGCGTTGATCCATGACAGCCCCTGCCCCGCGCCGATGCGCCGGAAGTGGACGCCATCGAAGCGATAGAGGCCGTTCTCGGTGCCAACCCAAAGAAAACCTTCGGCATCCTGCACCGCCGCACGGACTCCCAGGCTTTCCAGCCCATCGGCAGGCCCGAACTCGCGCAAGGAAGCCTGCTCGGCACGCAAGGGGGCAGCGACAGCCAGCATCACAAGCAGGATCGGCCACAGGGCCCAGCAGCGCACGGTCCTCAGCTTTTCCCCCTGGCCTGATGCAATTGCGGCGCAGCGTACTGCACGCAACGGGCCCGTCACGGTGCGCCTGATTGCGAACTACGCGACTCACGGGATCTCTTCACGCGGATGCCCGCCGATCCGGAACTCTCCTGCGCCACCACCCGCTGCAAGCACCCACCCAGGTTCACGCTCGCGCAGGCCGTCATGCCGCTGCTGAGCGAGCACAGGTCCCGCTGCTGGCGCCGCCCACCGGCGCGATGGCGCCCTTCATCGACGCCCGACCCGGCCGCTGAGGCGCGACAGCTCGTTTCATATGGCCGGGTAAGCCCGATGGTCGAACTAAATGTTCAGCGCTCGAATTAATTCGCCCCTGACAACGTTGCCACGCACAAAGGTCACGGTCGCGGGCGATCACGACTTCAACCACAACGGAGACCTATGAAATCAACTCACCGCGCGTTGGGCGCTGCCGCTTTTGTCGCCATGGCCCTCGCCGCCCCCGGCGTTCAGGCCGCCACCTGGGGCGCTTCCTCGCCGGCCACGGCATCGTGCTCGGCCAGCAATCTCTTCGCCTCCTGGACCTACGGAAGATACGGCTTCAACAACGACGTCTGGTCGCCGTGCAGTGGCGTGGCCGCAGGTGCACAGACGATCTGGGCCAACACGAACAGCGACTGGGGTGTTTGGTCCGACCAGCCCAATACCGGCGGGATCAAGTCGTACCCGCACATCTCCTACACCGTCAACCGCACCATCAGCTCGCTGTCGCAGCTGTCGTCGACGATCTCGGCAGTCACGCCCTCAGGCGGAGCTTGGGCATCCACCTTCGACGTCTGGGTGGGCAACAACGCCCACGAGATCATGCTGTGGCTCAACTACACCGGCACGGCCGGTGGCTGCGGCAACGTCAAGCCCATCTCCTACAACTGGACCGCACAGGGATGTGCCATCCCCGTCTACACCAACGTGAACGTGGGCGGTTCCACCTGGAATGTCTACCGCGGCACCAACGGCGCCAACATGGTCTATTCCTTCCTGCGCACGTCGAAGACGAACAACACGACCATCGACGTGCTGGCCATCCTCAACTACCTGAAGAACCGCGGCTGGATGGCCGACCTGGTCGTGGGTGACGTGCAGTACGGCTTCGAGATCACGTCGTCGTCCGGCGGCATGAACTTCGGGTCGAAGAACTTCTCCGTCACGGCGAAGTAGTCACGGCACTGCGGGCCTGCCGGCCCGCAGTGCTAGGTGAACGTCATGCGCAAGGTCACAGTCACGCTGGCGCCTTGTTGTCCTCAAAGACTTTTCGCTGGGCCGCAAAGGCGCGCTGAAAGGCGGGCCGCGCTTGGCCGCGGGCGACGAAGGCGCAAAGGTTCGGGAACTCGTCCACAAGCTCGCCCTCCAGCCGGAGCAGCACCTCGATCATCAACAGATCGCCCGCACTGAATGAGCCGTCGAGCCATTCGGCGTCGCCCAGCCGGGTCGACAAGCTGCTCAACCGGCTTCGCACACGCTCATCGAGGCCGCGCATGCGCTCCTGATGCCAGGTCTTGTCCTGCTCGAAAAACAGCGCCATTTCGCGCTCGACGATCGGCGGTTCGACCGTATTGAGCGCGGCGAACATCCAAGCAATGGCGCGGCGCCGGGCATCGGCGTCATGTGGCAACAGGCCGGCGCGGCTGTCGGCGATGTGCAAGACGATCGCACCCGATTCGAACAGCACCAGATCGCCTTCCTCGTAGGTCGGAATGGACCCGAAAGGATGGAGCGCAAGATGCGCGGCCTCCTTCAATGCGGCCATGGACAGGAGGCGAACGTGGTAGGGCTGCCCAACCTCTTCAAGCGCCCAGCGGACGCGCATGTCACGCGCCAGCCCCTTGCCTTCATCAGGCGAGTCCTCAAAAGCAGTGATGGTCGGGTTCACGTTGATGTCTCCAGCCAAACAGTGTGTGGGCGGCGTGACTTCATGATCGAACTCCATGGGTTGGACGTGCTCCAGCCCGGCTGAGGCAATTGGTGCGCCTGCGCCTGTATGGCGGGCGCCGAGCCCTTGCGCTGTGCTGCCTCCGATCTCGACATACGCACTATCCACATCACGCCGATGCGCTGCGCCCGGCCCGGCTATGCTTGAATTGCAACCCGCGCGTGGGCTGCCCTGAGCACCCAGAGCTCGCCGCAGCTTGGTGCAGTAGGAGACAGCACATGACGTCATTTCGGCAGCGGGCCAGCCGCCTCTTCACCGTCGCTTTCACGGCGGCCGCGTTGGCCGCTCTGGCAGCCCCATCGGCCCGGGCGGACATCACCATCGGCCAGACCGCCGGCTACACCGGCACGGTCGCGGCCAGCGTGAAGGAGGCGACGCAGGGCGCCAAGCTCTACTTCGACATCGTCAACGCCGGCGGCGGCGTCAATGGCCAGAAGATCACGCTGGTGTCGCTGGACGACAAGTTCGACGCCAAGCTGGCTGTGACCAACGCCAAGGCACTGATCGACCAGGGCGTGATCGCCCTCTTCCTGAACCGCGGCACGCCGCTGACGCAGGCGATCATGCCGCTGCTGACCGAGCACAGGATCCCGCTCGTGGCGCCGTCTACCGGCGCGATGGCGCTGCACAAGCCCGTGCACCCCTGGCTGTTCAACGTGCGCGCCACCTACCAGCGCGAGGCGGAGCGGACCATCGAGCATCTGAGCCTGATCGGTGTCGAGCGCATCGCCATCCTGCAGGTGGACGACTCCTTTGGCGAAGACGCCGTGGTGGGCGCGTTGCACGGGCTGTCCAAGGTCAACAAGGTGGCCGTGGCCCACGAGAAGTACGACCGTGCCACGCCCGACTTCGGCCCACTGGTGCCCAAGCTGCTGGCCAGTCAGCCGCAGGCGGTGCTGTTCATCGGCTCGGGCACGGCCGTCGTGCAGGGCATGAAGGCCGTACGGGCGGCCGGCTCGACGGCGCAGCTGGTGACCCTGTCGAACAACGCGTCGGCCGGCTTCATCAAGGGCCTGGGCGACATCGCCTACGGCGTCATCGTCAGCCAGGTGTTCCCCTACGAGCGCTCGATTGCCAAGCCCGTCATCAAGGAGGCGCTGGAGGCGGCGCAGAAGGCCGGTATTGAGCTGACGCCCACCACGGTGGAGGGCTACGTGTCGGCCAAGGTGCTGGTGGAGGGTCTGAAGCACGCCGGCAAGCAGCCCACGCGCCAGAGCCTGCGCGATGCGCTAGAGAACATGGGCCACTTCGACCTGGGCGGCATCGAGCTGGGCTACAGCGCCAAGGACCACACCGGCCTGGACTATGTAGACCTGGCCATCATTGACCAGTCAGGCAAGTTCCGTCGCTGAACGCTGGGCCAGTTCAGCGGCGCTGCCCGTTGAGCACGCCGCCCCGGCTGGACAGCAGGCGGCCGGACGGATCCCCCACAGCCAACCTCATTGGCGACGATCCTCTGCGACAGCGTCTGCGCCGCCCGCCCCACTCAAGCCTGCATCGCCCTCGCCACCAGCAAGGTGTCGGTGAACTGCTCGAACGCCACGACCTGCCCGCCGGACAGCTGCCACACATGCGCCACGCGCGCCTGCATGGCTCTGCCGGTGGCGCGACAGCGACCGCTGTAGCTGCCGATGCCCACCAGTTGCTCGCCACCGTCAATGATCCGCTCCAGCGTGAAGCGGTAGTCGTCCCAGTCGCGAGCCAGCACCTCGAAGACATGGCGCGTGACCTGCTCGGGGCCTATCCAGGTGCCAGCGCAGGGAAAGCCGGCCATCTCGGTCCAGGCGACGTCAGCGGCGACGTCGGCCATCATGGCGGCGAGGTCTCCCCGGGCCGACGCGGCGTAGTGGTCGGTCACGATCTGCAGGTTGGTTTTCATGGGCAGCTCCACCTCACAGCGCGCAGCCGTCGGCATCGCACAGCGCTGGCGAGGCGCCGGCTGTGGCAGGCAACTGGGCGAGCAGGCCGTCAAGCGCGGCGACAAAGGCCTCGGGGCGCCCCAGGTAGGCCGACGCATCCACCCGTTGCAGGCCGGTTGGCCCTTCCAGCACAAAACTGGGAAAGCCCTGTGCGCCCGACGCGGCCATGAAGGCGCGGGTCTGCTGCACATGGGCCTGCACCGGGCCGGCGCTCTGGCGGTCGAGCTCGTCGGCAAAGGCGGGTTGGGGCAGGCCGATGCCGCAGGCCAGCTCGACCAGCACGGCGCGGTCGGCGATGCGCAGGCCCAGCACGTAGTGGGCCGTTTGCAGTTGGGCGAGCATGTCCAGCCCGCGGCCGCCCAGGGCCTCGGCGGCGAGGATGGCTGCGGTGGGCGGCTCGGAGTCGAACACGGCGAGCGGGTCGCGCAGCAGGCCGTCGCGGTAGGCGGCGCCGAAGGGCTGGCCGCTGAGCTGGGCGATGCGCTCGTCATGCGGCGCCACGAAGGCGCGCAGCTCGGGCGTGACGCGCTGGCGCCGTGCGCCGGTCATCATGCCGCCGGCGTGCAGGCGCACCGGCAGCGCCGCGCGGGCTGCGTGCACCAGCGGCGCAGCGCCCCAGCACCAGCCGCACAGCGGGTCGTAGACGTAGTGGAGGAGGGTGTTGTTCATGCGGGGCTCGGCAGGTTGGCTTGCAGGAGTGGCGCCGGGCGGCGCCACCGTCGTTCACCAGGCCATTTCGCCCTTGGCGACCTTGGCACCAATGTCCAGCGACAGGCCCGGGGGCAGTTGCGGGTAGGCCTTCTTCATGGCGTCGATCAGCTCGGCGCCGGTCTTGGCTTTGGGGGTCTCGGCCTCGAAGCGACGCAGGTAGTCGCGGGTGAAGCGCACGCTGCTGACGTCCAGCGCGGTGCCGGCGGCCATGTGGCCGGGCACGACGGTGGTGGGCTGCAACGCCTCGATCTCGTCCAGCTGGGCGAACCAGGCCTGGCGCTCCGAGGGCTTTTGGGTGTCGGCCGTCCAGACGTGCAGGCCGCCGAAGATGGCGATATTGCCGACGACGGCCTTGATCGACGGGATCCACATGTAGGGCCGGTGGGCCAGTTCGCCGGTGGTGCCGCGCACTTCGACGGCCTGGCCGTCCACCGTCAGGCTGGTGCCCTGCAGCGCCTCGGGCACGATGGGCTGCACGGGCGCATTGGCGCCCATCTTGGGGCCCCAGAAGGCGAGCTTGGCCGCCAGCTTGGCCTGGATCTTGTCGCGCACGGCCGGCGTGGTCAGCACGCGGGCCTGGGGGAAGAGGCTCTTGAGCGTCTCGGCGCCGAAGTAGAAGTCCGGGTCGGCATTGCTGATGAAGATGGTCTTCAGCGTCTTGCCGCTGTCCAGCACGTTGGCGGCCACGCGCAGCGCGTCGGCGCGGGTGAAGCCGGTGTCAATGACGAGGGCCTCGGTCTTGCCGCTGACGACCACGGCATTGACGTTGAAGCTGTTGCCGTCGCCGTTGTAGACCTTGAGGGTCAACGGCGCGGCAGTTTCGGACTGGGCGCCGCCGGCGGCGACCATGCCGAGCGCCAGGGCGGGCAACAGGCGGCGGGCGAGGTGAGTGAGGGTGAACATGAGCGTCTCCGGTGGGTGGGCAGGGTGTGGGGTGAACTCTAGGTTTTGCGTTATGGTTGATAAAGCCCGTTCCAGTTGACGGTTTATTTCCTCAATCGACGCAATACCTCGAAGCCATGGACCGACTGACCGCCGTGCAGGTGTTTGTGGAAGTGGCCGACCGGGGCAGCCTGACTCAGGCGGCGGAGCGGCTGGAGATGTCCACCGCCATGGTGAGCCGCTATCTGGCGGCGGCCGAGGGCTGGTTCGGCGCGCGGCTGCTACACCGCACGACGCGCCGGCTCAGCCTGACGGACGCCGGCACGGCCGCCCTGCCCGCCTGCCGGCAGCTGCTGGACCTGGCGCTGGAGACCCAGCACCTGGCGGGCGAGGGCAGCCGTGAGCCGTCGGGCGTGTTGCGGCTCGCGGCGTCGGGTTCATTCGCCGATGCGCATCTCACGGCGGCGCTGGTGGACTTCCAGCAGCTGCACTCGCAGGTGGAGGTGATGCTGTCGGTAGCCGACAAGGCCACCGATCTCGTGACCGAGCGAGTCGACTTGGCCGTTCGCATCACCAACAACCTGGACCCCGCCGTGATTGCACGCCCGCTGGCGCGCTGCCGCTCGGTGCTGTGCGCGTCGCCCGCGTATCTGCAGCGCCACGGCACACCGCGCACGGCCGAGGACCTGCTGCGCCATCGCTGCGTGGCGCATGCCTTCGGCATCGGCCGACAGTACCGCTTCACACGGGCGGGCGAGTCGATCGCGGTACCGGTGGACTGGTGCTTTCACACCAATGAGACGGCGGTGCTGCGGCGCGCCGTGCTGGCCGGCGCCGGCGTGGGCATGCTGCCCACCTACTACCTGGGTGATGATCTGCGCGCCGGCCGGCTCGTGCCGCTGCTGCCCGAGCATGAGCCCGAAGTGCTGGGCATTCATGCGCTGTATCTGTCGCGCCAGCACCAGCCGCTGGCGCTGCGGCTGCTGGTGGACTTTCTCGCCGCCCGGTTTGCAGGCGAGCCCTGGGACCAGGCTCCGCCCGCCGCCACCGAAGGCTGACAAAGAGGAACCGCCATGAACGACAAATTGCTGGACGTGCTGGCGCTGCTGCGCGCAGGCCATTGGACAAAGGCCCACGACGCGGTGCAGCTGCACGACTCGCCGGAGGCGGCCTGGCTGCATGCACTGGTGCATGTGCAGGAAGGCGACCTGGAGGATGCCGAGTACTGGTACGGCAAGGCAGGCCGCGCCTTCCGCGGCCGACTCAGCCTCGACGAAGAGCTGAACCTGCTGGAGCGCGACCTGCGCGGCATCGAGCTGGGCTACAGCGCCAAGGACCACAGCGGCCTGGACTACGTGGCCCCGGCCATCATTGACCAGTCGGGCAAGTTCCGGCGCTGAACCGGCACCGGACCGGCTGTCGCTTAGGCCGCCACGGTCGATGGCGCCTGCATCGTGCGACTGACGTGCCCATACAGAGCAGCCCACGCCAAGCGGTGGTCAGCCGTGAACGCCGGGCCCAGCGCCGCAGCCAGGGTGTCCAACAAGGCGCCGCCAACCACTTCGTAATGCCCCGGCTGCACGCCGTAGCCGACATGGCGGCGGCCCAGCTCCACGAGCACGCCGTTGAGCTTGTCCATGTCGTCCAGCAAACCCACCGCCGCGCCGATCATGGCCATCAGGCGTGCGCCCTGCTGAGCCATGTCGCCGCGGAACAGGGTGGCCACGCTGGGCGCGCGCTCGAACACGCGGTCATAGAACTGCGCGGCGGCTTGGTCGGCCACGGGCGCCACCCAGGCATGGCTTTCGCGCACCAGCGCGATGTCACGGGCGTTCATGGCGCGCGCGCTGCTGCTGACGGCGCAGCATCAGGCCAAGGCCCAGCGAAGCCAGCAACAGGCTGGACGGCTCAGGGAGGCGGTTGGGCGGCACCGCGCCACCACCACCACCACCACCACCACCACCACCACCACCGCCGCCGCCACCGCCACCGCCACCGCCGCCACCCACGCAGCCGCTGCCACAGGCCAGCGTGTCCATATGCCCTTGCAGCGCGCCGGCGCCGGTTTCCCAGCGCAACCCGCTGGTGCTGAAGGCGGCCAGTGTCAAACCACCGGCGGGCAAGGGCATGACATCGCTACCGAACACCAGGCCGCCCAGGTCGGTGAAAGTCATGCTGATCGATTGCGAAGCGTCCTGCGCCAGCAGGCCCCATTGGTCGGTGCCCAGCAGGTCATTGCTGACCAGCACGTGGAAGCTGTCGCTCAAGGTGAACGCCGCACCGCCGTCGAAGGCCAGCGTCAGGCCCCAGGGTGCGCCGCTGTGGGCATAGGCCCCGGTGCTGGGGTCGGCGATGGCGTCGGTGGCGGCGCTGTCGAAGGTGAAGCTGCCGGTGAAGCTGCCGTAGCCCCGGTTGGCTTCGTCGTCATCGACCACGCCGGTGAAGGCGTAGGTCACGGGCGCTGCGTTGACGGCCGACGGGGCGGCGGTGCCGAGACCGACCAGGGCCGCCGCCGCGCAAAACATGGCGGCGTGGCGGGTGAAGACGGGGATGGTCGAGATCATGGATAGCTCCAGGTTGAAGACAGGCAGTCCGAGCGCGTGGCGCAGACCGCTCAGAAAATCACCGTGCTGTCGATGTTGCCGCCGAGCGACTGCACGCTGTCGCGGTTGGTGCCATTGCTCAGCAGCCACACGCCCCGCGCAGCGCCCGATTGCATGCCGATGTTCTTGTTGCCCATCACGAAGCTGCTCTCGACGATCATGTTGCTGGTCTGGATGCCGTTTTTGCCGTTATGGCCGACCCGGCTGCCCCGGATGAGCCCGTTGCCAACGGCGATCCCCGTCGACCCGTTGAGATCGACGATGCTGTCGATGATCGACATGCCCGCGAAGGTCATTGCGGTTGCCACGCCGTATCCCTCGTTCTGCGTGATGTGCATTCGCAGCAGCGTTTCGCCCTCGACCCCCCGCACACCCTGGCCGAAACCGCGCACGGTGCCGTCACGCACGACGAAGCCATTGAAGGCGCCCTTGAAGGAACTGTCGATGCCGGTGCTGAAACCGGCGCCGAAAGCGCAGGACACCACGCGTGTCTGGCTGTTGCGCGTGCAGCTGACGCTGCCGCCCAGCGTGAAGCCGTTCATGTCGATCGTCACGTCATCAGCGGCGATCTGAATACCGTCCGTGCCGCCCGGCACGCTGAGGTTGCCCACCAACTTGTAGAGCCCGGGGCGCGTGATGGTGATCGGATAACCCGGCGCGTCGCCTGGGGTGATGTTGCCGGCCAGGGCCTTGTTCTGGTCGATGGTGACCTGGGCTTGCGCCAGGCTGGCGGCAAGAGTCAAGGCGCAGGCGGCGCTAAGTTGGGTGATGCGGGTGAGAGCGTTCATGTGGGTCCAGAGTGGGTGGGTTGGTGTGTGTGAAGAAAGCCGTTTCGGCGTGACCGCAGTGTCTGGAGAGCCGCCCCGGAAGTCGTCAGACGGCGGTCAGGCTTTGGTCACACCGGCGTCAGTGACAAAAGTCAGCGGCAACAAGTCGACGACACAATCCGCCCCCAATGAACCCTGAACCCGCAGCGCTGTCGCCAGCCCCGCAAGGCCCGGTGGCCTTCGGGCCTTATGTGTTGGATGCCGCCCAGGCCCGTGTCACCCGTGCCGGCCAGCCGCTGGCCCTGGCAGGCCGGCCGCTCCAGGTGCTGGCCCTGCTGGCCGCCCACCCGGGCCGCTTGCTGAAGAAGGACGAGGTGCTGGATGCCGTCTGGGGCCATCGGCACGTCAGTGAATCGGTGCTCAAGGGCGCAGTAAACATGCTGCGCCTGGCCTTGGGCGACGATGCCAAGGCGCCGCTGTACATCGAGACCGTGCCGCGCCTGGGCTACCGTTTTGCGGCTTCGGTGCAACCGCTGGCGGCCCAGGCCGGCAACACGAGCGGCACCGGTTTGGGCGTGAGGCCGCAGGCGGATGCCACCTCGCCCGGCAACCTGCCCGGCAGTGGCGAAGCCCTGCTGGGCCGTGCCACCGAACAGGCCTTGTTGACGAGCTTGCTGACCCACCACCGTCTGGCCACGCTGACGGGGCTGGGCGGCGTCGGCAAGACGCGGTTGGCGCTCGCCACGGCCGCTGGCTGCTGCGCCTGGAAGACCTGACCGACCCCGCCCTGATCGTGCCGAGCCTGGCGCAGCTGCTGCACCTGGGCGAGCACGCGGCCGGCAGCGCTGCGGCCCTGGCCCAGGCGCTGGCCGGTCAGCGCCTGCTGCTGTTGCTGGACAACGCCGAGCACCTGGTCGACGCGGTGGCCGAGTTGGTCAGTGCCGTACTGGCCGCAGCGCCCGGCGTTTGCCTGCTGGTGACCAGCCAGCTGCCTTTGCGCCTGGGCAGTGAACGCGTGCTGCCCTTGGCCCCGCTGGCCCTGCCCAGCGACAAGGGCGACAGCGCGCCGCCGCCCGAAGGCTATGCCGCCGCGCAGCTGCTGTGCGCGCGCATCCACCAGTTGCTGCCGCAATGGGCGCCGCAGCCGGCCGAGCACGCTGACATCGCGGCCATCTGCCGAGCACTGGACGGCGTGCCGCTGGCGCTGGAACTGGCCGCCGCCCGGGTGCCCATGTTGGGTGTGGCCGGCGTGCGGCTGCGCCTGGACCAACGCTTCGCCCTGCTCACACGCGGCCCGCGTGACGCCGCCGCCCGCCACCGCACGCTGGCCGCAGCCCTGGATTGGACGTTCAGCCTGTTGGCCGACGCAGAGCGCGAAGCCTTGCAAAGCCTGGCCGTGTTCGCCGGCAGCTTCAGCGTCGAAGACGCCGAAGGCTTGCTGGGCGACGACGTGGCGCTGGAACTGCTGGAGGAACTGCGCGCCCGGTCACTGGTGGTGGCCGACACCACGCCGCAAGGCCTGCGCCTGCGCCTGCGCCTGTTCGACAGCGTACGACGCATGGCGCTGGACGGCCTGGCCGAGACCGGCCGCGAGACGGATGCTCGCCTGCGCCACCTGCGCTGGATGGCACGGCGCTTCAAAGACCTGCGCCGCACCGAACTGTTCACGCCCACGCTGCACTGGCTGCCGCTGCTGCGGCCCGACATCGACAGCCTGCGTGCCGCGCTGCGCTTTGGCCTGGCCCCTGGTGCCCCGGCCGAAGCGGTGGACACGGCCGCCGCCTTGGCCGCCAGCAGCATGCACCTGTGGCTGCGCAGCGGCAACCGGCGCGAAGGCTGGGCCTGGCTGCAGCGGGCGCTGGCGCTGCAAGCGGCCCAACCGCCCGTGCTTTCGGCGGGCACGCAATTGCTGCTGGACGACGCCCACGGTGTCTTCACCAACCACGGCCAACTGGGCGACCCCGTGCAGGCCCTGGCGGCGATACGCCGTGCGTTGCTGGGGCACGCCCAGGCGCAGGACCACGTGGCCAGCTACGTGGCGCTGAACAACAAGTTCTCCTTGCTGAACCGCGTGGGCGAAGCCTTCGACGGCAGTGTCCTCGTGGCGCGCATCGGCGCCTGCCTGCAGGCCGGCTGGCCGCCCTTTGCCCGCCGCCACCACGCGCGCATGCAGGCCATGCTGTGCCGGCAGCGCGCGGACTGGGCCGGCATTCTGCAGGGCATGGAGCAATGCGCCCAGATCTGCCGCAACGCAGGCGCCAGTTTCGAGGCCTGGCAGGCAACGTTCACGATTGCGCAGGCGCTGTCGCTGCTGGGCCGCGACGAGGAAGCCTGCGCGCGCTGCCAGGCGGCGGTAGACGAGGTGCGGGCTCACGGCCTGCTGCGCGAACAGCTCTTCCTCGTGGCCACGGCTGCGTCGCTGCAACTGCGCATGGGCGGGCCGCAGGCGCACGCGTCGGCGCTCGAAGCCCTGCACCTGCTGTTGGCCGACGACATGGTCTGGTGGATGGCCGACGCCCTGCCCTGGGCCGCGTGGCACGCCGGCCGCACGGAAGACGCACGCCAGCTGCAGGCCTGGGCCGATGGCCTGGTGGACGCCCGCGGCGAAAAGCGCGGGCCTTTTTACAGCCGCATGCGCGAGGCGCTGGTTGAGCAGATGGCCACGGCCGCAGGCATTGAAGTCGATTCAGCGGGGCCCCGGGTGATGGACCAGCGCCAGGCCATCGACCTGGCTCTGGGCGCCGGCACGGCCGCGCAGTTGATGCCGCCTCAGGCCGCGCACGGCGCGGATGGAATCAACGGCGTCAAGGGCAACGACAGGCGTGTGAACAGGCGCTGGTAGCGCCCTCCTCGGAACGGCGATTGCCGACCTTGGCGCCTGTGCGGCAAAGCCGGACGCAACGCCGGTTGACATGGAGTTGGAATTAACCGACACCACGATGCATCCGCCGCCGCTATGGTGCCGCCGCCATGAGCAGTTCCAACGCCCTTCCCCACCCCTCGCCCCGCCTGTGGGATATCTCGCCCACCGTCGCGCCTGACGCGCCGATCTTCCCGGGTGACGAGCCCTACGCGCTGCGCTGGACAGCCCAGTTGTCGCCCGGCTGCCCCGTCAACCTCAGCGCCATCACGATGTCGCCCCACGTGGGCGCGCATGCCGACGCGCCGCTGCACTACGCCAACGACGCGCCGGCCATCGACCAGGTGCCGCTGGACACCTACCTCGGCCGCTGCCGCGTCATCCACGCCCTCGGCGCGGCACCGCTGATCACGGTGGCGCACCTGCAGCACGCTGCAGCCGACCTGCCCCCGCGCGTGCTGGTGCGCTGCTGCACGCGGGCCGACACCGTGTGGAACCCCGCCTTCACGGCCTACGCACCCGAGGCCGTCGAATGGCTGGCCGCGCGCGGCGTGCGGCTCGTCGGCATCGACACACCGAGCGTGGACCCGGCCGACTCCAAGCTGCTCAGCAGCCACCAGCAACTGCGCCGACTGGACTTGCGCGTGCTGGAAAACCTCGTGCTCGACGACGTGCCCGAGGGCGACTACGAACTGATCGCCCTGCCCCTGAAACTACAAGGCGCCTGCGCTTCGCCCGTGCGCGCCATCCTGAGGGAATTGCCATGAACCTTGACGACGCCAAGCGGCTCGACGCCGCCGACCCCCTGCGCAGCCTGCGCAAGCTGTTCACGCTGCCCGAGGGCATCACCTACCTCGATGGCAACTCGCTGGGCGCCCTGCCTCGCGCCACACCCGAGCGCATCCAGCGCGCCGTGGAGCAGGAGTGGGGTCAGGGCCTCATCAAGAGCTGGAACACCGCGGGCTGGATCGACCTGCCGCGCCGCCTGGGCGACCGGCTGGCGCCGTGGCTGGGCGCGCGCCCGGGCGAGGTGCTGGTGGCGGACTCCACCTCGGTGAACCTCTACAAGGTGCTGCACGCGGCGCTGCAACTGCAGCAGGGCAAACGCAAGATCGTCGTCAGCGAGCGCAGCAACTTCCCGACCGACAACTACATCGCGCAGAGCGTGGTGCGGGCGCACGGCGGCGAGTTGATCCTGGCCGAGCGGCCGGAGGACATCCCGCCGCTGCTCGACGAGCACTGCGCCGTGCTGATGCTGACGCATGTGAACTACCGCAGCGGCCGCATGCACGACATGGCGCTGCTGACGCGCTGGGCCCACCAGGCCGGCGCGCTGGCCGTGTGGGACCTGGCGCACAGCGCCGGCGTGGTGCCCATCGACCTGCTGGGCAGCGCGGCCGACTTCGCCATCGGTTGCGGCTACAAATACCTCAACGGCGGCCCCGGCGCGCCGGCTTTCGTGTGGATGCACCCGCGCCACGAAGGTCAGGTGTGGCAGCCGCTGACCGGCTGGCTGGGTCATGCGTCACCCTTCGATTTCGACAGCGAATACCAGCCCGCGCCCGGCATCCAGCAGTACCAGTGCGGCACGCCGGCCTTGCTGTCCATGACGGGGCTGGACACGGCGCTGGACGTGTACGACGCCGCGCTCAAGCTGGGCGGCATCAAGGCGCTGCGCAACAAGTCGCTGGCGCTGACCGAGGCCTTCATTGGCGAGGTGGAGGCGCAGGTGCCGGGCGCCGTCATCGCCACGCCACGCGAGGCGTCGCTGCGCGGCTCGCAGGTGTCGTTCGCGCTGCAGAGCGGCGTGGACGGCTACGCCGTCATGCAGGCGCTGATCGACCGAGGCGTCATCGGCGACTTCCGTGCCGGCGACCCCGAGCTGCTGCGCTTCGGCTTTGCGCCGCTCTACAACGGCTTTGCCGATGTGGTGCACGCGGTGGACACGCTGGCCGACATCCTCTCGACCGAAGCCTGGGACACGCCGCAATTCACCAATCGCTCGAAGGTGACCTAACCGTGACCACGCAAGAACACCACGGCGCCCAGCTCGACTTCTCCAAGGAGATGAGCTACGGCGACTACCTGCAACTCGACGCCATCCTGACCGCGCAGAAGCCGCTCTCGCCCGACCACAACGAGATGCTGTTCATCGTGCAGCACCAGACGTCGGAGCTGTGGATGAAGCTGATGCTGCACGAGCTGCATGCGGCCATCACCCACGTGGCGGCCGACCGCCTGCCCGAGGCCTTCAAGATGCTGGCCCGGGTGTCGCGCATCATGGAACAGCTCGTTCACGCCTGGGACGTGCTGGCGACGATGACGCCGCCCGAGTACAGCGCCGTGCGGCCCTACCTCGCCAAGAGCAGCGGCTTTCAGAGCGCGCAGTACCGGCGCATCGAGTTCCTGCTCGGCAACAAGAACGCGGCCATGCTGAAGCCGCACGAGCACCGGCCCGACCTGCTCGCCCAGGTGCAGCAAGCCTACGAGGCGCCGTCGCTCTACGACGAGGTGCTGAAGCTGATGGCCCGCCGCGGCATCGCCGTGCCGGCCTCGCACACGCAGCGCGACTGGACCCAGCCCTACGCGGCCGATGACGGCGTGAAGGACGCCTGGTTGATCGTCTACCGCGCGCCCAAGGACCACTGGGACCTCTACCAGATGGGCGAGGAACTGGTGGACCTGGAGGACGCCTTCCGCCTCTGGCGCTTCCGGCATGTGACGACGGTGGAGCGCGTCATTGGCTTCAAGCGCGGCACGGGCGGCACGGGTGGCGTGAGCTATCTGCGCAAGATGCTGGACGTGGTGCTGTTCCCCGAGTTGTGGGCGTTGCGCACGGAACTCTGACTCGGCCGAGCCGGGCGGGCCCGGCAGCACAGCGCCCGGCGGTTACCTGTTGACAAACACATCCGCGACGGATGTCACGGGCGCTGCGGCGCCAAAACCTCAGAACGTCGAGCGTTGGCTGAAGATGCGGCGACCGCAATGCAGCCGAGCATTGCGGTCGAATGAGAGGTTTCGTTGCTCCACCTGTTTTCCAGGACAAGGGCCGCCGCGCTCGGGCTGCGCAGCCGGCTTTGCGCGTTCGCCATTTCCCTGTTGTCTGTCTCGAACGCCTTCGCCCAGGATGTGTTGCTGGACGACGCACACGCTCGCCTGGACCGGCATGACGCCGCCGGCGCCTACACACTGCTGGCCGGCGCCGAGGTAACCCGCGCGGGCGATGCTCGCTTCGACTACCTGCTGGGCGTCGCCGCACTCGACGCCGGCCATATCACGCGCGCCATCTTTGCGCTAGAGCGCGCCGTGCAGCAGCGCCCCGAAGACATGCTGGCCCGCGCCGAGCTCGGCCGCGCCTACCTGGCCGCGGGCGATGCCGATGCCGCGCGCGAGCAGTGGCGCCTGGTGCGCCGTGCCGACCTGCCGGCCGGCGCTGCGGCTGCCATCGACCGCGTGCTCGGCGTGGTCGACCAGGTGGCACCGGCTGCCGGCCCGAGGGTGTCGGGCTATGTCGAACTGGGCGTTGCCCACGACAGCAACGTCAACAGCGCCACCCACCAGGGCGGGTTCGCGATCCCCGCGTTCGGCGGCATCCTGTTCCAGACCACGCCGGAGAACCGCCAGCGACATGACCTGGTGCTCTCCAGCGCGGGCGGCATGAATGCCGAGGCGGCGCTGTCGCCGTCCTGGAAGCTGGTGGCTGCGGCAAATCTTCGCGCCACGGTGGACCGTGTCGTCCACGACATGAACACTGTTTTCATCGACGGCACGGCCGGCCTGCGCCACACCGCCGGCACGCAGAGCCAGCTCATTGCGCTGCAGAACAACACGGCCTGGGTCGGCGGCAGCCGGTACCGCACGGCCAATGGCCTGACGGCCCAGTGGCAAGCGCAGCTCGACGCCACGTCCCAGGCCAGTGTGTTCGGCCAGTGGTCGCGCCAGGCCTACAAGGGGCAGGCGGAGCGCGACACCGACCGCCTGCTGCTCGGCGTTGGCGGCGCGCGCCAGTTCAACGGCGCCGGGCCGCTGGCCTACGGCAGTGCCTACGCCGTGCAGGAGCGCGCCAGGGCATCGGCTTTCGCCAACTTCGGCCACCACGGCGCCGGCCTGCGGCTGGGTGTGGAGCAGCGCCTGGCGGCCACGGTGACGGGCTTCGGTGAATGGCAATACGAACGGCGCCGCTACGGCGGCACCGAGCCGTTCTTCGACATGGCTCGCCGGGACGGGCAGAACGACTTTTCCGCCGGCCTGCGCTGGAGCGCCAACGCGCGCTGGCAGTGGGTCGCCCAGGCCCGCCGCGCGCGGGTCGGGTCCAACGTCGTGCTGTACGACTACGCGCGCAACGTCTTCCAGATCACCGCCCACAGGAGCTTCCAATGAGCCGCATCCAGGGCCTTCGACACCGACCGGGCACGCCCCGGGGCCACTCCCCCGCGCCGGCCACCGGCCTTCGCCATGCGCTGGCAGCAGCGGCGCTGTGCGTCGTCAACGGCCTGGCCTGGGCGGCACCGGCGGCCACGGCCCTGTTCACGAGCGGAGACGTGCGCGTGGTCTCGGCCAAGGGCGTGGCCCGCGAGCTGAAGACCGGTGAAGCCATCGAGTCCGGCGAAACGGTGCGGACCGGCAAGGGCCGCGTGCAGTTGCGCATGGTCGACGGCGCCATGATGGCGCTGGGCGAACGCACGACGCTGCGGCTTGACGACTACCACCTCGCCAGCCCCGCCGGAGACGACGAACGCGGCTTCATGAGCCTGCTGGGCGGCGGCTTGCGCACCATCAGCGGCACCATCGGCAAGCCCCGCACCAGCAACTACAAGCTCGACACCCCATCGGGCACTATCGGCATCCGCGGCACCGAGTACACCGCCGACGTAGACAACGGCTTGCGCGTCGGCGTGATCGGCGGCCTCGTGGCGGTCTGCAACGACGGCGGCTGCGTCGATGTGCCCAAGGGCTCGTCGGCCTACGCGCCGAACCGTTCGGTGAAACCAGGCGTCAGCGTGCAGCAGCTGATGTACCTGCAGCCGGCCAACGCGGCCGAGGCCGGCACGGTGGTCGCTGCGGGCCCGTCGCCCCAGACCCCGCGGCGTACATCGGGCGACAAGGTCGCTGAGGATCTCGCCTCCCCGGTATCCACTGCACCGGCACCTGCGCCACCGCCAGCTCCCACACCGGCTCCCGAGCCAGCGCCTGCCCCAGCGCCCGCTCCCGCACCCGCACCCGCGCCCGCACCCGCGCCCGCACCTGCACCTGCACCTGCACCTGCACCTGCACCTGCACCTGCACCTGCACCTGCACCTGCGCCTGCGCCTGCCCCAACGCCAGCACCTGCACCTGCCCCAACGCCGGCACCCGCACCCGCACCTGCCCCAACGCCGGCACCCGCACCCGCACCTG
>NZ_JBDSQX010000004.1:0-6509 GCF_039929605.1 Roseateles sp.
TCCGCCGCGTGCACTCGCCGCGCGCCTTGTTGAACATTGGGTTGCATAGGTGTCCACCAAAATCAGGTGGACGCCATGTTCACGCGATGGCGACCGGGGCGGAAGGTGGGGCCGCCGGACGCTCACGACTGGATGGCCTCAGAGGCAGGTCGACCGCTGTCGCTGTCCATGCCCTTCACGGGCACGCAGGCTTTGCGCGGCGCCCCGGTCAACAATTACTTCGAGAACCTGCTTCCCGACAGCGAGCCCATCCGAAAGCGCTTGGCCACCCGGTTCAAAACCGACACCCTGGAGGCATTTGACCTGCTCGAGGCCATCGGGCGTGATTGCGTGGGCGCCATCCAGCTGCTCGGCGCTGACGAGTCGCCGGTCAACGTCGCAACCATTGAGGGCACGTCGCTCAACGAGGGTGAGGTGGAGGAGCTGCTGATGCTAGCGGCTGGCTCAGGCCCGCACCCGGGCGTGGAAGACAACGACAACTTCAGAGTCTCTTGCCGGCGCCCAGGAGAAAACGGCACTCTTGTGGCATGACGGCCAGTGGAAGCGTCCCCGCGGCTCCACCCCCACCTCGCACATCCTGAAGCTGCCCATCGGCCTTGTGGGTGCGCGCAAGGCCGACTTCGGCACCTCGGTAGAGAACGAGTGGCTCTGCATGGAGCTGATGCGCGAGCTCGGGCTGCCGACGGCCAAGACTGAGATGGTTCAGTTCGGGAGCCAGAAGGTTCTCTGCGTCGAGCGGTTCGACCGGCAGATGCATTCCTCGGGCACCTGGCTGCTGCGCCTTCCCCAGGAAGATTTCTGCCAGGTCAGTGGCACGGCGCCCCACCGCAAGTACGAGGCCGATGGCGGACCCGGGATCGCGGACATCGCGCGTGTTCTCGCTGGCTCCGTGAACGCGCAAGCCGACCTCAAGAACTTTCTCAAGGCGCAACTGCTTTTGTGGATGATGGCGGCACCCGACGGTCACGCCAAGAACTTCAGCCTGCGCATCTTGCCGCGCGGCCGCTACGCGCTCACGCCGCTCTACGACGTGATGTCCATCTGGCCCGTTGAAGGAAACGGCGCAAGCCAGTTCTCCTGGCACAAAACCAAGCTCGCCATGGCGCTGCATAGCAAGAATCAGCACTACAGCCTCAAGGACATCCAGCGTCGCCACTTCAACGCGACGGCTGCAAAGTTCTTCCAGCGCGAAAGTGCGGAAGACGTCATCGAAGAGGTGCTGGAGGACATCGAGCGAGCCATCACGGCCGTAAGTGCCCGACTGCCTACCGGCTACCCGGAGAGGGTCGCGACCGCCATCTTCGAGGGCCTGCGGCGCACGGCCAAACTTCTTGCCAGCTCGGCACCTTGAGTCGTGCAACGCCGGTAGCTCATCAACGCGACGGCGCCGGGGAAGATCAGTCGAAAGTTCTTGCGTCGGCCAGCAGCGGTGCTGCCACATCCTTGGCCGACAGCTGCGGCGTGATGCCGTCCAGTGGCCACTGGATGCCGATGGCGGGGTCGTCCCAGCGCACGGCGCCTTCGCACTCGGGAGCGTAGCGGCCGCTGGTTTTGTACAGGAAGTCGGCCGTTTCGCTGAGGACGACGAAGCCGTGAGCGAAGCCCGGCGGGATCCACAACTGGCGGTGGTTCTCGGCCGTCAGCTCGTAGCCGACCCAGCGACCGAAATTCGGGCTGGAGCGGCGCATGTCGACCGCGACGTCGAAGACCGCGCCCGACGTGCAGCGCACCAGCTTGCCCTGCGCGTGCGGGTCGAGCTGGTAGTGCAGGCCGCGCAGCACGCCGCGCGAGGAGCGGGAGTGGTTGTCCTGCACGAAATGCACGTCGTAGCCCAGCGCGTCATTGAAGCGTGCTTCGTTCCAGCTCTCGGTGAAGAAGCCACGAGCGTCGCCGAACAACTTGGGCTCGACGACCAGCACCTCGGGCAGGGCGGTGGGGGTGACAGTGAGCAGCGTCGCAGCGGTCATCAGTAGGCCCGGTCCTTCAGCAGCTTCTGTAGGTACTGGCCGTAGCCGTTCTTGGCCAGCGGCTTGGCCAGGGCCTCGAGTTGCTCGGCCGTGATCCAACCAGCACGGAAGGCAATTTCCTCCGGGCAGGCAACCTTCAGCCCTTGGCGCTTTTCAAGCGTGGCGATGAACTGGCCCGCTTCCATCAGGCTGTCGTGCGTGCCGGTGTCCAGCCAGGCATAGCCGCGCCCCATGATCTCGACGCTGAGCTGGCCGCGCTTCAGGTATTCGGCGTTGACGTCGGTAATCTCCAGCTCGCCGCGCGGGCTGGGCTTGATGTTGGCGGCGATGTCGCAGACCTGCTCGTCGTAGAAGTACAGGCCCGTAACGGCGTAGTTGCTTTTCGGCGCCGAGGGCTTTTCTTCGATGGACAGCGCACGCTTGTCGGCATCGAAATCGACGACGCCATAACGCTCGGGGTCGTGCACGTGATAGGCGAAGACGCTGGCGCCGGTGTCGCGCTGGGTCGCGCTGTGGAGCAGGCCGGCGAAGTCGTGGCCGTAGAAGATGTTGTCGCCCAGCACCAGGGCGCTGGGCTTGCCGTCGACGAAGTCGCGTCCAAGGATGAAGGCCTGGGCCAGGCCGTCGGGGCTGGGCTGCACGCAGTAGCTGATGCTCATGCCCCAGCGTGAGCCGTCACCCAGCAGGGACTCGAAGCGCGGGGTGTCCTGCGGCGTGCTGATGATGAGCACGTCGCGGATGCCCGCGAGCATCAGCGTGCTGAGCGGGTAATAGACCATGGGCTTGTCGTAGACCGGCAGCAACTGCTTGCTGACGGCCAGCGTGGCCGGGTGCAGGCGCGAGCCGGACCCGCCGGCGAGGATGATGCCTTTGCGGTTTGTCATCGGAGACTTTGCGTTAGTTCAAAGGATTTCAGTGAGCATGCGCTCGACGCCTTGCTGCCAGTGCGGCAGGCGCAGGCCGAAGCGCTGCTGCAGCTTGGCGGTGGACAGGCGCGAGTTCAGCGGGCGCTGGGCCGGTGTGGGGTAGTCGCTCGTCGGGATCGGCAGGATCTGCTCCGGCGCGACCTTGATGGGCTTGCCACGCTCCCTTGCCAGCTCGATGACGAAGCGTGCGTAGTCGTGCCAGTTCGTCTCCCCACCGGCGACGGCGTGGTAGGTGCCGCTCAGCGCCGGGTTGGCGCGCGCTGCGCGCATCATGTGGGCCGTCAGGTCGGCCAGCAGGTCGGCCCCGGTGGGCGCGCCGATCTGGTCGGCGATGACCTTGAGCTGCTGGCGCTCGGCGGCCAGGCGCAGCATGGTTTTGGCGAAATTGCCGCCGCGCGCAGCATAGACCCAGCTGGTGCGCAGGATCAGGTGCTGGCAGCCGCTGGCGCGAATGGCGTCCTCGCCTTCGGCCTTGGTGGCGCCGTAGACGCTTAGCGGTGCGATGGGCGCTTCTTCGTCGCGGGCATGGCTGCCGCTGCCGTCGAAGACGTAGTCGGTCGAGTAGTGCACCAGCAGCGCGCCCAGGCGCTTGGCCTCGATGGCTAGAAGGGCGGGCGTGCTGGCGTTGATCTGGCGGGCGAGGTCGGGCTCGCTTTCGGCCTTGTCGACGGCGGTGTGGGCTGCGGCATTGACGATGACCTGTGGGGCCAGCGCCTGCACGCGAGCCAGCAATTGCTCGGGCTGCGTGAAATCGCCGCCGTCGTCGGAGTCCAGCGCCACCACCTCACCAGCGACGGCCAGTGAACGCTGCAGCTCCCAGCCGACCTGGCCGCCTTTGCCTAGGAGGAGTATTTTCATGCGCTGTACTGCTTGGAGACCCAGTCCTTGTAGGCGCCGCTCTGCACGCGGGCGACCCACTCGGGATGGTCGAGGTACCACTGCACCGTCTTGCGGATGCCGGTCTCGAAGGTCTCGGCCGGGCGCCAGCCCAGTTCGCGCTCGATCTTGCGTGCGTCGATGGCGTAGCGGCGGTCGTGGCCGGGGCGGTCCTTCACGTAGGTGATAAGGCGCTCGTAGGGGCCCTCGGCCGAGGGCTTGAGTTCGTCCAGCAGCTTGCAGACGATCTTGACGATGTCGATGTTGGCCTGCTCGTTCCAGCCACCGATGTTGTAGGTCTCGCCCAGCTTGCCGCCGGCCAGCACCGCGCGGATGCCGCTGCAGTGGTCCGTCACGTAGAGCCAGTCGCGGATCTGCTGGCCGTCGCCGTAGACCGGCAGCGGCTTGCCGGCCAGCGCGTTGACGATCATCAGCGGGATCAGCTTCTCGGGGAAGTGATAGGGCCCGTAGTTGTTGGAGCAGTTGGTCGTGACGACCGGCAAGCCATAGGTGTGGTGCCAGGAGCGCACGAGGTGGTCGCTGGCGGCCTTGCTGGCCGAGTAGGGGCTGTTCGGCTCGTAGGGGTTGGTCTCAGCGAAGGGCGGGTCGTCGGCCTTCAGCGAGCCGTAAACCTCGTCGGTCGACACGTGATGGAAACGGAAGGCGGCCTTGGCCTCGTCTGCCAGCCCGCCCCAGTAGGCGCGGGCGGCTTCGAGCAGCGTGAAGGTGCCGTCGACGTTCGTCTTCATGAAGGCGCCGGGGCCGCTGATGGAGCGGTCGACGTGGCTTTCGGCCGCGAAATGGACGATGGCGCGCGGCTGATGTGTGGCCAGCAGGCTGTCGACCAGGGCGCGGTCGCAGATGTCGCCCTTGACGAAGATGTGGCGTGCATCGCCGTCCAGAGAGGCGAAGTTTTCAGGGTTGCCGGCATAGGTCAGCACGTCAAGGTTGACGACGGGCTCGTTGGACTGGCGCAGCCAGTCGAGCACGAAGTTGCTGCCGATGAAGCCGGCGCCGCCGGTGACGAGGATGGTCATGAATCAGTTCCGATGTAAGCCGGAAGAGTGTCGCGCATCCCGGAGGTGCCATGAAACGCAACAGGCCCGGATCACCGGGCCTGTTGCTACGGGAAGGTGAGATCAAGTCCTGCCGTAGGTGTCTTCAAAACGGACGATGTCGTCCTCGCCGAGGTAGGAGCCGGACTGGACTTCAATGATCTCCAGCGGCACCTTGCCGGGGTTGGCCAGGCGGTGGGTCTGGCCGAGGGGGATGTAAGTCGACTGGTTTTCGGTCAGCAGGATGGTCTTGTCGCCGTTGACGATCTCCGCGGTGCCGCAGACGACGATCCAGTGCTCGGCGCGGTGGTGGTGCATCTGCAGGCTCAAGCTGGCACCTGGCTTGACCATGATGCGCTTGACCTGGTGGCGCGGACCGTTGTCGATGCTGTCATACCAGCCCCAGGGGCGGTGCACCTTGCGGTGCAGGGCATGCTCGCCGCGCCGCTCGGCGCCCAGGCGGTTGACGATCTGCTTGACCTCCTGGCTGCGCGAGCGGTCGCTCACCAGCACGGCATCCGCCGTCTCGACGACGACGATGTCTTTCAGGCCGACCACGCCGACGAGGCGGCTGGTGGCGTGCACCAGGGTGTTCTGGCTGTCGGCAATGATCGCGTCACCGACGAAGGCGTTGCCGTTCTCGTCCTTGTCCGACACCTGCCAGACGGCCTCCCAGGCGCCGAGGTCGTTCCAGCCAGCGTCCAGCGCCACCATGCGCAGCCCGATGTCGGTGCCGGGACAGCGCTCCATGACGGCGTAGTCGACGGATTCGCTGGGCACGGCGGCAAACTCAGCCTTGGCCGGCCGCACGAACTTGGCGTCGGTCTTGCGCGCATCCCAGGCTGCGCGAGTGGCGACTGCAATGTCGGGGCGGAAGCGCTCCAACGCATTCATCCAGACGCTGGCACGCAGCACGAACATGCCGCTGTTCCAGTAGTAGCCACCCTCGGTCAGATAGCGCTGCGCCGTTTCGAGGTTGGGTTTCTCCACGAACTGCGCGACCGCCAGGCCGGCCGCATCGCCCGTCGTGCGGATATAGCCGTAGCCCGTCTCTGGCCGGTCGGGCGTGATGCCGAGGATGGCGATGGCACCCTCGGCCGCAATGCGGACTGCGTCTTGCAGCGCAGCAGTGAAAGCGGCGGGCTGGGTCACGGTCTGATCGGCCGGCGTGACGACGAGGACAGGGTCATTGCCGCCTTCGAGGGCCGCCAGTGCTGCCAGCGTCAAGGCCGGTGCCGTGTTGCGGCCACAGGGCTCCAGCAGCACGCTGCTGGGCTCCTGGCGGGTTTCGCGCAGTTGGTCCAGCACGAGGAAGCGGTGCTCCTCGTTGCCGACGATGCAGGGGCCTGCCAACTCGAACTCGGGCGAGGCCAGCGCTGCCAGCCGGCGTGCGGCAAGCTGGAACAGGCTCTCGTTGCCAGACAGCACGAGGAACTGCTTGGGATAGCCGCTGCGCGACAGCGGCCAAAGCCGGGTGCCGGAGCCGCCGGCCATGATGACGGGCTGAACTTGAATCATGCGAATCCGTGAGGGTTGAGTTGTTGCCAGCGCCAGCTGTCCTCACACATGCGTGCGAGGTCGAGCTTGGCCTGCCAGCCGAGTGTTGCGAGGGCTGCTGCCGGGTCGGCCCAGCAGGCGGCGATGTCACCCGGGCGGCGCGGGACGATCTCGTAAGGCACGCTGCG
>NZ_JBDSQX010000005.1:0-39502 GCF_039929605.1 Roseateles sp.
GACATCACCAAGGAGCCGATTCCCGTGGTGCCCACCATCCACTACCAGATGGGCGGCATCCCGACCAACATCCATGGACAGGTTGTCACGCAGAACGCTGAAAACAAAAGCGAAGTCGTTAACGGCCTGTACGCCGTCGGCGAATGTGCCTGCGTCAGCGTGCACGGTGCCAACCGCCTGGGCACCAACTCCCTGCTCGATCTGCTGGTGTTCGGCCGCGCTGCGGGTAACCACATCGTCGAGTTCAACAAAACCACCATACACAAGCCTTTGCCGGCCGATGCCGCCAATGCCACCCTGGCGCGCATCGCCCGGCTCGACAACGCAACGGAAGGCGAATACGCGCAGGACGTCGCCAATGACATTCGCGCAGCGATGCAGCAGCATGCTGGCGTCTTCCGCACCCAGGCCATCATGGATGAAGGCGTGACCAAAATCGCTGCACTGCGCGATCGTGTCAACAACATCGGCCTGAAAGACAAGTCAAAAATCTTCAACACCGCACGCATCGAGGCGCTGGAAGTCGAAAACCTGATTGAAGCGGCGCAGGCGACCATTGTCTCGGCTGCTGCGCGCAAGGAAAGCCGGGGGGCGCATTCGGTCGATGACTACGGTGACACACCAGAACACCCGAATGGCCGCAACGATACCGACTGGCACAAGCACACCCTGTGGCACAGCCAGGGCAATCGCCTGAGCTACAAGCCGGTGCAGATGAAGCCCCTGACGGTGGACTCCATCCCCCTGACCGTTCGCTCCTTTTAAGACAAGCGGGAAACCCATGACCAAACGCACTTTCAAGATCTACCGCTACGACCCCGACCAGGACGCCAAGCCCTACATGCAGACCATCGAGGTCGAGCTGGATGGCAGCGAGCGCATGCTGCTGGATGCGCTGATGAAGCTCAAGGCGCAGGACCCGACCATCTCCTTCCGCCGCTCCTGCCGCGAAGGCGTGTGCGGTTCGGACGCGATGAACATCAACGGCAAGAACGGTCTGGCCTGCCTGACGAACATGCTCACGCTGCCCGGCGTGATCAAGCTCAAGCCGCTGCCGGGCCTGCCCGTCGTGCGCGACCTGATCGTCGACATGACGCAGTTCTTCAAGCAGTACCACTCGATCAAGCCCTACCTCGTCAACGACAACATCCCGCCCGAGACCGAGCGGCTGCAGTCGCCCGAGGAGCGCGACGAGCTCAACGGCCTGTACGAGTGCATCCTGTGTGCGAGTTGCTCCACGGCCTGCCCGAGCTTCTGGTGGAACCCCGACAAGTTCGTCGGCCCGGCGGGCCTCCTGCAGGCCTACCGTTTCATTGCCGACAGCCGCGACGAGGCGACTGCCGACCGCCTGGACAACCTCGAAGACCCGTACCGCCTGTTCCGCTGCCACACCATCATGAACTGCGTGGACGTGTGCCCCAAGGGCCTGAACCCCACCAAGGCCATCGGCAAGATCAAGGAATTGATGGTTCGCCGCGCGGTCTGACGATGGTTGAAGCAGCAGTGGCCTTGATTGACGAACGCGCGCTGTCCAAGCTGCGCTGGCGCTGCCGTCGGGGCCTGCTGGAGAACGACCTCTTCATCGACCGCTATTTCGTGCGCAAGGGCGAGCACATCAGCGTGACCCAGGCTGACGGCCTGACTGCACTGATGGACCTGGCCGACAACGACCTTCTCGACCTGTTACTTCGCCGCAAGGAACCCAGTGGTGAAATCGACACCGCTGCGGTGCGCGAGGTTCTCGCCGAACTGCGACCCTGACCTGTTTTTCAAAGCCTCCAAAGGACTGCACCATGACCCCGTCCGACGTGAAAGCCACCCTGTCGTTCTCAGACGGCAGCCCCTCGATGGACCTGCCGCTCTACAAGGGCACGGTCGGTCCCGATGTCATCGACATCCGCAAGCTCTACGCACAGACCGGCAAGTTCACCTATGACCCGGGCTTCCTGAGCACGGCGTCGTGCAACTCGACCATCACCTACATCGACGGCGACAAGGGCGAGTTGCTGTACCGCGGCTACCCCATCGAGCAGCTCGCGGTGAACTGCGACTACCTCGAGACCTGCTACCTGCTGCTCTACGGAGAGCTGCCGAACGCGGCCGAGAAGGCCAACTTCGAAGACCGTGTGATGCACCACACCATGGTCAACGAGCAGATGCAGTTCTTCCTGCGCGGCTTCCGCCGTGACGCCCACCCGATGGCCGTCATGACCGGCCTGGTGGGCGCGATGTCTTCGTTCTATCACGACAGCACGGACATCAATAACCCCGAGCACCGCGAGATCTCGGCCATCCGCCTGATCGCCAAGATGCCGACGCTGGTGTCGATGGCCTACAAGTACACCATCGGCCAGCCCTACATCTACCCGCAGAACGACCTCAGCTACGCCGGCAACTTCATGCGCATGATGTTCGCCACGCCCTGCGAGGACTACAAGCCCAACCCCGTGCTGGTGCGCGCGATGGACCGCATCTTCACGCTGCACGCCGACCACGAGCAGAACGCCTCGACGTCGACCGTGCGCCTGTGCGGCTCGTCGGGCACCAACCCGTTCGCGGCCATCGCGGCTGGCGTGGCCTGCCTGTGGGGCCCCGCTCACGGCGGCGCCAACGAGGCTTGCCTGAACATGCTCGGCGACATCCAAAAGCAGGGCGGCGTGGCCCGCATCGGCGACTTCGTCAGCAAGGTCAAGGACAAGAACTCCGGCGTCAAGCTGATGGGTTTCGGTCACCGCGTCTACAAGAACTACGACCCGCGTGCCAAGCTGATGCGCGAGACCTGTCACGAGGTGCTGGCCGAGCTGGGCCTGGAAAACGACCCGCTGTTCGAACTGGCGATGAAGCTGGAAAAGATCGCGCTGGAAGACGAGTACTTCGTCGCCCGCAAGCTCTACCCGAATGTCGACTTCTACTCGGGCATCGTGCAGCGCGCCATTGGCATCCCGGTGCCGCTGTTCACGGCCATCTTCGCGCTGGCCCGCACGGTCGGCTGGATCGCCCAGCTCAATGAGATGATCGGCGACCCCGAGTACAAGATCGGCCGCCCGCGCCAGCTGTTCGTCGGCGCCACGCCGCGCGACGTCAAGCCCATCGCCCAACGTTGATAGTCGGCTGATCGGCTCCTGCCTCTTGCGAACCCCTCGGTACCCCGAGGGGTTCTTTCGTTTTGGAGACTGAATGACCCGTCCCGAGATCCTCGTCCTCGGCAGCGTCAACCGCGACCTCATCGTCCATGCACCGCGCCTGCCGCTGCCGGGCGAGACGCTGCGCGGCCAGCGGTTTGGCTCATGCCTGGGCGGCAAGGGCGCCAACCAGGCGGTGGCTGCTTCGCGTCTGGGCGCGCATGTGGCGCTGGCGGCGCGTGTAGGCCTGCTGGAGAACGGCGCGGCGATGGTGGCCCAGCTGGCCGGGGAGGGCGTCGACACGCGCGCCGTCGTCCAGCCGGCCGACGAAGTGCCAGGTGTTGCCCTCATCGTCGTCGGCGCCGAGGATGCCGAGAACCAGATCGTCACCGTGGCCGGGTCCAACGGCACGTTGCCGCTGGCACAGGTCGAAGCGCTGGAGCTGACGGGCCTGCGCTGGCTGATTGCCCAACAGGAACTGCCGCTGCAAAGCATCGCCCGCGCCTTCGAGCGGGCCCGCGCGGCCGGCGTGAGAACGCTGCTGAACGCAGCGCCCTATCGCCCCGGCTGCGAGTCGCTGTTGCCCCTCGTCGACCTGCTCGTCGTCAATGCTCTCGAAGCCCAGGCGCTCATTACGACGCTCGGTGGCAGTGCGGCCGAGCCCGAGGTGCTGGCGCAATCGCTGCGCGCCATGGGGCCTGCGGCGGTGCTAGTGTCGCTGGGGGCCGATGGCCTGTGCTGGGTCGACGACCAAGGCACACGCCGCGTGCCGGCCCGGCGCGTGAAGGCGGTCGATACGGTGGGTGCTGGCGATACCCTCGTTGGCGCCCTTGTCACTGCGCTGGCCGAGGGTCAGCCCATCGAGAAGGCGCTCGCGTTTGCCCAGGCCGCTGCGGCCCTGGCCGTGTCTCGCCCCGGCGTGCAAGACGCCATGCCGCGCCGCGCCGAAGTCGAGCAGCTGCTCACGCAGACATGACGCCCCTCGTCCAGCCGCACACCGCTGGACGCGGTGCGTCTGATCGGTCCCCCGCGGGGACGGCGATGCTCGCGGCATCAAGCCACGAGCACATCGCCAACGTGGGCCGGCTCGGGAGCGGCCCTGCGCTCGGCCCAATGGCAAACTGAATCAAACCAGGAGAACAAAACATGACCCAGACCCTGCTGCTGCCCCGCTGGTTGCTGACGATGAAGCCCGGCGAGCCCGTGCTCGACAACCACGCACTGCTAATCGACGGTGAGCGCATCGCCGCTGTCGGCCCGCGCGCCGACCTGCTGGCCCAGTACCCGCAGGCCGAACGCGTCGAGCTACCCGAGCAGATCCTCATCCCCGGCCTCATCAATGGCCATGCCCATTCGGCCATGACGCTGCTGCGCGGTGTCGCCGACGATGTGCCGCTGATGGACTGGCTGCAGAACCACATCTGGCCGCTGGAGAAGAAGTGGGTCAGCGAAGAGTGGACCTATCTCGGCTCCAAGCTCGCAGCGGCCGAGGGCCTGCGCAGCGGCACGACCTACATCAACGACATGTACTTCTTCCCGACCGCGATGGCCCGTGCCGCCGTGGATTCAGGCGTGCGCGCCGCTGTGTCGATGAACGTCATCGACTTTCCCACCGGCTATGCCTCCGGCCCCGACGACTACATCGCCAAGGGCGTCGCCGCCTACGAGCAATACAAGGGCGAGAAGCTGCTGGACTGGACGAGCGCGCCGCATGCGCCGTACACGGTGTCCGACGAGACCTTCATCAAGCTGCGCGACCTGGCCGAGAAGCTCGACATCCAGATGCACTGCCACATCCATGAGACGGCGGGCGAGGTCGAGGACGGCATCAAGGCCCACGGCGTGCGGCCCATCGCCCGCCTGGACAAGCTGGGCCTGTTCAACGAACGCATGATCGCCGTGCACATGGTTCACCTGAACGAGGCCGAGATCGAGCTGATGGCCAGGAAGGGCGTGCACCTCGTGCACAACCCCAACTCCAACCTCAAGCTGGCTTCAGGCGTGATGCCGCTGAAGGCGCTGGAGGCGGCCGGCGTCAACACCATCCTCGGTACCGATGGCGCTGCGTCCAACAACCGCCTCGACATGTTCGGCGAGATCCGCTCGGCGGCGCTGCTGGCCAAGGGCATTACCGGCGACCCGACCGTGGCGTCGGCACGCACGGCGCTGGAGATGGCGACGATCCGCGCCGCCAAGGCCATGGGCCGCGCTCACGACCTGGGCTCGCTGGAGGTCGGCAAGCTGGCCGACGTCGTGGCCGTCTCGCTGGACAACGTCGAGTGCCAGCCGGTCTACAACGCCGCCGCGCAGCTCGTCTACGTGGCGGGCCGCGAGCACGTCAGCAACGTGTGGGTGGGTGGCCGGCAGGTGCTCAAGGAGCGCCAAACGACAACCATCGACGTGCCGGCGCTGCTCCGCGAGGTGCGCGACATGGTCGACCGTATGAAAGCCGGCTGACGACTCCAGACCTCGATCTGGCCGCCAACTGCGGCGCCGATGGCCGGCAACGGCGCGATGCTGGAGGAAGTTGACGATGTTGCCCAGCGTTGGCCGCGGCGGCGCGGTCAGACCGTTCTTGAGGTCCTTGTGGCGCTGCTCGATCACCTGCAGGTCCAGCGTCAGCACGACGGCGCTGCATCGCGCCACCTTGCAGCGCTCGATCATCGGGCCATCGCGCCGCAGTCGCGCAACATGTAGAGCTGGAACCAGAACGGCGCCTTCGTGTGCTCGGCAATATCCTTGTCGAAGGGGCCGGCCTCGTGCAGGTAGTCTGGGCTGCATACCGGCGTGCCAACGTCGCCGGCCAGGCGGATGCTCTCGCGGTCGCTGCGGCGCCGCGCCAGTGCGCGGTGCACCTGCTACTTCAAGCCGCCGCTGAGGAACTGCTGCAGCCGTTCGCACTGCGGGCGCAGCAGCATCTCTTTCGGATTGCCTTCTTCCTCGACCTTGCCCTGATGCAGGAACAGGCAGTGGTTGGACACCTCGCGCGCAAAGCCCATCTCGTGCGTCACCACCACCATCGTGCGCCCCTCGGCGGCCAGGTCGCGCATCACCTTGAGCACCTCGCCCACCAGCTCCGGGTCCAGCGCCGAGGTAGGTTCGTCGAACAGCATGACTTCGGGGTCGACGGCCAGTGCGCGGGCAATGGCCACGCGCTGCTGCTCGCCGCCCGACAGTTGTGCCGGGTAGACACCGGCGCGGTGTGACACGCCGACGCGCGCGAGCAGCGCCTGGGCACGTTCAGTCGCTTCCGCCTTGGATTTTCCGAGCACGTGGATGGGTGCCTCGATGACGTTCTCCAGCACCGTCATGTGGGCCCAGAGGTTGAAGTTCTGGAACACCATGGCCAGCTTGGCGCGCCAGAGCTGGAGCTGCTTGGCCTCGGCGGCCTTCAGGCTACCGTCGCGGTCGCGCACGAGCTTCAGGCTTTCGCCGCACAGGCTCAGCTCGCCCTCGTTCGGTTGCTCCAGCAGGTTGAGGCAGCGCAGGAAGGTGCTCTTGCCCGAGCCCGAGGAGCCAATCAGCGTGACGACATCGCCGCGGCTGGCGCTCAGCGAGATGCCTTTGAGCACCTCACGCTTGCCGAAGCGCTTGTGGATATTGGTGGCTTGGAGTTGGATGTCGCTCATGCTGGTCGCGTTCAGATACCGGTGCCGTGTTTGCGGCAGCCTCGACGCAAATGGTCGGACGCGACTTGCGGCAAGAGTTTGGATTTCATGTCAGGCGCCGAGCAGCTTGCCGGTGCGCAGCGCTTCTCTGCCGGCTACCTTGGCGACGCGCATGCCGGCGTTGGCAAAGCGGAGGAAATCGCGTGCGAAGAACAGGCCGTCGACCGGGCTCGTCAGCTCGGTGACTGCGGCAGTGATTGGATCGATGACATGGGCCAGGACGTCACCGGCCTTCACCTCGGCACCGACGTCCTTCAGGAAAGTCAGCACGCCAGGCACGGGCGACTTGATCGGCATGCTGCCGGCCAGCGGGCGGGCGTCACCGACCGCGTCGGGCAGGGCGGGCTTGTCGCCGGCAATGAGGCCGCGCCAGCGCAGGAAGTCGACAATGTTCTTCGCGTCGGCCGAGGCCAGTTCGTGCGTCACGTCGCAGGCGCCGCGCAGCTCCACGGTGACGGACAGGCAGGCCTGTGGAATCGGGAAGCGCCCGCCGAAATGCCGGTCCCACTTCCACCAGACCTGCGAGCAGGCTTCGTCGAAAGGGTTGTCGCCCGAGTCCTGCGCCAGCAGCGTGAGGCGTGAGCCGAGGAAGCGCGCCAACGGCTCGCAGGCGGGCCAGCAGGGCGTCTCGGTGTAGAGGTGCATCAGCGCCTGAGCGTCGCAGTGCAGGTCCAGCACGATGTCGGCGTCGCAGGACAGCGCGAGCAGCGCGCGCCGCTGCGACTGCAGCTCGGTGTCGGCCGGCGACGCCAGCACGGCCGCCTTCAAGGCGCGGCGCAGCAGCGCGACGTTGGCGGCAGCGTCTGCGCCCAGTTGCGACGCGACGGCGTGGGCGACGGCGTCGACCTGGTCGGGATAGTGGCGGTTGAAGTTCTCGCCCGACATCAGCTCGAAACGGCCCAGGTGGGCGTGCAGCATGAACTGGCTCAGGCCGATGGGGTTGGCCATGGGCACGAGGACGATCTCGCCCGTGATCTGGCCGGCGGCTTCCAGTGCGCCGAGTTGCTGGCGCAGATGATGGGCGACCAGCATGCCGGGCAGTTCGTCGCCATGCAGCGAGGCCTGGATGTAGGCCTTCTGTGCGCCACTTTGGCCGTAGTGCAGCGAGACGAGTTCGCGCTGCGTACCTGGGGCGGGGGAGATCAGGGGATGGCGGATGGTTTGCATGTTCAGCGGCTCATCATGGGCTTGAGCCAGCGGTTCTCGGCCCAGCGGAACAGCCCGACCAGGCTGAGCGTGAGCACGAAGTAGAACGCGCCGGCCGTGATGAAGGCTTCGAATGGCAGGTAGTACTTGGCGTTGACGGCGCGGGCGGCGCCGGTGAGGTCCAGCAGCGTGACGACGCTGGCCAGGGAGGTGCCGTGCAGCATGAAGATGGCCTCGTTGCCGTAGGCCGGCAGCGCGCGGCGCAGCGCGGCGGGCAGCACGATGCGGCGCACCAACAGCCCACGGCCCATGCCAAGCGCCTTGGCCGCCTCGATCTCGCCGGCTGGCAGCGCGCGGATGCTGCCGGCGATGATCTCGGTCGTGTAGGCCGCCGTGTTCAGCGTGAAGGTCAGCCAGGCGCAAAAGGTGGCCGACGACAGCCAGGGCCAGACCCAGCTGTCACGCACCGCTTCGAACTGCGCCAGGCCGTAGTAGCAGAGGAACAGCTGCACCAACATCGGCGTGCCGCGGAACACGTAGGTGTAGACCCAGACCAGCCGCGAGGCCCAGCCCCTGGACACCGTGCGCACGACGGCCAGCGGCACGGCCAGCGCCAGGCCGCACAGCAGCGACAGCGCCAGCAGTTTCAGCGTGACGGCCAGGCCCGCTAGATACATCGGGAAGTTCTCGAGGATGGCGTCGAAGTTCACAACGCGCCTTCCTTGACGCCGATGGCCAGGCGCTTCTTCGCCCAGCTGAAGCCCAGCTCCGACACGCTCGTGAAGACGAGGTAGATCAGCGCCACGGCGAGGTAGAAGCTGAAAGGCTCGCGCGTGTTGCCGGCCGCCTGCTGGCCGCGCGTCATCAGGTCCGACAGGCCGATGATCGAGACGATCGCAGTGCTCTTGACGAGCACCAGCCAGTTGTTGGACAGCCCCGGCAACGCGTGGCGCAGCATCTGCGGCAGCGTGATGCGCCACAGCACCTGGCGAGTGCTCATGCCGTAGGCCAGGCCGGCCTCGCGCTGGCCCGGCGGCACGGCCAGGAAGGCGCCGCGGAAGGCTTCGGTCAGGTAGGCGCCGAAGATGAAGCCGATGGTCAGCGCGCCGGCCACGAAGGGGTCGATGTCGATGTAGTCCTCATGGCCGAGCATGGGTGCCACGGTGTTGAGGGCGACCTGGCCGCCGAAGAACACGAGCAGCATCAGCACCAGGTCAGGCACGCCGCGGATCAGCGTCGTATAGACGGCCGCGATGCCTTGCGCGATGCGCGAGCGCGACAGCTTGGCCAGGGCACCGGCCAGGCCCAGCACAACGGCGACGGCGAGCGACGACAGCGCCACGCCGAGCGTGACGGCGGCGCCTTCGATGAGGCTGGGAAGAAAACCGTGCAACAACATGGTCAGCGAGACGGACTTACGAGGTCGAAATTGAAATAGCGGTCGTTCAGCGTCTTCAGCGCGCCGCTGCTGCGAAGGGCTGCCAGCGCCTCGTCGATGCGCCGGCCCAGCGTCAGCGCGTCGGCCTTGCGCAGGCCGACACCGATGCCCTTGCCGTAGAAGCGCTCGTCGCGGCCGAAGTCGGGCCCTGCGAAGTCAAAGCCGCGGCCTTCGCTGTGGTTCAGGAAACCGAACTGGGCGATGACGACGTCCACCAGCGTCGCGTCCAGGCGGCCGGACTTGAGATCGAGGAAGACCTGGTCCTGCGTCGCGTAGCGCAGCACCTGGCTGCCCTTGAACTGCTCGGCCAGGAAGCGCTCATGGATGGTGCCGCGCTCCACGCCGATGCGCCGGCCCTTCAAGCCGGCGGCGCTCACGTCCAGCCGGGCGTCACTGCGCATGACCATGCGCGCCGGTGAGAAGTAGTAGGGCGACGAGAACGCGATCAGCTGCTGGCGCTCCGGCGTGATGGACATCGAGGCCATGATGGCGTCGATCTTGCGCGACTGCAGGGCCGGGATGAGGCTGTCGAAGTCGAGGATGACGGGCGAGAACTGCTGCGCCATGTGCCGGCTCAGCGCCTGCGCCACGTCGATCTCGAAGCCCTTGAGCTGGCCGTCGGTGCCGATCTCGCTGAAGGGCGCGTAGCCGACGGCGAAGCCGATGCGCAGGCGCTGCGGTGCCTGGGCGCGAGCAGCCGTCGCCCAGGCAAGGGCAGTGGCCAGGGCAGCGCGGCGTCGCATCACTTCTTGACGGGCGCGATGTCGTAGTCGAAGTACTTGTCGGCCAGCTTCTTGAACGTGCCATTGGCCTGCAGCGCTTCGATGGCGGCGTTGAACTTCTTGCCCAGCGTGGCTTCGTCGGCCTTGCGCATGCCAACGCCGGTGCCGACGCCGAAGATCTTGTCCTCGACGATGGGGCCGACGAAGGCGAAGCCCTTGCCCTCGGGCTTTTTCAGGAAGCCGAAGTCGGCCGCGGGCGAGTCCATCAGCGTGGCGTCGACGCGGCCACTCTTGAGGTCGAGGAAGACTTGGTCCTGGCTGCCGTAGCGCACGATCTCGCTTTGCGTGAAGGTCTTGGTCGCGTAGGTTTCGTGTGTCGTGCCGCGCTGCACACCGATCTTCTTGCCCTTGAGGCTGGCGGCGTTGGGCTCGAACTTGGCACCGGCCTTGGCGACGAGGCGGGCTGGGGTGTTGTAGTAGGGCTTGGAGAAGGCGATCACCTTCTGACGCTCTTCGGTGATGGCGACGCTGGCGAAGATGGCGTCCACCTTGCGCGACTGCAGCGCCGGGATGAGGCCGTCGAACTCCTGCTGCACCAGCGTGCACTGGGCCTTCATCTCGGCGCAGTAAGCCAGCACCAGTTCGATCTCGAAGCCCTTCAGCTTGCCGTCGGGGCCGATCTCGGAGAAGGGCGGGTAGGCGCCCTCGACGCCGATGCGCAGCTTTTTCCATTCAGGGGCCTGGGCCTGGGCGACGGATGCGGCCAGGGCCAAAGCGAACAGGACGGTTTTCTTCATGTCTTGCCTTCAGGTTATTCAGCAACTTGCGGGCCGAGCGCCGGGCCGCTCCCAAGCCGGCCCGTCATGGCGATGCGCTTGTCGGTCGATCCGGCAAGCATCGCCGTCCCCTCGGGGGACCGGCCAAGGTACGCCTTGGACGAGGGGAATGTGGACAGCCAGTCGCGCAAGGCCGCAAGGGTAGCAGCCGGGTCTTCCTCCTGAGGCACATGGCCCAGGCCCGGAAACACCACGAGCCGGCTGCCCGGAATCGCCGCGTGGAAAGCTTTGCCCCACTGCGGCACGATGAGCCGGTCCTTGCCGCCCCAGAGGATGAGGGTCGGCACCTTGATCTCCGGCAGGCGCTCGACCGGGCCGGGCGCCATCTCGTCCATGCGCTGCATCAGCGCCACGCGGTTGCCTTCGCGCAACGCCAGCTCGTAGTAGCGGTCCACCAGGGCGGCCGTGATGCGCGAGGGGTCGCCGTAGACGTCGATGACGCTCTGCTCGATGGCGCGGCGTGGCAGCAGCCAGCGCATGGGCTCACGCAGCACCGGCGTGCGGGCGATGCGAAAGCCCAGCGGCAGCACCTCGGGCACGAAGTTGTAGCCACCGGCGTCGACCAGCACCAGGCCGGCCACGCGCGCCGGGTCGGCCAGGGCCAGTTGCCAGGCGATCTCGCCGCCCAGGGAGTTGCCGCCGACGATGGCCCGGCCCACGCCCAGCCGGGCCAGCAGGTTGCGCACGAAGATCACATAGCGTGCGTCGCTGTAGTCGCCCTCGGCCTTGTCTGGGTAAGGCCCGGTCAGCCCAAACCCGGGCAGGTCGAAGCTGATGACGCGGCGTGTGGCGCTGAGCCCCGCCACCCAGCCCTCCCAGGTGTGCAGGCTGGCGCTGGTGCCGTGGATGAGGACGAGGGGCAGGGGGTCGCTGCTGGGGCCCTGGTCGCGGTAGTGGACGAGCAGGCCATCGACGTCGACGAAGTCCGACGGCGGCGGCGCCCAGCGGGGTATCAGGCTTTCCAGCGAGCGGTCCGGCGCCTTGCTGACGGCGAAACCGAGCGCAGCCAGCATCAGCAGGATGCCGATGGCTTTCAGCGCGATGTCGCCGAACCGCGTCATGCTTGGCGAACAAAACCTGAGCAATCAACGCAGCCACAGAGGCACAGAGACACAGAGGAAGCGCCATGACGCCCTCTCTGTGCCTCTGTGCCTCTGTGGCTTTGTTTGGGGTTCATGTGATGCCGAGGCCGACTCATTGCGTCGGGCTCAGATCGGTGTTGACGCCCCGGCGGTCGTCGAAGACAAAGCAGCCGCCGTGGTAATGCTTGCCGCCGGTGTCCTCGAAGTACTTCAGGATGCCGCCGTCCAGTTGCCAGGCGGTGAGGCCTTGCTCCTGCAGCACCATGGCCGCCTTCTCGCAGCGGATGCCGCCGGTGCAGTAGCTCACCACGGTCTTGCCGGCGAGTTCGTCGCTGTGGGCGGCGAGTGCCTCGGGGAAATCGCTGAACTTGTTCAGGCGCCAGTCGATGGCGCCGTCGAAGGCGCCCTCGTCGACCTCGAAGCCATTGCGCGTGTCGAGCAACACCAGTTCGCGGCCGGCGTCGTCATGGCCTTGATCGAGCCAGCGCACCAGGGTGGCTGGGGCGAGCGCGGGCGCACGCGGCGCCTGGTCGGGGCGCACCGTGGGCCGGTTCATGCGGATGATCTCCGGCTTGACCTTGACCTTGAGGCGCTGGAAGGGCTGCACCTCGCTCCAGCTTTCCTTGGGCGCCAGCGTGGCGAAGCGGGCGTCGGCGCGCAGGTCGGCGACCCAGGCATTCACGGCGACAGGCGGGCCGGCGAGGAAGAGGTTGATGCCCTCTTCGGCGATCAGCACCGTGCCCTTGAGGTCCAGTGCCAGCGCCCGCGCTTCAAGGCGGTCACGCAGCGCGGCCGTGTCGGCCAGCGAGACGAAGAGGTAGCAGGAGATGTTGAGGATGGGGCCGGACTGCATAGCAGCTGCGGATTATCGCGGGCGCTTTCATCTCGCGTGGTGGGGGCTACGGGCCGAGCGCCGGGCCGCTCCCAAGCCGGCCCGCGTGGGCGATGTGCTTGCGGCTCGATGCCGCAAGCATCGCCGTCCCCTTGGGGGACCGACCAAACTCGCTCGCGTTCAGCGGCGCGAGGATGGGCGAGGGGCAGCGTTCAGTCCGCCCATTGCGACGCGATCCGGCGCACCTCGTCCACGCAGGCCTCGAGCGCCCCGACCACGTGCGGGTCGAAATGGCTGCCGCTGCCGTCGCGTATGAAGGTCATGGCCTGGTCGTGCGTCATGGCCTGCTTGTAGGGCCGCACGCTGATCAGCGCGTCGTAGACGTCGGCCACGGCCATCATGCGGGCCGACAGCGGGATGTCCTCGCCGGCCAGGCCATCCGGGTAGCCGCTGCCGTCCCACTTCTCATGGTGGTGGCGGGCGATCTGCTTGCCGTAGGTCAGCATCAGGCCGGCGTCGTCGCCCAGGCGGTCGATGGCGCGCTGCAGCAGGTCGGCGCCATGCTCGGCGTGGGTCTTCATGACCCGCCATTCGTCGGGCGTCAGCTTGCCGGGCTTGAGCAGGATGCCATCGGGGATGGCGACCTTGCCGATGTCGTGCAGCGGCGCGGCCTTGGCCAGCTCGTCGATGGCGAACTCGGTCAGGTCGGCCGGCCCGTCGGGCTGGTCGGCGATCCAGCGTGCCAGCGTGCGCACGTATTCCTGCGTGCGCTGGATGTGGTTGCCGGTGTCGGCGTCGCGGAACTCCGCCAGGCTCACCATGACGAAGAGGGTCGTGTCGCGCAGCCTCTCCACCTCGCGGCGGCGCGCCTCCAGTTCGCCGCTGAGCTGGGCGTTGTGGTGCAGCAGTTGGTCCTCGGCCAGCTTGAGCTGCAGGTGCGTACGCACGCGGGCCTGCACTGTGGTGGGGTTGAAGGGCTTGTGGATGAAGTCGGCGCCGCCGGCCTCGAAGCCCGCGCTCTCGTCCTCGGTGCGCGTCAGCGCGGTCAGGAAGATGACCGGCACGCGGCGGGTGGCCGGGTCGGCCTTGAGCCGGCGGCAGACCTCGTAGCCGTCCATCTCCGGCATCATGATGTCCAGCACGATGAGGTCGGGTGGCTGGCGGCGGCAGATCTCCAGCGCCTTGGCACCGCTGACGGCGAACTGCACGCGGTAGTCGGGCTTGAGCACCTGGGCCAGCAGCGTCAGGTTGGCCGGCGTGTCGTCCACCACGAGGATGGTCGCCTGCGGCAGGGCGTGGTTAGGGGGAATGGTCATGATTTGCTGTCGCCGCGCAAGGCGGCCTGAGCCTCGTCGAAATCAAAGCGCTGCATGGCGCCGGCCAGGGCGTTGGCCTGCCGCGCCGGCAGCATGTCCATGAAGGCCGAGCCATGCTGCTCCCACAGCGTCAGCGCTTGACTGTCGGCCTCGCCCAGCAGGGTGTCGAGCTCGCTGATCAGCGTCCCTGGGCTGGTGGTGGGCGCATGCGGGTCGGGCGCGGGCGGCAGCTCCGAGGCGGGCATGGGCAGAGGCCGGCTCAGGTCGAACAGGCGGCGCAGCATGTGCGGCAGCAGCGGCTTGGGCGCCAGCGCATGGGCGCCCTGGCGCAGCGCGCGGGCGCGTAGCACCGGCGTGTCGAAGGCGCTCATCAGCACGATGCGCCGGGGGCTGTTGAAACGCGTCGTGGCCAGGCGCCGCAACAGCTCGCCGCCTTCCATGTCGGGCAGCACCCAGTCGACCAGAAGCAGGTCCAGCCGTGTGTTGGCGGGCGCCTTGGCCAGGCGGGCGAGGGCCCGATTGCCCTGGGCCAGCAGCTCCAGGCGGGCGGTCGGCGCCAGCGCCTTTGCCAGGTTGACCAGCGACTCATGGCCGGCGCTGTGTTTGGTCTGGACGATGAGGATGCTGTCCAACTCGCTCGTGGGTAGCAGCGGCAGCTCGGGGCAGGGAGGCAGCGGCAGCAGCAGCTCGAAGGCGCTGCCGCGGCCGGGTGTGCTGCGGGCGGTGAGGGTCCCACCCATGCGCTCGGCCAGCGCGCGGCAGATGGCCAGGCCCAGGCCGGTACCGCCAAAGCGCCGCGAGGCCTTGGCCTCGGCCTGCGCGAACGGCGTGAAGAGGTGATCCAACTGCTCGGGTGAGATGCCCACGCCGCTGTCGCGCACGCGCAGCCGCCACGCGCCATCGGCCGCCAGGGTGACGCTGAGCTTGACCTGGCCGGCCGGCGTGAACTTGACGGCGTTGACAAGCAACTCGGTGATGAGCTGGGTCAGCCGCACCGCGTCACCGCGCCGTGCGCCGGCCGCGCCCAGCAGTTCGGGCGATGCAACATCGCACAGCAGCTCCAGCTGCTTGGCCTGCGCCGCCGGGCGCACGGCGTCGAAGGCGCTGCCCAGCAGTTGCTCCAGGTGCAGTGGCTCGGCGGACAGCTGCATGCGGCCGGCGTCGAGGTCGGCGTAGTCGAGCAGGCCGTCGATGAGCTTGACGAGGGCCTCGCCGGCGTCGGCCACTTCCTTGAGCTGGCTGCGCTGCCCGGCATGCAGGCGGCCGCCCAGCAGCAGCCGCGTCTGGCCCAGCACCGTGTTCATCGGCGTACGGATCTCGTGGCTCAAGTTGGCCAGGAAGTCGGACTTGGCCCGCGAGGCCGTCTCGGCGGCAGCGCGCGAGCGCTCCAGCTCCAGCAGGCGTGCCTTGACGAGGTCGCCCGGTGTCGCCGGGCCGTCACCTGCCGGCACGAGCAGCGTGAGCCGCGCGAACTGCAGCGACAGCCCCCACAGCGCCAGGCAGAACATGACCTGGCACAGCGCCAGGTTGGCCAGCAGCGGCCAGGACTGGAGCAGCCAGGCCGGCGAGCTGCCGGCAAAGCGCAGCAGCGTCGGCGGCGCCATCATCAGCGCCAGCAGGCCGAGTGAGATAAGCAGCGCCAGGCGCGCCCGCCAGGTGATGAAGAGCAGCAGGCAGCCGCCCATCGTCCAGGGCGCCAGGCTGGCCAGCGTGTACAGGCTGGGCCCGGGGTCGGGGCGCAGCGTGAAGGCCAGCATGCCCAGGTTGAAATACATCGCCAGCAGCGTGACGCCGCTGCGCTGCCATTGCCGCAGCCGCTGCGGGCGCCACCAGCTCAGGCCGGCCAGCACCGCGAAGGCGATGGTCAGCAAGGGGTAGGCGATGCGGTCGTTGGCGTCGATGACGCCGAGCGCCGTCTCGCTGGCCCAGGCGCCCAGGGCCGAGGCGGCGATGAGGCCGAACAGCCAGCGTGTGCCGACCGGGCCGACGATGACGAGGGTGGCCGGCCCCATCAGGACTGCCCTTTCAGCGCCAGCATGGCGGCGTCAAAGTCCAGGGCCGCCAGCGCGCGCTCCAGGCGGCCGACGGTCGCAGCGTCCAGCCCGCTATGCGCGCCGTGGGCCTGCCACCAGTCCAGCGCGCGGCTGTCGCTCTGGGCCAGCAGCAGATGCAGGTCGGCCAGGTCGCCCGGGCCTTGCGACCGGGGCGCGGCGGCTGGCACGGCCAGGGCCTGCCTGATCGCGGCCAGCAACTCGGCCAGCGCCGCCTCGACGTGTTCGAGCTGCCCAAGCGCAGCATCAGTGTCGGCGCCTGCCGCGCTGCACTCCAGCGCCAGCGCCTTGCGGTGCAGGGGTTGGGCGCCCAAGGTCGCGGCCAGGCCCTGCAGCGTGTGCGCGGCGCGGCGCAGCTCGGTCCATTCACCGGCGGTGAGCCAGGCGGCCCAGCGGCCCAAGCCCTCGGTGTACTGGGCGGCAAAGCCCTGCATGGTGCGCCGGTAGAGGGCCGTCTGGCCGTCGAACTGGCGCAGGCCGAGCGCCACGTCCATCACCGGCGACGCGGGCGGCGGCGGGGGCAGGGGGCGGTAGCGCTGCAGCTCACGCACCAGGCGGGCCACGTCCAGCGGCTTGGCGATGTGGCCGTGCATGCCGGCGGCCAGGCATTGGGCCCGCTCCTCGGCCAGCGCGTGCGCGGTCATGGCCAGCACGGGCAGGTTTTCGAAGCCGGGGAGCTCGCGCAGTCGCCGGGTCGCGGCCAGGCCGTCGAGCACCGGCATCTGCAGGTCCATCAGCACCAGGTCGTAGGCGCCGGGGCCGCGGGCCAGCAGTCGGTCCAACCCCTCCTGGCCGTTGCCCGCCACATCCACCTCGGCGCCGCGGCTGCTCAACAGGCGCAGGGCGATCTCCTGGTTGATGGGATGGTCCTCGACCAGCAGCACGCGCAGACGGGCCAGCGACTGCCCATCGACCGGGAGCGGCTTTTCGCCCGTGGTGTCGCCGAGCAGGCGGCGCAGCTCGCCGGGCAGCGGCGGCTGCGGGCACAGCGCGCGGGCACCGAAGGCGCGCGCCTGGGAGGAGCCGTCGTCCAGCCCAGGCGGGTTCAGCACCGCGATGCGCAGCCCCGGGTGATCGCGGCGCAGCCGGGCCAGCAGGTCGGCGCCGGTCGGGCCGGGGCCAGGCAGATGCCAGTCCAGCAACAGCCAGTCGAAGCGGCGCCCGGCGTGGCGGGCGGCATCGAGCGCACCGAGCGTGCTGGCAACGTCGGCGCTGGCGGTAACGTCGCCCAGCCCGAGGTGGGCCAGCAGCGCCTGCGTGGCCGCGCGGCTTTCGTCGCCGGCTTCGGCCAGCAGCAGGCGGCGCGGCTTGAGCGGCAGGGGCGGCGTGGCGGCAGCGTCGTGCGCCAGCGTGAGCCGGATCTCGAAACGGCTGCCGCGCCCCGGGTCGCTGTGCAGGTCCAGCACGCCGCCCATCAGCTCGACGAGGCGGCGCGTGATGGTCAGGCTCAGACCGGTGCCACCGTCGCGGCGCTGGAGGGTGGCGTCGCCTTGTCGGAACTCACGCAACATGTCGGCGACCCGGTCGGGGCTCATGCCGATGCCGCTGTCCTGCACGGTGATGAGAAGCGGCACCCGGCCCTGGGCGTCGCCGGGAAGCGCTGCCAGGCGCAGCTTGACCTGGCCGGCGGGCGTGAACTTGATGGCGTTGGACAGCAGGTTGACGAGCACCTGCTGCAGGCGCAATGCATCACCGCAGAGCTGGCCGCGTGCGCCCAGGAGGCTGGCGTCCGCCCATTCGCACACGAGGGTCACGGCCGGGTTGGTGTGCAGCGGGCGCGCCAGCTCGATGGCCTGGCTGACCACATCTTCCAGCCGCAGCGGCAGCGACTCGATCTGCATGTCGCCGGCTTCCATCTTGGCGACGTCGAGCAGGTCGTTGACCAGGCTGAGCAGCGTGCGCGAGGCGGCATCTGCCTTGCTCAGCAGGTCGCGCTGTTCGATCGTGAGCTGGGTCTGCAGCGCGAGCTGGGTCATGCCCATGATGGCGTTCATGGGCGTGCGGATCTCGTGACTGATCTGGGTCAGGAAGGACGTCCTGGCGTCGGTCGCGGCCTGGGTGGAGGCGAGTTGGCGGCGGCGGTCGTCGCTGCGGCGCAGGGCCACCAGGCACAGCGGCGGCAGTGGCAGCAGCAGCAGGTTGAGCAGCAGCGCCGCATCGATCCCGGCGTGCAGGGAAGCGCCGCTCATGCCGCGCAGACGCAGCAGTAAGGCCAGGAGCGCCAGGAGCGCCGCCATGGCAAGCAGCAGAAGGCCGAGCGTGATCTTGCGCTGGGGCATGTTGGGTGGCCTTTGACCGGCGGATTATGGGTGGCGGGTCGGCGCGAAAGTGGGGAGGATTGCACATCCCCGCCCTCGGGAAAGCCTGGGGCCGACGCCTGCTGCGGCGCAGGAAGCTGCGGTTATCCTGGCCCGCCATGCCGCTCATCCTCGTTGTCGACGACCAGCCGAGCAACATCCATGCGCTCTACCAACTGCTGGTGGACGAATGCGAGGTTTCCATGGCCACGAGCGGCGCCGAGGCGCTGGCCTTCTGCGCCGAGCAGCTGCCCGACCTCATCCTGCTCGACGTGCTGATGCCCGAAATGAGCGGCTACGAGGTCTGCGACCGGCTCAAGGCCGACCCGCGCACGCGCAGCATCCCCGTCATCTTCGTCACCGTGCAGGGCAGCGCCCACGACGAGGCCGAGGGCTTCGCCCATGGCGCGGTCGACTACATCCCCAAGCCCTTCGTCGATGTCGTCGTCAAGGCGCGGGTGCGCACGCAGCTCGCGCTGAAGCTGGCGTCCGAGAGCTTCGCGCGCTCGCAGATCGAGCTGTTCCAGCGCGACAAGCTCGCCTCGGTGGGCCGCACCATCTCGGGCATCGCGCAGGAGCTGTCGTCGCCGCTGGGCAATGCGCTGATCTCGGCCTGCACGCTGCAGGACGACCTCACCCATCTGCGCGGCCTCAGCAACGCCGGCAGCATCAAGCGCAGCGACCTGGAAAAGCACTTGCGCGTCAGCGACGAGAGCGTGGGGCTGGTGCTGTCCAACCTGCAGCGCACGCTGTCCATCGTCGAGGCCTTCCTGCAGTCCACCGCCGACAACTTCGGCGACCAGCGCCGTAGCTTCTCGCTGCTGGAGCTGGTCAATGAAGTCGTCGCCAGCCTGAGCGAGGCGCTGCAGGCGCATCAGGTCAGCTGCGAGCTCGATGCCGGCGACGACCTGCACCTGCTGAGCTTCCGGGGTGCGCTGGCCAAGGTGCTGGCCACGCTGATCCAGAACGCCGTCAAGCATGCCTACCGCGAGGCTGGCGGCCAGGTCCACATCCGTGTGCGGCCGCTGGGCACCGACCAGCTCACCATCACCGTGCAGGACCATGGCGTCGGCATTCCGCCCGGCCTGGTGGGCCGCGTCTTCGACCCGTTCTTCTCGACGCGCTTCGGCCCCAACCGCAGCGAGCCGGGGCTCTACATCGTGCGCAACCTCGTCACCTTTGCGCTGGGCGGGCAGATCCAGATCGAGTCCACCCCGGGTGTCGGCACGACGGTGCGGCTGACGCTGCCGCTGATTTCCCCCGAGGCCCGCCGCGCGGCGGGTTGACGCGGGTTGAGGCAGGCCAAGACGATGCGGGTCCGGCTCGCGCTGCTCGGTGGGCTGATGCTGGTGCTGGCACTGGCCCTGGGCGCCTGGCTGTGGCGCAAACCACCTGCTGGCGCGGAGCAGGGGCCCATCGTCATTGGCCTGCTGCATGCCCTGACCGGCCCGCTGGCGACGAGCGAGCTGCCGCTGGTGGCCGCAGTCCAGCTGGCCGTGGACGAGATCAACCAAGGCGGCGGTCTGTTGGGCCGGCGCGTCGAGCTGCGCACGGAGGACACGCTGTCCAACGCGCGCGTGACAGCCGCTGCGGCAGCCGAGCGGCTGATCGGCGAACAGCAGGCCGTGGCGCTGTTCGGCTGCTGGTCGTCGGGCTGCCGCGAGGCGGTGCGGCCTGTCGTCGAGACGCGCCACCATCTGCTCTTCTATCCCATGACCCACGAGGGCATGGAGCGCTCGCCCAACATCGTCTACACCGGGCCCACGCCCAACCAGCAGGTGTTGCCGGCCACCGACTGGGCCATGACCGGCTTTGGCCGGCGCGTCTACCTCGTCGGCACCGACAGCCTGTTCCCGCACCGCGTCAATGCCATGCTGCGCGATTTCGTCCAGCTCGGTGGCGGCCGCGTGCTGGGCGAGCGCTACGTGACGCTGGGTTCAGCCGACGTGCAGGCGCTGATCGCCGATCTGCAGACGCTGCAACCCGACGTGGTGCTGAGCACGCTCAGCGGTGACAGCAACCGGGCCTTCTTCGACGGTCTGGTGGCCGCCGCGCTGACCGACCTGCCGCTGCTGTCCTTCACGGCCGCCGAGCCCGAGATGCGCGCCTATGGCGGCGGCCGGCTGGACCGGCACTTCACCGCCTGGAGCTATCTGCAGTCCTTGCCTGGCGCGGCCAACACAGCCTTCCTGGCGCGCTTGCGCGCGTTGAACGGGGCCGACACCCAGGCCAGCGACCCGGCGGTATCGGCCTATGTCGGCGTGCAGCTCTGGGCCGCCGCCGTGCGCGAGCTGGGCAGCACGCAGACCGAGGCAGTCAATGCCAACGTGCTGCAGCAAAGTGTCAGCGCACCGCACGGTTACGCGGCGATGGACGCGCAGTCCCGCCACCTGTGGCGCCAGCTGCGCATTGCCCAGGTGCGGCCTGACGGGCAACTGGCCGAGGTGTGGCAGGTGCCGCGGCTCATCCGGCCCGCGTCCTGGCCGGCCTTTCGGCCGACGGAGCACTGGGCCGCCATCGTTGCGCAACCGGGGGGGCGGCCTTGATCTCCGCGCCGGCGGTGGAACCGCCGCAGCGGGCCTGGCGCGTCGGCCCGGCGCTGCTGCTGGGCTTCGCGCTGCTGTCCGCGCTGCCGCTGGGCGTGATGGGGCTGTGGCAGCTCGGCAGCTTCGAGCGCAGCCTGCGCGAAACCGTCACCGAAGGCCTGGCGGCCATCGCGCGCAAGAAGGTTGCCGAGATCAACGAGTACCTCAACGAGGTGGAGTTCGACGCGCGGGTCGTCGCCAAGGCTGCCGACACGCGCGAGTTGCTCGGCCAGCGCCGCGATGCCGTCGCCACGCAGGTGCCTGCGGCCAGCCGCGCGTTCTTTTCGCAGCTCTACGACACCGGCAAGTACGTCAACCTGCTGTTGGTGCAGCCCGACGGCCGCATCAGCTTCGCCATGAAGCCGCTGGCCGGCGCCAGCCCGGAGCTGGCGCGGCTCGACGGTGGCGCCTTCGAGGGCAGCGAGCTGCTGGCGGCGCACCGGCGTGCCATTGGCCGGCTGGACGTGCAGCTGACGCCGACGATGCGGCTGCGCGGCCCGGACGGCCCGAACGACCAAATGCCGCCGACGCTCTTCATGGTGCATCCCGTCGTCGACGGCGACCGCGTGCTCGGCAGCATCGTGTTGCAGCTCGACCTGCCACGGCTGCTGCGCGTCGCCACCGACGGCTCGGGCCTGGCGCTGAGCGGCGAGACCGTGCTGGTCCAGCGCAGTGGCGACCGGGCCACTTTCGTCAATGACCTGCTCCGCAAGTCCGTGCGGCAGCCGGGCGCCGCGCTGGACCCGCAGGCCGCTGATGCCATCCCCGCGCTGCGCGGCCTGCGCGGCGAGAGTGGCAGCGGGCTGGCGCGCAACTACGCTGGCGTGGAGGTCGTTTCCTCCTGGCGGCCCCTGCCGGCGCTGGACTGGGGCATTGCCGTCAACCTGGACGCCGACGAAGCCTTCGCGCCGGCACATGCGCTGCGCAACCGCCTGCTGGGCGCTCTCGGCTTCGCGTTGCTGCTGGCCCTGGGCTTGGCGCTTCTGCTGGGGCGCCGGCTGGTGGAGCCGGTGTCGCTGCTCAACCGCGCCGTGGCGCGCATCGCGGGGGGCGCGCTGCACGAGCGCGCGCCCCTGCGCGGCTTCCGCGAGTTCCGCGAGCTGGCCCGCAACTTCAACCACATGACCGAGCAGCTCGTCGTCGAGAAGCAGCTGCTGGAGGCACGCGTGGAGCAACGCACGCGCGCGCTGAACGACAGCGAGCAGCGCTTCCGCGGTGTCTTCGAGCGCGCCCAGGTGGGCATTGCACTGTGCGATGCGCAGGGCGTCATCCTCGACGTGAACGCCGCGCTGACGGCCATGCTCTGCCGCACGGGCGAGGAGCTGCGCGGCGCGAAGCTGGCCGACCTGCCGGACTTCCGCGCCGGCCGCCTGCTCGGCGGCGAGCTGAACCGCCTGGCCGGGGGACGGCTGCAGCACGTGCGCTTCGAGCGCGGCTTTGCGCTGCCGGGTGGCGGCGAGTTGTTCGTCGATGGCAGTGCCAGCGCCATCCGCGACCGCCGCGGCCGCCTCGTCAACGTCGTGCAGATGCTCATCGACGTGACGGAGCGCCACCGCGCCGAGATCGAGCTGGTGCGCGCGCGTGTCACGGCCGAGGCGGCCAGCCAGGCCAAGAGCGACTTTCTGGCCAACATGAGCCACGAGATCCGCACGCCGATGAGCGGCGCCCTGGGCATGCTCAACCTGCTGCTGCGCACCGAGCTGAGCCCGCGCCAGCACGACTACGCCAGCAAGGCGCGCACGGCGGCGCAGGCGCTGCTGGCCGTCATCAACGACGTGCTGGACTTCTCCAAGGTCGAGGCCGGCAAGATGGAGCTGGACCCACACCCCTTCGAACTCAGCGACTTCATGCGCGAGCTGGCCGTCATCCTGTCGGCCAACGTCGGCCACAAGGACATCGAGGTGTTGTTCCGCCTCGACCCGCGCCTGCCGGCCGCCCTGGTGGGCGACGCGACGCGCCTGCGCCAGGTGCTGCTCAACCTGGCCGGCAATGCGCTGAAGTTCACCAGCCATGGCGAGGTCGTGCTGGCCGTGTCGCTCTTGGGTGAGCAGGACGGCCAGGCGCGCATCCGCTTCGAGGTCAGCGACACCGGCATCGGCATCCCGGCGGACAAGCTCGAGCACATCTTCGCCGGCTTCAGCCAGGCCGAGCAGTCCACGTCGCGGCGCTACGGCGGCACCGGCCTAGGCCTGGCCATCAGCCGGCGGCTGGTGGCGTTGATGGGCAGCGAGTTGCGTGTGGACAGCCGTGTCGGCGAGGGCAGCCGCTTCCACTTCGAGTTGGCCCTGCCCGAGGCGCCGGCCCAGGCCCACGACGCGCTGCCGACGCGGCCCGGCCTCAAGGTCCTCATCGTCGACGACAACCCGATGGCCCGCGAGGTGCTGCAGGGCATGGGCGACAGCCTGGGCTGGGACTGCGACATGGCCTCCAGCGGCGAGCAGGCGCTGGCCCTCGTCCACCTGGCCGCCGAGCGCGGCGAGCGATCCGATGACCCCCAGCGCCAGGCTGCGCCCGGCACGCCCCCCGAGGGGGTGCAGTCTTCTCGGGGCGGCCCGTCGAAGCCTTACGAGTTGATCCTGATGGACTGGCGCATGCCCGGGCTGGACGGCTGGGAGACGTCGCGCCGCATCCGCGCCAGCCACGAGTCCGACGCGCCGGTCGTCATCATGGTCACTGCCCATGGCCGCGAGCTGCTGGCCGAGCGCAGCGAGCAGGAGATTGCCAGCCTGGGCGGCTATCTCGTCAAGCCCGTGACGGCCTCGATGCTGCAGGACGCCGTGGCCGAGGCCATGCTCGGCGAGCCGCGCCCGCGCCGCGCCGAGGGCGGCATGCAGCGCCTGGCCGGCATGCGCCTGCTCGTCGTGGAGGACAACGGCTTCAACCAGCAGGTGGCGCAGGAACTGCTTGAGGACGAGGGCGCCGTCGTCACGCTGGCGGGCGGCGGTGTGGAGGGTGCCCACCTGGCTAACGTCACCGAGCCGCCCTTCGACGCCATCCTGATGGACCTGCAGATGCCCGATATCGACGGCTTCGAGGCCACGCAACGCGTGCTCCAGCGCCGCCCGAAAAGCATCGTCATCGCGATGACCGCCAACGCGATGGATGCCGACCGCCAGGCCTGCCTGGCCGCTGGCATGCGCGACCACATCGCCAAGCCGGTCGACCTGGCGCAGTTGGTGGCCTGCCTGAGGCGCCATGTCGGGCATGCGGCGATAGCTGCACCCGCCATGGCAGCCCCCGCGCCGCTGCTCCTGGACCGTGCCGCCGCACTGCAGCGCCTGGGTGGCCGACAGGCGCTTTACGACCGCCTGGTGACCTCCTTTGCCGAGGACGCGCCGACCGAGATGGAAACGCTGCGCCGCCACCTGCGCCTCGGCGACGTGACCGACGTGGTGCGTGGGCTGCACACGCTGCGTGGCCTGGCCGGCGTCGTGGGCGCCAACGCGCTCGCGGCCGTGGCCGCCACCCAGGAACAGGCGCTGCGTGCCCAGGCCGATGCGCAGGCAGTCGACATCGACACGCTGCAGCGTCAGCTCAACGAGACCCTCGCCGCGCTACTGCCACCCCGCGCACCCGTCGTGGTTGCTGAGGCTGTCGACCCGTTGGAGGCGCTGCGCCGGCTGCGTCAGCTGCTGGGGGAGCGCAACATGCGCTCGGTGGCGGCGTGCGAGCAGTTGGCCAGTCAGGCCGACGCGCTGGGCCCCGACTTCGCCACGCTGTCGCTGGCCATCGGTCGGTTGGATTTCGCCAAGGCGCTGAAGGCTTGCGACCTGCTGCTGGATAACCTCAACCCGCGCTGATTCCGTCGCCCTGAGGTCCGGCTGCGGCGACTACAATGAGAATCATTCTCATCAAACGCCTGCCCGCGAAGCCGCCCACATGTCCGAGCCGCTGCCTTCCAGCCTCGCCGCCGCCCCAGCCGGGCAGGCGCTGACCGTCAGCCAGGTCAGCGCGCCCGCGCATTCGCCGGAGTGGGCGTCGTGGTTGTCCGATCTCGGTTTCCTGCCGGGCGAGGCGGTGCGCGTGCTGCGCCGGGGCGCTGACCACACGGGCAACCTGGTCGTGCGTGTCGGGCAGTCGACGTTTGCGCTGCGCCATGCCGAGGCCGATTGCATCGCCGTGACGCCGCGCACCCATGGTTGAGTCCGTCATCCATGTACACAAGGGCGGCAAGCTCGTCGCCCTCGTCGGCAACCCCAACTGCGGCAAGACGGCCCTGTTCAACGGCCTGACCGGCAGCCACCAGAAGGTCGCCAACTACGCCGGCGTGACCGTCGAGCGCAAGGAGGGCCGCCTCATCTCAAGCGCCGGTAAGACGCTGCGCCTGCTCGACCTGCCCGGCACCTACAGTCTGCACCCGCGCTCGCCCGATGAGCGCGTCACCTGCGACGTGCTTGCCGGCCGCGCCAAGGGCGAGAAGCGGCCCGACCTCGTTGTCTGCGTGCTCGACGCCACCAACCTGCGCCGCAACCTGCGCCTGCTGCTGGCCGTGCGCCGCCTGGGCCTGCCGGTCGTCGTGGCGTTGAACATGGCCGACTTGGCTGCGCGGCGTGGCCTCAAGATCGACGCGGCGGCGCTGTCGGCCCAGCTCGGCTTGCCGGTGGTGCGCACCGTCGCCATCCACAAGGAAGGGCTGGACGAGTTGCGCGCGCTGCTCGACAGGCCCGAGGTCTGGCAGGGCGCGACCATCGCCCCGGCCGCCGAGCCGCAGGTGGACGACCACGTCACCGTCAAGACCTGGCTGCGCGCGCTGGATCTGGACCACGAACTGCCCACGCTGCCCGGCGACCGCGTCGACCGCGTGCTGCTGCATCCGGTGGCCGGCTCGGTCATCCTGGCGGTGCTGCTGTTCCTGCTGTTCCAGGCGGTGTTCACCTGGGCCGAAACGCCCAAGGACCTGATCGAGGCCGGCATGGCTTGGTTGGGCGAGCGGGCCGGTGCGTTGCTGCCTGCGGGCTGGCTGCGCAGCCTCGTCGTCAATGGCGTTATTGCCGGTGCGGGCAGCGTGCTGGCCTTCCTGCCGCAGATCCTGATCCTGTTCTTCTTCATCCTCGTGTTGGAGGAGTCGGGCTACCTGCCGCGCGCAGCACTTTTGCTGGACCGGCTGATGGGCAGCGTGGGCCTGTCGGGCCGCAGCTTCATCCCGCTGCTGTCGAGCTTCGCCTGCGCCATCCCCGGCATCATGGCCACGCGCTCCATCGCCAACCCGCGCGACCGGCTCGTCACGATCATGATCGCGCCGCTGATGACCTGCTCGGCGCGCCTGCCCGTCTATGCGCTGCTGATCGGCGCCTTCATCCCGAACCGTGAAGTGGCAGGCTTCGAGCTGCAGGGCCTGGTGCTGTTCGGCCTCTACGTGGTCGGCATCGTCGGCGCGATGGCCGTCGCCTGGGTGCTCAAGCGCTTCACCAGCGCCGGCCAGCTGGTGCGCCCGCTGATGATGGAGCTGCCCAGCTACCACTGGCCGCATCCGCGCTCCATCCTCATCGGCCTGTGGCAGCGCGCCATGATCTTCATCAAGCGCGTGGGCGGCATCATCCTGCTGCTGACGCTGGCGCTGTGGCTGCTGTCCAGCTTTCCTGGCCCGCCGGAAGGCGCAACCGGCGCACCGATCCAGTACAGCATCGCCGGTTATCTAGGCGCCGGCCTGGCCAAGATCTTCGCGCCCATCGGCTTCAACTGGCAGATCAGCCTGGCGCTGGTGCCGGGCCTGGCGGCACGCGAGGTGGCCATCAGCGCGCTCGGCACGGTCTACGCGCTGTCGGCCACGGGCGACGAAGCTGCGCAGGCGCTGTCGCCGCTGATCCAGCAGACCTGGAGCATGGCCACGGCGATGTCGCTGCTGGCCTGGTATGTGTTTGCGCCGCAATGCATCGCGACGCTGGCGGCCGTGAAGCGCGAGACCGGCGGCTACAAGATGCCGCTGATCATGACGGCCTATCTGTTCGGCCTGGCCTACCTGGCGTCGTTCATCACCTACCGCGTGGCGCTCTGGCTGGGCGCGTGACGCTTCTGCCTCATGGCGGATGAGGCATGGGTATTTCGGGCCGAGCGCTGGGCCCCTCCCGAGCCGGCCCGCCTGGCGATGTGCTTGCGGCTCGAGGCCGCAAGCATCGCCGTCCCCTTGGGGGACCGACTGGGCTCGCCCGCGTTCAGCGGGGCAAGACCGGGCGAGGGGCTCTAGGGAGTCGGCCGCGTCGGCACCGTCGCGCTGCAGACCTCGATGTGCCCCGGGCTGTGCACGAACCAGCCGCCACGGTAGCGGCGCGCGTCCAGCAGCTGCGTCCACGTGGCGGATTCGGTTTTCAGCACCTGCAGCGCGGGCCGCTCTGCGGGCGGCAGTTCGGCCAGCAGGCTGATGCGCTGGATGCCGGTGCGCTGCTCGGGCTTCTCGTAGAAGCCCATCGCCGCCGTGCCGCGGGGCAGGGCGGACAGCAGCTCCATGCCCTTGAGCACGCGGCCAACGACGGTGATGTTCAGGTCCAACCCACGCGGCGCCTGGCCGATGACGACGTAGAGCTCGCTGCCATTGCTCGAATCGACGGCATCGCTGCGGCCGGCGCCGACCATGCCGTAGCAATGGGTCAGCCAGGCCTTGCCGGTCTTGGGGTCGGAGGCGACGGGAAAGCCTTGTGAAAAGCCGGTGCGTGGCGCCCAGCCGTCCGGGTCGGGCAGCCTGGTGAAACCGGCGGTCTTGCCGATGGCGTCGATGGACACGGAGAACTCGGAGGGCAGTTTTGCCTGTGCGCCGGCCGGCAGCGATTTGGCCTTGGCGGCGTCCTCGCCGTCGGGGTCGCCCCATTGGGTGACGAAGTTGTCCTGCACGCGCAGGATGGCCAGGCCGTTCCAGTAGCCGCCGCGTGCCAGCGCACGGATGTTGGCGGCATGCGCCGGTGCAAAGCGCGGGGCGAGTTCGATGAGGACTTGGCCCGATGCCAGTTCCATCAGCAGCGTGTTCTCGGGGTCCAGCGCGCGCCAGTCGCTGGCGGGTGACGCGGCCAGAATCTCCTGGGCGGTCTTCTTCGGCAGCGGCTTGGCAGCGGGCTTGGGCGCGGCCAGAGCGGTGGAGAGCAGGCCGGCGGTGGCCAGCGCGATGGCGAGATGTTTCATGGGCGCCGAGCTTAGCGGCCTTGGCCCGCCCTGGGAGGCCGGCCGAGCCGCTTCCTACAATGCCGCGATGCCCGAGACCGCTGTTCAGAATTCGCAAGATTCGCAAGACCTTCCCTTCGCCCACCTGCGCATGCACACCGAGTTTTCGGTCGTGGACGGCACCCTCCGCACCGATGACGCCGCAGACGCAGCCGCGGCCGACGGCCAGGTGGCTGCGGCCATCACCGACCTGGCCAACCTGTTCGGTGGCATCAAGTTCTACACGGCGATGCGCAAGAAGGGCGTGCAGCCCATCCTCGGCGCCGACTGCTGGCTGGAGACCGACGCCACCGACAAACCGCCCACCCGGCTGCTGCTGCTGGTGCAGAACAGCGCGGGCTATCTGAACCTCAGCGAGCTGCTGTCGCGCGCGTGGATCGACAACGTGCAGCGCAACCAGGCCTGCCTGAAGTGGGAGTGGCTGACGGAGTTGGGCGAGGGGCTGATCTGCCTGTCCGGCGCCCAGCACGGCGGCGTGGGCCAGGCCTTGATGCAGGGCGACAAGGTGCACGCGCGCGAGGTGGCGCAGCGCTATGCAGAGACTTTCCCGGGCCGCTTCTACATCGAGCTGCAGCGCGCCGGCCTGCCGGGCCAGGAGGCTCTCGTGCAGGCCAGCGTGCCGCTCGCCGCCGAGCTGGGTCTGCCGGTGGTGGCGACCCACCCGGTGCAGTTCCTCGCCGAGGACGATTTCGAGGCCCACGAGGCGCGCGTCTGCGTGGCCGAGGGCGAGACCCTCGCCAACCCCAAGCGCATCAAGCGCTTCCTGCCCAGCCAGTATTTCAAGACGCAGGCGCAGATGCGCCAGCTGTTCAAGGACATCCCGAGTGCGATCCAGAACACCATCGAGATCGCGCGCCGCTGCTCGCTGACGCTGGTGCTGGGCAAGCCGCAGCTGCCCAACTTCCCAACGCCGTTGCTGGCCGACGGCACGCCGATGCCGATGGAGCAGTACTTCCGCGAGCTGAGCCACGAAGGCCTGGTCGGGCGGTTGAAGCACCTCTTCCCCAACGAAGCCGAGCGCGACAAGGAGCGGCCGCGCTACGTGGAGCGGCTGGAGTTCGAGCTGAACACCATCATCAAGATGGGCTTCCCGGGCTACTTCCTGATCGTGTCGGACTTCATCCGCTGGGCCAAGGAAAACGGCTGCCCGGTCGGCCCGGGTCGGGGCTCGGGTGCGGGCTCGCTGGTGGCCTACGCGCTGCTCATCACGGACCTGGACCCGCTCAAGTACAACCTTCTGTTCGAGCGCTTCCTGAACCCCGAGCGCGTCTCGATGCCCGACTTCGACATCGACTTCTGCCAGGGCAACCGCGACCGTGTCATCGACTACGTCAAGGACAAGTACGGCCGCCACGCGGTGAGCCAGATTGCGACCTTCGGCACGATGGCCGCCAAGGCCGCACTGCGCGACATCGGCCGCGTGCTCGGCATGGGCTACGGCCACGTGGACAGCATCGCCAAGCTCATCCCCGCGCCGCCCGGCAAGACGGTGACGCTGGCCAAGCTGCCGCCCAACTTCGACCCCGACAAGGCCAAGGTCATCTACGCCCGCCACGAGGCGCCGGAGCTGGAGGAGCGCGAGAAGTCAGACGAGGAAGTGGCCGAGCTGCTGAAGTTGGCCGCGCGCGTGGAAGGCATGGTGCGCAACATTGGCATGCATGCCGGCGGTGTGCTGATCGCGCCGGGCAAGATCACGGACTTCTGCCCGCAGTACCAGCAGCCGGGCTCGACGTCGGCGGTGAGCCAGTTCGACAAGGACGATGTGGAGGCCATCGGCCTCGTCAAGTTCGACTTTCTGGGCCTGGCCACGCTGACCATCCTGGAGCTGGCCAAGGACTTCATCGTCGCCCGCCACCCGGACCGTGCCGGCTTCGACTGGGCCAACGTGCCGCTGGTCGACAAGAAGGTGTTCGACCTCTTCGGCAAGGGCTACTCGGAGAGCGTGTTCCAGTTTGAATCGCCCGGCATGCAGCGCCTGTTGAAGGACGCCAAGCCCTCGCGCTTCGAGGACCTGATCGCGCTGGTATCGCTGTACCGCCCGGGCCCAATGGACCTGATTCCGTCGTTCGTGGCGCGCAAGCACGGCAAGGAGGTCATCGAGTACCCGCACCCGTTGCTGGGCCAGGTGCTGGAGGAGACCTACGGCGTCTTCGTCTACCAGGAGCAGGTGATGCAGGCGGCACAGGTGCTGGGCGGCTACAGCCTGGGCGGCGCCGACATGCTGCGCCGCGCGATGGGCAAGAAGAAGGCCGACGAGATGGCCGCCCACCGCGCCATGTTCCGCAAGGGCGCGGCGGAGAAGGGCATCGACGAGAAGAAGGCCGACGAGGTCTTCGACCTGATGGAGAAGTTCGCGGGCTACGGCTTCAACAAGTCGCATGCCGCCGCGTATGCGCTGCTGAGCTATCACACGGCCTGGCTGAAGACGCATTACGCAGCCGAGTTCTACGCCGCGAACATGACCATCGAAATGGACGACACCGACAAGCTCAAGGTGTTGCTCAACGACGCCAAGCTCTTCGGCATCGAGTTCCAGTCGCCCTGCGTGAACAAGGGCGTCTATCGCTTCGAGCCCATGACGAACCGGCAGGTGAACTATGGCCTGGGTGCCGTCAAGGGCACAGGGCGCGGCGCCATCGAGGCCATCATCGCGGCGCGCGAATCCGGTGGGCCGTTCCTCAGCTTCTACGACTTCTGCCTGCGCGTGGACCGCAAGTCCGTCAACAAGCGCGCCGTGGAGGCGCTGATCAAGGCAGGCGCCTTCGACAGCCTCAACCCCGACCGCCACAAGCTGCTCGCCAGCGTCGGCCGTGGCTACACGCATGCCGAGACGCAGGAGGCCAATGCCGACCAGGGCGGCCTGTTCGACTTTGGTGACTCGCACGCCGCATCGCACGTCGAGCCCGACCTCGTCGACGCGGCCGTGTGGAGCATCAAAGAGCGCCTGTCGCTGGAGAAGACGGCCATCGGCTTCTACCTGTCGGGCCATCTCTTCGACCACGGCGGCGCCGAGGTGCGGCGCATCGTCAAGCGTCAGATTGCCGACCTGGTGGACAGCCGCGAGCCGACGCTGGTGGCTGGCATCGTCAGCGACCTGCGCGTCATCAACGGCCAGCGCGGCCGCGTGGCCATCTTCAAGATCGACGACAAGAGCGACGCCGTCGAGGCCGTGGCCAACGAGGAGCTGCTGAACGCCAACAAGGAACTGCTCGCCGAGGACGAACTCATCATTGCCCAGGGCAAGGTGCAGAACGACCGCTTCTCCGGTGGCCTGCGCATGAACGTGCAGGCCGTGTGGAGCGTGGCAGCCGCGCGTGCCAAGTTCGGCCGGCATTTGCTGCTGGGCAATGCGGGCGCGGCCGGGCTGCTGCACGAGCTGGTGCAGCGCTTCCCGCCGCGCCAGGTGCTGAACGAGGAAGGGCAGCCCCGGGCCCAAGGTCTGGCCGTGCGCGTGGCCATGCGTGCGGAGCCCGACGGCGAGCACGTCGGCGCGCGTTGGGCCATGGACCTGGGCGAGGCCAGCCGCTTCTGGCCCGCAGACGAGGCTTTAGCCAAATTGGGCACGGCAGCTGAGGTGATCTACGAAGCTGGATGAGCCTCGGCATCGGCGATGATTTCGCCAGATGCAACAAGCTGTGCCCAAGCCTTTTGGCAACACGGATTTCGGGCTCCACCGTCCACAGCCGGTCACGGGCCTGATCCTGACCGGAGGTGGCGCGCGCGCGGCCTACCAGGTGGGCGTGCTCGCGGCCATCGCCCAGCTGCGCCGCGACGCCGGCGCCACGCACTGCAACCCCTTTCCCGTCATCAGCGGCACGTCGGCAGGCGCCATCAACGCCTCGGCGCTGGCCTGTCATGCCGATGATTTCGACGGTGCGGTCGACGGCCTCGTGCACCTCTGGCAGAGCCTGCACGTCGAGAACATCTACCGCGCGGACGCCTTCGAGGCCGTCAAGAGCGGCGCACGCTGGCTGAGCGTGCTGAGCCTGGGCTGGGCGCTGGCACGCTGGAAACGCAGCCGCCCGCGCAGCCTGCTCGACAACCAGCCGCTGCGCGAGCTGCTCGGCCGCTACCTGAGCATGGACCGCATCGACACCATGTTGGCCGGCGGCCACCTGCGCGCGCTGGCGCTGACCGGCTCCAGCTACACCTCGGGCCAGCACGTCACCTTCTTCCAGACCCATCACCACGTCGTGCCCTGGCTGCGTGAGCAGCGCATGGCCGTGCAGGCGCGGCTGAACCTGAGTCATCTGATGGCGTCGGCGGCCATCCCCTTCATCTTTCCGGCCGAGTCGGTCGAGCTGGAGGGCATGCCCGAGTGGTTCGGCGACGGCTCCATGCGCCAGAGCGCGCCCATCTCGCCGGCCGTGCACCTGGGGGCCGACCGCATCCTCGTCGTTGGCGCGGGCCGCATGAAGGAGCCCGAAGGCCGGCGCGTGCAGGCGACCCAGGAGCACCCCAGCATGGCCCAGATCGCCGGCCACGCGATGTCCAACATCTTCCTGGACGCGCTGTCGGTGGACGTGGAGCGCCTGCGCCGCATCAACCGCACGCTGGCCTTGCTGCCGCGCGAGACCCGGGCGGCCACGGCGCTGCGCTCCATCGAGCTGCTCGTCATCGCCCCCAGCCGCCGCCTGGACGACCTGGCCGGCGAGCACCAGGCCAGCCTGCCCAAGTCCGTGCGCGCCATGCTGCGGGCCTTCGGCGTCAGCGGCAAGGGCAAGACGACCAGCGGCTCGGCGCTGGTCAGCTATCTGCTGTTCGAGCCCAGCTTCATCAACGAGCTGATCAACCTCGGCATGAGCGACACGCTGGCCAAGCGCGCCGAGGTGCAGCGCTTCTTCGGTTGGCCGTCGCGGGCACCGCAGGTCGACCCATCCCTGCTGAGGCGCGCGCGCTCGGCCGGCTTTGCAGCGGGAGTTTGAACATGTTCGTGCGGCAGCTTCTTGCGTTGTGTATCGCCGCGTTGATGGCCACGCCCGCCACTGCGGCCGACATCGCCTTCTGGGACACGCCGCGCCACGGCGGCAACAGCTTCAACCAGACCGCACCCGACGCGGCCTACTTCCGCGCGTTGCGGGCCACGGGGGCCACCTGGGTGCGCCTGACTTTTTCCAAGTGGAAGGGCGAAGGCCGCGACTTCCTGATTGGCAATGCCGACCACTATGCGGGCATTCCGGCGCGGGATCTGGCGATGCTGCGCCAAGCGATGGATGCCGCGAATGCCGCCGGCATCAAGGTGGTGCTGGTGCCTTTGTCGCTGCCCGGTGCTCGCTGGGTGCAGCACAACAACGACCAGCAGGACGACCGGCTGTGGCAGGACCGCAAGTACTGGGACCAGTCCGCCGCCTTCTGGCGCGACCTGGCCGTGGCAGTGAAGGGCCATCCGGCGCTGGCCTGCTACAACCTGCTGAACGAACCCACGCCCGAGAAAGGCATGGGGCTGGACGAACACGCCGAGCCTGCCGTTCGCGAGGCCTGGTACGCCGTGCACAAGGGCACGACGCATGACCTGCCGGCGTTCTACGAGCACGTGATCGCTGCCATCCGCACGGTGGACGCCGACACGCCCGTCATGGTCGACGGCGGCTGGTACGCCAACGCCTGGAGCTTCAGCTACTGGACGCCGCTGCGGGACAGCAGGGTGCTGTACGCCTTCCACATGTACGAGCCCTGGGACATCACCAGCGGGCCGCAGATCAAGCGCAAGCCGCAGCTGCGCTACCCGGCCGCCACGGTGACCTGGGGCGGCAAATCGCGGGCCTTCGACAAGGCGGCCATGCAGGACTTTCTCGGCGCGCCCTTCGCCTGGGCGAAGGCCCACGGCGTTGCCGCGAACCGCATGGTGGCCGGCGAGTTCGGCTGCGTGCGGGTGTGGGTCGACTGCGGCGCCTACCTCGGCGATGTGTTGGACACGCTGAACACCCACGGCGCGCACTGGGCTTTCTACAGCTTCCGCGAGGACGTCTGGGAAGCGATGGACTACGAGATCCCGCCCGCGTTCCCCGCCGGACAGGTGTACTACCTGCGCGAACAGGGCAAGGGCGACAAGGTGCCGATCGACAGCCCGTTGATGGGGGTCATCAAGAGCCGGATGCGTCAGTCGCCATAGGCCTGGCCGGCCACGCGCAAGCCGGCGGCCGAGAGTTTCCTCGCGCTGGCCGAGCGGATGCCGGACACGCGTTTGAGCAGGTCCGGCCAGTCCGCAAACGGCCGCGCGGCCAGCAGGCGCTGCACGAGGGCCGGGCCGAGGCCAGGCAGGGATTCGAGCTGGGCGCGCGTGGCAGTGTTGGCTTCGACTCCGACCTGGGCGAGTGCAACGGGCGCCGCCGCCCACAGCAGCCAGGCACGTCTGCGCATCACGGCTCGCCGGCCTGCGCGCGCACCATGGCGGCATAGGCGCCGTCGCGGGCGAGCAGCTCGGCGTGCGTGCCGGTCTCGACCAGCTTGCCCGCGCCCATCACATGGATGGCGTCGGCGTCGCGGATGGTGGACAGGCGGTGGGCGATGACGATCAGCGTCTTGCGACCTGACCAGGCGGCGAGCGCCTGCTGCACGGCGCGCTCGCTCTCGGTGTCGAGCGCCGAGGTAGCCTCGTCGAAGATCCAGATCGGCGCGTCCTTGTAGAGCGCGCGTGCTATGGCCAGGCGCTGGCGTTGGCCACCCGAGAGCTTGCTGCCATTGGCTCCCACGACCGTCTCCACGCCCTCGGGCAGGGTCTGCACGAAGTCCCACAGGTGGGCGGCGCGCAGCGCAGCTTCCAGCTTGGCTTCGTCGCGCGGCTGGGCATAGGCGATGTTGGCGGCCACCGAGTCGTCGAACAGCACGATGTCCTGCGACACGACGGCGAACTGGCGGCGCAGGCTGTCGCGGGTCAGCGTTTCGATGTCGGCACCGTCGAGCAGGACACGGCCGGCGTCGGGCCGGCCGAAGCCCAGCAGCAGGTGGATGATGGAACTCTTGCCTGCGCCCGAGGAGCCTACGAGGGCCGTGGTGCAGCCGGCCGCGAAGTGAAGGCTGAGGCCATCCAGCGCTGGCTGGTTGGCGCCGGGGTAGGTCAGGCGCACGGACTGCATCGCGATGTCGCCCCGCGCTGGCACCGGCAGGGTGTTCTGGCCGGCGTCGGTCTCCTTGATGTCATCCATGAGCTCGAAGCAGCCCTTGGCGATGGAGGTCGCACGGGCCAGGGGCGCTGCCAGGTCGGACAGGTGGCGCAGTTTTGAGGTCAGCAGCAGCAGGGCCAACACGAACTTGGAAAACGCTTCGACGCCCGTGCCGTCCGCGCGCGCCTGCCACAGCGCCACGCAGATGATGAGCGACAGGCCAATGCTCGCCACGAGCTGCGACATTGGCTGCGCCAAGGCGCTGGCCGTGACGGTCTTGAGGTTGTAGCGCAGCACCTCCTTGGCGGCCGCGCCGAACCGGCCGCGTTCGTAGTTGCCAGCGCCGAATTGGCGCACCACGCGCCAGGCGCGGGCCAGGTCGTCCACCTTGTTGACCAGCAGGAGCTGCGAGTCGTAGGAGCGCGTCGCCATCAGCCGCACGCGCTGGTTCAGCTTCTTCATGATCAACACCATCAACGGCGTGACGACGAGACTGAGCAAGGTGAGCTGCCAGTTCAGATGGAAGAGGTAGGCCAGCATCGCAAGGGCCGGCAGGCCGTCTCGCAACAAGCTCATGCCCACGTCGCTGACGAGTTGCAGGATCTGCTGCGGGTCGTTGACCACCTTGCTGACGGCTGTGCCCGGCTGCAGCCGCGTGTAGACCTGGGCATCGAGGCGCAGCAGCGCGTCGACCAGCGCCGTGCGGAAGTCCATGACGCTGCGGGTCAGCGTCCAGTTGAAGAGGTATTGGCCTGCGAAGCTGAGCACGCCGCGAACCAGGAAGAGGCTGATCAGCACGACCGGCACCATCCACAAGGGGAAGGCATTCTTGGTGAAGCCCTCGCCGAAGGCATAGCCCACGAGTTCGGGCAGCAGGGTCTCCGTGTAGGCAGCGGCCGAATAGGCCAGAACGGTCAGCAGGGCACCCCAGCGATGCGGGTAGACGAAGCGGCCGAGGCGGCGGGGAATGCAGGCGGGGGCGTCGGTCGACATGGGGGGCGATTGTCGTGCGTGTTGCCGGGGTGTTTTACGCAACAAGGCGGCGCAGCCCCACCCATAGAATCGCCGCGCCTACCGCCCCCGAGCCTCGATGCAACCGACCCCGAACGCCGCAACAGCCGCACCCGCCGGAACTGGGATGGCAGGCCCCCACGCCGACAAGCGCCCGCGCACCGCCGTGCTGCTGCAGTGGGTAGGCATGGGAGACCTGGTCTGGCACGTGCCGTATTTCCGCCGCGTCGCCGAGACCAGCCAGGGCGGGCAGGTCTCGCTGATCGCGTCGCCCACCGTGTTCGCGCCGCAGCTGGTGGGCCATGAGCCGTGGGTGCGAGAGATCGTCGACTTCGACCGCCACCCCCGCCGCCACGAAGGCCGCCAGGGCCGCCACCGGGGTGTGCTGGGCATGTTTCGCATGGGCTTTGAGCTGCGCGAGAAGCAGTTCGACCGCATCGTGCTGTTCACGAACTACACCAACCGCTCGCTGGTCGCGCTGGCGGCCAAGATCCCCGAGCGCCTGGGCTATGGCACGACATGGCTGCAGCGCCGGCTGCTGTCGCATGGGCCGTGGATCACGCGCTACAAAGGGCGGGCCGTCGGTACCTACGAGGACGCGACAAGCTTCGGCATAGGGCACTTCTCGAAACCTCTCTCCCGCTAACAGCGTGATGGGGTGACGATGGCGGCCATGATCACGCCGCGCATCAAGCCCTCGACCTTCTGGAGCCGCCAGCCGGTGGCCGACCTGTTCGTGCAGGAGCACCGCCAAGCCAAGCTGGGCAGCTACGTCGCCAAGCTGGCGAGCATGGACGACCTAGGAGTCCGTCGGACTTGACGTTTCGACAGGTACGGGGACCGTGGTGGAGGTGCCCAGTTGGGTGAAGCGGTTGAGCAGTGCCACGCGCACATGCAGCTCCACGACTTGACGCGCGAAGCTGCGGGCCATCACCCGCTCGCCCAGGCGCTTGAAGCAGTGCATCTTGGTCTCACCAGGCTGCGCCGGTGGTAGCCACTCCAGCGCTTCCAAATCGTGCAGCCCAGACGCTTGCATGCCGCTACGGCCGCATTGCGCACCTGCGCTCCCGCCCCGGCGGCGTTCCAGACTTGTGCGTTCTTGCGCGGCGGGATCACCGCCATCGCGCCCCGCTCGGCAATCGCGGCATGGCAGCCCTTGGTGTCATAGGCGCCGTCAGCGCTCACGCTGGCCAGCGCTTCGTCCGCAGGAATCTGCTTTAGCAGCTCGGCCAGCATGGGCGCATCGCCCACCGTGTTGTCAGGCACCTCGATGGCCCGGATCTCCAGTGTCTGCTCGTCGATGCCCAGGTGAACCTTGCGCCACTGCCACCTGTACTCCGCGCCATGCTTCTTGCGCTTCCATTACCTTCGCCGACGAACTTGATGCCGGTGCTATCCACCAGCAGGTTCAATGGCGCGCTGCTGGGCCGGCAAGTCGGGTTGGGCGAGTTGCAGCAGGCTTTGAACCAGGCCCAGGCCAAGGCTTTGCCGCAGCGGCAGACCGAACCGGCATTTGATGCTCATGCAGAACTGGATCGCTGCGTCCGAGAAGATCGGCTGGCGACCTCGTTTGCCGGTGGGCTCGGCCACCCATCGCATGTCCCGATCCAGCCGCACCGTCAGCGAGCCCTGCGCCTTCAGCGCCGCGTTGTAGCTCGCCCAGTTCGTAGTCTTGTACTTGCCCTGCTTCTCAGCGCTACCAGCGCGTGGCAGGCGGTTTGTGCAACAAAGCCGGTCGTTGGTAGCGCGCCAACGCCGACTATATTCGTTTCTTGTGTTGCGCCCCCTCGTCCAGTATAGGTCTCCGCTGGGATGCGCTTACGCTGATTTACAGATTCTCAGCCCTATGCGATTAATAGAGGTAGGGCCGGCTACGAATAACGCGGCCCTAAAGTTGTTTGACTATGCCAAGTCGATTATTGAACCGGAATTATTACTGTGCCATGTGACCGCCACCACCGCCACCACCGCCACCGCCACCGCCACCGCCACCGCCACCGCCAGATCCGGCCGGAGTCGGGTAACAATCGCTAGTGTACGGATCAAGACGGTATTCACTGATGACATCATTAAAACCATAGAGAGACAAGTTGTCCCAGTATCCAGGCCCAAATTTATTAAGGCGAGTCGTCCCCGGATGGAAATCCCCATTTGTATTGTCGTTCCACACCAACAAGCAATAACCGGACGGCACATAGAGCGAAGAAATCTGGTCATTCATATTGCCAATGGAGCCGTTTAGGTTTGAGCTGCTTCCATGGCGTGGAGCAACAAAAGCACGACGACCACTTTGGTTGGAGTCTGTAAACAATCGGGCCGCTCCATTGTCGGTGCACGTATCACCCGCCTCCATCACAAAAGCCTGCAAAGAGGAGGTCACGCCACCAAAACCGTATATCCCCACGTCTGCGTGCGCCCCTTCGGTCAAAAACAATGTGCCGCCAGTAAATTGGGAATCCCAGTGAAGCATCAAACAAGTGCGCGGCCCGACAACGGCGGATTTGATTGAATCCTGAAATTGTGTGCCGGCCAGATCATTGTCCGATAGGCCTGCAGTGTACGGATTAACTGATCGACTTGCGCCTTCAAACACTTGGTTCACGTAAACCTGTGCTCCAGGACCGGTCAGCACCGGCGGTGTCGCAGCAAAAATATTGAAGGAGAGAATAACCCCCCCCCTACAGCAAAAAGAAACTTTTTCATATCTCTACTCCACTGAATTTTCTGATTGAGAAGCCCAAGCCATTCTTGAGCGATCGAAATGTACCCGAACATCTCGAGATGCCATTTGAAACAATTTGCAACATGTTTCAACGCTTATTGGGATGCCCTCAAGAAACGGAAAATTCCGTACGTTAAGCCTTCGAGGTCTAACGGCTGCGGCGTATTGATGCGCATTGCATAAAGCTTCCCGGCGTCGGCTGTCGCCAAATGGGTTGGCAGGCCGACCCTCGGGAAGTTCATCGCCTGCTGCTGAGCATTGCAACAATCGCCAAGGTGAACTGGCGCAGCGCTCGAGCGCTGATCCGCAAACCAATTGCCGGAGGCAAAGATGATCGGCTGGTGGATCGTGATTTCGACCGAGACCCCTGAAGAACGCAGCCGTCATCCCGACGACCGCCGGGCGTCGATCCTGGCGATGTG
>NZ_JBDSQX010000006.1:0-20723 GCF_039929605.1 Roseateles sp.
TGGACGCTGCTCAAGAGCGTCGACCCGATCGGCGGAACCAACTTCGGCTTCGGCGGCGTATCGGTCGTCGGCAGTGGCGCGACCACCCGCATCGCGCTGGGCGTGAGCAACTCCTGGGGCAACTGGAACGGCCAGCAGATCGTTCAGCTGTCCAGCGACGGCGGCAAGACCTGGCGCGAGATCGCGGCCACCATGCCGCACTCGCCGCCCGGTGACGGGTTCTCCGGCTGGATCGACGACGTCGAGATCGATCCGCTCAACCCTGACCGCGTGCTGCACGTCCATGGTGGCGGCATCTGGGAAACCCGCAACGCCTCCGCGGCCACGCCGAGCTGGACCGAGGCGGTCGACGGCCTGGAGGAGACGGCGGTGCTGAGCCTGGCCACGCCGCCGGCCGGCGCCACGTACACCGTGATCAACAGTTCGGGCGACGTCGGCACCTGGGTGCACACGGATCTCGCGACCAAGCCGACCCTGACGCCGGGCACCAGTTGGAGCAACAGCTTCGCTGCCGACATGGCGTGGTCCGACCCGCAATACGTCGCCGCCATCGGCGTCGTCAACGGCACCAGCACCAGCTACGGCTACTGGTCCGGTGACGGCGGCAAGACCTGGACGAAGTTCGCCACCCTCGCGCCCGGCGCCGCAACAAACACGAACCAGGAAGCGAGCATCGCGGTCACCGCGCGCAACAAGGCAGTCTGGGCGCCCGGCAACTCGGTGCCGTCCTACACCACGGACAACGGCGCGACCTGGGTGTCGACCAATCTGCCGGCGATCAACAGCGTCTATAGCCGCGGCTACCGCCTGGCCGCAGATCGCAAGAACCCGAACAAGGTCTATGCCTACGATTCCGGCGGCCATTGGTGGGGCACGCCGGGCAAGGTCTACGTCTCCACGGATGGTGGCCACACCTTCACGTTGAGCCCCGGCTCGGTGGCCGCAGGGCTGGCCCCGAACTACTTCGCGAACACCTCGCTGGCCGTCAACCCCAACGTCGAGGGCGACCTCTGGCTGGCCGATGGCAACGCGGTCTACCACTCGACCGACTCGGGCGCCACTTGGGCCAAGCTCAGCAATTTCGCGTCGATCTTTGTCGGCAACCCATGGGCCGACGTGCAGGGCGCCATGGCCGTAGCACTGGGCAAGGCCAAGCCGGGCACCGGGTACTCGGCGGCGGTCTATGTGGTGGGCGTGGTGGGCGGCGTGTGGGGCGTGTACCGATCCGATGACGGCGGTGCCACCTGGTCGCGCTTCAACGACGACGCCCACCAGTTCGGCGGCATCGGCGTGATCGCGGCCGACCAGAACGTCTACGGCCGGATCTACTTCAGCGGCACCGGCCGGGGCATGCTTTACAGCAACTGAGGGCATCGCCGTCTGCCTCAGCAATTTCTCTCACGAACCCTTCCGAATGAACACATCTCTGCTTCCCCTGCCGCGCGCCGTCATCCGCCTGGCGGCGGCGTTTTTGTCACTCGGCCTGTGCGCCACGGCTCACGCCGCGCCGCCCGCCGCCCGTGAGGTCACGCTGGACCGCGCCGCAGCCACCCAACCCATGGACCGCTTCTTCGACCTCGCCATCGGCGCGGACTATCCCGGCACGACCGGCCGGCCCGAAAACCTGGCGCAGCTCAAGACCGCTGCGGACGAGCTGGGCTTTCGCTACGTGCGCTTCCACGACATCTTCCACGACGTCTACGGCACGGTGAAGAAGGAAGGCGACAAGCTGGTGTTTGACTGGACCGGCATCGACCGCCTCTACGACGGCCTGCTGGCGCGCGGGGTCAAGCCCTTCATCGAGCTGGGCTTCTCGCCCAAGGTCATGACTACGTCCAACCTGGCCATCTTCTATTGGAAGGGCAACACCTCGCACCCGCAGCCCGGGCCCTGGGCCGAGCTGATCGACGCCTTCGCGCGCCACCTCATCCAGCGCTATGGCATCGACGAAGTGCGCAAGTGGCCGTTCGAGGTGTGGAACGAACCCAACCTGAAGGACTTCTGGGAGAACGCCGACCAGAAAGCCTATTTCGAGCTCTACGCCAACACGGCGCGCACGCTCAAGAAGGTGGACGCCTCGCTGAAGGTCGGCGGCCCCTCCACCGCCGGCGCGGCCTGGGTGCCCGAGCTGCTGGCCTATGCCAAGCAGGAAGGCGTGCCGGTCGACTTCGTGACCACGCACAGCTACGGTGTCACCGAGGGCTTTCTCGATGAATTCGGCAAGTCAGACCGCATCCTGGCGCCCGACCCCAACTCCATCATTGGCGACGTGCGCCGCAACCGCAGCGAGATCGAGGCCTCGGCCTTCCCCGGCATTCCGCTGTACATCACCGAGTGGAGCACCAGCTACAACCCGCGCGACAAGGTGCACGACAGCTACATCAGCGCACCGTGGATCCTGACCAAGCTGCGCGGCACGCGCGGCTACGCGCAGGCCATGAGCTACTGGACCTACAGCGACCTGTTCGAAGAACCGGGTCCGCCCGATGCGGCCTTCCATGGCGGCTTCGGGCTGATGACGCGCGATGGCCTGCGCAAGCCGGCCTGGTTCGCCTACAGGTACCTCAACGCATTGCGCGGCAACGAGATCCCGAGCGCTGACGACAAGGTGCTGGCCGCGGTCGACGGCGACAAAGCGGCGGTCGTCGCATGGGACTGGCAGCACCCCGACCAGAAGACCAACAGCAACGGCGTGTTCTTTGGCAAGCCGGTGCCCAACGGCCCGGCGCCAGCGCTCAAGCTCGCGCTGCGCAACCTCAAGCCTGGCGCCTATCGGCTCGCGCTGCGCCGCGCCGGCTACAAGGCCAACGACGCCCACACGGCTTACCTCGAAATGGGCTCACCCAAGCAGCTCGACGCCGCGCAGCTCGCCAAGCTGCAATTGCTGACCCAGGACCTGCCCGAGGTGAATCGCACCGTCAACATCGGCAAGAATGGGCTGCTGAACTTCACCGTGCCGATGCGCAGCAACGACATCGCGTTGCTGACGCTCGAGCCGATCAAGCGCTGAACGGCGTCCGCCTCGGCGACCGTGGAATTCGCGGGCGCCAGGCCAGCACTCGCGTCGGTGCCGATGGCCGTTGGCGCGTGCAGATGGCCCTTCATTTCCTGATTTCCTCATTCCCGCATCGCTCATGAACAAGACCCTCTCGACAGCCCCCTTGCCCGATGAACCCGCCCGCCGCAGCTTCGTGCGCACCGTGGCAGGCGCGGGGCTGGCCGCCGTGGCCGGCAGCTCGGCAGCCGCTGCCGCCGCGAAGGTCTCCGCCACCGGCGCCCCCGAGCCCGGCCTGCCCTTCCACGCCTGGGCCCCCACGCCGCCGATGGGCTGGAACAGCTGGGACGCCTTCGGTGCCAGCGTCACCGAAGCCGAGTACCTGGACAACGCGCGCATCCTGGCCGAGCGCCTCCTGCCCTTCGGCTATGACACCGCCACCGTCGACATCCAGTGGTACGAGGCGGGCGCCACGTCGGGGTGGTATCGGAACTTCGCGCCGCTGGTGCTGGATGGCAACGGCCGCCCTCAGCCGGCACCCAACCGCTTCCCCAGCGCCGCCGGCGGCCGCGGCTTCGCGCCGCTGGCCGCCCAGGTGCACGCCATGGGCTTGCGCTTCGGCGTGCACATCATGCGCGGCATCCCACGCCAGGCGGTCGGGCTGGAGCTGCCCATCGCCGGCAGCAAGTACCGCTGCAACGAGGTGGCCAACGCCGGCTCGACCTGCGCCTGGAACACCGACATGTGCGGTGTCAAGCCCGAGCACCCCGGCGCCTTCGACTGGTACCGCGCGTGGTTCGCCCAGCTGGCCGAATGGGGCGTGGACTTCGTCAAGGTCGACGACATCGCCGCGCCGAACTACCACGCCAAGGAAGTGGAGCTGATCCGCCGCGCCATCGACGCCACCGGCCGGCCCATGGTGCTGAGCCTGTCGCCCGGCCCGGCGCACCTGGAGCAGTCGGCCCACCTGCAGGCGCACGCCAACCAATGGCGCGTCTGCAACGACTTCTGGGACACCTGGCCGCAGCTGCGCGACAACCTCGTGAACCTCGTGAAGTGGGCGCCGCATGCCCGCCCGGGCGCCTGGCCCGATGCCGACATGCTGCCCGTCGGCAAGATCGGCCTGCGCAACTACGACGAGCAAGGCCGCGGCGAGCGCGACACCCGCTTCACGCGCGACGAGCAGTTGCTGCTGCTCACCGCCTGGACCTGCGCGCGCAGCCCGCTGATCCTGGGCAACGACCTGCGCCGCCTCGACGACTGGACGCTGCGCCTGGTCACCAACCCCGAGGTGCTGGCGCTCCTGCGCGTACCCGGGGCACGCGAGTGGCACTCGGTGGCGCAGGGCCATCGCTTCGTCTGCAACGGCCCGCAAGGCACCTGGGCGGCGTGGCTGAACACCGGCGACACGCCCTGGCAAGTGCCACTGCCCGCCTGGTTGCCTGATGCTCACCGTGACTGCTGGGCGCGCGCAGACCTGCCCACGGGCACTCGCCAGCTGACCATCCCGCCGCACGGCGCGCGGCTCGTTCGTTGCGCTTGAGAGCGCTGCTCGCCGTCCTGCTGAACTTCACCCCATGCGACGACACCCATGACGAAGCCCCATCTCTCCCTGCTGCTGCTCTCCCTGATGGCCGCCACCGCCCAGGCGGACGTGCGCCTGTCTGAAGTCTTCAGCGAGCACATGGTGCTGCAGCGCGACCGGCCCCTGCGCGTGTGGGGCCAGGCCACGCCCGGCAAGACGCTGACCGTCGAACTCGGTGGTCGCAGCGGCACGGCGCATGTCGGCCCAGACGGTCGCTGGCGCGCGCAGCTGCCCCCGCTGCCGGCCGGCGGCCCGCACCGCCTGTTCGTCAAGGGCGACGGGATCGTGGCACTGAACGACATCCTGATCGGCGACGTCTGGCTGCTCGGCGGCCAGTCCAACATGGAGTGGCCGCTGGCGCCGACCGACACCGGCCCACAGGAAGTCGCCTCGCCGCAGAACCCGCAGCTGCGCCACCTGCGCGTCCCGCTGCGCGCCAGCGTGCAGCCGGAAGCCGAGATCGCGCCGGCATCCTGGGTCGTGGCCGAGCCCGGCCGCGTGGGCGAGTTCAGCGCCATCGGCTACCACTTCGCCAGGCAGATGCAGGCCGTGCAGGGCGTGCCCATCGGCCTCATCAACACCGCCTGGGGCGGCTCCATGCTGGAGACCTGGATGAGCCGCGAGGCCGCGCTGCGCGACCCTGACCTTGCGCCGGCCGTGCGCGCGCTGCCGGCCGACAACGCCACCTTCAGCGCCGCGCTGGGCCAGCGCATGCTGCCGCGCATCGCCGCCTGGCAAAAGGGCCTGCCGCTGGAGGGCGCGGACGCCTCGGGCTGGTCCGCGGCCAGCGACATCGACGCCGCGTGGCCGACGTTGCAGGCGCCCGGCGTTTGGGAGGGCCAGGGGCTGGCCAATGTGGACGGCGTCGTCTGGATGCGCAAGCGCATCGAGCTCCAGCCCACCCAGGCCGCCGGCAGTGCCGAACTGCACCTGGCCAAGGTGGACGATTGCGACGAGGTCTGGGTCAACGGCCAAAAGGTCGGCGGCCAGTGCGGCTGGGAGCAGCCGCGCCGATACGCCGTGCCCGCCGGCCTGCTGCGCGCTGGCGCCAACTGGATCGCCGTGCGCGTGACCGACACGGGCGGTGGCGGCGGCATCCACGGCGACGCCGCTGACCTGCGCCTGGACACAGCAGCGGGTACCGTCTCCCTCGCCGGTGCCTGGCGGGCCCGCGTCGAGAAGGCCACGATGACGGCCGGCCCTGCGGCCAACAACGCGCCGTCCCTGGGCCACAACGGCCTCATCGCGCCGCTGCAAGGCCTGTCGGTGCGTGGCGTGCTCTGGTACCAGGGCGAGGAAAACTCCGGGCGCGCCGCAGCCTATGCCGAGGGCTTCAAGCGCCTGATCCAGGACTGGCGCGGCCAGTTCGCCGACCCCAAGCTGCCGTTCTTTTTCGTGCAGCTGGCGTCCTGGCTGCCGCTGGCCGACAACCGGCCCGATGGCAATGGCTGGGCCGAGCTGCGCGCCAGCCAGGCGGCAGCGCTGGCCCTGCCCCACACCGGCATGGCCACGGCCATCGACGTGGGCGACGCCGTCGACATCCATCCGCGCAACAAGCGCACCGTCGGCCAGCGCCTGGCCGGGCTGGCGATGCACGAGCTGGGCCTGCGCGCCGCGCCAGCCACGGGCCCGCGCCTGACCAGCCACCAGGCGCGAGGCAGCGAGTTCGAACTGCGCTTCGACACCACGGTCGGTGGCCTGCGAACGGCGCACGCCGGTGAGCCGCTGCGCGGCTTCTACGTCGCCGGGGCCGACCGCCGCTGGATGCCCGCCGAAGCCCAGCTGGACGGCGACCGCATCGTGCTGCGCAGTGCTGCGGTGCCCGCTCCCGTCGCGGCGCGCTACGCCTGGGTGAACAACGCCAGCGAGGCCAATGTCGTCGGCGGCGACGGCTTGCCGCTGCCGCCCCTGCGTACCGACGACTGGCCCCTGGAATCGGCTGGCCGACGTTATGGACGCTGAGCGCACCCCGCCTGCCAGCCGAACCCCCGCTTTCAGAAACCCAACCGCGCTTCTTCTCATGCATGCCCTTCTCCGACGCGCCGCGCGCGCCCTGACCCTGCTCTGCTTCGTGGCGGCCGCTCCGGCTCACGCGCATGAAACCCTCAAGCTCGACGCGCCCAAGCCCAACGTCGCGCCGACCCCGCCCATGGGCTGGAACTCGTGGAACAAGTTCGCCTGCAACGTCAGCGATCAGCTGATTCGCCAGCAGGCTGACGCCATGGCCGCCTCCGGCATGAAGGACGCCGGCTATCAGTACCTCGTCATCGACGACTGCTGGCAGAAAAACCGCGACGCCGACGGCAACATCCAGGCCGATCCGCAGCGCTTCCCGTCCGGCATCAAGGCACTCGCCGACTACGTGCATGCCAAGGGCCTGAAGTTCGGCCTGTATTCCGACGCCGGCTCCCTGACCTGCGAGGGCCGCCCCGGCAGCGCCGGCCATGAGTTCCAGGATGCACGCCAGTACGCCAAGTGGGGTGTCGACTACCTGAAATACGACTGGTGCCACACCGGCACCCGCAACGCCGAGGCGGCGTACACCATCATGGCCAAGGCGCTGCGCGCATCAGGCCGCGACATCGTGCTGTCCATCTGCGAATGGGGCACCGACCACCCCGAGCGCTGGGGCCCGGCGGTGGGCCACCTGTGGCGCACCACCCACGACATCTACGACGGTTGGGAAAGCACGAAAGACCGGGGCAATGGCATGACCAACATCCTGGACATGCAAGCCGCGCGCGGGGGCGTGTCGGCTCCCAATGCCTGGAACGACCCCGACATGCTGGAGGTGGGCAACGGCGGCATGACCACCACCGAGTACGAATCGCACTTCTCGCTGTGGGCCATGCTGGCCGCGCCGCTGATCGCCGGCAACGACCTGACGAAGATGGACGCCGACACGCTGCGCATCCTCACCAACAAGGATGTCATCGCCGTCGACCAGGACCCGCTGGGCCAGCAAGGCCGCCGCGCGCTGAAGGAAGGCGACCTCGAGGTCTGGGTGCGGGCGCTGGCGGGTGGTGAACACGCGGTGGTGCTGTTCAACCGCGGCAAGACGCCGGCCGACATGAAGGTGGCTTGGGAGCAGCTCCAACTGCCCGCCGACCAGAAGGCCGACGTGAAAGATCTGTGGAGCAAGAAGGTCACGAAGGGCGTGCGCGGCAGCTACGGCGGCAAGGTCGCGTCGCATGGCGTGATCATGGTGCGCATCAAGGCCGCGCAGTGAAGGTCAAGGCCCTGCTGGTCGCGCTGGCGGTCCTGGGCGCTTGGGGCGTACAGGCCGAGACACTGACCGTGAAGGACGCCACGTCCCTCCAGGCCGCGCTGCAGCGAGCGCGGACCGACAAGCGAATCCACCGCATCGAGCTTGCGAGCGGCAGCTACGCGCTTGCCGCGCCCGTGGTCATCGACGAAGCGCTGTCGGGCACGGCTGACGAGCCCTTCGTGCTGGCCGCGGCACCCGGGGCGCGGCCGGTGCTGAGCGGCGCGGTATCGCTGCCCGCGCTGCGCTGGGAAGGCTGGCAGGACGGCATCTGGCGGGCCCGATATGCCGGCCCGTCGTTCCAGCGCCTGTGGCTGGGCCAGGCGCCGCTGGTGCGCGCCCGCTACCCCAACCTCGACCCTTCCAACCCGGGCTTCGGCGGCGCAGCTGACGCCACCTCGCCCGAGCGCGTGGCGCGCTGGCACGACCCGCAAGGTGCCGTGCTGCATGCGCTGCACGGCTACCAGTGGGGCGGCTTGCAGGTGCCCATCCTCGGCAAGCATCCCGATGGCCGCCTCCAGTACGGCCTGCAGGTCGGCAACAACCGCAGGATGCCACCCAGCGACAAGGACCGCTACGTCGAGAACGTGCTGGAAGAGCTGGACGCGCCGGGCGAGTGGTTCCATGACCGCAAGGACGGCTTGCTTTACTTCAAGCCGCTGGCCGGGGTGAAGCCGCCAGCGCTTGGCTTTCGGGGCGGCGTGCAGGAGGCGTTGGTGCGCATCGAAGGCCGGGGCGAGGCCGTCAGGCATGTCCGCTTGCAGCACCTGATCTTTAGCGAGACCGAGCCCACCTTCCTGAAGGCCACTGAGCCGCTGCTGCGCTCGGACTGGTCGTTCTACCGCGTCGGTGCGGTGACCATCGAGAACGCCGCAGACGTGGGTGTCGAGGACTCCGATTTCGTCGAGTTGGGCGGTCATGCCGTCGTCGTCAGCGGCCGGGCCCAGCGCGTGGCCATCTCGCGCAACCACATCCACGACATCGGCGGCACGGCCATCGCCTTCGTCGGCCGGCCCGAGGCCGTGCGCTCGCCGCTGTTCGAGTACCACGAGCGGCTGGAGGTCGCGGCCATCGACCGCACGCCGGGCCCGAAGTCCGATGCCTACCCCAAGGACTCCGAGGCCAGCGACAACCTCATCCACGACATCGGCCAGATCGACCGCCAGGCCACCGGCGTGCAGATCGCGATGGCTGCGCGCATCACGGTCGATCACAACAGCATCTACCGCATGCCGCGCGCCGGCATCAACATCGGCGACGGCAACTGGGGTGGGCACCGCCTCACGCACAACGATGTCTTCGACACGGTGCGCCTGACCGGCGACCACGGCAGCTTCAACAGCTGGGGCCGCGACCGCTACTGGCACCCGGACTACGCCGAGATGGCCCGTCGCGCCGCAGCCTACCCGGAGCTGGCGCTGCTGGACGCCGTCGAGCCCATCGTCATGCGGCACAACCGCTGGCGCTGCGACCACGGCTGGGACGTGGACCTGGACGACGGCGCCTCCAACTACGTCATCGAAGACAACCTGATGCTGGCCGGCGGCCTGAAGCTGCGCGAGGGCTTCCAGCGCATCGTGCGCAACAACATCTTCGTCAACAGCAGCTTCCATCCGCACGTGTGGTTCGACAACGGTGGCGACGTCTTCGAGTCCAACGTCGTCATGGGCGCCCATCAGCCTGTGGAGATCAAGCGCTGGGGCCGCAGCGTCAACCGCAACTTCTTCGCGAGCGAGGCCGACCTGCGCAGTGCTCAGGCCCGCGGCACGGATGCCGACTCCGTCGCCGGCGACCCGCGCTTCGCCGCACCGGCCCGTGGCGACTACACGGTCACCAACGCCGAGCTTGCCGCGCGCGTCGGCTTCGTCAACTTCCCCATGGACGACTTCGGCGTGCGCCCGGCGCGACTGAAGGCGCTGGCCTTGCAGCCTGCATTCCCAGTGCCCAAGCAGGTCGCCTACGCCTCGCCGCTGCAGGCCGCACAGCAGCTTCACGGCCTGAGCCTCAAGCCGGTCGAGACCCTGGGCGAGCAGTCCGCCGCCGGCCTGGGCGACAAGGCCGGCCTCATCGTGCTGGCCGTCGAAGCGGGCAGTGCCGGCGCAGCCGCCGGACTGCAACCCCGCGACGTCATCGTCAGCGCGGCTCGGCAACCGGTCAACGACGTGGCGACGCTGCAATCGCTGCTGACCACCGGCCTGGCTGTCGACCTGATCGTCGTGCGCAATCAGGCGGGCACGACGCTGCAATGGCCGCGCACTGCAGCCAAGCCAGCCAGCCATTGAACCCATGAATCCGAAGCAAACCGTCCTCGCCAGCGCCCTCGCACGCGCCACAATGGCCACCCAGGCCCAGGCCCAGAGCGCCGACGGGAACGGGGCGCCGCCAAGCCGGCGAGTTGACAACCGCCCTCGGGAATACAGATGAGACAAGCTTCCTTCTTCTCGTGGGCCTCCTGGGCCCTCGCGCTGGTCCTGGCCGCCGGCAGCGCCACTGCGGCCGACGGCGCGCGCCAGCGCATCCGTATCGACGATGGCTGGCGCTTCGCGCTGGGCCACGCCTCGGATCCGGCGCAGGACTTCGACCACGGCATGCGGCCGTTCTTCTTCGCCAAGGCGGGTTACGGCGACGGCCCCGCCGCAGCCGATTTCGAGGACCGGCCATGGCGCCGCGTCGACCTGCCGCACGACTGGGCCGTGGAGCTGCCGTTCAGCTCACGCGGCAGTTCGCAGCACGGCATGAAGGCAATCGGCCGCGGTTTTCCCGAGAACAGCGTCGGCTGGTACCGGCGTGAATTGGCAGTTCCCCAGTCGGCGCGCGGCCAGCGCATCGCGCTGGAGTTCGACGGCGTGTTCCGCGACAGCGTCGTCTGGGTCAACGGCCACTACCTGCACCGCGAGGCCAGCGGATATTCCGGCTTCCAGGTCGACATCAGCGACTACCTGAACTTCGGCGGGCGCAATGTCGTCGCGGTGCGCGTGGACGCCACCACGCAGGAAGGCTGGTGGTACGAAGGCGCAGGCATCTACCGCCATGTGTGGCTGACGCAGACCGGGCCGCTGCACGTGGCGCCCCAGGGCAGCTTCGTGCGCGCCACCGTGGTCGGTGGCCGCGCCGACGTGGCCGTCGACACCAAAGTGCACAACGCCGGCAATGCGGCCGACTCCTTCGGCCTGGAGCACGAGCTGCGCGACCCGGCAGGCCGCCTCGTCGCCCACGCCAGCGTGCCGGCACGCCGCGTGGCCGCCGATGCCAGCCTGGACGTGACGGCCCAACTGAGCGTCAAGGCGCCGCAGCTTTGGTCGCTAGAGGCGCCGCAGCGCTACACGCTGACGACCGTCGTCAAGCGCGGCGCCCAGGTCGTCGACCGCGTCGAAACGCCCTTCGGCATCCGCACCATCCGCTTCGATGCGAACGAGGGCTTCTTCCTCAACGGTCGCCATGTCAAGCTGCACGGCGTCAACAACCACCAGGATCACGCCGGCATCGGTGTGGCACTGCCAGACGGCATGCACGAGGCGCGGCTGAAGATGCTCAAGGCGATGGGCGTCAACGCCATCCGCTCCGCCCACCACCCCGCCACGCCCGAGCTGCTGGAGGCCTGCGACCGACTTGGCATGCTCGTCATCGACGAGCACCGCATGATGGGCACGGCGCCGCAGATCCGCGACGAGCTGGAGCGCATGGTCAGGCGCGATCGCAACCACCCTTCGGTCATCCTGTGGTCGGTCGGCAACGAGGAATGGGCCATCGAGAACACGGAGATCGGCACCCGGCTGGCGCGCGAGATGCAGGCCATCGTGCACCGCCTGGACCCGACGCGCCCCGCCACGCTGGCCGCCTCCAGTTCGGGCCAGGCGGAGGGCACCTCGGTCGGTTCCCAGGTCATCGGCTTCAACTACAAGGGCCAGCACGACATCGACGCCATGCACCACCGCTTCCCCGAGCGGCCCATGGTCGTCACCGAGGAAGGCCTGACCTTTGCCACGCGCGGCGTCTATGCCGACGACCCGCAGCACGTGCACATCGCCGCCTACGACAAGCGCTCGGGCGGCGCGTCCACCTCCTCCATCGAGGAGGCCTGGCGGTTCAACGCCGAGCGCCCCTTCCTTGCCGGCATGTTCGTCTGGACCGGCTTCGACTACCGCGGCGAGACCACCCCCTTCGGCTGGCCCGCCATCTCGTCGCAGTTCGGCATGCTGGACACGACCGGCGCGCTGAAAGACAGCGGCCAGTACCTGAAGGCCGCATGGACCGCCGAGCCCATGGTGCATGTGCTGCCGCACTGGAACTGGCCGGGCCGCGAAGGCCAGCCCGTCGACGTGCGCGTCTACGCCAACACCGACGAGGTCGAGCTGCTGCTGAACGACCGCTCGCTCGGCCGCAAGGCGCTGCAACGCTACGGCCACCTGCAGTGGACCGTGCCCTATGCGCCGGGCCGCCTGACGGCGCGGGGCTACCGGGCTGGCCAGCTCGTCACCACGCAGACCGTTGCCACGACCGGCGACGGCACAGCGGTGCGGCTGAGCGTGGACCGCGTGCAGCTACGTGCGGGCGGCGGCGATGTCGCACTGGTCACCGTGAACGTCGTCGACCGCGAGGGCCTTGTCGTTCCGACCGCCGGTCACCGCGTCGCGTTCGAGGTCAGCGGGCCGATTCGGCTCATCGGTATGGGCAACGGCGACCCCGGCTCGCACGAGGCCGACCGCCCGGCCGAACTGCATCGCTACGCAGCCGCCACGGGCTGGCGCCACCGCAGCATCGCCCGGCCGGAGGACGCTGCTGCGTTGATGGCCACGGCAGGCGGCACCGGCTGGCGCGACCCCTTCGCCTGGGTGCGGCCCGAGCAGCAGCCCGCCGACAGCGCCTGGAACATGGTGCAGGCCACCATCAAGCGCACAGCGCCCGCCGGCGAACGCCAGGTGCTGCTCCTGGGCGAGGTCGCGCCGGGTGTGCAGTTCTATCTTGACGGCCGCGCCGTCGCGCTGCGGCAGGAGGCCGGCATGGCGGCCGTCGATCTCGACCCGACCGCTGGGCCCGAGGCCACGCTGACCGCCGTCTTCCCGACGCCGGAGGGTGGCACGCGCGCGCTGTTCGACGGCGCGCAGGGCGGCCGCCGTTGGGCGACGCTGCGCATCACCACACCGGCCGCACCGTGGCAGCGCAGCGTGTTCAACGGCCAGGCACAGGTGATCCTTCAGTCCACCGGCGAGCCGGGCCGCGCCACGCTGCGCGCCGTCAGCGACGGTCTCGCCCCAGCCACGACGGAGATCGAGATCTTCTGAACACCGCGAACACATTCTTCACGGTCAATGCGGCGCGCCCAGCCTTTGAGGGGCCGGCGCGTCGATGAACCTTGCAGGCTGCCTGACAACAGCCGAACGCCACAAAAATACCTATGACACCGCCCCTTCACGACCCCGCCCCGCCCACGGCCGAACCTGCACAACGGCCTCAATGGCAACGCCGTCACAACGGCTACGCGCTCACCATCGCCGTGCTCATCCATCTCGCGCTGCTGGTGGCAATACTGTCGTGGCGCTCCAAGGCGCCGCCGCCCAAGCCCCGCAATTCGGATATCAGAATCGTCGAGGTCAAGCAGTCGCCCAAGCCACCCGAACCCCCGCCGCCTGCGCCCAAGCTGCCTGAGCCGCCGCCGCCGACCATGCCCGAACTCCCGCCCATCGAGGTGACCAAGGTCGAGCCCGTGCCCCAGGCCGTCGCGCCGTTGGTGGCGGCCGCGCCGGCGCCGGCGCCGGCCGTTGTCAGCGCGCCTCCCCCGCCTGCCCCGGCCGCTCCTGCGGCCAGCAGCCCGGTGCCGCCCAAGCTGTTTGAAGAATGCGGGGACTCGCCCGACCGCAAGATGATTGCCGAGGTGTTCCGCCTGCGACCGGGCTTCACCACGGTGAAGGATATTCGCCGGCTCAAACCCATCAAGACCGTCTGCCTGGCGCAGCTCGACGTCTCGCCGCGCAAATTCACTGACGGGTTCCCCGGGCTGGACATGAGCGAATGGTTCGCGCTGGACATCCGTTTCACCGTCAACATCCCGGGGGACATCACGATGGATCTCATGCTGCTGGCTGACGACGGGGCCATTCTTACCGTGGACGACGAAGAGGTCATCAACAACGACGGCATCCACGCGCCGGAACCGGTGATGGCCACCGTGAAGCTGGCCAAGGGCCTGCGCAATTTCCGTGTGCGCTATTTCCAGGGGCCGGCCCCGGACCTGGCTCTGGCGCTGGTCTGGAAGAAGCCAGGAGCGCCCAACGCCGACTACCGGTACATCCCGCAACGGCTGCTCGGGCGCCCTGCAGCCGCTTCGGCGCCGCAATAGCCCGGTTGCAGCGAGCAGGTTTTTGATGGCGTGCTGCGCGACTGGGCGCTGGACGTGGATGGCCGGCAGTTGTATGCAGGCCAAGGGTAGAAACTTTCACTTGGGAGTGTTTATGAAAGCATCACGAATTGCACGTTTCGCAGACCTGGGACCGCGCGCTGACCTGCGCGTGGCCCTGCGGTTGGTTGCCCTGGCGGCGCTCATGCACACGCCGGCGGCGGTGTTGGCTCAGGCTGGAACCTTTCCCGGCATGGAGCCAGGTCGCGTTGGCGGCGTGGCGGCCGATGGGCAGAACCCAGACAAGGCGGCTGCGGCGGCCAAGAACAAGCAGATGGAGCAGGAACTGATCGACAAGCAACGCGACGAAGCCGCGCTGCGCACCATGGTCGAACAGCGGGCAAAACTGCGGGAGCGCTTGGAGCGCGAAGCCGGCCTGCTGCGCCAGCCCGTCGAGCTTCTCGCAGGCATGTTCCAGCTGCCTGCCGACCTGAAGCTCTCGCCGGAGCATCGAAGCGTGGCCGAGGAGGTGCTGCGTCAACAACGTGAGCGCGCGCAGGCCGGCTGGGCGGCTTGGCTGAACGAGGAAACCTCACAGGGCAAGGGTGAGCTGCGGGCCGAAATGGCCGCGCAGCGATTGAGCAATCGCGTGCTCAACGAAGTGGCGCTCTGGCAGGCCGATACGACGCCGCACCCCAGCGACACGATCTGGATCGATGCGCTCAAGACACCCGCCATTTGCCAACGGCTGGATCAGACGCGGCCCGCTGGGCAGGTGGCGCAGCTGATCGAGGCGCTGCCTGCGGAGCAGCGCGATGCCGCCTGGCAGGGCGAGGCGGCGCGCCTGGCGCGATGGGGCCAGGTCACGCGGCAGGTGCCGCCTGCGCCGGACCGTGCGTTCGAGGACGAGCTGGTCGCCGCGCTGCCCAAGCCGCCCGGCAACGTAGCCAGCCTCGCCCCCGAGGTGCGCAACGCGCTGCAGACGCCGGGCTGGACCTATGCCGCGCAATCACCCGCTTCACGTTGCGAGATGCTGCGCTGGTGGAGCCAGGAACAGGTGCGCACCCAGCGCATGACGGCCCCGCGTGCACTGCATGCCTGGCGCACCGCCATGGCCGTGCGTTCGTCGGGCTATCTGCTGCCCGATGTGCCGCGCAGCGGCCCGGGCGCGATCGACGCGAACGGCTTTCCGCTGATCGCACGCCGCGCCGAGCTTGCCGGCACGGTCGTCGTGGAACAGGACCTCGATGCCACCGGCAAGATCGTGCGCAGCTTTGTTCAGCGCCGCGAAGTCACGGCGGCCGGCGTGCGCGGCATGCCGGCCCTGGCCCTGGAGCGCGAGCTGGACGCCGTGAGCCTGGCCCGCGCCACCACCACCCCCGCCGTTGCCCCTGACCCGGCGCAGCTGCGCGACGGAACGGCCACGCGCCGCATCGGCATCGAGTGGGTGCTGCCCCAAGGTAGTTAGGCAAGACTGGGCTTGGAATGCATATCAGATCCGGCTAGGAGGCTGTCGGGCTTGGGGTCGGGTGGTTGGTGCAGACCTGTTGGAAGTCGCCTTAGCCTTCCGATCAATGACGTCACGCGCCTCATCCGCGACCAACGACTGATCTTCTTTCTCACGTCGCAGGCGCGATGACGAGCGGATCTACGGCAGAGCAACCATCGACATACCTGGAAGGAAATTCCATGCGCAACAGATCTTGGGCGAACGCGATCGCCGCCGCCCTCTGTCTGCTATCGGCCTTCCCGGCCGGCGCCCAGCAACCCGACGCCAAGAACCTGGAGCGCGTGACGGTGGCCGGCAAGAAGGCTGCAGTCTCGCAGTGGTTCCGGGCCGAGAGCCAGCGCTTCGTCGTGTACTCCGACGCCGGGGAAGACGACGTCGTCCAGCTGCTGGAAAACCTGGAAAAGCTTGACCATGTGCTGCGCCTGTACACCCTGCCCCTGCGCAAGGCCGAGCAACAGGAACCGAAGCTGACGCTTTACTTCCACAGCCGTGCGTCGGACCTGGGTGAGGTCGACGCCAGCATGCCGCTCGATGCCGTCGGCCTGTACAGCAGTTGCGCCTCCGGCGTTCAGGGATTCGGCGTGCATCTGGAGCGCATCCCCAGCCTCGCCGACGAGCAGCTCGACAGCTCACCGCTGAACGACACCCTGTCGTATGTCTTCGAGGCGTATGCGCGGCACTTCCTGTATCGCCATACGGACATCCGCATCCCGACATCGTTCATCGATGGCTTCGCGCAGTATTTCTCCGCCGTGCGGTTCTCGGAAAAGCAGATGGTGGTGGGCCGGATTCCGGAGGAAATCGGCGGCTACCTACGACTTATCAAAGACAGGCAGCAGGCATCCAGCCTGGAATATGGCGACGTCCTGCAGGAGAACCTCGCCAACGCCCACAACTACGCCGGACCGGGCGGCGTGCGCCTGGAGTTCGAGGCGAAGTCCTGGCTGTTGACGCACTACATGCTGTCGTCGCAAGACCGGCGCCAGCGCCTGAACCGCTATCTCGGGCTCGTCGACCGCGGCGCGTCCCCGACGACGGCGTTCGAACGTGCCTACGGCCTGAAGACCTCCGAGATCAACCAGGTGATGTGGCGGTATGCCCTTCAGGGCACGGATGCCGTGCGTGTGGCACTCCCATCGCTGCCCGCCAGCCGGGTGAGGTTCAACGCGCTGCCCCGCGCGGCAGGCGAATTCGTGCTGGCGGATGCCGCCTTGAAGGCCTGCCCGAACCGGCCGGCCGGGGAAGCCCTGCTCAAGAAGGTCGCCCGCCTGGCGACGCAGTTCCCGAACGACGACCTGGCCCGCCTTACGCTGAGCCGCGCGCAGATCGACTGGGGGAACCCGCAGGACGCCTTGCCTGCGCTGAATGCCGTCCTGCGAGAGGAGGACGCCAACTTCGAAGCCCGGTATCTGCTGGGCATGGCGAACCTGCGCCTGGGTGAGCGCACCGCAGGTGATGCCCGGCGCGCCTATCTCCAGGCCGCCCAGGGCCACCTGCGAAGTGCGCGCGGGTTGAACCCGCAATCGCCGGAAGCAGCCTTCGCGGCCTTCAAGGCCGAAGTGGCCGCCACGGATGCCCCGGACAGCGCAGCGCTGGAGGGTGTCATCTCGGCTTGGCAGACCGCGCGCGAAGTCGACACGCTCGCCCGCTCCGCAGCGCTGGCCTACGCCTATGCCGGCAATGCGGACGAGGCACACCAGACGCTCGTTTCGCTGGCGCAGAACGTGCGCGACGAACCCGCAGCCCAATGGGCCAAGCAGTGGCAGGGCCGCCTCGAAGCGGGCGTCACCCGCGGCGACATCCTTGCGGAGATGCGCCGCAACCCAGCGCCCGACGCGCCGTTCAAGGAGTGGACCATCGACAAAAAGGACGTGCTGCAAAGCGTGGAGTTCATCTCCGGCGCGGAAGCTTCGGCAGTCTCCATCGAGACCATGGCGCAAAGCATTTCGGATCCCGAGCGGCGGCGCGAACTCCTTACTGCCGCGCAGGGGCTGCGCATGGCAGCCTTGATGCGGCGCAAGCTCGCGCCGGACAGTACGAACAAGAAATAGCCCTTGGGCTGCAGTGCGCGTGCGGCTGCTTCACGCTGGATGGCAACTAAACGCGGGCTGGCGTCGGCCGCGATGGATGCACACAACACGTTTCAGAATCCGCAGGTCATCAAGCCGGCGGCGTTCAGCACGCCGCCTCGGCTCAAGAAGTTATCTTGTCTATACAACCTAAGGAAAATATGCGAGGTCCAATAGCTACAGGTCTGATGCTCGTCTTGCTTATCGCTCAGCCCGATCCCTCTTCCGCGTGCCAATGCGTAGGCGCGCCCACGCCGGAACGTATGCGGGACGAAGCAGCCGCGGTGTTTACGGGACTGGTCACCGCCGTCACACTCGAAACGAAGTGGGTTGACTCATCGGCCAAGCGACCGAGTAAGCAACCGAGTAAGCGACTGAGCGATTGCCGGACCATGATTTCCGGCGACGAAGACCGAGTCGCCCTATGCGAGCAAGCGGAGGTCGCGGTCCGCTTCCAGGTGTTCAGGTCATGGAAGGGAGCCGTCGCGAACGAATTGGTCGTACGAACTGACTCTCAGGTCACGATGTGTGGTGTGGACTTCCGTGTCGGTGGAATCTACCTGGTCTATGCCTTCGGCGAGGTCGGCGGGGCGTTGAACACAAGTCGTTGCCAGCGAACACGTGCGATCGGCGAGGCCAAAGGTGATGTTGAGGTGCTGGGCCCACCTGAACGAGACGTGTTCCAGCAAGGGCTTCAACAAGAACCCCCAACGCGCTGAAGGCGTAGGTACGCTGTCTGTACCGGCCGTCCTCGACGTAGCGCTCTCGCAACGCAGATCCCGCTCTAAATTGGAGGCGACAGGCGGTCCAGAAAACTCGAATGGGACGGCATGGTGGCCACCGTTCTCGCGATGGCCTCGCGCACGCCCTGAAGGTGGCGGCTGATCAGCGGCATGTCCACCAGATCGACATAGGGATCGCAGCGTTCGGGGACGATGCCCAGGCCCAGCAGGATCGAGACCCAGGAGGGCTCGGTGAACCCCTCGGGCTCGAGGATGGCAACGCGTCCGGTCTTGCGGAAGAGCTCGATCTGGTGCGCCAATTCATCCGGTATCGGCATGTCGGCGCAGTAGCGCCAGAACTCGCTGTCGCGCCGCTCGCCGACTTTGTAGTGAAGGATGATGAAGTCGCGCACGGACTCGTAGCGGTAGGCCATCTGCCGGTTGAACTCATCGGCCAGCGTGGGTTCGAACGCCATGTCGGGCAGCAGGGCCGTCAGGCGGCCGACGGCGTCCATGATGAGGTGCAGGCTGGTCGATTCCAGTGGCTCCAGAAAGCCGGACGACAGCCCGATGGCGACCACGTTCTTGACCCACGCCTTCTTGCGCCGCCCGGTGACGAAGCGCTGCGCCCGCGGCTCGTCCAGCGGCTTGCCGTCCAGGTGGCTGAGCAACGTCCTTTCCGCCTCGGCCGTGTCGAGGTAGCTGCTGCAGTAGACCAGCCCGTTGCCCGTGCGGTGCTGCAGCGGAATGCGCCATTGCCAGCCCGCGGACTGGGCGGTAGACGTCGTGAAAGGCGTCATGGGATCGACGCGCTCGCAAGGCACCGCCAGTGCGCGGTCGCAGGGTAGCCAGTGGCTCCAGTCCTCATAGGGTGACTGCATCGCCCCGTCAATCAGCAGGGCACGAAAGCCGGAGCAGTCCATGAAGAGATCACCTTCGATGCGGCGGCCGTCACTCAGGTGCAGCGTCTTGACGAAGCCGTCCTCCGGGCGTGTCTCGACGCGCGTGATCGTTCCTTCGACCCGCTTGGCGCCATGCCGGAGGGCGTACTCGCGCAGGTAGGCGCCGTATAGCGAGGCATCGAAATGGAAGGCGTAGTTGAACCCATTGATCGGCGCCGGCTCGCCGGGCTGCGGCGGCGTGAAGCGCTGCTGCCGGGCCATCACCGTGGCGACCGACCAGTCCTCGTACGACGGCAGCGTGGGGTCCAGCGCCCGCGCCCGCAACCAGTACGCCCAGAGCGGCCGGTTGTGAATGGCCGGGCCGAAGTCGCCGAAGCCATGGAAGAAGCGATGGCCCTTGCGGCCCCAGTCGCGAAATTCGATGCCGAGCTTGAAGCTCGCCCGTGTCTTGCGAACGAAGTCCGCTTCGTCGATGCCCAACATCTGGTTGAAGAACCGGACCGTCGGCAGCGTGGCTTCGCCGACGCCCACCGTCCCGATGTCCGCCGACTCGACCAGCGTCACCTCGCAATGCTGTTCCGGCTGGTCGGGCCGGCACAGCATCCGCGCCAGCGGTGCGGCGGTGATCCAGCCAGCGCTGCCGCCGCCCACGATGACGATGCGCTGAAGTGGTCGATTTCGCAAAACAGTCTCCAAAAAACAAATTCTGTCAGTCCGGGAGTACGGCATCGGGAAGCCACTACTGACAGGCGGCGCGGCTTCTTGCTGCGCATCAGGAAGCGGCTCGCGCGCGATGCAATTACTCCTCCAAAGCGACCACCATCACGGCCTTGGCAGGCACCTTGATCGACAGCTTGCCGCCTGCGGCACGCGTGCTGAATGCCGCCGGCTTGATGACCTGCGGATCCTGGAACGTGTTGTGCGCGTCCATCGTGGCCGAGGTCAGCACCTTGCCGGCCGCACCGTTGACCTTGGTGCCGTTGACGTTGACGGCGACATCGACTGCCTTGTGCGGATCGGTGTTGACCAGCGCCAGGTACAGCTTGCCATCCTTGGCGCGTGCCGCCGTAGCGCTCACGCCGGGAATGGTCACTGCGCCCAAGGTGTAGCTGGTGTTGTCGTTGATGGCCAGCGGCAGCGACTTGGCATCCTGGAACGGCACATACATCTGGAAGGTGTAGTAGGTCGGGGTCAGGACCATCTTCTCCTTGTCGGTCAGGATCATCGCCTGCAGGACATTGACCATCTGGGCGATGGTGGTCAGGGTGACCCGCTCCGCGTGCTCATGGAAGATGTGGAAGTTCAGCGCCGCCACGAGCGCGTCGCGCAGGGAGTTCTGCT
>NZ_JBDSQX010000007.1:0-84668 GCF_039929605.1 Roseateles sp.
CGCATGGCCTTCATCGCCTCCTTGTGGCGCACGCCGAAGCGGTGCTCCTCGTCGATGACGAGCAGGCCGAGGCGGTTGAACTTGACCTCGGGCGACAGCAGCTTGTGGGTGCCGATGACGATGTCGATCGTGCCGTCGGCCAGGCCTTCCATCGCGGCCTTGATCTCCTTGGCGGAGCGGAAGCGGCTCATCTCCGCCACCTTCACCGGCCAGGCGCCGAAGCGGTCGGCGATGTTCTGGTAATGCTGCTCGGCCAGCAGCGTGGTGGGCGCCAGGATGGCGACCTGCTTGCCGCCCATCACCGCGACGAAAGCGGCACGCAGCGCCACCTCGGTCTTGCCAAAGCCCACGTCGCCGCAGACCAGGCGGTCCATGGGCTTGGGCGAAATCATGTCCTGGATGACGGCGTGGATGGCGGCGCGCTGGTCGGGCGTTTCCTCGAAGCCGAAGCTCGCAGCGAATGCTTCGTAATCGTGGCCGGAGTAGCGGAAGGCATGGCCCTCGCGGGCGGCGCGGCGGGCATAGAGGTTGAGCAGCTCGGCGGCCGTGTCGCGCACCTGCTCGGCAGCCTTGCGCTTGGCCTTTTCCCATTGGCCGGAGCCCAGGCGGTGCAGCGGCGCTTCCTCGGCGCTGACGCCCGTGTAGCGGCCGATCAGGTGCAGCTGCGCCACGGGCACGTAAAGCGTCGCCTTGTCGGCGTATTCCAGGTGCAGGAACTCGCTGACCTGGCCATCGCCCAGGTCGATGTTGACCAGGCCTTGATAGCGCCCGATGCCGTGGTTGATGTGCACGACCGGGTCACCCACCTTCAGCTCGGACAGGTCCTTGATCAGCGCGTTGACGTCGCTGACCTGCTCCTGCTTGCGCCGCCGGCGCGTCGTCGGCATCGTCGCGAAGAGTTCCGTCTCGGTGAAGAGCTGCATCGGGTGCTGCTCGTCCACCCAGAAGAAGCCCGACGCCAGCGGCGCAGCGGTGATGGCGTACTTCTCGCCGCTCGCCAGGAACTCGGCCAGGTCCTTCACCGACGGCGGCTCGATCTTGTGGTCGCGCAGCTGCTCCAGCAGGCTCTCGCGCCGGCCTTCGCTCTCGGCCAGCAGCAGCACGCGGTGGGGCGTGGCCTTCAGGTGGGCTTCCAGGCGCGCCAGAGGCTCCTGCACGCCGCGCTCGACGCTGATGTCCGGCAGCGGCCGGGCGAATTCGACGGGCTCCGTGCCGCGCACCGACAGCACCGCATGCGGCTTGGTGAGGCCGAAGAAGTCCTCGACCGTCAGGAAGAGCTCTGCCGGCGCCAGGATGGGCCGCTCGGGGTCGTGCTGCAGGAAGCGGTGCCGCTCCTTGGTGTCAACCCAGAAGCGCTGGATGGCCTCGTCCACCTCGCCGTGCAGCGCCAGGCCGGCGGTGTCACCGAGGTAGTCGAACACCGAGGCCGTCTGCTCGAAAAAGATCGGCAGGTAGTACTCGATGCCGCCCGAGGCGACGCCCTCGCCGATGTCGCGGTAGATGCGCGCCTTGGTCGGGTCGCCGTCCATCTTCTCGCGCCAGCGCTCGCGAAACTTCTTGCGCGCCGCGTCGTCCATCGGGAACTCGCGGCCGGGTAGCAGGCGCACGTCCGGCACCGGGTAGAGGCTGCGCTGGCTGTCGGGGTCGAAGGTGCGGATGGAGTCGACCTCGTCGCCGAACAGATCGACGCGGTAGGGCACGGCCGAGCCCATGGGGAACAGATCGATGAGGCTGCCGCGCACGGCGTATTCACCGGGTTGCACGACCTGGCTGACGTTCGTGTAGCCGGCCAGCGTCAGTTGACTGCGCAGCGAGGCTTCGTCAAGCCGCTGCTTCTGCTTGAAGTTGAATGTGGTGCCAGCCAGGAAGCTCGGCGGCGCCAGGCGGGTCAGCGCGGTCGACGCCGGCATCAGCACGACGTCGATGGTCTTGGTCTTCTTCGCCTGCAGCAGCTCCCACAGCGTGGCCAGGCGCTCGGAGATCAGGTCCTGGTGGGGGCTGAAGCTGTCGTAGGGCAGGGTCTCCCAGTCGGGGAAGACGGCCACCTTCAGCTCCGGCGCGAAGAACTTCAGCTCGTCTTCCAGCCGCTGCGTGTCGCCCGGCTCGGCGGTAAAGATGGCGGCCATGCGCCCGGCGTCGCGCTGTTGCTGCACGAAGCGGGCGAGCAGCAGGGCATCGGCCGAGCCGACGGGGCGCGGGTGGGTGAACTTCTTGCCGGGCTGAATGACCGGGAGCGAGGGCAACGTCATGGGGCGGGCACTGTTGGCACTACAAACGACAACAGCCCCGAAGCGGGGCTTGGGGGCATTTTAGGGAAGCCATCACCTTTGGCCGCGCCCCAAGGTCATCGCTAGCATCGCGGCACTTCCTTTCGGAGATTCCATGCGCCGCCGCCACGCCATCAGCCTGCTCGCGACCTCACTGTCCCTCAGCCTTCCTGCCCTTGCCGCACCCACGGAGAGCGAACGTTTCCACCAATGGCTCGCCGCCCAGTGGGAGCTGACGCTGCAGCGCCAGCCCGTGCTGGCCACGTCCCTGGGCGACCCGCGCTACAACGACCGCCTCATCGACGGGACGACCGCCGCCTACCGCGCGCAGGCCCGGCTCGACCTGCGGCAGACGCTGAAAGGCCTGGCCGGCTTCGACAAGGCCAAGCTCGACCCCAAGGACCGCGTCTCCTACAGCATCCTCAAGCTCGACCTGGAGCAAGACCTGGCCGGTGAGCGCTTCCCCGAGTGGATGCAGCCGATCAGCCAGATCGGCGGCCTGCCCAGCTTCCTGGCGCAGATGGGCACGGGGCAGTCCATCCAGCCCTTCAAGACGACCAAGGACTACGACGACTGGCTCAAGCGCCTGGCGCTGGCCGTGCCCAGCTTCGACGGCACCATCGCCAACATGCGCGAGGGACTCAAGGCCGGCGTTACCCAGCCCCGCGCGGTCATGGAGAAGGTGCTGCCGCAGCTGAGCGCGCTGGCCGTGGCCGAGCCGGAGAAGAGCCTCTTCTGGGGCCCGATCAGCAACTTCCCCGAGGCCGTGCCGGCGGTAGACCGCGAGCGCATCACCGCTGCGATGCGCACGCTGCTGGCCGGGCAGGTGCTGCCGGCTTACGCCCGCCTGCTGGCCTTTGTGCGTGACGAGTACACGCCCAAGGCGCGGGCCACAACGGCCTGGTCGGCCCTGCCCGACGGCAAGGCCTGGTATGCCCACCGCGTGCAGCAATCGACGACGCTGGCGCTGTCGCCCGACGAGATCCACGACATTGGCCTGAAGGAGGTCGCGCGCATCCTCGGCGAGATGGACGGCGTGCGCCGCCAGGTCGGCTTCCCAGGCGACCTGAAAGCCTTCTTCAAGCACCTCAACGACGACCCGCGCTACTACTTCAGCAAGCCCGAAGACCTGCTCGCCGGCTACCGCGAGCTGCAGAAGAAGATCAACGGTCTGACGCCCAAGCTCTTCGACGTTCAACCCAAGGCCGACTACGAAGTCCGCGAGGTCGAGGCCTTCCGCGCCGAGAGCGCGGCCGGCGCGTCCTACCAGCAGCCGGCCGTCGACGGCTCTCGCCCGGGGGTGTTCTACGTCAACACCTTCAACCTGAAGGCCCAGCCCATGTTCGGCATGGAGACGCTGTCGCTGCACGAAGCCTCGCCCGGCCACCACTTCCAGATCTCCATCGCGCAGGAAGACAAGGAATTGCCGGCCTTCCGCCGCTTCGGCAGCCACTACACGGCCTACGTCGAAGGCTGGGCGTTGTACGCCGAGAGCCTGGGCAAGGAGCTGGGCCTCTTCACCGACCCCTACCAGTGGTACGGCCGCCTGTCGGACGAACAGCTGCGCGCCATGCGCCTGGTGGTGGACACCGGCCTGCACCACAAGGGCTGGAGCCGGGAACGCGCGATCCAGTACATGCTCGACAACTCCTCCATGGCCGAGAGCGATGTCGTCTCCGAGGTGGAGCGCTACATCGTCTGGCCCGGCCAGGCGCTGGGCTACAAGATCGGCCAGTTGGAGATCACCCGGCTGCGCGCCGAGGCCGAACAGGCGCTGGGCTCGAAGTTCGACATCAAGGGCTTCCACCGTGTCGTGCTGACGGCGGGCCAGGTGCCGCTGCCGGTGCTCAGGGAGTTGGTTCACGTGTGGGTCAAGGCCGCGCGCTAAAGATCAGGCTTGCCAATCTTTGCCAACATCGGTAGTCTGGGCGACATGAGCACCATGAACATCTCATTGCCCGAGCCGATGCGCACCTTCGTCGAGAAGCGGGTCAGCGAGAAGGGTTACGGCAGCAGCAGCGAGTACGTGCGCGACCTGATCCGGCGTGACCAGGAGCGCGAAACGCTGCGTGCGCTGTTGCTGGAGGGAGCTCAGTCGCCCGTTGCAGCGGAGATGACGCCGGCCTTCTTCGCGGGGCTGCGCCAGCGCGTTCAGACGCGCAAGCGCAAGTGACGCTGCCGGTCATCCTGCGCGCGCTGGCGCTGGAAGATGTCGAGCAGGCGCTTGACCATCTGCTAGGCGAAGGCGCGGCCGATGCGGCGCTCAGCTTCGTGGACGAGCTGGAGGCGGCGCAGCAACAGATCGCGCGGCAGCCTGGCATCGGATCGACACGGTATGCACACGAACTCGGCATCCCGGGTCTGCGCAGCTGGGCGTTTGGCGTGCACCCCTATCTGCTGTTCTACGTCCAGCGCGACACCCACCTGGACGTATGGCGCGTGCTGCACCAGCGGCGCGACCTGGCCGCCTGGCTCGCAGAGCCGGAGTGAGGCGGCGCCGGGGGGGGCGAGGCGCAGGCAGCCCGCTGATCTGCAGTTCAGCCGTCCGTGGCTGCAGTGCGTCGCATCGGCAGCACGGCCGAGGTGGGGTGGCGGCTAGTCTGCGGCCCGACGCAACGACAAGGAGCCGAGATGAACCGCCCGACCTACGCCCTGCTGACCGTGCTGATGGCCGCTAGCGCGACGATGGCAAGCGCCCAGTCCGACAAGGGCATCAGCCTGGAGGCGCACTCGCGAACGCGCGTGCAGGACGTTGGCCTGCCCGCCTACCCCGGCGCCACGCTGGCGGTGGAGAGGGGCGTCAACGGCGAGGAGGACCATTCGGCCGGCAGCTTCGGCGCTTGGATGGGCAGCATCGGCATGCGGGTCGATGCGATCAAGTTCAAAACCAGTGACAAGCCCGAGCAGGTCGCCGCTTTCTACGCCAGGGCCATGGCCCGCCAGGGTGAGGTGCTCGACTGCCGGCTGCCGTCGTCGCGCGTCAAGCAGGTCAAGGACGAGCCCGAGCGGCTGAGCTGCGACGAGAAGCCCATCCAGCCCGGCCACTTCGAGTACCGCGTGGGCCAGCCCAAGCACATGCGCATCGTCCATGTGCACCCGGAGGGCGATGGCACGCGCTTCGAGATGGTTCGCCTGCAGCTCGGTCGATGAGCGACTAGGTCCGCAGGCGGTGCGCCCACCGGTACAGCAGCGGCAGCACCAGCAGCGTCAGCGCTGTCGACGACAGGATGCCGCCGATGACCACCGTGGCCAACGGCCGTTGAACCTCCGCGCCCGTGCCTGTGGCCAGCGCCATCGGCACGAAGCCGAGTGACGCGACCAGTGCCGTCATCAGCACCGGTCGCAGCCTTGTGAGCGCGCCCTCGCGAACGGCACGGTCGAGCGGTGTTCCTTCATCACGCAGCGAGCGGATGAAGGCGATCATCACCAGCCCGTTCAGCACCGCCACGCCCGAAAGCGCGATGAAGCCCACGCCGGCCGAGATGGACAGCGGGATGTCGCGCAGCCACAGCGCCGCGATGCCGCCGGTCAGCGCAAACGGCACGCCGGTGAAGACGATCAGCCCGTCGCGCATGTTGCCGAACATCGCGAACAGCAGCGCGAACACCAGACCCAGCGCCACCGGCACGACGATCTTGAGCCGCGCCGTGGCCGACTGCAGCTGCTCGAAGCTGCCGCCCCAGTTCGTCCAGTAGCCGCTCGGCACCTTGACCCGTTCGGCCAGCCGCGCCTGCGCCTCGGTCACGAAGGAGCCGATATCGCGACCCCGCACATTGGCCGTGACGACGACGCGCCGCTTGCCGTTCTCGCGGCTGATCTGGTTGGGGCCGGGCGCTTCGTCGAAGCTGGCCACCTCGCCGAGCTGCACGTGCGCGCCGTTCGGTAGCCGCAGCGGCAGGCGCTTCAGCGCATCGACATCGCTGCGGATGCTGTCCGGCAGCCGCACCTGGATGTCGAAGCGGCGGTCGCCCTCGAACAGCACGCCGGCCTCCTGGCCGCCGATGGCCGCCGCTGCCGTCTGCTGCACGTCGGCCACGCTCAGCCCCAGGCGCGCGAGCTTGGCGCGGTCGAGTTGCAGCGTCAGCAGCGGCAAGCCGGTGGTCTGCTCGACCTTCACATCGGCTGCGCCGGGCACGGTGCGCAGCACATCGGCGATCTGGTCGGCGCTGCGCTCCATGACGGCCATGTCGTCACCGAACACCTTCACCGCCACGTCGCTGCGCACGCCCGAGATCAGCTCGTTGAAGCGCATCTGAATGGGCTGCGTGAACTCGTAGTTGTTTCCCGGCACCTGCGCCGCGACGGCCTGCAGGGCTTCGACCAGCGACGCCGTGGAGCGCTTGGGGTCGGGCCACTCGCTGCGCGGTTTCAGCATGATGAAGGTGTCGGCCACGTTGGGCGGCATGGGGTCGGTCGCGATCTCCGCAGTGCCGAGCTTGGAGAACACGCGCGCCACTTCGGGCGCCTGCAGCAAGGTGCGCTCCAGCTCGCGCTGCATCTCCACGGCCTGTGTCAGGCTGGTGCCGGGGATGCGCATGGCGTGCAGCGCAATGTCGCCCTCGTCCAGGCTGGGAATGAACTCGCTGCCCATGCGCGTGGCCAGCAGCGCGCTCAAGGCCACGGTCACGCCGGCAATCGTCAGCACGAGTGGCGGGTTAGCCAGCGCCCGGTCCAGCAGCGGCGCGTAGCCACGCCGGGCCCAGCCCATCAGGCGGTTCTCTTTCTCGTCGACGCGCTGGCCTATCCACAGCGCCACGGCCGCCGGGATGAAGGTGACCGACAGCAGCATCGCCCCCAGCAGCGCGATGACGACGGTGAACGCCATCGGGTGGAACATCTTTCCCTCCACGCCGCTGAGCGCAAAGATTGGCAGGTAGACCACCATGATGGTGAGCTGGCCGAACAGCAGCGGCCGGCGCGCCTCGCGGGCAGCGGCGAAGACCTCGTCGAAGCGCTCCTTGCGCGTCAGCAGCCGGCCCGCTGCGGCCTGCGCATGCGAGAGCCGCCGCACGCAGTTCTCCACGATGACGACGGCGCCATCGATGATGATGCCGAAGTCCAGCGCGCCCAGGCTCATCAGGTTGGCGCTGACCTTGCCCTCCACCATGCCGCTGAACGTGAACAGCATGGACAGCGGGATCACCGCCGCCGTGATGACCGCCGCGCGCAGGTTGCCGAGGAAGGCGAACAGGATGGCGACCACCAGCAGCGCGCCTTCCAGCAGGTTGGTCTTCACCGTCGAGATCGCCTTGTCGATCAGCAGCGTGCGGTCGTACACCGTCTGCGCCACGATGCCTGCGGGCAGGCTGCGGTTGATCTCGGCCAGCCGCTCGTCCACCGCCAACGACACCTGCCGGCTGTTCTCGCCCAGCAGCATGAAGACGGTGCCCAGCACCACCTCACGGCCGTTCTCGGTGGCCGCGCCACTGCGCAGCTCGGCGCCCAGGCCCACGTCCGCGACATCACGCACACGCACCGGCATGCCTTGCGCGTGGCCCACGACGATATCGGCGATGTCGTCCATGCCCGTCACCTGGCCCGGCACGCGGATCAACACCTGCTCGCCGCGCCGCTCGATGTAGCCGGCGCCGACGCTCGCGTTGTTGCGCTCCAGCGCCTGCACCAGCTCCGGCCACGCGACGCCGTGCGCCACCAGTTTGTCCGGCCATGGCGCCACCTGGTATTCCTTCGCCTGCCCGCCAATCGTGTTGATCTCGGTCACGCCGGGCACCGTGCGCAGCTGCGGCTTGACGATCCAGTCCTGGATCTCGCGCAGGTCCGTCGGCGTGTACGGCGTGCCGTCGGCCTTCAGTGCGCCGGGCTTGGCCTCCACCGTCCACATGTAGATCTCGCCCAGGCCCGTGGCGATGGGCCCGAGCGTGGGCGCCAGGCCCGCCGGCAGCTTGCCTTTGGCCTCCTGGATGCGCTCGTTGACGAGCTGGCGCGCGAAGTAGATGTCCGTGCCCTCCTTGAACACCACGGTGACCTGGGACAGGCCGTAGCGCGACAGCGAGCGCGTCTGCTCCAGCCGTGGCAGCCCGGCCATCGCCGTCTCGATGGCGAAGCTGACGCGCTGCTCGGCCTCCAGCGGCGAGTAGCCCGGCGCCTCGGTGTTGATCTGCACCTGCACGTTGGTGATGTCGGGCACGGCGTCGATGGGCAGGCGCTGGTAGCTGAACACGCCTAACGCCGCGATACCCAGCACGGCCAGCATGACGAGCCAGCGCTGGGCGATGGCGAATCGGATGAGTTTCTCGAACATCGTTGTTCCTCAGTGGGCGTGTTCGGCCGCAGCCTTGCCGATGTCGGCCTTGACGAGGAAGCTGTTCCTCGCCGCGTAGCGCTCGCCGGCCTTCAGGCCCTTCAGCACCTCCACGTGGGCGCCGTCGCTGCGGCCCGTCTCCACGCGGCGCGCGTCGAACTGCTGGCCCTCACGCACGAACACCACGCGGGCGTCGTCCAGCATCTGCACGGCGTCTGCCGCCACGGCCACCGGCACGTCGACCTCGCTCGCCGTTACCGCCACCGTCACCGGCAGCCCGGGCCGCCACAGGCCCTTGGGGTTGGCCAGCACGAGCCGCGCCGTCGCACTGCGGCTTTGCTCGCCGACGAGCGCGCCGACGTAGCTCAGCCGTGCCGTGCCCTGCGCCTCGAACGCCGTCGCCTTGACCTGCGCCGTCATGCCTTGCGTCAACTGGTTCAGGTCCTTGGCGGGCACCGTCAGCTCCACCCAGACGCTGGACAGGTCGGCCACCTGGAACACGGCGGCGTCCTCCTTCAGCGCCTCGCCGACGCTGAGCTTCTTGTCGACGACGACGCCGTCGATCGGCGAGCGAACCTCGTGGCGTGTCAGGCCCTTCGGGTCGCCCGCCGTCGCGCCGAACGACGCCAGCCGCTGCCGCGCGTTCTCGACGGCGATCTCGGCTTCCTGCATCGCCTGGCGCGCGGCCAGGTAGTCCTGCTCGGCGGAGATCTTGTCCTCCCACAACTTCTTCTCACGGTCGTGCGTGGTGCGCGCGATGGCCAGGCGCTTCTGCGCGGTCAGCAGCTCGCTGCGCTGATCGGCCAGCGCGGGGCTGGAGATGACGGCCAGCACCTGGCCGCGCGTCACGCGGTCGCCTGCGTTGGCGCGCACGGCCTCGACCAGACCGGCCAGGCGCGGCGTGACGATGACGGCGCGGTCCTGGTTCAGCTTCACCTCGCCCAGCAACTGCAGCCGCGTGGCGATGCGCGCCGGGCCGGCGTCGGCGAGTGCGATGCCGTTGTGGCGCAGCTGCTCGTCGCTGAAGCGCGCGTGAGGTGCTTCGACCGGCGCCGATGCGGGCTTTCCAGCCGCATGCGGGGTTTCCTCGGCGTGTTCGCCGTGTGCGCCGTGCTCGTCGTGCCCGTCTTCACCGTGCTTGTCGCCGCGCAGGATGGCCGCGCCCAGCAGCAGGCCCACGGCCAGCACCGCCGCGATGGCGATGGCGTTTTTCTTGTTCATGTCAGTCCTCGCTATCAGTCTGGATGGACCGGCCCAGCAGGCGGTCCAGGTCAGCGGCGGCGCGGTGGGTGTCGGCGCTGCCTTGCAGCAACTGGCGGCGCAGTGCAACCAGCGTGCGCTGGGCGTCCAGCACATCGAGGAAGGCGAACTTGCCCAGCTCATAACCCTTCAACGCAGCGTCGTAGGCGGTCTGCGCGGTCGGCAGCGCGTCGTGCCTCAGCAGCGCCACCTGCTCGCGGCCCAGCCGCAGCCGCGCGGCGGCATCGGCCACGTCGGTCTGCAGCTTCAGCGTCGCGTTGGTCAGCGCCTCACGCGCCTGGTCTTCGCGGCGCAACGCTTCCAGCAGACCGCCCTGGTTGCGGTCGTTGATGGGCAGCGGCAGCGAGAAGCCGATGACGGCCTGCGTGCGGCCCAGCTCGGCGTCGCGCTTGGCACCCAGCGTCACGGTCACGTCCGGCACGCGGCGCGCGCGCTCCGTGTCGGTCAGTGCCTGGCGGCGGGCGATGTCGAGCTGCGCCAGCCGCAGCGCAGGGGCCTCGATCATCCATTCGGCGAGGCGCCGATCGTCCGGCGCATGGGGCAGCGTGGCGGTGTCGCCGTTCGCCTGCGTCACGGCTTGCAGAGGCTGGCCGCAGAGCGCCGCCAGGCGCCCGCGAGCCAGTAACTGCGCGCTCTGCGCCTGCGCGACTTCGGCCCGCGCGCCGGCCTCGGCGACGCGCGCCTTGGCCAGCTCCAGCGGCGGCACCTTGCCGGCCTGCATTCGTTTGTCGGCCGCGTTCACGGCGCTACGGGCCAAGGCCAGCGACGACTCGGCCAGCCGCTGCTGTTCCTGCGCGCCGAGCAGGTCAAAGAAGGCGGCAGCCACGGCGGCGCGCAGCTCGGCTTGCCTGGCCGCCAGCGCCACGGCCGCCTGCTCGCGCGCCTGCGCCGCAACCGCCTGGCGCGCGGCGCGCTTGCCGCCCAGCTCGATTGCCTGGGACAGCTGCACGGTGCTCGTCCGCGTGGCGCGGCGGGTGTCTTCCAGCAGCACACCCAGCTCGGGGTTGGGCCGCGCGCCGGCTTGCAACTCGGCGCCTTGCTGCGCCTGCAGCTCCAGCCGCGCGCGGGCCAGATCGGGGTTGTGGGTGAGGGCCAGGTCTTGCGCCTCGGCCAGGGTCAGGGCATGGGACGCGCTGGCCCACAAAAGAAGAAAGCCAAAGACAAGGCTTCGCATCGAACTCTCCAAGGTTGTTGGGGACGGTTCGGCGCGCGGCCGGCACCCGGCGGGTGCCTTGCTTCAGATCAACGGGGCGGGGAAGCGGCGCGCCGATCAGGCGCGCAGCCAATTGGGGCGTTCGAGCCCTGCAGGCGTGTGGGACCGCAGCCGCGCGGCCGCAGCGGGCTCGGGCGGCACGGCCTGCGAGGCGGTGATGCCCTGGCCTTCAGCCAGCGGCGCAGCGCACCCCGTGTGGTGGCAATGGCAGTGGCCGGTCTCGCAGACCGGATGCACTTCGCCCGCTGCCGCCGAGTGCACCGGCTCGCCGCTCAGCACGGCGGCGTTCTGCTCGGCCAGTTCATCCACGCAGCACAGCGCGGCACCCGCCCAGGACAGCTGGACTGTCACGAGCAGGGCGAGGAGGAGGAGAAACCAGCGGCGCATGGCGGCAGATTCTAGAGACGCTAGTCCTTGCCGCCGTCGAGCAAGGCGTCACGCAGGTGGGCGTCGGCCGGCGATTCGCCGAACCAGATGCGCAGCACCAACGTGAAGAACTCGTCGTCGCCCACCGGCTCGCCCTGGGCGATGCCCGAGATGTAGAACTGCGTGCCCTTGCCGGGGATGAAGTCCATGGCGAAGGTGTCGCCCGCGACGAGCTTGGCCTTGCCCGAGAAGATCTCGATGAGGCGCGTCGTCGACAACGTCTGCCGCGTCATCTGGGCGCTGGGCGTGTTGTCACTCATGCCGCGCAGGAAGAGCCGGCCGAGGTCGGTGCCGGGCAGGTCGCGCAGGGCGGTGAACTGCAGGCGCTTGGGGCCGGGCAGGGCCAGCAGCTCGGCCGGCGTGGTCACGCGCTTGGTCGTGTAGAGGCCCATGTCGTAGGCCTTGAACACCAGTTTCACCCGCGTGCCCTTGCCATTGAGCTGCAGCGTGCTGCCGCCTACCTGGGCCGTGGGCTCGAACTTGTGGACCGTGGTGGCGGCCGTGGCCTGCAGGCACAGCGCCGTGCCGGCGATCAATGCGGCCATGCGGGCCTGCGCCGCGAGCGTCTGAAGCTGGGTCATGTCGTCTCCGTGGAATGTCTTCTCGCATCGAAACCGACGCGGCGCGTGGATTCTGCGTGCCAACCGGGGTGGAGCAGTGACCGTTTGTGGTGTCGGTTCACTCCGTCAGCCGTGAATCCTAACGACGCGGCCGGCGCGCCCCACCGCCTCCCGCGCACGCAGCTGGCCGCAGCCACCTTCCACGTCCTGGCCGGCGGAGTCGCGCAGCTTGGTCAGCACGCCGCGGCTGCACAACTCGGCGGCAATGGCCCGCGCGCGTTCCCAGCTCGGCCGCGTGAAGGGCAGGCCGGGCGCGCTGTTGAACGGGATCATGTTCAGCAGGCCGTAGCGGCCCTTGAGCAGGCGCACGATGCCGTCCAGCTCGTCGGCACCGTCGTTGACGCCGTCCAGCAGCGTCCACTGGTACTGGATGGGATAGCCGCTGGCGCGGGCGTAGGCATCGGCAGCGTCGACCAGTTGTTCGGGCGTGAGGCGCGGCGCACGCGGCAGCAGCTCGGCGCGCTTGGCGGCATCGGTCGTGTGCAGGGACAGCGCCAGCGCCGGGCGCACCTCGGCCGCGTTCAGGGCCTCGAAGGCGCGCTCGTCGCCCACGGTCGAGAACACCAGCTGCTTGTGCCCGAAGCCGCCCTCGCGGCCCAGCAAGGTGATCGCGTCCAGCACATTGGCCAGGTTGTGCGCCGGCTCGCCCATGCCCATGAAGACGACCTTCTTCAGCTTGGGGTTCTTGCGCCGCGCTAGCACCACTTGCGCCACGATTTCAGCGCTGCCGACTTGGCGGATCAGCCCGTCCACGCCGGTCATGCAGAACTTGCAGCCGACCGCGCAACCGACCTGGCTAGACACGCAGACGCCGTCGCGCGGCAGCAGCACGGTCTCCACCGTCTGGCCGTCATTGAGGCCCAGCAGCAGTCGGGCGGACTGGCCGTCGCCACCAGCGTGCTCGCTGCGCAGCGTGAGGAGGCCATCCAGCTCGGCCATCAGGCCCGGCAGCGCCTGCATCACGGCCTTGGGCAGAAAGCCCTGCAGCGGCCGTTTCTCACGCGGGCCACCCTCAAGCGGCAGCGCGTGCAGCCAGGTGCGCAGCACGCGGGACTCGTGGTCGGGGTTGGCGCCTAGCGCGCGCAGGCGCTGGCGGAGGTCGGGGATCAGCATGGCGGCGCGATTGTCCCAGCAGCCGCCGAATTGAAGCTTCCCCTCGCCCAGTCCCGCGCCGCTGGACGCGGGCGGGCCTGGTCGGTCCCCCACGGGGACGGCGATGCTTGCGGCATCGGGCCGCAAGCACATCGCCTGAGGGGCCGGCTTGGGAGCGGCCCGGCGCTCGGCCCAAAGGCGCAGTGATCGAAGGTGACACCGCAGAGCTGCTCGGAGGAATAAGCTGGTCTGCCCGCATTCAGGAGACACCCATGGCCAGACCCACTCCCATCACCGCAGAGGAATGGCAAGTCCGCTGCGATCTCGCGGCCCTGTACCGGCTGGCCGCGCTGCACGGCTGGGACGACCTGATCTTCACGCACATCTCCGCCCGCGTGCCCGGCCCGGCCCATCACTTCCTCATCAACCCCTACGGGATGATGTTCGAGGAGATCACGGCCAGCAGCCTGGTGAAGGTCGACCAGGCGGGCGAGAAGGTGGCGCCCAGCGACTACAACGTCAACCCCGCCGGCTTCATCATCCACAGCGCCGTGCACGAGGCGCGCGAGGACGCGCAGTTCGTCATGCATCTGCACACGGTGGCGGGCGTTGCGGTCAGCGCGCAGCGCGAGGGCCTGCTGCCGATCTCGCAGCACAGCCTGTTCCCGCTGGCGTCGCTCAGCTATCACGGCTACGAGGGCGTGGCGCTCAACCCCGACGAGAAGACGCGCCTGGTCGCCGACCTCGGCAACACCTCGCTGATGATGCTGCGCAACCACGGCCTGCTGACGCTCGGCCGCAGCGCCGCCGATGCCTTCCTGAAGATGTTCATGCTGCAGCGCGCCTGCGAGATCCAGATTGCGGCGCAGGCGGGTGGCGGTGAGCTGATCCGCATTCCGGCGCCCATCCTGTCCGGCATCCGCGCGCAGAGCGACAAGGTCATGCGCGGTTCCGGCGCCGAGCTGGCGTGGCCGGGGCTGCTCAGAAGATTGGCGCGGCAGAACCCGGGTCATGACAGCTGAGCGTCGCTGGAACAATGGCGGGGATGACTGAACCCCGCTTCTTCGCCCTCGTCCCCGCCGCCGGCATCGGTGAGCGCTCCGGCGCCGGCATGCCCAAGCAGTACGTCGATATCGCCGGCCAGCCCATGCTGGCCCACACGTTGGCCGCACTCGCTGCGGTGCCCCGTCTTGCGCAGACGCTGGTCGTGCTGTCGCCAGCAGATGACCGCTTCGAGGCCGCGCTGCCGGGCTGCACCGCCTGGGTCGCCCGCGTCGGCGGCGCGAGCCGGGCCGAGACCGTGCTCGGCGGCCTGGCCGAGTTGCGCGAGCGCGGCGCAGGCGATGGAGACTGGGTGCTGGTGCACGACGCCGCCCGCTGCCTGCTGCGCCCCGAGTGGGTCGATGCGCTGATCGACGCCTGCGAGCACGACGCGGTTGGCGGCCTGCTGGCTCAACCGATTGCCGACACGCTGAAGGCCGGCGACACCGAAAGCCGCGTCACCGCCACCGTCGACCGCCGCGACAAGTGGGCCGCGCAGACGCCGCAGATGTTCCGCCTCGGCCTCGTCGAGCGGGCGCTGACGGCCATGGGCGCCGCAGCGACCGACGAAGCCAGCGCCGTCGAAGCGCTCGGCCTGGCGCCGCTGCTCGTGCGCGCGTCGATGGCCAACTTCAAGGTGACCTGGCCGGAAGACTTCGCGCTGGCGGCGCTTTGGCTCAGCCACCCGCCAACTGCAGCACCAAGTCCTGCCCGCTGATGAAGTTGCCGTCCATCGGCACCTCGATGCCGCGCTCCAGCGAGCCGTTCAGCCGCAGCTTCTCGGCCTGCTCCGGGGCGATGCGCAGCCGGTAGGGGCCGGGCGCGATCTGGTGGAAGAGGTAGTAGCCGTCGGCCGCGCTGGTGCTGGTGGCGATGACCTGGCCGTCTGCGCCCACCAGTTCCACGCGGGCGTCGCCGATGCCGCGTTTCCTGCCGCCGGCCTCGGCGATGAAGATGGTGCCCTCGATTTCCGAGGTGGCGATGACGGGAAACTCCAGCGTCTCTACACGGCCAGGACGCGGCAGCACGCGCACGCCCGGTGACAGCGGTTTCCACTGCGGGTCTTCCAGCGTGGCGGTGTCCAGCGCAATGTCGGCATAACGACCTGGTTGCAGGCGGTTCAGCAGGGCCACGCCGTCGGCATCGGTCAGGCGCGGGTGGCGGCCGCCGCCGTTGAGGATGAAGCCGGCGTTGGGCACCAGCTCCTCGCCGGGGTCGCGCAGGCCGTTCATGTTGCGGTCGACAAAGGCGCGGGCCGACACGGCGCCGGTGCCGGCCAGCGGCTGGCCGTCGAACGACCATTTGCCGCTGCGGGGGTCGCGGTCCAGCGCGATGAAGAGCTGCAGCCCGAGGGCCAGTTCGCGCTGGTTGGAATAGCTGGCGCTGAGGGCCAGGCCGAAGCTGCCGAGGTTCTTGCTGAGGCCGGCGGAGACGAGCGTGAGCTGCGACTCCATGCTGCGCAGCAGGCCGCCGGTGAGCTGGTAGCCGTCGGCGAGGTTGTGGTCGGCGCTGAGCGCAAAGGCCTGCAGGCTGGCGCCGGGTTGCAGCCGGTAGTTCAGCTGTGCGCTCAAGCCGACGTTGGCGACGCGCCGGCTGACCTGCAGCACGCCGTCGGTGCTGGCGTAATCGCCCGTGCGCTGCCAGCGCAGGCTGTTGGACAGGGCGGTGCCCTGCAGCATCGTGGCGGCGCGCAGGCCGACCTGGTAGTTGTCGCTGCCCTGGTCCAGCGCGTTGCGCACGGCGTCGAAGTCCAGCGTCAGGCGGGGCAGGGCGCCGAGCTTGACGGCGCTCTTCAGGCGCAGCTGGTCGCGCTGGCGCACGCCGCCGGCCACGTCGGCGAACTGGTCGTTGATGAAGTGACCCTGGCGCTGGGTGTGCAGCAGGTCCAGCGCGACGTTGCCCAGGCGCGTCTTCAGCCCGACCTCGCCGAGCGCGCCGCCGCCCTGCATGCCGACGAGCTGCGAGCTGAGGATGGCCGAGTTCAGGTAGGCCAGCAGGCCCACCTGGCCGTAGTTGAGCGGGTTGCCGCCGCCCTGCTGCGGCCGGCGCACGAAGCCGAGGTTGCCGGTCAGCATCTTGCTGATGCCGATGTCCACCAGCGCGACGCGGCGCACCGAGCCGTCGTCGGCGACCTGCTGGCCCAGCGAGTAGAAGAGCTGGCCGGGCTTGACGCTGGCTTGGTCGAGCAGAAAGCTCTGGCGCTCCACGCGCAGCTGGCCGAGCGGGCCGTGGAAGACGAGGCGGAACTCGTTGGGGCCGAAGGACAGCGGCAGGTCGTCGAACGCGTACTGGCCGTCGGCGCGCGCGGACTGGTAGGCCAGCAGCGTGTCGTTGTAGTAGAGCGTCACGTCCCAACCCGGCGGCAGGTCGCCGCGCAGGCTGTGGCGGTCGAAGCTGTTGGGCTGGTCGGTCGGGCGGTTGCTGATCGCCACGCCGTTGCCCAGCGGGCTGCCCTGCATGACGTTGCGCACGCTGGGCAGCACGAGGCTGCCGACGGTGACCGAGCGGGCCTGCAGGGGGCCGAGGAGGCCGCCGTCGGGGTCGTGGCGAGCGAGCGTCATGCGCAGGTCGGGCCGGGTCTTGTCCTGCGTCTTAAGCACATAGGCCGAGCCTTCCATGCCGAGCAGGTCGGCGGTGAGGTAGGCGGTGTAGGCGCTCTTGTACTGGCGTGAGTCGCGGCCGAAGCGCGCGTCGGCGCCGAAGGACTGGTCGATGGACGGCACGCCGATCAAGCCCGGCGTGGACGGCGTGTAGGGGTAGTTGGGCCGTTCGCCCGGCTGCTGGCCGGCCAGCGCCGCGGCGATGCGCTCGCGCTCCATGCGCTCCTGCAGCGGCAGCTTCTCGCGCGGGATGACCTTCAGCTGCAGCGTGCTCAGCTCCGTCTTCAGCTCGACCGGCAGCCAGCGCGACAGCAGCTGCCGGGAGACGTAGATGTCGTCGCCGATGACGACGGCCAGGCGCGGCTCGAAGTTCTGCTCACGCCCCGCCAGGCTCACCAGCGACTCGCCCAGGTTGAGCGCAAAGCTGCGCTCGTTCAGCACCGTACCGGCCGCGCTGCCCTGGCCCGGCTGCACCTGGATGGGCAGCGTCAGCAGGCGCGACAGCTCGCCCAGCGGCAGCAGGATCTGCGCGCCGTCCTGGTAGGCGCTGAAGCTGTCGGACAGCACTTGGCCGTCCAGCTGCACCTCCAGCACCAGCAGGTTGGCCTCGGCCTCGGTCATGGCGCGGCGCGGGGTCAGCACGGGCGGCGGCGCCACCGCGGCGTCGGGCGGCAGGCGCAGGCGCAGCTGCCAGTGCGGCAGGTCCACGGCCAGCTCCAGGCCGAGCCAGCGCGTCAGCAGCGCGGTCGACACGTAGATGTCGTCCTCGGCCGCAAAGGCCAGGCGCGGCTCGAAGGACTGGCTGCGTTCGCCCACGCGCGCGCTGGACTCGGTCAGGTCCAGGAAGAAGGGCAGGCCCGAGCCGGGCTGCGTGCCGGCCGCGCGGCCGTGGCCGGGCTGCACGCGCAGGTCCAGCCCGAGCAGCTTGGACACGGCCGCGAGTGGCAGCAGCACCTGGTAGTCGGTCTGGTAGGCGTCGATGCGCGCCGGCAGCGGCTGGCCGTTGAGTTGCACCTCCAGCTGGCGCAGCGGCTTGGCGGCTGGCTGGACCTGGGCGTTCAACTGAGCGCAGGTAAGCAGCGCCAGCGCGACTATCAGGCCCCTGAGCAATGAGGGCCACGCGCGGGGATGGGCCATGGGACCCTCGCTCCGGCGCGCGCCGTTCAGGGCAGCGCGAGGGCGGCTTCGGCCAGCAGCTTGCCGCCGGCCTCCGGACGCTCGCGGAAGCTGACCTTGAGCACGCCAGCGGGCAGGGCCTGGCCCGGGGTGGTGCCGGGCAGCTGCAGCGGCAGTTGCACGCGGCGGCTGGCGTTGGGCACGTAGACGGCCACGCCGCCGGCCTTGGCCACCTCGAAGCTGACACCGGCCGCCGTGGTGAACGTGGCCTGCAGGTCGCCGTAGACCGAGCGGTTGCCCTCGCGGTTCATCTGCAGCGACAGCAGGCCGCCGGGTACCAGTCTGAGCTCTGAAAGACTCATGCTGGCCTGGGTCTCGCCCTGGCGAACGATGACGGGAATGGACGCGCCCACCAGCGCGTTGATGACGACGCCGAGGTCCTTGCCACCCTGCTTGGCCAGGTCCTCGACGCTGCTGGCGCCGCTGGCTTCGGCGACGCGGTCGAACTGCAGATGCGAGCGGTACTCGCCGGCGGCCAGCGCCTCGGGCTTGCGCAGCAGGATGCGCACGATCTGCGAGCCGCCGGGCGGGATGGTGACCTGGCGCGGCGAGTAGCGCAGCAGCTCGTCGGCGAACTGCTCACCGGGGCCCGGCTTGTCGATGGCGATGAACTCGCCGTTCGCGCCCATGCGGCGGTTGACGAGGTTGATGCGGTAGGTCTCGGCCGTCTTGCCCTGGTTCATCAGCTCGACCTGGGCGGCGCGTTGCTTGTCGAAGACGATGCGTGTGGGGAACAGCATGAGGTCGGCACGCGCGGTGCACGACAGCGAAAGCAGGACCGCAGCCATCAGGCCGGGGCGCCACGAGGAACATGTGGAAACACGCATGGGCCGGATGGTCTCCGGTCGGCTTGCGATTCAAAGCCCGCAATAGCGACGGACTTCCAGCGCAGTTGCTCGCTACTGGTAGTTCACGGTGACGTTGAACGAGCCCGAGTAGCTGGCCGGCGCCTGCTGGTTGCCCACCGTCAGCGTCGCGCCGACGCTGATCGTCGCCGTGCCGCCGCCACCCAGAATGCCGGTGACGCTGGGGCTGCTGGTGAAGCCGTTCAGCGCCATCGTGTTGGGGCCGCCGTCGTTGAGGAAGACGGTGCCGTCGACCGGCAGCGTGATCTCGAACACCGCGCTGGGTGTGCCGCTGATCGTGAACTGGGCGGCGCTGGCCGTGCCCGACTGGTTGACGAGGATGACGCCGCCCGTCTTCATGCGCGCTCCGCCGCTGTTGACGGTGATCGTGCCGCCCGCGCCCGCAGTGAAAGCGCCGAAGGACAGCGCCCCGTTGTTGGTCAGCGTCTGCGCAGGGGCGGCCATGGCCGTCAGGCAGGCGGCCCACCCGAGCCACCAGCGCCATGCCATTGCGGTCATCGCCCGCGCCTCAGTTGAACGCCACCGTGATGACCAGCGGCGCGTCGCCGTCACCGCCGGTCGCGGCCGCGAAGGCCGACACCGCCGCCGCCATGCCGCGCGGCAGCAGGGCCGAGCCGGCGCTGGGAACGATGTCGATGGCAAAGGAGCTCTTCGCGTCCAGCGCCGCCGCAAACCAGGCCGGCAGCAGGCGCATCGAGCTGGGCGGGTTGCCCGTGGGCACCCTCGGCACGAGGGCGCCCGTGGCGGGGCCAGCCGGTGCCTGCTGCGCGCGCAGCAGATCCTGCACGCTGACGGCCAGGCCTAGCCAGGTGTTGATGGGCACGGCTTCGACGACGGCGGCGCTGGCCCGGGCCGCGCCGGTGGCTGCCAACGCCGGGGCCGGTGCAGCAGCGAGCAGCGCCAGGCAGGCCAACGTGGAAGCAGATGTCGAAGCGAGTTTCACGCGGATGTCGGGCATCGCAAGCGCCCCGCCTCAGTTGTAGGCGACGGTGACCTTGACGTTGCCGCTGTAGGTGCCGGCAGCTTGCGAGGAGCCGACCGTGAGCTTGGCGCCCACGTAGATGTAGGCGGCGCCCGAAGCCAGCGTGCCGGTCGCGGCGTCCGTCGACGCATCGGTCTTGCCGGTCGGTGAGGTGGTGGCCACGGCCTCGGTGATCCAGTCGATGGCCATGGTGTCGCTGCCGCTGGTCAGCACGCTGTCGCTGCCGGTGTAGTCGATGGAGAAAGTGTTGGCGCCCGTGCCGGTCACGTCGAAGCGGGCCGCGGCCGCAGCGCTGCCGCCGGTGGGCAGCACGGTCGTGCCGCTCTTGGTGCGCGCGTTGTCGGTGGCGACCGTCACGTCGCCGTTGCCGGCCACGACGTTGCCGAACACCAGGTCCGCCGCCTTGCTGACTGCGATGGGCTGCAGCACCACGGCCGTCGCGCTGGCTGTGGCGTTGTCGGCCGCCTGGGCAATGCGCAGGCCGCCGAGGGCGGCGAGCAGCGTCAGGCTGGCGATGAGGGGCAGGGGACTGGCGGTCTTGAGACGCTTGTTCATGTGTGGCTCCTGGTTTGCCGGACAGGCGCGCAGCGCCCGACACAGCGGGATAGGGGATGTTGCAAGACTCCCTGCCACGTTATCGGCCGATGACGGCGGCCATTGATCGTTATTTCTCTCAGGGGCTCACCAGCTTGGGCCGAGCAGCAGATAGGCCGCCGTCTCGCCGCCCCGCGTCGTGCCCAGCGCGAGATAGAACGGCCCGAAGCGCGTGTCCACGCTGAGGAAGCCGCTGGCCGCCTGCTGCCAGCCGCTGCGCGGCAGGTTGGCCAGCCTCAGCCCCGCGCCGGCGCCGACCGCGCCCGCCTCCAGCGAGAAGCCGATGCGCACCGCGCCGCCCAGGCCCACCGGCATCTCGCCGATGCGCCGCGCCATGACGACGCGGCCGAGCACCATGTTCTCGCCCAGCAGCGAGCCGTCCGGCGTGCCCGACAGGCGCAGATAGCCCCCCAGCGACCGGGCCTGGCCACGCTCGGCATGGGCGAACTCGCCGTAGAGCTGGCCGGCCCATTCGCCCAGCCGAAAGGCCGCCAGGCCAAGCAGCGAGGCGTTGATGACGCTGGACTCGCCGCGCGGGTGCAGCCATTCGATGCGCGCCGTCGTCCACTGGCCGCGGCTGGGGAAGGCCAGCGAGTCCAGCGAGTCGGTATGCAGCTCCACGTATTGCTGGCCATAGGTCTGCGAACGCCCGCCCTGGCCGGGGACGACGGGCAGCACGACCTCGTCGCTGGCACGCAGGCGGCCGAAGCCCAGCCGCAGGTCGCCGAGGCCGGCCACGCGGTGGCCGAGTTCGAGCTGCGCGCTGGCCAGGCTGCTGGACAGGCGCAGCGCGCGCTGCCCTTGGTCGAACACGTCGTTGGCGCCGGCCGTGTAGCCGAGCTTGGCGCTCACGAACCAGCGCGAGCCCGGGCCCAGCGGCTGATAGAACTCGGTGTTGAGGCCGCGCGTGGTGCCGATGCGGGCCACGGTGCGCGCTTCGGCGCCCCATGCATTGAGCCAGTTGGCCACGTGCATGGCGACGAGCGAGTAGCTGCTGGCGTCGGCGAAGTTGCTGTACAGCTCCAGGCCGAGGCGCACGCGGCTGGCGGCCCAGTCGGCCTCGCTGAGCTTGAACTCGACGTTGCGCCGGCCATCGTCGCGGTCGTCGATCTGGGTCTCGATGCGCTCCAAGTCGCCGGTGCCGTCCAGGCGTTCGACGGCGCGGTTCAGGTCGGCGCGGCCGACCGGGTCGCCCGGCCTCAGCGCCAACTCCGCCCGCAGTGCCTCGGCGTTGAGGCGGCGCGAACCGCTGATCTTCAGCTCGCCCAGCGGCAGCGCGGCCATGGCGGACTCAGGCACGTCCAGGCGGCGGGCCTGCAGGGCGGCGAAGGCGGCGGGCGAGGCCAGGGCAGCCAGGCGCTCGCCCGCCGCCAGCGCCGCCCGCCGGCCGGTGGCCATGGCTTCATCGGCGCGGTAGAAGTCCATGAAGCCCATGGCGCCGAGGTCGGGGTCAATGATGATGTCCTGCGCTTTCAGCTCGCGCAGCGAGCGCTGCACGTTCTGCTCGGTCAGGATCTGCAGCATCTGATTGGCCACCATGACGGCGCTGGTGATCTCGCGTTCTTCCAGCAGCGGCGTGCCGACGTTGACGGCGATGATGATGTCGGCCCCCAGGCTGCGCGCCACGTCGATGGGCAGGTTGCGCACCAGGCCGCCGTCCACCAGCGGCCGGCCGTTGACGCGCAGTGGCGCGAACACGCCGGGCACGGCCATGGAAGCGCGCAGGGCCTCGAAGAGCGGCGTGTCGGCCTGGTCCAGCATCTCGCCGGAGAGCAGGTCGGTGGCGACGGCACGAAAAGGGATGGGCAGCTTGCGCAGCGGGTCGTCCATGCGGGTGGCGGGCAGCAGCGACGACAGCGTCGCCTCCAACTGGCCATTGCCGGCCGCGCCGCCGGGCAGCATGGCGCCGCGCTCCAGGTTGAAGCCGAACTCGATGCGCGAAGGCAGGCGCTCGTCGTCCTCGCGGCGGCGGATGGCCAGGCGGTCACGCGCCGGGCGGTCGGCCAGGATGGCGTTCCAGTTGGCGCCCTTCACCAGGGCTTCCAGTTCGTCCAGGCTGCGCCCCGACGCGTAGGCCCCGCCGACGACGGCCCCCATGCTGGTGCCGACGATGAAGTCCACCGGCACCTGCATCTCCTCCAGCACGCGCAGCACGCCGATGTGCGCCAGGCCGCGAGCGCCGCCGCCGGACAGCACGAGGCCGATCCTGGGGCGCGGCGGCAGGGGTTCGGCAAAGGCGAGCTGGCAGAGGGCGAGCAGGCAGAAGAGGAGGGCTCGTTTCATGGCGGGCCGCACCATAGCAGCGTCCGCGAGAATTGCGCCCATGAACTCGTCGCCCCTCCCGTCATTGCGCATCGGCGAGGGCTGGGACACCCACCAGCTCGTCACCGCCCGCCCGCTCGTCCTCGGCGGCATCACCATCCCGCACAGCCACGGCCTGCTCGGCCATTCCGATGCCGACGCGCTTGCGCACGCCATCACCGACGCGCTGCTCGGCGCCGCTGCGTTGGGCGACATCGGCAAGCTCTTTCCCGACACCGCCGTCGAGTTCAAGGGCGCGGACTCGATGGTGTTGCTCGCCGAGGCCTATCGCCGCGTGCGCCAGGCCGGCTGGCAGCTCGTCAACCTGGACAGCACCATCGTCGCCCAGGCGCCCAAGATGGCGCCGCACATCCCCGCCATGCGCGCTCGCCTGGCCGAGGTGCTGGGCGTGGCCGTGGGCCAGGTGAACGTCAAGGCCAAGACGGCCGAGAAGATGGGCCCGGTGGGGGAGGGCCGCGCCATCGAAGCGCGGGCGGTTTGCCTACTGGCGGCGGCAGCCTGAGCTGCATTCGCGCCACCCGCGACGCATCACCCGAGCGTATTCGGGCCGAGCGCCGGGCCGCTCCCAAGCCGGCCCGCCAGAGGCTGCTTGCGGCTCAATGCCGCGAGCAGCCTCGTCCCCTCGGGGGCTGAGGCCGGACACGGCAAGTCCTGTGGACTTGTCGTGCCTGCCGAAGAGCGGCCGCTCGGTCGGCTGCGCGGTCTGCAAGACCGACCAGACCCGCCCGCGTTCAGCGGGGTGAGGCTGGGCGAGGGGCTCCAATTCAAGCCGCTTGCAGCTTCAGCACCGTGATGAGGCCGCCGCCGTCGGCATTGGCGATGGTCAACGTGCCGCCCAACCGCTGCACCGACTTGTCGACGATGGCCAGCCCCAGGCCCGCGCCACTGGCCGCCGTGCGCGCCGCGTCGCCGCGATAGAAGGGCACGGTGAGGCGCTGCAGACGGTCGGGCGGCACGCCGGGGCCGTGGTCGCGCACGCGCAGTTCTACCCAGGTGCCCTGGCGCGTGGCGCTCACGTCCACCCGCGCCGGCTCGCCTTCCGCGTGGCCGTAGCGGCGCGCGTTCTCGAACAGGTTGAGCAGCACGCGGCCCAGCTCGGTGTCGTCCACGAACACCTTGAGGGACTCGCTGACCTGCACGCGAAAGCGGATCTGGTCGGGGTCGCGGAAGCCCTGGATCTCGCGCTCCAGCACGTCGGTCAGCCGCGCCTCGCGCAGCTGCGTCTCGTTGGGCCGCGCATAGTCCATGAACTTGCTGATGATGGCGTCGAGCTGGTCGATGTCCTGCGCCATGAAGTGCCGGGCCTGCTCGTCGGCCACGCTCATCTCGGCTTCCAGCCGCAGGCGGGCGAGCGGCGTGCGCAGGTCGTGCGAGATGCCGGCCAGCATGACGGCGCGGTCTTCCTCCAGCTTAGCCAGCTCGCGGGCCATGCGGTTGAAACCCATGTTGACCTCGCGGATCTCGCTGGTCATGGTGTTCTCGTCCAGCCGCGAGTCGTACTCGCCGTCGCGAATGCGGCCGGCCGCGTCGGCCAGTTCGCGCAGCGGCTGGTTGATGAGCCGGGTGATCAGCGCCGAGCCGACAACGGTGGCCAGCAGCGCGATCGCCACCCACCACCAGTTGCCCGCCAGCGAGACGGACAGCGGTGCCGGGCTGGTGCGCAGCCAGAAGGCGTCCTCACCGACGATGTAGCGCACCCACAGGCCGGGTGCGCCGTTGACGCTGCGGGCAATGACCGTGTGCGGCCCCAGCGTGGCGGTGAGCTCTGCGGCCAGCTTCTGGGCGAAGGGGCTGGTGTCATAAGGCAGCCAGCGGTCGCTCGTTTCGGCCACGCGCACCTGCACCGTGTCGCCGCGTGACATCGACGTGATGACGGCGACGCGGTTGATGGAGTCGGTGTGCTCCAGCGCGATGCGGCTGAGCTTGACCAGGCCGGCCAACTGCTCGGCCGACTGCAACGCGCGCGGCTGCGCTTCCAGCAGCTTGAAGGTGTACTGCCAGGCCAGCACCGCGCCGGCCAGCAGCAGGGCCAGCCAGGCGAAGGTGCGCCAGAAGAGGTTGAGCGCGAGGTGAGGGCGGGCCATCAGTCAGTCAAGTTGTGTTCGGGACGAGCGCCGGGCCGCCCCCAAGCCGGCCCGTCAGGCGATGTGCGAGCGGCTCAATGCCGCAAGCATCGCCGTCCCCTCGGGGGACCGACCAAGCTTGATTGCGTTCAGCAACTCAAGATTGGGCGAGGGGCTCACGAATTTTCGTCAGGAACGAACACGTAGCCCACGCCCCACACCGTCTGGATATAGCGCGGCTGCGCCGGGTCGGCTTCCAGCATCTTGCGCAAGCGCGAGATCTGCACGTCCAGGCTGCGGTCGAAGGGCTCGAACTCGCGGCCGCGGGCGAGCTGGGCCAGCTTGTCGCGCGACAGTGGCTGGCGGGGGTGGCGCACCAGCGTCTTCAGCATGGAGAACTCGCCGGTCGTCAGCGGCAGCTGCTCTCCGTTCTTCGCCAGGCGACGCAGCGCCAGGTCGAATTCGAACGGGCCGAAGGTCACCGTCATCGGCTCCTTGCTCGGCGCGCCCGGGGCTTCCGGCGGCGGGCGGCGGCGCAGCACGGCGTTGATGCGGGCCAGCAATTCACGCGGGTTGAAGGGCTTGGCGAGATAGTCGTCGGCGCCCACCTCCAGGCCGACGATGCGGTCGACGTCTTCGACCTTGGCCGTGAGCATGATGATGGGCGTGCTGTCGTTGGCGGCGCGCAGGCGGCGGCAGATGGTCAGGCCGTCTTCGCCGGGCAGCATGAGGTCGAGCACGATGAGGTCGACGGTCTCGCGGGTGAGCTGCTTGTTGAGGGCGCGGCTGTCTTCGGCCAGCAGCACTTCAAAGCCTTCCTGGGTCAGATACCGGCGCAGCAAATCGCGGATACGGGCGTCGTCGTCAACGACGAGGATGCGGTTCTGGCGGGGGTTTGCGGCGTTGTTCATCGCGCTTCCTGAATTTGTAACAGCGCCATTGTGTTCAGGTTTGAAACCCGGGCTTGTAGGACAGCAGGCAAGGCTTACAAGTCGTTGCCATCTGGGCCGGCTAAGCTCATTCCCCGCCTTGAAAGGAAGCCCTATGCGTACGTTCGCTGTTTTGCCTGCCCTTGCTCTGGCCTTGGCCGCTCATGCAGGCGCCGACGTGCCGCGTGAGCGGATGAGCTTGTCGGCCAGCGCCAGTGCCGAGGTCGTGCGCGATGTACTCGGCGTCAGCTTCTCGACGACACGCGAGGGCGTCGAAGCTGCGGCCGTGCAGGCGGCGCTGAAGCAGGCGCTGGACGCCGCGCTGGCCGAGGCGCGCAAGGTGGCCAAGCCGGGCCAGGTCGACGTGCAGACGGGGGGCTTCTCGCTCTACCCGCGCAACGACCCCAAGACCGGCAAGATCAATGGCTGGCAGGGCAGTGCGGAGCTGCAAGTCGAGGGCCGCGACGCCGCCACGATCGCCCAGCTGACCGGGCGCATCAACACGCTGACGATTGCCCGCGTCGGCTACAGCCTGTCGCGTGAGTCGCGCGAGAAGGCCGAGGCCGACATCACCGCCCAGGCCATTGCCCGCTACCGCGCCAAGGCGGCGGAATACGCCAAGCTGTTCGGCTATGGCAGCTATGTGGTGGGCGAGGTCAACATCGCCAGCGACGAGGCTTCGGCCCCGCGGCCGATGATGGCCATGCGCATGTTGAAGGCCGAGTCGGCCGACGCGGCCCTGCCGACCGAGGCCGGCAAGGCGACGGTGACCGTCAGCGTCAATGGATCTGTCCAGTTGACCAAGTAGCAGCGGCTGAGCGCCGGCTCGCCTTTCAAGCTGGAGGGCCCTTGCTACGATGGTTTTAAAGGACTGTCACATGACCCAACCCGACCTTCGTTTCGTCAATTGCCTGGACGCCACCGGCCTGCATCGCATGGCGTACTGGGAGTGGGCCGGGCCGGCTGCGGACGCGCCGGTGCTCGTCTGCGTGCACGGCCTGTCGCGCCAGGGGCGGGACTTCGACGCGCTGGCCCGCGTGATGAGCCAACGCTACCGCGTCGTCTGCCCCGACGTGGCCGGCCGTGGCCAGTCCGACTGGCTGCGCCAGCCCGGCGGCTACCAGATCCCGGCCTATGTGTCCGACATGGTCGCCCTGCTGGCGCGGCTGGACGTGGAGCAGGTGGACTGGGTGGGCACGTCCATGGGCGGCCTCATCGGTCTGGGTGTGGCGTCGCTGCGTGGGCGCGAAGGCCAGCCCGGCCTGGTGCGCCGCCTGGTGCTGAACGACGTCGGCCCGGCCATCCGATTCGAGGCGCTGCAGCGCATCGGCGCCTACATCGGCAAGACGCTGCGCTTCACGTCGCTGGCGGAGGGCGCGGCCTATCTGCGCACCATTTCCGAGGGCTTCGGCCCGCACAGCGACGAGGAGTGGCTGGCGCTGTCTGCACCGCTGTTCCGCGAGGAGGGTGGTGAATGGCGTCTGCGCTACGACCCCGCCATCGGCCTGCCTTTTGCCACCATCACGCCCGAGTTCGCCGCCGCTGGCGAAGCCGCGCTGTGGGCTGCCTATGACACGCTGTCCTGCCCGACCCTGGTCATCCGCGGCGCCGACAGCGACCTGCTCACCTCCGAAACCGCCCGCGCCATGACGCAGCGCGGCCCCGGCGCCCGCCTCGTCGAGCTGCCCGGCATCGGCCACGCGCCGACCTTGATCCACGACGACCAGATCGCCATCGTGAAGGACTTCCTGAGTTGAAGACAGGCTTGATGCCCGAGGGCGCGGCCACCGCGCCCATCGTCGCGTTGCTGGAAGCCAGCACCGGGCACTCCAACGCCGAGGTGGCCCGTGCCCGCGCCTTTGCCGAACCGCTGCTGGCGGCCGAGACCCTGGACACCGGCGAGAACGCGCTCGCTCATGCCGACGGCGTCGCTGCCATCCTGCTGACCATCGGCACGGCGCAGGAACTGCAGGCAGCGGCCTATCTGGTCTACGCGGCCGACTTCCTGAGCAAGCCCGAGGAGGTCGTCGCCAAGGCCTTTGGCGACAGCCATGCCAGCCTCGTCATGCACACGCGCAAGCTCGTGCAGATGCAGCGCGCCGCACGCGCCGCCAAGGTCAGCACCGACCAGAAGGCCGAGCAGACCGAGCGCGTGCGCAAGATGCTGCTGGCCTTCTCGCGCGACCTCCGTGTGGTGCTGCTGCGGCTGGCCTCGCGGCTGCAGACGCTGCGCTGGCACGCGGCCAGCAAGACGCCTTGCCCGCCGGAATTGGCGGCCGAGTCGCAGGCCGTGTTCGCGCCGCTGGCCAACCGGCTGGGCATCTGGCAGATCAAGTGGGAGCTGGAGGACCTGGCCTTCCGCTTTCGCGAACCCGAGGCCTACAAGGCGCTGGCGAAGGGGCTGCAGGAGACGCGCGTCGAGCGCGAGCAGCGCATCGAGACCGCGCGCGCCACGCTGCAGGCCGATCTCTACGCACAAGGCATCGCCGCCGAGGTGCAGGGCCGGCCCAAGCACCTGTACAGCATCCACAAGAAGATGCAGGGCAAGGACCTGGCGCTGGACCGCGTCTTCGACCTGCGCGCGCTGCGCGTCATCGTCGCCAGCGTGGCTGATTGCTACGGCGTGCTGGCCCGGCTGCATGAGCTCTACGCGCCGGTGCCGGGCGAGTTCGACGACTACATCGCCAAGCCCAAGCCCAACGGCTACCAGTCGCTGCACACCATCGTGCTGGGGCCGGACGAGCGCGTGATGGAAGTGCAGATCCGCACGCGCGAGATGCATGACCACGCCGAGCACGGCGTCGCCGCGCACTGGGCCTACAAGGAGGCCGGTGCACGCGGCTATGCCGGTGTCACTGCGGCGGGCGAGTTCGAGGAGCAGGTGGCGCGAGCACGCAAGGCGGTGCTGAACCAACTGCTGGCCTGGGAGCGCGACACGGTGCAGGAGGTGCAGGGCGCTAGCAATCCGACCTTCGACGACCGCATCTACGTCTTCACGCCGCAGGCCACCATCGTCGAGCTGGCGGCAGGCGCGACGCCGGTGGACTTTGCCTACGCCGTGCACACCGACCTCGGCCACCGCTGCCGCGGCGCGCGCATCGACGGCCAGATGCTGCCGCTGAATACGCCGCTGCACAGCGGCCAGACGGTCGAGATCATCGCGGCCAAGGAGGGCGGGCCGTCGCTGGACTGGCTCAATATCGAACTCGGCTATCTGCAGAGCCAGCGTTCGCGCGCCAAGGTGCGGGCGTGGTTCAACGCGCTGCAGCAGACGCAGACGATTGCCAAGGGCCGCGAGCTGGTCGAGAAGCTCTTGCAGCGCGAGGGCAAGACGGCGCTCAAGCTCGACGAACTCGCCTCGCGCCTGGGCTTCAAGGGCGCGGAGGCGCTGTTCGAGGTGGTGGGCAAAGACGAGTACTCGCTGCGCAACATCGAGCTGCTGCTGCGCCCGCCCGAGCCCGTGGCCGACGAGGACGAAATGCTGGCGCAGCGGCACACGCGCAGCGCCAGCAGTGGTGCGCGCAGCGGCGTGCTCGTCGTTGGCATCGACTCGCTGCTGACGACGCTGTCGCGCTGCTGCCGGCCCGCGCCGCCGGACGCGATTTCAGGCTTCGTCACGCGCGGCAAGGGCGTGGCCATTCACCGCAGCGACTGCAGCAACCTCGCGGAGATGAAACGCCGCTCGCCCGAGCGCGGCATCGCCGTGGAGTGGGGCGGTGGTGATCAGGTGGCCGGATCGGGCAAGGGTGCGCCCGTCTATCCAGTCGACGTGTTGGTGGAAGCCAGCGACCGCCAGGGCCTGCTGCGCGACGTGCTCGAAGTCTTCGCCAAGGAAAAGATGAACGTCGTCGCCGTCAACACGCAGTCCTTGCAGGCAGGTGCGTCCAAGCCCCGGACGGGCGGCGGCGAGACGGCGTGGATGAGCTTCACGCTGGAGTTGTCGGATGCCACCAAGCTGAACAAGGTGCTGCGCGATCTCTGCGCCATTGGCGGCGTGCGCTCGGCACGCCGCAAGTGAGTTTGACGACAGCCTGAAAACGCTGCTATAGTGCGCAGCTCTTTAGGCGCGTAGCTCAGCTGGTTAGAGCACCACCTTGACATGGTGGGGGTCGTTGGTTCGAGTCCAATCGCGCCTACCAAATACGGTAGGTTTAAAAGCTCTGTAGGTTGTTAAACCTACAGAGCTTTTTTCATTTCCGGCCGCCACCCAGGTCTGAGTTGGGCTAGTCCCCCCGCACGCCACCCATCGGGGGCGCCTACCGATAGCAGCGCCTTGCGCAGCCAATCCATTTCGTCCCCTTCGAGGCGGTGCGAGACGTGTGCGACCTGCTGAGGTGAACGAGATTGGTGGCCACTGACGGACATCCGTTGCGCGGACGGTTCGGCTCGGACCCTTCAAAGCCGATTTGCTACCCAGGACTTCGCCCGTAGGGGCGCGCGGCGGTGAAGGTGCTCCGGATCGGGATCGGGATCGGTAGCATCGCGGAGTAGCGAGGCCCGTCACCGTCGATGACTTCGAGCTTTTTCCAGCAACTTGGCGCCACGCTGCACTTCCGATCGGATGGCCAGCAGATACCCCGAACTGACGCTTCATGACGTTGCCTCTTTCTGACGCCGCCCCCATCGATCTCGCGCGAACCCCCGCCTTCACGCTCGGCGCCACGCGTGTGAACCCGGCTTTGCGGGAAGTTGTCGTGGCGGGGCAGGTCGAGATGCTGGAACCGCGGGTGATGCAGGTGCTCGTTGCCTTGGCCGAGCAGCGTGGTCAGGTGATTTCTCGCGATACCCTGAGCCAGCGTTGCTGGAGCGGGCGCACGGTGGGCGACGACGCGTTGACGCGCTGCATCGCCCGCGTACGGCGCCTGGCGGAGGCCTCGGGCGACTTCAACGTCGAGACGATCCCCCGTGTTGGATACCGGCTCACTGCCGCCGAAGTCGAAGCTGAAGCTAAAGACGAAGTCGAGGCTGCACCTGCACCGCAGCCTGCGGCCCCGCCAGTACCGGCGCGCCCCCAAGCCTCGACGCACCCTTTGGATAGCAAGTGCTCTGACCGTCCTTGCTGTATTGGTAGCAGTCGGCTTTCGCGCCTACGTCGCACAGGGTGACGACCGCCGCGCCGCCGGAGTGCTGGAAGACAGAACCTTCATCGTGCTGCCCTTCAAGACGCACGATGAAGACGATGCAGCGTCGCGCGTTGTCGCGCAGAGCGTTGTCGCCTCGCTCACGGAGGTCTTGACCCGCGCCGGCCAGCAGGTGGTGTCGCCGGCCAAGGGCGAGAAATACCGTGGCGCCGATCGAAGCCGCATCACGGCGGAGACCGGTTCGCGATTCATCGTCGATGGCGAGGTTCATCACGACGGCCGCTCGATGAGCGTCGCGCTGCGCATCGAAGACGGGCGCACGGGGCGGCTGGTGATGTCGAACGTCTTCGAGCGCCCGGCTACCGCTGACGTGGCCGGCTTCGCCGATCTCGTGGCCGGGTACGTCGGTGTGCGCAGTTGGTCCTACACGCCCAGTGCCGTGCCATCCAGCCACCCGGAGGTCGAGGCGGCCGGCTACCGCATTGCCGAACTGCTGGCACATCGCGAAACCCGAGCCGCCTACGACCTGGGCGCGGCCATGGCACGCAAATACCCGGACGACCCTCTCGCGCTGATGCAGTTGGTGGCCAACTCGACCTTCAACTACTGGTCGTTCCAGCAGGATGAGGTCGAGTCCAGGATGCGCGCCGCCCGCGCGACCGAGCAGCGTGTCAGCAAACTCTTGCCACGCTATGGGGATCTGAGCGTCGCAAGGTCACTGTTCGTGCCGCCGCAATGGTGGACTGAGCGTGAGGCCCTGCTGCGCATGGGTCTGGCACTGGACCCGGATACCCGCCTTTCCGGGCATGCGCCGGCCGGTTTGCTGGGGGAGGTCGGGCGCCTGCGCGATGCCGAACAACTGGAGGGCGGCGAGTTGGGGCGCGATGCCTTCAATCTTGAAAAGATCCTGCGCCAGTACACCCTGCTGCGTACGCTGGGGGACCGTGCGCAGAGTGACGCCCTGGGTGCCCTGGTGGCCCGCTTCGTACCGGGCAACGCCGAGTTCGCGCTGCGCCAGTTCATGGCCAGTGACTTTCGCGGCCAAGCCGCCGAACCCGCGCGGCTGATGGCAGATCCGACCCTCGCCTCCCTGATCGAGCCGCCCGAGCGGCCGCCCCGGATCCGCCAGATGCTGGCGGCCCTGCAATCGAGGCGCCCGCGCGACATCGACATCGCCGTGCCCGGGTGCACGCCCGCGTGGGTCAGCATGCAGACGACCGTCGTCTGCCTCGTCGGCCTCAGTGAGCTGGGTCGCCTGGACGATGCCTTCGCCTTCGCCCTGGCGATCTACCCTGACCTGCGCGCCGCCACGCGGGAGGCCGAAGACCAGCATTGGCTGCGGCGCGACCGCACGCTGTTCGACACCACCGTGCTGTACCGCCCGGAGCTGGCGCCGATGCGCGCCGATGCCCGGTTTGCCGCCCTGGCCGAGCGCATCCGGCTGCTGGACTACTGGCGCGCCGGACACCCGCCGGACTTCTGTGGCGCCGAGGCCGAGACCGCGGCCAAACCACTTCCCATCTGCGCCGCCATCGGCAATCCATAGTCGTCATCGGTGATCCATCGGCTGTCCGCCCTGTCCCAACGGCCCTGCCGCTGACAGAGTGAGACGGGTGGCAAAAGGCCACTTTTCGATGGAGAACCGAACATGATTCGCAATGCCTTGGCGCTGTGTGCAGCGCTCCTGCTCTCGATTTCGCCCGCCCACGCCGTTGACGCGAAGCTTGCCAACCCGCCCCTGAGCGCCGCCGACGAAGGCGCCGTGAAGGCGTTGACCGGCAGCTTCGTCGACGCATGGAACCGGCACGACATGAAGGCCTTGCACGACATCGACACCGATGACGTGCAATGGCTCAACGTGGTGGGCCACAGCTGGGTGGGCAAGACCACCGTCTACCGCGGCCACTCGGCATTCCACAAGCGGATCGCCAGCCACTCCACGGTGCGCATCGAGCAACTGGACATCCGCCCCCTCGCCCCGGGCGTCGCCGTGGCCGTCGCCGTCATGCACTTCAGGGACGTGCCTGGGCCCGACGGCCAGGCTGCTGGCCCGGTCACCAAGACACGTGCCTCCTTCATCGCCGTCAAGCGCCAGGGCAGCTGGAAGATCGGCCACTTCCAAAACACGGCGATCGAGCCGCGCTTCGAGAACGACGACCTGCCGAACTGGCCCGAGGCGGAGTCGCCGCCCGTCGCGGGGAAGTAGCCGAACCTCGTCGGCTGAATGAGGCCGACGGGCCGCAGCGCAACAGGAGCCAGGCGCCTTGGCCGCCAAAAGCAATTCGGCTCGCCTGTCCGTTCCCGCCCCGTCAGCTCGTTCACTCCAGTAGCAGCTGACGCGCAAGCGCAGCGTCCTCACTTCTTGCCAACGGAGTTGCCATGTTCAGGTCAACCCGGCTCACGGTCGTCCTCGATCGCCAGCCGATCAAGGCGACGTCGCCGTGATTCGCGTCTTGCTCCGAGCCAGGCGTCGAGGGCTTGCCGTGCTTTGCGCGCTGCTTTGCTTCGCGTCGACACGGGTGTTCGCCCAGCCGGCCGAGCCCACTGAACTGCTGTGCAGCATGCGCACGGGTGAGTCCACCGCGACGCTGCGCGTCTCGCCAGGCGCAGACCCGCTGGCGCCTGCAAGCGTGCGGGTCGGAGACAGCTACGAGCTGCGCGCAGTGGCCTTGGCTGGCGCGGCGAGAGGAGAACGGGTCTCACACATTGTCGTCACCGTGCTGGACCTGGAGGGCACCGGGCGCCCGGTCGTGCTGTCGCAAAGCCGTTGGCCTGCGGCAGGGCACGATGTCCTCGGTCAGGACGCCGCCTGGCAACCGACCTTGTCGGGTTGGCAGCGGGCCTATTCGCCCAAGCTGGGCCGCGAACTGGCCTGGGGTTGCGCCTTGGTACAAAATGGCGCGACACCCGAGGGTTGGGACCGTGCGGATGCGACCGGAGACAACGCGGTCATGGCCCAGCGCCACCCTGCTTTCGTCAAGGTCGGCGCGGGCGCAGCGACGGTGCGGCTGGCGTGGATGGGCGACGTCATGCTGGCGGACGGGCCTGGCCGCCTCATCGCCCGTGGGCAAGACCCGTTCGCCGCCGTCATGAACGCGATGAAGGGCGCCGACCTGCGCATCGCCAACCTCGAATGCGTCATCGCCACCGGCGGCACGCGTGCCATCAAGCCCTGGACCTTCCGCGCCCGGCCTCAAGCGCTGGACGTGCTGCGCCGCCACGTGGATGCCGTCTCACTGGCCAACAACCACTCGGGCGACTTCGGCCCGCAGGCCTTCGCGCAGATGCTCGGCCGGCTGCAGCAGGCCGGCCTGCCTTACTTCGGCGGCGGCACCGACCTGCGCTCGGCGCATCAACCCGCCATCATCGAGCGCAACGGGCTGCGCATCGCGCTGCTCGGCTACAACGAGATGTTCCCGCGGCGGTTCGAAGCCGGGCCCGACAGCCCGGGCATCGCCTGGGCCGACGAGGAACAGATCGTGGCCGACATCCGCGCCGCCCGGGCCCAGGCTGACGTGGTCATTCCCTACATGCACTGGGGGCAGGAGCACAGCGAGACCTCGCACGCCCGCCAGCACGCGCTGGCCCGCTTGATGATCCGCGCCGGCGCAGATGCCGTGGTCGGCACGCATCCGCATGTGCGCCAGGACACCGAGGTCATCGACGGCAAGCCGGTGATCTACAGCCTGGGCAACTTCGTCTTCGACGGCTTCAGCGACGCGGACAACAACACCGGCTCCATCCTGTGGATGACGGTCACAGCGGCCGGCGTGAAGGACTGGCACCTGCAGGAAGTCCACCTCGATCCGTCAGGGAGCCCGCATTTCCAACGCGTTGCCGCAGCGCCTGCCGCCGATTTGGCGTCGGCAAGGTGGGGCGGTTTGATGAAGCCGTAGAAAGCATGTCGACCGCCATACCTGCTTGTCCAGGATCGGCGAGAAAAGACGTTCAGTCAGTAGGAGGCCGGTTCATTGGTTCGCTGTGCACCGAAGCGACAGGTTCCAGCAATAGCGTCCTAAATCGGCGATTGATTTGACTCCCAGCATCTGTACGCGAATTGGTTGCGACAGAAATATCCGTCATCAAATATCATTTTGGAGAATACTTATGCTTGGTTCCGCGTCGGCGATGCGAAATTTCCCATCTGCTGTCAGATCGAAAATATCGAAGTTGGCAGCGCTTGCGCTGGCAGTTCTGGGGTCCATTGTTGCTTCCGGCACTGCGAATGCCGAAACTACCCAGATATTCAGCGCATCAGTCGGCGGCGTGCGCGTGGGCGAGGGCACAGACCACTTCGGATCATCACGCAGCGAATCGTTCCCGGTCGATGAGGCAATGGGTGGAACCTATTGGCGGACTGAAGCGTCGTCGAATGACATCGGCGGGGGATTGGTTTCGGTAAGAACTGCGATCACGTCGCCGCCCAGTGCGACGCCTACGTATATCCAGAGCCTGCAAGCACATGCGCAACTTTCGTACAAATTCATTTTGGACGGGCCATCGACAACTGAGAATATTCCAATTCTTCTGAATGGCGCCGGCGGCGTATCGGCAAATTTAAATTATGGCAATGCATTCGCCTCTTTGCAGCTCGGCGGTTCCGGGCAGCTTTATGCAAACTATAGCCTTGATGCGATCCTCCTGAACAACGGCAGCGAGGTCAGTTCGCATTCTTTCAGGGTGCACGACATCTATTACATAACTCCTGGAACTACGCTCGTTCTCTCGATGGAAGCCTTCTCTAGCGTGTCATATCCAGGCATCAATAACGGCAAGAGCGAGGCGACGTTTGCTTCAGTCGACCCGACTTTGACAATCCTGGGTGGTTTCGGCGAAACCTATCATTTCGTCGGACTGCCGGAATCGGCGATCGGGTCCCCTGTGCCCGAGCCGACGACCTGGCTCACCATGCTCGCCGGCTTGGGCGTCACCGGCGCCTTGATGCGCCGCCGCCGCGGACTCTGCTCAATCCCGGCGTGCGTGCAAAGCCTGATGGCTTGAGGTATGCGTCGTTGCGGCCCCCTGCCGGCGGCTTTGCGGCCGTCCTCTGGCATGGCAGACCGCTACGCTTTTGTCATGCGTGCGGCGCGGTCCCGCGTCAACATCTGAAAAGAACACATCCATGCGATGTACTCCGCCGGCCCTGGCGTGGAGCTTGGTTGCCGCGCTCGCCTCATTGGCCAGCGCCACCTTGCCCGCGTCGGCCGCAGCCCAGACGGCCTCGGCCGCTGCAGACCACAACGTTCCGGCCACCCGCACCTGGCCGTTGCGCGCCCGCGTGGTGGCGAGCGGCCTGAAGCAGGCTGACAAAATTGCCCAAGGCCAGGCGACCGGCGCCGAGTGGCGCACGACCCCTTTGATCGGCACGCGGCTTCGCGACCGCTACCTGCACGACGGCCGGGCCACCAGCTTGCGCGACCCGGTGCTGGAACATGGTGGTGAAGGCGAGATCGTGCGAAAGCGCTTCTTTGAACTTGATGAAGACGAGCAGCGGGCCGTCTACGCGTTCGTCGCACGTCTGTAACGCTGACCAAAGGCAGGCCATGAAAAGAAATCCTTTCAGATCTCTGACCGTCATCCTCGGCACGGCCGCAGCGCTTTCGCAGACGCCTCTCACGGCCCACGCCCAAGCCACCTCGCGTCTGTGCTCAGGCACGGCCGGTGAAACACCCGGCCCCGCCTGCCTGGCCGCACACCAGGACATCGGCGCGCTGCCGCCAGGGCCGCTCTACTGGAGCATCTACACCTTCGCAGACACCGAGGCGGCCGTGCGCGCACGACCGCCACATGGCGCCGTGGTGCAGGCCTTCGGCCGAGTGTGGCTGTTCGACATCGGCAGCAACGCGCGCCAGCTTCCTGGCGGTCGCCACGTGGCCGACGTCGGCCCGTTGCCGCTGGATGTGTCCACGGGCAACGTCAGCGTCGAATATCTCAAGTCCACCTTCTCGCCCGGCATGACGGCGCCGCTGCACGTCACTCCGGCCCCGAAGCCTTTTACGCGATCAGCGGCGGCACCTGCCTCGAAACACCCGACGGCGCGCAGGTCGGCCGCGGTGACGGGCACGCCCTGATGGTGAGGCGCGGCCCGCCCATGCTGCTTCAGGCCATCGGCAAGGAGCCCCGTCAGGGCTTCGCGCTGATCTTGCATGAGGAAGGCAGTTCGCCGACGACGCTTACTTCGACTTGGCAACCCAAGGGCTTGTGTCCCTTGGAGTGATGGACAGGTTCGTCAAGATGGCTTGGCCTAGTAACCTCGACGTGCGTGTGCCGTGGCCGCAGTAGCTAGGGGAATTGCGGCTGCAAAGTAGTTCTGGTCACGCTCAGTTCGTCAACTTCGCTACGGCAAGTTCGCCGACCTTTCGCCCCAGCGCTGTCCCGACCTCAGTCGAGTTGCGATAGTGCACACTGCCTAGATGCGCGCGTTCGACACCTCTTGAACGAACGCGTCGATGGTGTTCCAAGTGCGCGGCACACCCGGCAGCTTCGGGCTGGTACAGCTGAGTCGCGGAACGGGTTCGCCTGCGGTTTCTGCACGCAGGACTGCACCGTAGCCGCCGGCGACCGCGCAATGCGCGCAGGGGTACTCGGGGTGCATCGGAGTCTCGATGAAAGGCAGCCAGGATGGGGCGCGCTCGGTTGCGTCATTCCCGTCCTGATCGCCGTTTCGTATCGCCGTCAACGGCCGCCAGAACTGGTAGGAGAATTTGGCATCGAAGACAGCGTCGATTGCGTCGACCCCAACTTGCGCGAACACCGCGAGGAAGCGCGCATTGCGCGTCACGTCTCGCCCCGGTTGGTCGGTGATCGAATGCGCGAGCGGGAAGTAGACGGCCGGTCCGGCAGTGCTCCAGAAGCGTGCGATCGCTGTTTGCTCCGAGGAGCGCGCGTTGCCGGAGCGGGCGCCCATGGCTTTGACCTCGTCGTAGTCCCGCGACCAGATGGCGCTCTTTAAATCGGGTGGCGGTCCCGGTCGAAATTGATCGACGCGGTCGAGCGTCCAGCACAAGTTGACGCGAGGCGAATCGCCGCCAATGGGGACGACCGTTGGCACGTACATGCCGGGACTTGTCGCCGGGCGGTAGTACGCGACCTCCGCCGTTTCGACGGGGCGGCGTGCGACGAGTCCGGCCACCGCCTGTTCGCCTATGGCAATGCCGTCGCTCCGCGACTCGCCGTCAGGGATATGGGCGAGCGCGGCCATATATGCCGCCTCGATCGCGCCTCGCTGCGACGGCGCAAGCTTCAAGAGCATCGATCGGTTGACCGCAGCAACTGAAGCTTCAAGCGATGCGCCGGGTGGAGGCTTCAGCGTCCGGCTGGCAGCCTTCGGGTACTGGCGAGTGATCGCATTGACCGCATTGAATACGGCTGTCTGAACGAATGCGAATATCTCATTGCCTAGCGGACCGGGTTGATGGGCGGCAATGATTGCTAGCATCTAGGCAGCAGGTGCGCCCCGTCTGCGCATGGCGAAAAAGGGAGCGAGCATGGGGGAAATCACGCTGCTGCTGCAGCGCGCGCGTATCGGCGACAAGGCAGCGCTAGACAAAGTTTTCGAACTGCTGCAACCGGAGTTGCGTCATGCCGCGGATCGCCGACTTGCGCGTGGGCCACATGACGGCGGCGTTGGCACCACGGCGCTTGTCAACGAGTGCTACTTGAAGCTCGTCCAGCGCGATAGCCTTTCCACCGCCGACCGCGCGCATTTCGTCGCATATGCGGCTAGCGCGATGCGATCGATCATCGTCGATGCCGCCAGGGCCGCCGGTGCCGACCGCCGTGGAGGCGACGCGCAACACGTCCCGCTCGACACCGCATTGCTTGAGTCGATCGGTAACCCGGTCGATGAAATCCTCGACGTTCACGCGGCGCTGGAGGAGCTGGCGCGGGTCGATGCGCGCCTCGTCCAGGTGGTCGAGATGCGCTACTTCGCAGGCCTGTCTGATGAAGAGATTGCTGCCTCGCTCGGCATCACCGATCGCACGGTGCGCCGCGACTGGGTCAAGGCCCGGCTCTTGCTCGCGCACTCGCTGCGCAGCTGATGCAGCGGCTCGGTGCCGCCAGCAACCCGGTGAGAGTGTCCGGTGATCGGCCTTGGCAACGTTCACAAGTAAGCAGGTGTGAAATCTTCATGTTCCATGATCGGTGCTCGCGGGCGCATCCAGCCGGGTGCAGCTCGGCCCGACCACTCCTGCAAGCGGATCGACTGTGGCGTTCCGCGAAAGTCAAATGAAGTGCGGCCCGGTGGGCCGCGTTTCTCGCAACAGGCAGAACAGGCAGGATTGACGACATGGCTCTCCAATCGGTGCTCTCGAACGACTGGCCGGCGCTCAGCCAGCTGATTGACGAGGCGCTCGCGCTGTCGGCGCCGGAGCGCGACGCCTGGCTGCAGTCGCTCGATGGCAATCGTGCCGCCCATCGCGACACCCTGTGCAACTTGCTGGCCACGCAAGCAGCAATCGAAACCGGCGATTTCCTCGCAGACCTGCCGGTTCTGCCAACCGCCGCCTCCACGGCAGCGAATGTGCCATCGGCGGCTGGCCATCTTGTCGGTGCCTACCGGCTGATCGAGCCCATCGGCCACGGCGGCATGGGCACGGTCTGGCTGACCGAGCGCGCGGACGGCACGGTCAAGCGCAGAGTTGCGCTGAAGCTGCCCCATGCCGTCTGGGGCGATGCCTTCACCGAACGCTTGGTGCGCGAGCGCGAGATCCTGGCGGCACTCGACCATCCAAATATTGCCCGGCTCTACGACGCCGGTGTCGATGCGCATGGCCGACCCTTCCTCGCGATGGCCTATGTCGCCGGGCAACCGATCGATGCCTACTGCCGGGATCACGGGCTGCCCTTGCGGAGCCGCGTGGAATTGCTGCTGCAGGTGATGGCAGCCGTCGCCCATGCGCACGCACGCCTCGTCGTTCACCGCGACCTGAAGCCCGGCAACATCCTCGTCGACGACGACGACCAGGTCGTGCTGCTCGACTTCGGCATCGCCAAGTTGCTCGACGGCGAGCAAACGCGCGAGACGGCGCTGACGGCCATGTCGGGCCGTGCACTCACGCTCGACTACGCCAGCCCGGAGCAGATTCGCGGCGAGCCACTTGGCACGGCGAGCGACATCTACAGCTTGGCGGTCGTGGCCTACGAACTGCTGGCGGGCGGGCGGCCGTATCGGCTGACGCGGGGCAGTGCAGCCGAGCTTGAGGAGGCGATTGCCGGGATCGAAGCACCGCGCGCGAGTGACACGGCCAGCGATGCGTTGCTAAAACGTCAGTTGCGAGGCGACCTCAATGCCATCCTCAACAAGGCACTGAAGAAGCGGCCGGACGAGCGCTATCTGACGATGGATGCCTTCGCGCACGACCTGCGGCGGTACCTGGCCGACGAGCCGGTCGAAGCGCGGCCCGACGGATTGTCTTATCGCACCACGAAGTTCGTGCGCCGATATCGGCTGCAGGTCGCGGCGGGTGCGCTGGTGGTTATTGCGCTTATGGGGGGTACAACAGTCGCGTTGTGGCAGGCGTATGAGGCTCGCCTGCAGACCCAGCGCGCGCTGGCCGAAGCGGCTACCGCAGAGGCGGTTCAGAGCTTTCTCGAAGGCGTGTTCCTCACCAACTCGGGCGATCAGGTCGACCCGATAAAGGCGCGCGAGAGGACGGCGCGTGAGCTGCTCGATCGCGGCGCGCAGCGAATCGAGACCGAGCTCGTGAATGCGCCACAGGCGCGGTTGCGCCTGCTGGGCGTGCTTGCCTCGATGTACGAGAAGATGGGTCTCGTTGACCGACAGATCGCGCTGCGGCGCCAGCAATTGGATGAGGCGCGCCGCGTGTCGGGGCGAATCAGCGACGTCACCGTGACGGCGATGGCCCGACTTGCGGATGCGCTCACGACCGCCGAGCAGCGGCACGATGCAGCCTCATTGCTGAGGGATGCGTCAGTGATTCTTGATGCGCGCAACGACCACGACTCCCGAACGCGCTTTCTGGTCGAACTCCTTCAGGCATCGCTAGATCGCCGCATAGATCCAAAGCACGGTCTTGCAGCCGCTCGTCGCGCACTCGCGATTGCAAGGCGCTATCCGCCCGACGCCGACTTGCTCCTGACATTGGTGGTTCTGGGAGAAAACGCTCTCTTCATCGGCGAGTTTGAACAAGCCCGCCAGTCTTTTGCCGAATTCGTTCACATCAGCCAAGTGCACCCGCCGCTTGGCGCCAACGACCTTTCCATGATTTATGGGGCGCTCGCTGAAGCGCAGCGCAAGTTGGGCGACTTCGCTCATGCCGAGGCAAACCAACGCACGGGCCTTGAAATTGCTCGCCGACGCGCGGAGCCGTTGCCAATACATTACTGCGAAATTCAGCTTTCACGGCTTCTCGTTGACACCGGGAGATTTCGAGAAAGTGTGGAGGCGGCGGAGCCGGCATGGCACTGGTCTCACACGACAGAAGCTGAAGCAGACCCTGCCACAGTCCACTGGATAAAGGTCAATTACGCCGAGATGCTGATGGCCTATGGCAGAGCGAGCGAAGTGTTGTCCGTCACTGCCGGTGACGTTTCACTCACAATTGATCCACAAGTAGCCCAGGGCCTGGACTTGAGAGTGTTGAGCTTTAGAGCACGGGCGCTGACCGAGCTCGACCGACTCAGCGACGCGCGCGCAGTTCTAGAGCGCTCCCGCGCACTGTTGGCGCAGTCGAATGGGAAGCTCGACTCGCGATCGACGGATCGCGCTGAACTTCAATGGCTGGTGGCCAGTGGTGAAGCCGCAAAGGCGCTGTCGTCCTACCGAGCTGCGCGAGTCGCGAAGCAGTTGCCGCAAACGCCCCCCTCCACCGCCTCGGTCGCCGACCTGACTGAATCGGCTTGGCTTGAACTGGAAGCTGGCCACGCGTCTGAAGCTTACGCGCAGGCTTCGCAGGCGCTGGCTGCCATTGCGAATGGCGGAGCAGCCGCCTACCAGCGCCATCACGAAGCTCGGGCGACGCTCGTGCTCGGCAAGGCCTTGATGCTGCAGCAGCGCGTCGACGAGGCGCGGCCGTTGCTCGAGCGCGCGGTGACGCTGCACCGCGCCATCTACGACCCGCAGCACAGCAGCGTGCTGGCCGATGCTTGGCGCACCCTCGCGGCTTGCCGGAAGGCTCAAGGCGATACCCGCGCCGCTGCGGAAGCTACGCGCGAGGCCAGCCGCATAGACGCCTGATCGCCGCTTTGCCACCCGTGGTGGCGCAGGCGCTATGCGCCAATCCCGCGTCGCCGAAGCCCTGCCCGTGCTTCTAAAGGCGCTGGCATTCCACCTCGCTCAGTTCGATCCGACGCGCAACCTTGCAATTGCCTCAGCTCTTGGCAAGCTCATCGCGTTCTACGCTCCTGACCTCGGCCGCCGCCGGCATGCTCAGCGTCGCCGCGTGAGCCGCAGGACCCGCGCTGGGAATGGGGATTGCAGGCTGGCTCGCGTCGCTGCCAGCCGTCAGCGCAGCGCGCAGCTGCTCGGCTTTGTCCTCGACGCGCCCGGCTACCAGGCCGAGCAGCGGGCCTGCTGCAGCGCCGTGTCCTGCGGCGAGCGGCCGGTAGTGCAGCACCAGATCCCTGACCGATGCTGCCGGTGGCGATGCGCCCGCTGGCCAGCACCTGCGCGCTCAAGCGGACTCCGCCCGCGCACGCGCAGGTCGTCCGCCGATGTTGCTGCGGCCGACCCCATCCGGGTGCCGGCACTGTCCGCGAGCCCAGCGCCTGCTCCAGCGCCCGCGCCTTTGCCAGCCTCGAGCCCGGTGCCGGCTCCCCGCTCCCGCGTCGGGTGGCGGCGATGCGGCGTCGACGTGGTGGCTGGCCGAGCTGGCGCTAAGCTCGTTGGCCCTGCGCTCCCGCCGAACTTGCCTGGCGTCGAGTGAAAATCGCGGATCGAGCCGGTCGCGTCACCTGTATTTGGCGATGTAGCTTTCCAGAGACTCAGGGAAAGCCATTCGGAGCGACATTCGGGGTCTGCCTAGAATTTGTTGCACTGCACAGGAGATTTCCGCATGGCGACTGCCCGCAAAAAGCCGGCATCCACTGATGAGACGTCCGCTGGCGAGGCCAAGCCTGGCCTGCGCATCCTCAAGAAGTACCCCAACCGGCGCCTCTACGACACGCAAACCAGCAGCTACATCACGTTGGCTGACGTGAAGCGCATGGTGCTGGAAGGCATCGCCTTCGAGGTCCAGGACGCCAAGACGCACGATGACCTCACCCGGGCCATCCTGTTGCAGATCATCCTGGAGGAGGAAACCGGCGGCGTGCCCATGTTTTCCACCAGCTCGCTGGCGCAGATCATCCGCTTCTACGGCGGCGCGATGCAGGGCGTCATGGGCGGGCTGCTGGAGCGCCAGATGCAGGCCTTCACCGACATGCAGTCGCGTTTCACCGAGCAACCTGCCAGCATCCCCTTCCCCCCCGAGGCCTGGACGGGCCTGATGGGCGGCTACGCCGAGCAGTCCAAGACGTTGATGAACCAGTGGCAGGAACAGCTGAAATCGGCGGGTGTGATATTCCCGTTCGTGCCGAAAAAGTAAGGCTCGCTCGACATCGCCGAAAATACGGCGATGAATGAAACGACCACCTCTGTCCCGAAGATCGGTTTTGCCTCGCTCGGGTGCCCCAAGGGTGTTCGATCTATACCTACACAGCGCTGGTTGAGCCTTAGCGTCACACGTAGCTCGGCGCGCGCCACAGCGATGTGCCTAGCCGGCGTCTTCGCTGCGTTTTTGGGGACACTTGCTGGTGCGGAAGAGTTGCCCGCAGCAGCTGTTGTGGCCCCAATATTCGACGAGCTGTTTGTTCACCAGGTGCCTGCTGGTTTCAAGGCACAGGCCGAGCAAACTCAGGCTAGCGTCTATCTGCGAACTTTCGTTCTGGCCTCGGATCCCAGCACGGGCCCATGGACGCAGCGCATCTTGGTGAGCGGGACCAAGGACCTTGGACTTCAGGCAGAGTTGACGCCAGCGATGTTTGCGATGCAGATCGCGAAAGGCTTTCAATCTTCGTGTCCGACCAGCTTCGCAGGGGGGCGGGTTGCCGAAGCGAACATTGGAACTGGGCACTCGGTGTACGTCATGTTGGTCGCATGCGGCTCCCATACGTTGACCACAAACAAGGCGCCCACAAGCGAAGTCGCGTTGGTGGCGGTGGTGAAGGGCGACAAGAACATGTACTCCGTCCAATGGTCGGAGCGAGGTGAGGCGGTTGCGACGAAACCTGAGCCGGATAGGGCCGTCTGGGGCCAACGGCTGAAAGCCATTACTCCGTTTCTCGTGTGTCCTCTCAAAGCCGGTGAAGCTGCCCCTTACGCGAGTTGCACTGCGCGCCGCTAAGTGTTCGGCGCCTGTTCGACCCTTATAGCTACCGCAACAAAATTCAACCAAGACCCTATGACAACAGCCAACCCCGACGCCCCTCGCGGCCTGCAAGCGCAAAAGATTCCCAAGGTGGCGTTCGCGAGTCTGGGCTGCCCGAAAGCCCTGACCGACAGCGAACTGATCCTCACCCAGCTCCGCGCCGAGGGCTACGAAACCTCCAAGACCTTTGCCGGGGCCGACCTGGTCATCGTCAACACCTGCGGCTTCATCGACGACGCGGTCCAGGAGAGCCTGGACACCATCGGCGAGGCGCTGGCCAAGAACGGCAAGGTCATCGTGACCGGCTGCCTCGGCGCCAAGGCTGGCGCGGTCAGCAAGGATGCCGGCGGGCTGGTGCGCGAGATGCATCCCAGCGTGCTGGCCGTGACCGGCCCGCATGCCACGCAGGAGGTCATGGACGCGGTGCACACCCATGTGCCCAAGCCCCACGACCCCTTCGTCGACCTGGTGCCGAGCTACGGCGTCAAGCTGACGCCCAGGCACTACGCCTATCTCAAGATCAGCGAAGGCTGCAACCACCGCTGCACCTTCTGCATCATCCCGAGCATGCGCGGCGACCTGGTATCCCGCCCCATCGGCGACGTGTTGAACGAGGCCCGCGCGCTGTTCGAGAGCGGCGTGAAGGAGCTGCTCGTCATCAGCCAGGACACCTCGGCCTACGGCGTCGACGTGAAGTACCGCATGGGCTTCTGGGACGGCAAGCCGGTCAAGACCCGCATGCTGGACCTCGTCGCCCAGCTCGGCGAGATCGCCAAGCCGTTCGGCGCCTGGGTGCGCCTGCACTACGTCTACCCCTACCCGCACGTCGACGAAGTGCTGCCGATGATGGCCGAAGGCCTGGTGCTGCCCTACCTGGACGTGCCCTTCCAGCACTCGCACCCCGACGTGCTCAAGCGCATGAAGCGTCCGGCCAACGGCGAGAAGAACATGGAGCGAATCCTGCGCTGGCGCGAGAGCTGCCCGGAGCTGGTCATCCGCTCGACCTTCATCGCCGGCTTCCCCGGTGAGACGGAGGCCGAGTTCCAGCATCTGCTGGATTTCATGCAGGAAGCGCGCATCGACCGTGCCGGCTGCTTTGCCTATTCGCCGGTGGACGGCGCCACGGCCAACGACATCCCCGGCGCGCTGCCGACCGAAGTGCGCGAGGAACGCCGCGCGCGCTTCATGGCGATGGCGGAAGCCGTGTCCACCGCCAAGCTGCAGAGCCGCGTCGGCCAGACGCTGCAGGTGCTGGTCGACTCCGCCCCCGGCCTGGGCCGCAAGGGTGGCGTGGGGCGCTCCTACGCCGACGCGCCCGAGATCGACGGCACCGTGAAAATCCTGCCGCCCGAGAAGGCCAGCAAGACGATGAAGGTGGGCGATTTCGTGCGCGCCCGCGTTGTCGCCGCCGATGGGCACGACCTGGTGGCTTCGCTGGTATGACGCGCGGGCCTGCGACCGAGCTCATCCACCACCCCTACCGCGCGCCCGAAGGCTGGGACGCGATACCCGTGCCGGTGGCCAAGGCGTCGACCGTGCTGTTCAAGGACACGGCCGACCTGCACAAGCCCCGCCCGCGCGATGGCCTGTCCTATCGCTACGGCCTGCATGGCACGCCCACCAGCTACACGCTGGCAGCGCGCATCGCCACGCTGGAGCACGCCGAGCACTGCCTGCTGGTGCCCAGCGGCCTGGCGGCCGTGACACTGCCGTCGCTGGCCATGCTGCGGCCTGGCGACGAGGTGCTGGTGCCCGACAACGTCTACGGACAGAACCGTTATCTCACCGAGTCCTGGCTGCCGCGGTGGGGTGTCACGCACCGCTTCTACGACGCGTTGACCGTGCCCGAGCTGCGCGACAACACGAAACTCGTCTGGCTGGAAGCGGCCGGCTCGATCACGCTGGAGTTTCCCGACTTGCTCGGGACGCTCGCCGCCTGCCGTGCGCGCGGCATCACGACGGCGCTGGACAACACCTGGGGTGCCGGCCTGGCCTTCAACGGCTTCGAGCCGGCGCCGCGCACGCACCCGGGCCTGGGTGCGGACATCGTCATGCAGGCGCTGACCAAATATCCCAGCGGCGGCGCCGACGTGCTGATGGGCTCGGTCTGCACGAGGGACGGGCGCCTGCATGACAAGCTCAACCACGCCCACGAGCACCTCGGCTACGGGCTGGGCCAGAACGACGTCGAGCTGGTGCTGCGCAGCCTGCCGACGATGCCATTGCGCTACGCGGCGCAGGACCGCGTCACGCGAGAGCTGGCGAGCTGGATGGCCGGCCGGCCCGAGGTGACGCGCGTCTTCCATCCGGCGCTGCCGGGCTCGCCGGGCCATGCGCATTGGCTGGCCGTGGGTGGCGCAGGGGCGGCGTGCCTGTTCTCGGCGGTCTTCCAGCCCGGCTATTCACCCGCCCAGGTGGATGCTTTTGTCGACGCGCTGCAGCTGTTCGGCATCGGCTACTCCTGGGCCGGCCCGATGAGCCTGGCCGTGCCCTACGACCTGAGCCGTAGCCGAAACCTGCCGCTGCCTTTCGACGGCGGCACGCTGGTGCGCTTTGCCATCGGCCTGGAAGACGCTGCCGACCTCAAGGCCGACATCGAACAAGCGCTGTCAGCTCTTGTTTGACACCTTGTGCCGCATCAACTGGCCCTTTTGGCGAAAGCTCCAATGAGCCGCTACGCGTCTCAGGCCTTGCGGCCCGTCGATGCGTGCCGCATCAACTGTCCCTTTTGGCGAAAAGGGCATTGAGCCGCTGCGCGTCTCAGGCCTTGCGGCCCGTTGTTGCGTGCCGCATCAACTCCCCCTTTTGACGAAATGGACATTGAGCCGCTACGCGTCTCAGGCCTTGCGGCCCGTCGATGCGTGCCGCATCAACTGTCCCTTTTCACGCTCCCAGTCCCGCTCCTTCTCGGTGTTGCGCTTGTCGTGCTCGGCCTTGCCCTTGGCCAGTGCGATGTCGGCCTTCACGCGGCCGCCCTTGTAGTGCAGGTTCAGCGGCACCAGCGTGAAGCCGCGCTGCTCCACCTTGCCCACCAGCCGCTTGATCTCGGCCTTGTGCATCAGGAGCTTCTTGGTGCGGTCGGCCTCCGGGTTCACATGCGTGGAGGCGCTGCGCAGCGCATTGATGCGGCAGCCGATCAGGAACAGCTCGCCGTTCTTGATCAGCACGTAGCCGTCGGTCAGTTGCACCTGGCCAGCGCGGATGGCTTTGATCTCCCAGCCGGACAGCACCACACCGGCCTCGAATTTCTCTTCGATGTGGTAGTCGTAACGGGCGCGGCGGTTCTCGGCGATGGACATGAAGTGGGATGTGGGGTCAGGGCCTGTTTGCACAACAGGGGTCGGTGCGAGAGGGGCTGTGCGGGTGCAGGGCTAGGCGTGCGCTGAAGCCCGGGCTTGGCGGCCCGGACGAGGCGCGCAACGACGCCATGTGCCCGCAAAGCCCCTCTCTCAAAGGGTTGTCACTCAAAAGCCCGCGCGCGGCGTTGCTCAGCATCGCTGGGGCTCTACCCAGCTTCGCTTCGCGCCTTGCTCGCAGGCTTTTGAGTGCCAACGCATCCGATCCCTGTTGTGTAAACAGGCCCAAGGCCCTTCTTACAATCCTGGCATTCTATGAAGCAGGTCAAAAAGTCAGTTTTGCTTTGGTACACGCCCAGCGAGATGTACGAGCTGGTCACCGCGGTGGAGCGCTATCCGGAGTTCCTGCCCTGGTGCGACAAGGTCGAGGTGCTGGAACGAAAGCGCGACGCCGTCACGGCTCGGCTGCACCTCGCCTACGCCGGTGTGCGCTATGCGTTCACGACACTCAATCGCAACGATGACGCCGGCCCCAGCGTCCGCATGGGGTTGGTTGACGGGCCGTTCTCGGACCTCGACGGCGTCTGGCAATTCCTGCCGCTGAACAAGCCCGGCACCGAAGGCGAGCCGACGGCCTGCAAGATCGTCTTCGAGCTCAGCTACGCCTTCAGCAGCGGCGCGTTGGAGGCGGTGGTCAGCCCCGTCTTCGACCGCATCGCCAACACCTTTGTCGACAGCTTCGTGCAGCGCGCGGAGAGCCTTTACGGTGCGCGTTGAACTCGTCTGGAGCTTGGCAGCAGGCGATGTGCAGCAGCGCTGGCTGGAGGTGGAAGAGGGCGCCACGATCGAATCAGCGCTGCGTGCCTGCGCCGACTTCAACCTGGCGCTCGACCAGTTCCGCATCGGCATCTGGGGCCGCGTGCGGCCGCTGGCAACACCGCTGCGTGACCGCGACCGCATCGAGGTGTATCGCCCGCTGACCGTCGACCCGATGGAGGCGCGGCGCCTGCGCTACGCCAAGCGCGGCGAGCGCATCGTGTCGCGCCACCGACCCAAGGCGGGCGGCGGGTAGGGCCTGGTAACACGACGGCAGCGGCCCATTGCCGTCGTGTTGCCAGGCCCTACTTGCACTCGCTGGTGACCAGCCCGCGAGCGCGCTCGGCCTCGGCCTGGCGCTGCACGTCGTCCATGAAGACGCGCTCGCCCGCCTCGTTGGTACGCGTGATGCGGATACCGCTCTGCAGGTCGCGCAACTGCGCCTGGGCACGGCTGCAGTTCTCGCGGCGCTGCTCGGCAACGCGGCGTTCTTCTTCCTTCTGCTTGGCGTTCTCGCGAGCCTGATCCTGCTTCTGGCGCGCGGCCGCGTCCTGCTCGGCACGGGTCGGCGCACTGGCGCCCGGGCGAGGGGCGGAGGCGGGCGTGCTGGCGGGAGCATCGGCCTGCGTCACCGTGATGGCGCGCGCGGCGGCCGTAGCCGGGCGCGCAAGGATGTCCTTGTCCGGCGTGCCGGCTGGGGGCGGGCGGTCGCTGTACTGCACGTTGCCCTTGGCATCCTTCCACTTCCACTGGGCGTGGGCGGATGCAGCCAGAACCAGACCGATCAGAGCGATGAGCAGGGGCTTTTGACGCATGCCGTCAGTGTAGCCGCGAGGCCTTGCCAACCTTGGTGCCGTGCAGGCGCTCAGGCCTGCGCGGCGGCCGCGTCGATCAGCGTCGACCACGCACCGATGGAGAAGAAATGCCAGTGAACAAGCGCCAGCCAGCCCTTGCGGCGCCAGGCCAGGAAGGTCTCGTCCGGCAGGTTCATGAAGCGGGCCTGGTCGATGACTTTGAAGCCGGACAGGCTCATCACCCGGCCGTCACGCAGCGACACGTCGGCGCGATGCTCCACCAGCAGGTCGGCCGCCACCACCGCGCGTGCGTACTCGGCCGTTGCCAGGTGCTGCGACTGGTAGTCGCGGCACAAGGCCAGCGCTGAAACCGTTAGCGGCGTGGGTTCGCCGCTGGGGTCGAACAGCGGGTTGTCGCGCCCGGCCAGCAGCGATTCGGCGGCTTCGTCGACGCACAGGGTCAGCTCCTGGCTCGCCGCGTTCTCCAGAAAGATGAACGGGTAGCGCCGCAGGTAGGCCGGCACGTAGACGCCTGGGCGCCATTGGCCGCCCGCGTCGACGAACAGATTCTGCTGGGCGCGCAGGCCCAGCACGGCCACCGGATAGGGCCGCGCGTCGTCGCTGAAGACCAGCGGGTAATGCCGGCCGGCCAGCATCATCTCGTCGGCCACCACAGGCACCGCGTTGGTCTGCGCCGCAAAGCGATAGCTCGCCTTGGCCGCCAACGAGTGGTGGCCGTGGGCACCCGGGTGCAACACCCGGGGGGTCTTGTAGAACAGGGGGAGGGCGCTGTCGGTCATCGCGGGGCAGGTGAGGTGGGGCGGCGTTCAGCGCGATGCTTCGCCAAGCAGCGCATCGGATCGCTTCTTCTTTTCGCCTGTCGGGCCGAGGCTCAGCACCTGCGGGTCCATCCAGGCTTCCAGCGCGTTGGGCGCAATGCTGGTTGCCAGCATCGCCGGGTTGAACAGCGCCGATGCCAGTGGGCGGCTGGGCACCACGAAGGTCGGTGCCGTGATGGCTGCCAGCACCGTGATCTGCCCGACCGGGCCCCACGGGGTGCCATTGAAGAAGTAGGGCGAGTTGGCGAGGCCGCCCCGCACCATCGTCGCGGCCGTGGCGCCGCCATTGGCGTCTACCGAGCCAAACAGCTGGGCCGAGCCGGCCGCCGGCACGAGCAGGGAGCCCACCGCGAGCTTGTGCTCGGCGGTGGCGTCGTCCAGGCCGATCAGCAGTGCACCGGTTCCCGAGTTCAGCGTCAGCGCTGTTGCAGGACCTTGCAGGCCGACCGCCTTGATGTCGCCCTGCGCGCTGAGGGTCGCCTCACCCGAAGGCAGCGTGGCCGGGGCGTTGAGGGTGATCGGCCCGGCGGTCACGCGCAGCACCGCCGGCAGCGTCACGCCGGCACCGCCGGTCTGCGTGAAGCTGGTGGCGGCCTGGACGGTCGTGCCGGCTGCAAAGCTCACCGTGCCGGCCGCGTCCGTGTTGGTGATCACTATGCCGCCCAGCGCGGCCGTCACGGCATCGTCGAAGCGGAAGCTGGTGCCGTTGAACTGCAGGCCGCCCGCGCCGCTGGCCGCCAGGCGGTCGGCAAAGCGGGTCAGGCCACCCGCTGCTGACTGCGCCAGGCTGCCCACCTGCACCGAGCCGTTGAAGGTGGTGAAGGTGCCGGAGCGCAGCGTGAGCGCCCCGATGGCGCCGCTGCCGCCCACGGCGCCGGCCACGTCGATGGCGCCGCTGTCGGCGCGCAGCGTGAGGTTGCCATTGGCGGCGCTGTCCAGCGTGCTGCCGAACACCAGCGAGCCGCCGGTGCTGTGCAGGCTGGTGTCACTGCGCAGGTTGACGGCGCCGGTGTAAGTTTGCGTGCCGCTGCTGTTGACGTCGCCGCCCAGCGTGCTGGCGCCGGCGATGGTGAGGGTCTGGCCTGCCGTGGCGGTGGCGTCGGCCCCGCCGGACAGCGTCACCGCATTGCCAGTCAGCGTGGTGCTGGCGCCCAGCACGGCGCGCTCGCCATAACTTTGCGCGCCGGTGGTGTTGACCGAGCCGCCGTTGATGGCCAGGCTGCCTGCCGCGTCGGTCGTGACCGAGGCTGCGTTCACCGAGCCGGCGAAGGTCGTCGCGCCGCTGCTGTTGACTGCGAGTGCGCCGACGCGGGTTGTGCCACCCACGGCGCCGCCGAAGCTGGCTGCGCCCGCGCCGCTGTTCACGGTGAGGTTGCGAGCGCCATCGACCGTGCTGGCGAAAGCCACGCCGTTGCCGCTCAGCGTGGCATCGGTGGCCAGCGTCACGGCGCCGTTGTAGCTTTGCGCGCCGGTGGTGCTGATGTCGCCGCCCAGCGTGCTGGCGCCGGCGATGGTGAGGGTCTGACCCGCCGTCGTCGTTGCGTCGGCGCCGGCTGACAAGCTCACCGCATTGCCGGTCAGCGTGGTGCTGGCGCCCAGTGCGGCGCGCTCGCCGAAGCTTTGCGCGCCGGTGGTGTTCACCGAGCCGCCGTTGATGGCGAGCGTGCCGGCGGCATCGGTTGTGACCGAGGCGGCGTTCACCGAGCCGGCGAAGGTCGTCGCTCCACTGCTGTTGACGGCGAGTGCGCCGAGGCGGGTCGTGCCACCGACTGTGCCGCCGAAGCTGGCTATGCCCGTGCCGCTGTTGACGGTCAGGCTGCGTGCGCCGTCCACCGTGCTGGCGAAGGCCACGCCGTTGCCGCTGAGCGTGGCATCGGCGGCCAGCGTCACGGCGCCGTTGTAGCTTTGCGCGCCGGTGGTGCTGATGTCGCCACCCAGCGTGCTGGCGCCGGCGATGGTCAGGGCCTGGCCTGCGCTCGCAGAGCCGTCGGCACCGGCGGACAGGCTCACCGAACTGCCGATCAGCGCGGTGCTGGCGCCCAGCACGGCGCGCTCGCCGAAACTTTGCGCGCCGGTGGTGTTCACCGAGCCGCCGTTGATGGCCAGCGTGCCGACGGCATCGGTCGTGACCGAGGCCGCGTTCACGGCGGCGGTGAACGTCGTCGCACCGCTGCTGTTGACGACGAGTGCGCCGAGGCGGGTCGTGCCACCCACGGTGCCGCCGAAGCTGGCTGCGCCTGCGCCGCTGTTGACGGTCAGGTTGCGTGCGCCGTCCACCGTGCTGGCGAAGGCCACACCGTCGCCGCTCAGCGTGGCATCGGCCCCCAGCGTTATGGCGCCGCCGAAGTTCTGAGCGCCCGTGGTGTTGACCGAGCCACCGTTGATCGCCAGCGTGCCGGTGGTGGTGACTGAGGCTGCATTCACGGCGGCGGTGAAGGTCGTGGCACCGCTGCTGTTGACGGTGAGTGCGCCGAGGCGGGTCGTGCCACCCACGGCACCGCCGAAGCTGGCTGCACCCGCACCGCTGTTGACGGTCAGGTTGCGCGCGCCGTCGACGCTGCCGCTGAAGGCCACGCCGTTGCCGCTGAGCGTGGCATCGGCAGCCAACGTCACGGCGCCGTTGTAGCTTTGCGCGCCGGTGCTGCTGATGTCGCCACCCAGCGTGCTGGCGCCGGCGATGGTGAGGGTTCGAGCTGCCGTGGCCGTGCCGTCGGCGCCAGCGGACAGGCCAACCGAACTGCCCGTCAGCGTGGTGTTGGCGCCCAACACGGCGCGCTCGCCGAAGGTTTGCGCGCCGGTGGTGTTCACCGAGCCGCCGTTGATGGCCAGCGTGCCGGCGGCATCGGTCGTGACCGAAGCTGCGTTCACGGCGGCAGTGAAGGTGGTAGCACCGCTGCTGTTGATGGTCAGGGCACCGACACGGGTCGTGCCACCCACGGTGCCGCCGAAACTGGCTGCGCCTGCGCCGCTGTTGACGGTCAGGTTGCGAGCGCCATCCACCGCGCTGGCAAAGGCCACGCCGTTGCCGCTCAGCGTGGCATCGGACCCCAACGTTACGGCGTCGCCGAAGTTTTGAACGCCCGTGGTGTTGACCGAGCCACCGTTGATCGCCAGCGTGCCGGTGGCGGTGACTGATGCGGCATTCACGGCGGCCGAGAAGGTTGTCGCGTCGCTGCTGTTGACGGTGAGTGCGCCGAGGCGGATCGTGCCACCCACGGCGCCGCCGAAGCTGGCTGCGCCCGCACCGCTGTTGACGGTCAGGTTGCGAGCGCCATCCACCGTGCTGGCGAAGGCGACGCCATTGGCGCTGAACGAGGCATCGGCCGCCAGCGTCACGGCGCCGTTGTAGCTTTGCGCGCCGGTGGTGCTGATGTCGCCGCCCAGCGTGCTGGCACCGGCGATGGTCAGGGTCGCTGAGCCGTCGGCGCCACCGGACAGCGTCACCGCATCGCCGGTCAGCGTGGTGCTGGCACCCAGCATGGCGCGCTCGCCGAAGCTTTGCGCGCCGGTGGTGTCCACCGAGCCGCCGTTGATGGCCAGCGTGCCGGCGGCGTCGGTCGTGACCGAGGCCGCGTTCACGGCGGCCGAGAAGGTCGTGGCGCCGCTGCTGTTGATGGTCAGGGCACCGACACGCGTCGTGCCACCCACGGCGCCGCCGAAGCTGGCTGCGCCGGCACCGCTGTTGACGGTCAGGTTGCGAGCGCCGTCCACCGTACTGGCAAAGGCCACGCCATTGCCGCTGAGCGCGGCATCGGCGGCCAACGTGACGGCGCCGCTGTAGCTTTGCGCGCCGGTGGTGCTGATGTCGCCGCCCAGTGTGCTGGCGCCGACGATGGTCAGGGTCGCAGAGCCGTCGGCACCACCGGACAGCGTCACCGAAGTGCCAGTCAGCGTGGTGCTGGCGCCGAGAACTGCGCGCTCGCCATAACTCTGCGCGCCGGTCGTGTTCACCGAGCCGCCGTTGATCGCGAGCGTGCCTGCCGCGTCGGTCGTGACCGAAGCTGCATTCACGGCACCCGCAAATGTCGTCGCGCCGCTGCTGTTGATGACGAGTGCGCCGAGGCGCGTCGTGCCGCCCACGGCGCCGCCGAAGCTGGCTGCGCCCGCGCCGCTGTTCACGGTCAGGTTGCGTGCGCCATCGACGCTGCTGCTGAAGGCCACGCCGTTGCCGCTGAGCGTGCTGTTGGCGCCGAGGGTGACCGCGCCGTTGTAGGTCTGCGCGCCGGTGGTGCTGATGCCGCCGCCGTTCAGCGCGATCTGCGCGGCTTGCAGCGCCAGGCCGGATCGGCTGGCGTCGCTGCCGTTGTTGACGAAGGCCTGGCCCAGCGTCAGGTTGCCGCCGGTGGACGTGAGCGCCACGTTGCCGCTCTGGCCGGCGCTCAAGCTGCTGCTGGCGTTCAGGTTGCCGGCCGAGGTGACCTGGATGTCGCCGTTGGCCGTGGTGAGAGCCCCCAGCGTCAACGCCGTGCCCGAGCCGACGTAGATGCCGCCCTTGCCGGTCACTTGGGCCGTGACAGCCATGCCGCTCACGTCGAAGGCCGAGCCGTTGCTGCCGATGCCGGTGCCGGCCGTCAGGTTCAACGCGCTGGCGGTGAAGGCTGGCGACGCGGTGAACAGGCTGCCGTTGGCGGCCGACAGCGTCAGCGTGCCGTTGCTGCCGGCGTTCAGCGTGCCCACGGTCAAGTCGCCTGCGGTCGAGCTCAGTGCGATGTTGCGGTTAGCACCGCCCGCCGTCACCGAGCCGGCGGTCATGCTGCCGCTGCTGGTGGCGGTGATGTCACCGTTGCTGGTGGCCAGCGTGGCGCCCGTGAGCACGCCGGTGTTGTTGACGGTCAGCGCACCGGCGCCGGTAAGGGCGGCGTCGATGCTCTGGGCGGTGCTGTTCAGCGTGGTGGCGCCGCCGGTGGCGCCGCTGCGCAGGTAGAGCGAATCCGCAGCCAGCGTCAGCAGGCGCGGCGAGCCGCCGGCCGAGCTCAGGTCGGTGCCGACGAGGCCCAGGCGCCCGGTCGTCGAGATGCCGGCCGTGGGCAGCACGATGGCGCCATCGGCGCTCAGCAGCAGGTTGCCGGCGAACGAGAAGGCACCGGGGTTGAAGGCGACGTCGCCCGCGCTGCTGAGGTAGGCCGAGCTGCCGCTGCCCATCGTCAGCAGCGTCGGGCTGAGCGTCAGCGTGCTGGTGTTGAGGTTGCGCACCGAGATCACGGCGTTGCTGCCGGTGGTGCTGAGCCCGGTCAGGTTGGCGGTGTTGACGCGCACGGGTGCGCCGGCGCCGGTGAGGGTGTCGGTCACCGTGCCGATGTCGCCACCGGCCGCGAGTTGCACGCTGGTGCCGGTGACGTGGGTTCCGTTGCCCGAGCCGAGGATTGCGCCCGCAGCCGTGAGCTGGGCGCTGCCCGCCGTGGCGGTGACGGCCACCACCGTGAGGTTGCCACTGCTGGCGTTGATGGCCACGTTGGTGGCCGCGCGCACGTCGGTGGCCACGGTTGGGCCGGCGGTAGTGATGCCCACCGCACCGCCGTTGGCGATGATCGAAGCGAGCGTCACGCCGCTGGCATTCGCGTCGTTCACGAAGATGCCCGTGCCCGAGCTGCCGCCGGTGAGGGCCAGCGTGGTGGCCGAGGTGCCCACCGCTTGCGTGCTGCTGCCCACGCCGCCGGCACCATTGAGCGTCACGGTCGCGCCGCTGACGCGGGTGCTGCTGTTGCCGTCGTCCCTGACCATGCCGCCCGCAGCGGTCGAGCTCATCGACACATTGCCAGCCCCGGCGTTGATGTTGCCGGCGATCAGCGCGACGCCGCCGGTGGTGCTGGCCACGGTGATGGCACCACCGCCCGAAGAGGCGTTGGCCAGCAACAGGTCGGCGGCCGTGCTGATGTCGATCAGGCCGCCGTTGGAGTTGACGCCGGACAGCACCGACGGGGTGCTCGCGCCGAGGTAGATCGCGCCGCCGCTGCTGCTGACCTGCACGCGCTGGCCGTTGGCGGACATGCGGTTGGTCGCGTCGCCCACGCCGGTGGCGCCGTGCAGGTTCACGTCGAAGGCTTGCAGCGTGGTGCCGGGCGTGGCGATCAGGCGGCCGGCGTTGGCGGACAGGTCGATGGCATTGAAGCTCGCCCCGCTGCCGCCCGAGACGCTGACCACCGTGATGTCGCCAGCGCTGGCCGTGACGCGGATGTCGTTGCCTGCGGCATCGGTGCCGGAGCTCATGGCGGTCAGCTTGATGGAACCGGCCGCAGTGACCGTGGTCGAGCCGTCATGGACAGACGTGGTCAGCCCGCCGTTGAGTGTGCTCAGGCTGCTGAGATGCAGCGAGCCGGTGCCGGTGACGCTGGCATTGACCGTGTGGCCGGCCGAAGCGTTCACCAGCACGGGTGCCAGTTCGGTGCCGATGCCGTTGGCGGCGCTCAGCGTGATGGCCGCATTGGCGCCGCTGCCGGCCAGGGTGCCGCTGCCAGCCAGGATGCTGCCGCCGCTGGCCGTCAGGTTCAAGGTCTTGGCGCTGCCGTAGCTGAGCGTGCCCAGCGTCAGGTCACCGCTGCTGGCCGTGACCGCCAGGTCGCCGGTGGTGCTGAGGCTGGTCAGGTTCAGCGAGCCGGCTTGCCGCAGGAACATGCCGCCGGTGCCCGCGCTGGCCGTGAGGGAACCCACCGCCGTGCCCAGCGCCGTGCCGCTGCTGCCGATGTTGCTGCCCGTGCCGTAGGCCTGCAGGTTCAATGAGCCTGCGGTGATGAGCGAGCTGCTGTTGATGGCGTTGATGTTGCCGTTGCCGCTGCTCAGGTAGGCCTGCAGCAGCAAGCTGCCGGCGCCCACGTTCAGGCTGCCCACCGACAAGGAGCCGATGCCCAGGTAGGTGAAGTCCAGCCCGGTGCCATCGGCGAGGCTGGTGAGGGTGGTGGTGTTGGCGCTGTCGGTGGCGCTGAACGTCAGGCCGCTGGCAATGACGCTCAGCGTGCCGCTGCTGCCGGTGCTGGAGTAATTGGTGCGGTCCACCGTCAGCAGGTTCAGGTCGGCGGTGTCGGTCACGTAGACGCTGCCCGGGGTGTTCAGCACGAGCTGGGGCGTATTGACGTTCAGGCTCACCGAGTTGTTGCCGATGCCGTTGCCCGTGCCGTAGCGCGCCGACAGGTTGACGCTGGTGCCGGTGATGGCATTGCTGCTGTTGATGCCGTTGATGCTGCCCTGCGATGAACTCAAGGCCACCGCGCCACCGCTGGTGAGGGTGCCGGCCGACAGGCCATAGCCGCTGCTCAGCGTCACGCCGGCAGGCGCCGTCACCGATGAGGCGGCCAGGTTGTAGCTTTCGCTCAGGGCAATGCTGCCGATGGCACCGTGGGCTGCACTGGCCGAGGCCGTGAGCGTGGTGGTGCCGCCGCCATTGGCCGTGGTGCCGATGGCGCTGGTGTTGCCGATGGAGCCGCTGGCCGTGAGCGCCACGGTGGTGGCGTTGAAGATGGAGCCGCTCAGAATGGAGCCGCCCTGGTTGTTGATGCTGACGGCGCTGCCACCCGCGTTGATGGAGCCGAGGGCGATGTCGCCCTCGTCATTGGCGAGGTTGACGCCGCTGGTGCCGGAGATGCTGCCGAGCAGCGTGCGGCCGTGCAGCGCCAGATTCACGCTGCCGCTCAGTGCGGTGGCGCTGACCGAGTTGACGGTGGCATCGATGCCGTTGCCGCTGCCCGCCGCGCCCACGGCGCCGCCCAGGCTGGTCATGCTCAGGCTGGCGGCCTGTACCTGGGTGTTGGGGTCGCCGTCGCCCAGGATGCCGCCGCTGCTGGTGCCGGTGAGCGTCACTGTGCCGGTCGTGCCCAGGTTGAGCGAGCCCACCTGCATGGCGCGGTCGCCGGTGAAGCTGAAGGCCAGGCCCAGTGGGTCGTTCACGCTGGTCAGCGCCGTGCCGGTCACGCTGTCGGTGGCCGTGAACAGCGCGTAGGCCGCGCCGCTGATGGGCACCGAGACGATGCTGTAGGCGCCGCCGTAGGTGACGGTGGGGTGGGTGACGGTGATGCCGAGCCGGTCGATGTGCGTGTCCGACTCCACGTTCAGCGCGCCGGTGACCGAGAAACTGGTCAGCGGCGCCGAAAGGTGGATGGGGTTGCCCACGCTGCCCACCGCACCGCCGTTGCTGGCGTAGAAGCTGGCGCTGGCGGCGCTGATGCGCTTGCTGCTGTCGGCGTCGCCCAGGATGTCGCCCACGCTGGTCAGCGACACGGACCCCGAGCGGCCCAAGTCGATCACGCTCACCGCTTGGTCGCGCCGTGTGTTCAGCGTGAAGTTCAGGCCGGTGCTGTCGGTCACCGAGTTCACGCGGGTGGTGCCGTCGTCGGTGATGTCGAAGCTCAGCGACGGCGCCGTCACCTGGTAGGCCGGTGCGGTGCCGCCCGCAGTCTGGCTGCTGGTGAGCGACAGGCTGCTCAGGTCCTGCGCGTTGTCGGCATAGGCATTGGCACCGGTGACGAGGGTCAGGCCTAGCGCGTTCGTCTGCATGCGTGTGCCGCTGCCGCCGGCTGCCCCCAGCGAGCCACCGGCCGACAGCGTGATGCTGCCGGCGGTGAGCAGGCTGCCGCCGTCGTTGGTGATGGCCGTGGTGCTGCCGGTGCTGTACAGCGCCAGTGAGCGCCCGGCTTGTGCATTCACGGTGCCCAGGCTCAGTGCTACGTCGGTACTGAGCGTGAAGTCCAGGCCGCTGCTGTCCAGCAGGTTGCCCAGGTGGTACTGGTTGCCGCCGACGCTGTCGGTCAAGTCCAGGGCCAGCCTCGGGGCTGCGACGGCGATGGTGTTCTGCACACCGGCCGTGGCGTGCGTGGAGGTCATGGTCAGCGCGTACAGGTCGGACGCGTTGCTCACATCGATGTTGCCGCGCGACACCAGCGTGAGCCGGCGCGTGTCGGTCAGCAGCGTGCCGGTGCTGCCCAGCGACTGGTTGGCGCTCAGCTTCAGCGTCGGCGTGGTGAACAGGCCGCCGCTGCCCTGCAGCAGCGAGTTGTTGCTGCTGGCCACGTCGGCCGAGCCGGCCACGGTGTTGGTCTTCAGCGTCAGCGCGCCGGCGTTGGAGAGGTAGAGCGTGTTGCTGAGGCTGCTGGCCAGCGTGCCGGCCGCCGTGTACAGCGGCGTGCTGCCCTGGTAGCCGAAGGCGCTGCCGCCGTTCAGGCTGAGGTCGCCGGTGGTGATGCTGGGGCTGCCGGCGCTGGCGCCGCTGCCGCCCTGCACATAGCTGCCGCTGTTGAGGTTTACCTTGCCGCCGGCGCCGGTGTTGATGCTGCTCGCCGTGATGACCCGGTCGGCCTTGACCGTGAGGTCCAGGCCGCTCTGGGAGATGTTGGCCAGCTGGAAGGCGGTGTTGCCCGTGGTGTCGCTAACGCTGAAGGTCAGGCCGGTGGAACTGATGGAATAGCTGTGTGTGCTGCTGCCGCTGGTGTTGTGCCGGGCATCCAGGTTCAGGCTGGTCAGCGTGGTGGCGTTGGAGACACTCACATTGCCGCCCGAGGCAACGATCAGGTTCTTGGTGTTGGTGCTCAGGGTCGAGCCCGTTCCCACGCCGCCGTTGCTGCCTACCGCCGACAACATGATGCTGTTGCCGGTGAGGCTGCCCGAACTGCGGTTGATCTGAGCGCCGGTGCCGGTGGGCGCGCTGCGTGAGGTGAGCGAGATCGAGCCGGTGCTGGAGGTGCCGGCATCGACCGTGCTCAGGCTCAAGGCCCGGTCAACGCTGTAGCTGAAGTCCATCGCGCCCACGACGGCCATCCCCAGGCTTTGCGTGCTGCCGTCGGTGACGTTGAAGTTGCTCAAGTTGCCGGCCGTCACGCCATAGCCAAACGTGGTGGCCGTGCCGTGCGTCAGCGTCATGTCCAGCTTGGACACGTTCTGCGCGTCGTCCACATAGACGTTGCCGCTGCCAGCCAGGATGACCGTGGGCGTGTCGACGCGCAGCGCCGTGCCGCTGCTGCCGATGGAGCCGCCGCCGGCCGTGCTGGACGTGGCCGTCAGCAGCACGCGGTTGCCGGCGATGGTGCCCGCGCCGCTGTCGCTGCTGATGTTGCTGTTGGCGCCGCCGCCCGTGGTTGTGAGCGTCACGTCACCGCTGGCCGTGATGGCCGCCACCTGGATGTTCTTGCGCGTGGTGAAGCTGGTGTTGGTGAGGGCCGTGCCGCTGAAGCCCAGGCTTTGCGTGCTGCCACTGTCGGTGATGCCAAAGGTCTGGCCCAGGCCGCTGACGCCGAACACGCTGGCCGTGCCGGCCACCGTGGTGGTGTTGGTGCTGGTGATCGCCAGGTCGGTCAGTGCCGTGTCGCTGCTGGCAAAGAAGTTGCGGCCGGCACTGAGCGTCAGCGCGGTGCTGCCTTCCAGGCTGATGGCGTTGCCGCTGCCGGCGGCGCCGATCGAGCCCGCCGTGCCGGCCGTCAGCGACACCGTGCCCGCGGCGATGCCCGAGCCGGACACGCCGTCGTTGGTCAGGCTGGCCGCCGAGCTGATGCTGGCCGAGCCGGCGCTGCCCACGCCGATGTTGCCGATCTTCACGTTGCGCTGGCCGGAGAAGCTGAACGCGAGCGGCGTGCTGCTGCTCACCGCTTGCACGTAGTGCTCGGTGCCGTCTTCGGAGAGCGTGAAGTTCTGGCCGGCGCCGGCCGTGATGGCCATGCTGCCGGACGAGCCGCTGCCGCGCGTGACGGAGAGGGTGTCCAGCGTGGCGCTGTCGGTCACGGCGATGGCGCCGTTGGCCGTCAGCAGCAGCTTGGGCGCATCCACCGTAAGGGCCGCGCCGCTGCCAATGCTGCTCTGGGCGGCGCTCAGCGTCACCTGGTTGGCACGGATGCCGGTCGCGTTGTCGCTGTCGTTCTGGATCGCACCGCTGCTGGCGGTGATGGCCACCGTGCCGCCCGCCGTGGCATCCACATGGCCCACCGTGATGGCGCCGCTGCTCTGCGTGTAGCTGATGCTGGCGGCAGCATCCAGGCTGGACAGGGTCAACGGCCCGCTGCCGCTGAGCCACATCGAGGTGCCGGCCTGCGCCGTCAGCGTGGCGCCGGCACTGCTGGTCACGGGCACGGCGCGGCTGCTGGCGCCAATGGCCTTGGCTGCGTCCAGCGTGAGGCTGCCGGTGCCGATGGCGATGCTGTAGCCGCTGGGGCTGAGGATGGCGCCTTGCAGCGCCGTCAGCGTGACGGCCTGGTTGGTGGCGGTCATGAAGCCGCCCAGCGACAGGTCGCCTTCCACGGCCGTGATGGCCACCGACCCGGTGGCCGTGATGGTGCCCAGCGTGACGGTGCTGGTGGTGTTGGTGCTGCCGGTGGGCATCGGCAACTGCACATAGACGCCGCCCGCGCTGGCGGTGGCGGCCAGGGTGCCGGTGACGACATCCATATAGCCCGTGCCCGTGGCGCCGACGGCGAGGCCCGAGAACGTGGTGCTGTTGGCCAGCACGCGGGTGCTCTTGTCGCCGTCGTCCTTGATGGCGCCGGCGCTGGAGGTGAAGCGCGCCGTGCCGGTGTTGGTGACATCCACCTGGCCCAGCGTGATGTCGCGGTCGCTGGTGAAGGTGAGGTTCAGCGAGGACGTGTCGGTCAGCGTGGCCACGTTGTGCCCGGCTGCCGAATCGCTAACGCTGAGCTTGAGCGACGGCGCGGTGATCGCCATGCCATAGCTGGTGGTGGTGTCGGCGTGGGTGCTCGTGACGGTGAGCGTGCTCAGGTCGGTGAGGCTGTTGACGTACAGGTCGCCACGTGTGGTGAGCGTCAGGCTGGATGCATTGACGCCGATGGGGTTGGCCTGGCTGCCCACGCTGCCTTGGGCGGCGCTCAGGGTCAGCGTGCTGCCGGAGGTGACGCGCGACTGCAGGTTGCCGTCGTCCACCAGGTTGCCCTGGGTGGCGGTGAGGCTCACCGAGCCGGCGGCCTGCACCTGGCCCAGTTGCAGCGTGGCATCGCCGTTGAAGGACAAGCTGCCCAGCGGCACGCTGACCAGGTGGTCCAGCGTGTAGGACGTGCCGGTGTCGGTGACGTCGAACGTGAGATAGGGCGAGTTCACCTGCAGAGAGCCCGCGTTGCCCGGCGCGCTGTGGCGGTTGGTGATGCTCAGGCTGGTCAGCGTGGCCTCGGTGTTGGTGACGAACAGGTCGCCCGTGCTGGTGACCGTCAAGCCCGTGGCCTTGGTCTGCACCGCAGCGCTGGAAGTGCCGATGGCGCCGCTGGCGTTGAGCGTCGCCGTGCCGGTGATGATGCGGGTGGCGCTGTTGCCGTCGTCGAGGATGCTGCCGGCGCTGGCCGTCAGGCTGACCTGCCCGCCCGTGGACGTGCTGACGTTGCCCACCGTGATGTCGCCGCTGCTGTTGGTGACGCTGATCAGCGTGCTGGGCGTCGACAGACGGTCCAGCGTGACGCTGCCGGTTTGCGTGATGCTGATGCTGCTGGAGCCCGCCTGCACGTCCAGGTGAGCGGCGGCGGTGCGCACCGAAACGCTGCCGCTGCTGGCCGCGTTGAGGGTGACGGTCTCGCCGGTGATGAGGCCGCTGTTGCCGGAGATGGAGCCCGAGGTGGTGGCCAGCGTCACGTTGCCCTGCGCGCCGGCATTGACCGTGCCCACGCTCAGGGAGCCTGTGCCGGTGGCCGTGACGGTGATGCCGTTGCTGGCCGACGAGGTGCTGGAGGTGAGCGAGGTGAGCGTGCTGCTGCCGCCGGTGCGGATGTCGATGGCGCCGTTGCCGGAGACGATGGACGACAGCACGCTGGAGGTGGCCGATGTGCTCGCGAAGATGCCGCCCGAGGCCGCGTTCGCGGAGATCGTGCTGGCGCTGGTGGACAGCGGCGTGCCGCTGCTGCCGATGGCAGCGCCGGCCGTGAGGTTGAGCGTGCCGGCGGCGATGCGCGTGGTGGCGCTGCCGTCGTCCAGCACGCTGGCGCCGCTGGAGCCGAGTGCCAGCGTGGCGCTGCCGGCGTTGACATCGCCCACGGTGAGCGCGCCGGTGGCGGTGACGCTGGAACTGCCGGTGGTGCTGAGGCGGTCCAGCGCCAGGGCGCCGGTGTTGGCCAGGTACACGCCGCCGCTGCCGGAGACGGCATCCACATGGCCGGCGGTGGTCAGCAAGGACTGCCCGCTGGTGCCGATGGCGCCGTTGTTGCCGTTGCTGCCTTGGGCGCTGAGCGTCAGCGACGCCGCCGTCAAGGCCGTGTTGGCAGCGCCCAGCAGGTTTCCGCCTGTGGAGCCCAGCGTCAGCGTGCCGGTGCCCACGTTCACGGTGCCCAGTTGCACGGAACGGTCCGACGTGAGGCTGAGATTCAGCGCGGGCGATTGGGTGATCTGCGTCACGACCAGCGCCGCGCCGTCGCTGACCTGGAAGCTCAGGCCGGGGGCGCTGACCTGGTAGTCGTTGGCATCGGTCGGGGCCACGTGGGCCGCAGTGAGGGACAGGCTGCCTAGCGCCATGTCGCTGGCGGCCACCAGGTGGCCGCCGGAGGCCAGCGTCAAGCTGCTGGTGTGGGTGGAGACGGCATTTCCCGCCGCGCCGACGTGGCCGCCCAGCGCCGACAGGCTGACCGCGCCGCCGGTCAGCAAGGGCGTGGCCCCGCTGGCATTGCCGATGGAGCCCACCGTGCTGAGCGCCGTCACCGCACCGGCGCCGGCATTGATATTGCCGGCCAGCGAGATGTCGCCCGTCGCGCGCAGCGTCACCGCGCCGCCGTTGGTGGTGAGCTTGCCGATGTTGCTCAGCGTGCTGCCTATGCCCTGCGCGTCCAGCGTGATCGCGCCGCCTTGCGTGCGGATCTCGGTCTGCGCATCGGCAAATTGGATGCCGCCCGTCAGCGTCGACTGCAGCGTGAAGCCGTGGCCGGCCGTCGTGGCCAGGTTGATGAGCTTGCCGGCCATCGCGTCGACCGTGATCTGGCCGGTGGCCTGCAGCACGATGTTGGTGTTGCCGGACAGGCCTTCGAGCAGGCCGCGCGACACGGTGTTCAGGCCCGCGTTCGCGTCGCCGGCGGCCACGCTGCCGTCGCCGGCATTGCCGTTCAACGAGCCGCCCGAGGCGCTGTCGGTGATGCGCAGGTCTGTCGGGTCGATCAGGAAGGTGCCGGTGCTGCCAGTGCTGGCTTTGGCCGCGCGCAGGTCCACGTCGCCGGTCAGGCCGATGTTCTTCTGGCTGGAAACTTCGGCAAAGCCGCCGTCACCGCCCTGGGCGCCGCCACGCGCGGAGATGCTGCCGCTGAAGACGGTCTGGTCCTTGGACCACAGCGTCACTTTGCCGCCGCGCCCCTGCTCGGTCGCGTCCGCAGTGAGCCGCGCCCCGGCCGCCACGCTGAGCGAGGCCGACTTGTCTGCGAACGGGTTGGCGGCATCGCTGAGGCCGGTGCTGCCGAGTGCGATCTCGCCACCGCCGGCCTGGCCGGCGACGTCGATGACGGCGCTGCCGGCCACGGTGACATGCGCGCCGGTCACGACCACGCTGCCGCCTTGCCCGCCCTGGCGGGCCGACGCATCGACCTTGCCGCCGACGACCACCTGGCCGGCGCCGCCGCCGGACAGCACGATGCTCCCGTCCTGGCCGCTGACCGTGGTGGCGCTGACGATGCCGTCGGTGTTGATGACCTGGTCGATCACGCCCTTGAGGGCGCGCGCGGTCAGCAGCACGCTGCCGCCGTCGGCACGGATCTCGCCGCTGTTGATGACCAGCGCGCCGCCCTCGGTGGGCGATTCGCTGATGGCCGAACCCGCGCCGAAGCTCAGCAGGCCGTCGCCATGGAAATCAAGCGTGAAGCTGTTGGCGGCGCCCAGGGCCACGCGGCCCAGGCGGGCCTCGATGACGCCGGAGTTGCGCACCCGCGGCGCCACCAGGGCCGCCAGGCCGCTGTCTCGGATGGAGATGTGGCCGCGGTTCTCGATGGTGGCGTTCGGGTTGGCCGAGGCCTGGCCGAAGTCGTAGCGGCCGGCCATGAAATCCTGGTTGCGGATATTGGCCGTGGTGGCCACCAGCCCGCCCACGTCGACGCGCGACGTGGCGCCGAAGACGATGCCGTTCGGGTTGATCAGCATCACCGTGCCGTTGGCATTGAGCTGGCCGAAGATCGCCGAGGGGTCGTTGCCGAGCACGCGGTTGAGCGTGACGCTGTGCTTCGCCGGCTGCAGGAAGTTGACCGTCTCGCCGGCACCGATGCTGAAGCTGCGCCAGTCGATGATGGCGCGGTTGCTCTGCTGGAAGATGTTCAGCGTTCCCGGCGCGCCGGCCTGGATGGTGGCGCTGCCGTCCACCACCTGGCCGCCGGTCGGGTTGGCATGGGCCAGCGGGCCGGCCATCAGCCAGCCCACCATCAGCGCCAGCTTGGAAAGGGCGGCGCGGTGGCTCTTGCGTTGCAAGGCGCGCTGCAGCGAGCGCTGCATGCGCGTCGCGCGGATCGCGGCGCGGCGGAGAACCTGGCGGGAGGGCTGGCTGATACCTTGGTACATGGGGCGCTTTCTCGGCGATGGCCAGCAGGACGACGCTCAGAACTGGGTAGAAACGGAGACGAAGGCGCGGGCGTGTTTGCTGCCGCGCGTCCTCACCTCGGTGTTCATGGGTTTGGCGATCTCGAAGGTGGCGAACACCTTGTCGCTCAGGCCGGCGCGTGCGCCGAGGCCGAGGGAGCCGAGCTTGGCGCGGGGCACGGGGTTGCCGCCCGTGGCGGCCCACACGCGGCCACCGTCCACATAGCCGTAGAGCTGCACATTGCGTGGCAGGCCGGCCGGCACGTAGCGCAGCTCCAGCATGGCGGCCACACCGTTGTCGCCGGCAATCTCGCCGTCGTCGTAGGCGCGGCCGAAGCTCGCGCCGCCCAGGCCCAGCTCTTCACTGGCGAGCAGCGGTCGGCGGCTGACCTGGCTGGTCGCGCTGGCGATGAGGCTCCAGCGGTCGGCCACCTGCTGCAGCCGCGTCACGTCGAGGGTGAGCTTGGTGAAGTCGCTGCGGCCGTTGACGCGCGAGGCCAGCGGCGAGAAGTTGCGCGACGCGCCCAGGCCAGACAGCCCCTGATGCAGCATGCCGCGCACGGTGGTGATGCCGTCCCAGGCGTCGGAGCGATCCCAGCTCAGGCCGGCGCGCAGGATGCGCAGGCGGTCGCGGGTGAAGCCGGTGGCGGCGAGGTCGGTGCTGACATCGCGCGCCTCGAACTGGGCGACGGCGCGCAGGTTCTGCTCGCGCGAGCGAATCAGCGGCCAGCTCAGCGTGCCGCTGGCCGAGCTGACGCGGCTCTTCACATCCAGAGGTGCCAGTTCGCGTTGCGGGTTGGAGCGGGCGTGGGATGCCGACAGGTTCGCCAGCAGGCCGTTGTCGGACAGCAGCGCGTCGTAGCTCGCGCCCACGGCGGTGCTGCGCCCGGTGGGCAGCGAGGTCTTGGCGTTGATGGAGACGCGGTCCGCGCGCGCGCCCAGCGCATTCCACGCGTAGCTGCCTTGCAGCTGGCCGGCGCCGAGGTAGGGCGAGCCGCGGTTGTCCAGGCTGATGCCGCCGTCGGTCGCGCGGCGGTCCACGCGCACGATCAGCGTCGAGCCGCCTTGCTCGGTGGGCGAGGATTCCAGCGTGCCGCGCACGGTGAGCCCTGGCAGGTCATTCGCCAGCAGCAGGCGGCGTTCGATCTCTGCGAGGGTGACCGGCTTGACGCCGCGCACGCCGTTGATCAGCCGCTCGACCGCCGCCCGCACCGGGCCCTCGTCGCCCTGGTAGACGACGTTGGCCACGAAGCCTTCGACCACGATGACGCGAAAGCGCCCGTCGTCCACCGTCTGCTGCGGCACGATCACGCGGGAGGTGACGTAGCCGGCGCTGCGGTAGCGCGTTTCGATGGCCTGCGCCACGCCGAAGGCCTCGGCCACCGTGACGCGGCGCCCCAGCAAGCCGGCGTACAGCGGCCGCAGCGTGTCCTCGGGGAAGGCGGTGGCGCCCTCGATCACGAGAGCCTTCAGCTCGAAGCTCAGTTCTTTGGCGCCGGGTGGCACTTCGGCCGAGGCACTGCGCGGCACGCTGAGCTGCGGCACGGCGGTGTTGGGCATGGGCATCACCGGCCGCAGCGGCTCGCGTCCGGGTTCAGCGCCGGGGGGCAACTGCACAGGCGGCGTCTGCGCCCATGCCGACACGAGACTGCAGGCCAGGGCGGCAGCCCAGCTCAGGCGGGCGGCATGCAGCGCCAGGGGGCGGGGGGATGCGGGGCGAACATTCATGGACAGGCACCGGGTTCTGAAGCGGCCGCGCGCGGGCGAACTCCCAGCGCGATGGCCTGCAAACAATATGCTCATCCGTCGTTGGCAACCGCCGGAGCAGGGGGGTTCCGTGCTGCATCTCATGGTTGACACGGCTGTGTTTGCCGACGTCTTGGGCAAGCGACAGGCGCGGTCGAGCACGGAGGCAAGTGGCGCGTGCGCGGGGTGGACGTTGCGTGAGCGGCGGCAAAACCGGGGCGGCCACCAGGGCTTGGGGCGGGCCAGCAGGTGACTGACTGATACAATCGCGTGCTCCCCAAACCCGCACATTTCCATGTGCTTGAGCCGGATGCGGTGGAAGTCGCAAGCCCGGTTCTCAGGGGGGATGGATCGGCAACGATCTGCCCCTACCCGCCTCTGGAGCTTTCCTCATGCGCCTTCTCGGCAAAGCGCTCACCTTCGACGATGTTCTGTTGGTGCCAGCGTTCTCCCAGGTGTTGCCCCGCGACACCAGCCTTGCGACCCGCCTGTCGCGCAACATCCCTCTGAATCTGCCGCTGGTGTCCGCCGCGATGGACACCGTGACCGAGGCCCGCCTGGCGATTGCGATCGCGCAGGAAGGTGGCATCGGCATCGTGCACAAGAACCTGAGTGCCGAAGCGCAGGCGCGCGAAGTGGCCCGGGTCAAACGCTACGAGAGTGGTGTCGTCCGCGAACCGCTGACCATCGGCCCCAACGCCACGGTGCGTGAGGCCATGGAGCTGACCCGCCAGCACGGCTTCTCGGGCTTCCCGGTCGTCGAAGGCAAGCGCGTCATCGGCATCGTCACCAACCGCGACCTGCGCTTCGAGACCCGCATGGACGCCCGCGTCAGCGAGATCATGACGCCGGCCGAGAAGCTCATCACCGTCAAGGAAGGCGCGTCCACAGGCGAGGCCAAGGCGCTGATGCACAAGCACAAGCTGGAGCGCGTCGTCGTCGTCAATGACGCCTTCGAGTTGCGCGGCTTGATGACCACCAAGGACATCACCAAGCAGACGAGCTTTCCCAATGCCGCGCGCGACAGCCACGGCAAGCTGCGCGTCGGCGCGGCGGTCGGCTTTGGTGACGACACCGAGGAGCGCGTCGAACTGCTGATCAAGGCCGGCGTCGATGCCCTCATCGTCGACACCGCACACGGCCACAGTGCCGGTGTGCTGGACCGTGTGCGCTGGGTCAAGCGCCAGTACCCGCAGATCGACGTCATCGGCGGCAATATCGCCACCGGTGCGGCGGCGTTGGCGCTGGTTGAGGCCGGCGCGGACGGCGTCAAGGTCGGCATCGGCCCCGGCTCCATCTGCACGACGCGCATCGTTGCCGGCGTGGGCGTGCCTCAGATCACGGCCATCGACAACGTCGTGACCGCGCTCAAGGGCACCGGCGTGCCGGTCATCGCCGATGGCGGCGTGCGCTACTCGGGCGACCTGGCCAAGGCCATCGCCGCGGGTGCCGACTGCGTCATGATGGGTGGCGCCTTCGCCGGCACCGAGGAAGCGCCGGGCGAGGTCGTGCTCTACCAGGGCCGCACCTTCAAGAGTTACCGCGGCATGGGCTCCCTGGGTGCGATGGCCAAGGGCAGCGCGGACCGCTATTTCCAGGACACGTCGGGCAACAACCCGAACACGTCCAAGCTCGTGCCCGAAGGCATCGAAGGCCAGGTGCCCTACAAGGGCTCGGTCGTGCAGGTCATCTTCCAGATGGCCGGCGGCCTGAAGGCGTCGATGCACTACTGCGGCTGCGGCACCATCGCCGACATGCAGGACAAGGCCGAGTTCGTCGAGATCACGACGGCGGGCATGCGCGAGAGCCATGTCCACGACGTGCAGATCACGAAGGAATCGCCGAACTACCGCAGCGAGTGAGCTGTTGATCTGAGCGAACGGGGCGACCTCAGATCGCCCCGTTTCTCTTTTTAAGAACCACGATGAGCCCCTCTCCGACGCGCACCCCGGCCATGGGCTTCATCATGGCCGCCGTGCTGATCGACATGATCTCCATCGGCCTGATGGTGCCGGTCCTGCCTCACATCGTGGGTACCTTCACGCACAGCAACGACGAGCAGACATCGGCCTTCCTGCTGGTGACGATGGCCTTCGGTGTGGCCAACTTCTTTGGCTCGCCCATCCTGGGCGCGCTGTCGGACCGCTTCGGCCGCCGGCCCGTGCTGCTGATCGGCTTTGCCGGCCTGGCGCTCAGCTTCTTCGTGACGGCGATGGCCACTGCGCTGTGGATGCTGGTCGCCGTGCGCCTGTTCTCGGGCGCCATGCAGGCCAACGTCGCGATTGCCAACGCCTACGTGGCCGACATCACGCCGCCGCAGGACCGCGCGCGCCGTTTCGGCCAGCTCGGCGCGATGTTCGGCATCGGCTTCATCCTCGGGCCCGTGGTGGGTGGCTGGCTCGGCCACTACGACGTGCACTGGCCCTTCCTGGCGGCGGGCTGCATGGCCGTGCTGAACTGGTGTTACGGCTTCTTCGTGCTGCCCGAATCGCTGCCCCCGGGGCGGCGCACGGCCTTCAACTGGAAGAAGGCCAACCCCATCAGCGCGCTGCGCGGCTTGGCGGCGCTGAAGGGCGTTGGGGCGCTGGTGGTGGTGATCGCCCTGTCGTCGCTGGCGCAGTTCATGTTGCACATGACCTGGGTGCTCTACACCAAGTTCCGTTTCGGCTGGGGGTCGCTGGAGGTCGGCTGGTCGCTGTTCGCGGTGGGCATCGTGTCGGTGCTGAGCCAGGGCGTGTTGCTCAAGCCCCTGCTCGCACGCTTCAGCGCGCAGCGGCTCGCTGTCATCAGCATGACGTCGGCCTCGCTGGCCTACCTGGGCTTCGGTCTCGCCACCGAGGGTTGGATGATGTACGTCGTCATCGGCCTCAACCTGCTGGGCGGCGTCGCAACTGCGGCTCTGCAGAGCGTCATCTCCAACGCCGCGCCGGCGACGGAGCAGGGCAAGGCCATGGGCGCCGTGTCCTCGCTCAACAGCCTGATGGCTGTCATCGCCCCGCTCGTGGGCCTGACGCTGCTCGCCCAGGTGTCGCACCTGCCTGCGGGCAACCTGCTCATCGGCCTGCCCTTCTTCGCCTGCGCCGCGCTGCAAGCCGCGGCCATGCTGACCACGCTCTTTTTCTTCCGCAGCCACCCGGCGGCACAGCCGGCCTGAAAGACGCTTCATGCAACACGACAAGGTCCTCATCCTCGACTTCGGCTCGCAGGTCACCCAGCTCATCGCGCGCCGCGTGCGCGAAGCAGCGGTGTACTGCGAGATCCATCCGAACGACGTGTCCGACGACTTCATCAAGTCGTTCGCGCCCAAGGCCATCATCCTCAGCGGCAGCCACGCGTCCACGTACGAAGACCACGAGCTGCGAGCACCGCAGGCCGTGTGGGAGCTGGGCGTGCCGGTGCTGGGCATTTGCTACGGCATGTTCACGATGACCGTGCAGTTGGGCGGCCAGGTCGAGGCGGCCGACCACCGCGAATTCGGCTACGCCGAGGTGCGCGCGCACGGCCACACCCAGCTGCTGAACGGCATCCAGGACTTCGAGACGACCGAGGGCCACGGCATGCTCAAGGTCTGGATGAGCCATGGCGACAAGGTCACCGCAATGCCGCCGGGCTTCAAGCTGATGGCGTCCACGCCGAGCTGCCCGATCGCCGGCATGGCCAACGAAGAGAAGCGCTACTACGCCGTCCAGTTCCACCCCGAAGTCACGCACACCGTGCAGGGCGATGCGCTGCTGCGCCGCTTTGTGCGCGACATCGCCGGCTGCCAGGGCGATTGGCAGATGGGCAGCTACATCGAAGAAGCCGTCGCCAAGATCCGCGAGCAGGTCGGTGACGAGGAAGTCATCCTGGGCCTGTCCGGTGGCGTCGATTCCAGCGTGGCCGCCGCGTTGATCCACCGCGCCATCGGCGACCAGCTCACCTGCGTCTTCGTCGACCACGGCCTGCTGCGCCTGAACGAGGGGCAGATGGTGATGGACATGTTCGTCGGCCGCCTGCACGCCAAGGTGATCCGCGTCGACGCCAGCGATGCCTTCCTCGGCAAGCTGGCCGGCGTGACCGACCCCGAGCGCAAGCGCAAGATCATCGGCGCCGAGTTCGTCGAGGTGTTTCAGGCCGAGGCCGGCAAGCTGAAGAACGCCAAGTGGCTGGCCCAGGGCACCATCTATCCCGACGTCGTCGAGAGCGGTGGCACCAAGACCAAGAAGGCCATGACGATCAAGAGCCACCACAACGTCGGTGGCCTGCCCGAGACGCTGGGCTTGAAGCTGCTGGAGCCGCTGCGCGAGCTGTTCAAGGACGAAGTGCGCGCTTTGGGCGTGGCGCTGGGCCTGCCCGAGGACATGGTCTACCGCCACCCCTTCCCCGGCCCGGGCCTGGGCGTGCGCATCCTGGGCGAGGTCAGGAAGGACTTCGCCGACCTGCTGCGCCGCGCCGACGCCATCTTCATCGAGGAGCTGCGCAACACCATCGACCCCGCCACGGGCAAGAGCTGGTACGCGCTGACCTCGCAGGCGTTTGCCGTCTTCCTGCCGGTGAAGAGCGTGGGCGTGATGGGCGACGGCCGCACCTATGACTACGTCGTCGCGCTGCGCGCCGTGCAGACCAGCGACTTCATGACGGCCGACTGGGCCGAGCTACCTTACAGCCTGCTCAAGAAGACGAGCGGCCGCATCATCAACGAGGTGCGCGGCATCAACCGCGTGACCTACGACGTCTCCAGCAAGCCGCCCGCGACCATCGAGTGGGAGTGAATCAAGATCGTCCCACGGTGTTCCCGAACATCCGAAGACGACCCGATTTCATCGTAGGGACAAGGCCTTAGCGTCCTACTGCATCCCGCGGCATCCAGAGACGTCCCTCCCGTCCTGAGGGTTGACTTGGCCCCAATGCGGGGCCACGCCGAGCTCAGAGAGGCGGATGGTGGACGGCGTCAATAGACGATACCCATTCGTCAGCGCCAGCGACGCTCCACGGCCTGCCGCGGCCGCTCGGCGTTCTTGCGTCATGCCGGCATGGCCCAAGGGCCGGCGCCTGCCGACGCCGTGCACAGGTAGCTCACGGCCGCGTGGCCGGCCGGTGAACGGTAGCGCTCGGCCACGGCCGCCATGGCCGCCTCGGCCAGCGCTTGGGACGTCAGCGCGACCACGCAGCCGCCAAAGCCGCCGCCCGTCATGCGCACGCCGCCATGCGTGCCTATGGCCGAGCGGATGATCTCGACCAGGCCATCGATGGCCGGCGTCGTGATCTCGAAGTCGTCGCGCATGGACGCATGCGAAGCGGCCATCAGTTCGGACAGTTGCTGCCAGTCTGAGGTCGCCAGCGCCTGGGCAGCAGCCAATGTGCGCACGTTCTCGGTGACGACGTGGCGGGCGCGGCGGAACGCGGTGGCGTCCAGCCCGCCCGCGCCGCTGGCGAGTGTGGCGAGGTCGATGTCGCGCAGCGCCTTCACACCGAAGTGCCGGGCCGCAGCCTCGCATTGCTCGCGGCGCAGGTTGTATTCGCTGCCCACCAGGCCGCGCTGGATCTTGGAGTCGACGATCAGCACCGCCATGTCCGCCGGCATCGCCACCGCCGTGCCTTCCAGGCTGCGGCAGTCGATCAGCAGCGCCTTGCCGGCCTGGCCGCGCGCACTGATGAGCTGATCCATGATGCCGCAGCGGCAACCGACGAACTCGTTCTCGGCGCGCTGCGCCAGCAAGGCCAGCGTGGTCGCGTCCAGGTCGTTCAGCCCGGCGAGCTGCTTGAAGGCCTGGCCCACCGACACCTCCAGCGCGGCCGACGACGACAGGCCCGCGCCCTGGGGCACGTCGCCGGTGATGGCCAGGTCGGCGCCCACCAGGGAGTAGCCGGCCTGCAGCAGCGCCTGCACCATGCCGCGCACATAGTTGGCCCAGGCGGCGTCTTCGCCACGCGGGGTGATGGGGTCGTCGAGGGAGAACTCGTCCAGCGCCTCGCCCTGGTCCAGCGCGAGCAGGCGCACCCGCCGGTCGCTGCGCGCACGGGCGGCCACCAGCGTGCCGAAGTCGATGGCGCAGGGCAGCACGAAGCCGTCGTTGTAGTCGGTGTGCTCGCCGATCAGGTTGACGCGGCCCGGCGCGCGGGCCACGGCGGTGGGTGCGCCGCCGAAAGCGGTGTCGAAGGCGGCGAGCAGCTTTTGATGTTGGGAAGTTGCGGTCATGGCGTGGTGTCCAGGTAGTGGCGGTCGGGCAGCGCACGCAGGCGCGCGGCGGCTTGTTCCGGGGTCAGGTCGCGCTGCGCCTCGGCCAGCATCTCGAAACCGACCATGAATTTGCGCACGGTAGCCGAGCGCAACAGCGGTGGGTAGAAGTGGGCGTGCAGTTGCCATGGTGCCGGGTCGCGGGCGTCGAAGGGTGCGCCGTGCCAGCCCATGGAGTAGGGGAAGGAGCACTGGAAGAGATTGTCATAGCGCGTGGTCAGCAGCTTGAGCGCCAGCGCCAGGTCGGCGCGCTGCGGCTCGGTCAACTGCGGCAGGCGCTGCACGGCGAAGCGCGGCAGCAGCAGCGTCTCGAACGGCCAGGTGGCCCAGAAGGGCACGACGGCCAGCCAGTGCTCGGTCTGCACCACGACGCGCTCGGCCGCCGCCAGTTCACGGCTGGCCACGTCGAGCAGCAGCGGCCTGCCGTGCTTTGCGTGGTAGTTGCGCTGCTGCTGGTCTTCTGCGGCGGCTTCGGTGGGCAGGTAGTCGGTGGCCCAGATTTGCCCGTGCGGATGCGGCTGGGAGCAGCCCATCACCGCGCCCTTGTTCTCGAACACCTGCACCCAGGCGTGGCTGCGGCCCAGCTCTTCGCTCTGACTGCACCAGGTGTCGACGACGTTGGTGATGGCCGGCACGTCCAGCTCCGGCAGCGTGCGTGAGTGGTCGGGCGAGTAGCAGATGACGCGGCTGGTTCCGCGCGCCGCACGCAGCGCGAAGAGGTCGTCGCCCGCCTGCGCGGGATCGGGCTCGGGCACGTCGGGCAGCAGCGCAGCATGGTCATTCGTGAACACGAAGCTGCCGGCATAGGCCGGGTTCACGTCGCCGCCTACGCGCGTGTTGCCGGGGCAGAGATAGCAGCTCGGTTCGTAGCGCGGCGGGCGCTCCTCGGCCGCGGCCTCCTGCTGGCCTTGCCAAGGGCGCTTGCTGCGGTGCGGCGAGACCAGCACCCACTGGCCGGTCAATGGGTTGCGGCGCCGGTGCGAATGCTCGGTGGGCTCGAAGGTGTCGGTCAGGCGGTTCATCACGGCGGGGCTTTGGAGAGGGAAGGCGGTGGCGGGCGCGCGCTCCAGGGCGGGGGCCAGGCCTGGGCCAGGCATTGCCGTTGTGGCGCGCCCCGGCAATGTACTTATTGTCGACCGGCGCCCTGGGGGCCTCGGTCACTCGCGTCTTGCCGTCGGCCAGCCTGAGCGTCGCCTTGCGGCGGCCGGGCGATGGGCCAGGTCGGTATAGAACTCGGCCGCGTACCAAGCCGCAGGCCGTGCCTCGGTGCGGGCCGACGCCGATGCGGTCGTCTGCGCCTGGAGCTCGGGCATGGGTGGCGGGCAGGCGCTGTCGAGCTGCTGTGGGGCCGTGTGGGCGCATGTGGCGGTGGCAGCGGGTGTGAGCGTCGAGGCTGAGCTGGCGCTGGACCCGGAGCTTATGGAGCTGATCGACGCTGAAGGCTGATGCGTCGTCGAGCCGAGCTTGTTCCATGCGCTGGTTGGTTTCAGCTCCCGGGTGAACCGGTTGATCGAGCTGCCGTCCGAGGTCAGGCCTGCGGTTCGGTAGGGCGCAGACGGATGACTGAGGTGCTGCCGCTGGTTTGCAGTCGACTCTGAACCGGACCTGAATGCGCGGCGCCTGGCATAAAGAGGTCATCGACGCCGGTTTCGTGGACGCGGCATTCATCCCGCACTCTCAGTGAGCGGTTCAAGTCGTCAACTCACAATCGAATGTCAGCTGCTTGAAGCTGCGAACAGAGTCTGGACGTCGGATTCGGCGTACTGCCGGTACCCCGAGTCCGTGCGCTGTGCGGTAGGCAACAGACACAGTGGCGGCTTGGCCGATGTTCAGCATCGCGGGACCTCCTCCAGACTTGAGAGCAACAGTCTAGAGATTCCCACCGCGGGAAGGTCAAGGACGATTTGACGCTACTTGCGCTGTGTCAAGTTTTCGTCCGGTTGCCTTGACCCTCCAACGATTGGAAGGTGGACAGTCAGCGCATCGAACCACCCAAGGAACCTGCGATGCATACCTACCGAGTTGACGACATGACCTGCGGCCACTGCGCCAGCACCATCACCAAAGCCCTCCGAGCGGTTGATACCGGTGCCGAGGTCGAGGTGGATCTGGGGCAGCACTTGGTGCGCGTCGAGTCGAGCAAGGCCGACCCGCGAAAGCTCAGCGCAGCAATCACAGGTGCGGGCTACACACCGGTTTCGGTGGATCTGCAGTCTGTCGCTGCTTCCGCGCCCAAGTCGGGCGGATGCTGTTGCGGCAACGGCGCCTCAAGCTGCCGGACTTGAGATGCATCAAGCCATGACGGCTCCGATGCAGCGATGCTTTCCAAAAATCCTGGAGATGACCATGCGTTCCATCCTCGTTCTCGCTGCTGCTGCAGCCCTCTCCACCGGCGCGCTGGCGCAATCCGACAAGGACCATGCCGCACATCACCCGCCCGGCGCGTCCGCCCCGGCGTCCGCTGCCCCGAAGGCTCCCACACGAGGCCAGATGGACAAGCAGATGAACGCGATGGGGGACATGCACGAGAAGATGATGGCCGCGAAGACCCCTGAAGAACGGCAGGCCCTGATGGCCGGGCACATGAAGACCATGCAGGACGGCATGGCGATGATGGATCAGATGAAGGGCGGCATGGGTGGCAACGCCGGCCGGGGGATGGGCGGTGGCACGGCCACGAGCCCCGAGATGATGGGCAAGCGCATGGACATGATGGAAACGCTGATGCAGATGATGATGGACCGCGAGGGCATGAAGCCCCCGGCCACCAAGTAGCCCTATCGGAGCGAGTCATGGACCACACCAACGACGAACCACCTCCGTTTTGGCGCTCACGCGGGGGCCTCGCGCTCCTGGTGGCTGCGCTGGTCGGCGGATTCCTGCTGACCTCTACCTGCTCTCGGGCTGGCTCGGTACGAAGTTCCCGGGCGTCAATCTGTTCGGCCACGACGCAGGCCACCTCTGGTGGCTGGTGACAGGGCAGCACGGCAATCCGCATTTTGGTGTGCTCCACATCCTGAGCATCGTGGTTCTGTTCGGTGGCTTCATGTTGCTGTCGAATGCGTGGCAGGTGCTGTACCACGCGCAGCGTCGACACCAACTCGCCACGGCCGGCCCCTACCGACGGGTGCGCCACCCGCAGTACATCGGTTTCGTGGCCATCATGTTCGGCTTCCTATTGCAATGGCCGACGCTGCTCACGTTGGCGATGTTCCCGGTTCTTGTCTTCGTGTACGTGCGGCTCACGGTTTCGGAAGAGCGTGACTCGGAGAAGGCCTTTGGCGATGCGTGGCGCGCTACGCTGCCGTCACACCACGGTTCATTCCGCACTTTTCGAAGGACGACAGTGCACGGCCGGTCAGCGACCACTAGAGGCGCTGAACTTGCCGCCGGACTGGGCGCCGTCGTTCTGGGCGCCGGATTGGCGCTGATGCTGCCGGAGTGGTTCCGTGCCTACGCTGCGCCCCTACTGGTCGGAGGCGTTGTCGTTCATGGGGTCGGCATGACACTGAAGTACCGACTGGAAGCCCGTGACGGCTCGCCGCTGTGGTGGGAGCGGGCTCTCTTCTGGCTCTGCTGGGTGTGCCTGGCGGCCCTTGCAGTCGGGAGCGCCGCCGGTCTGGTGCTCCGATAGTGCCGCCTGACCTTTCAATCATGGAAAGGTCGAAACTCCCCACAGGAACAGGAGTGCGCCATGCAACCCTACAGCGGAACGACGGATGACCACGCCCATGCGGGGCACGAGCACCATCAGGGCACGCACGTCATGCCCGACGGCACGGTGATGGCTGGAGCGCATCAAGCGCCAGCAGCAGCGCTCGAATCGACGGTGATCGTGTCCCCGAGCAAGCAGGTCGTATACACCTGCCCAATGCACCCGCAAATTCACCAGATGGGGCCGGGCAATTGCCCCATCTGCGGCATGACCCTCGAACCGGTACTCGCAACAGCGGAGACTGGCGAGAGCCCCGAGCTGCGCGACATGACCCGGCGGTTCTGGACAGGTCTGGCATTGACTGCGCCTGTCTTCGCGCTGGAGATGGGTGGTCACCTGTTCAACATCCACCACCTCATCGCTCAGCAGACCTCGAACTGGGTGCAACTGCTTCTCGGCACGCCGGTGGTCTTGTGGGCCGGGTGGCCGTTCTTCGTGCGCGCGGTGGCGTCAGTGAAGAACCGCAGCCTCAACATGTTCTCGCTCATCGCTCTCGGCACGGGTGCGGCCTGGCTCTTCAGCATCGTCGGCACGCTGGCGCCGCAGCTCTTCCCGAGCGACCTGCGATTGGAAGATGGAGCGGTACAGATCTACTTCGAAGCAGCGGCCGTCATCACCGTGCTGGTGCTGCTCGGCCAGGTGCTCGAGTTGCGCGCGCGCGAGAAAACATCCGGCGCCATCAAGGCGCTGCTCGGTCTGGCGCCGAAGACCGCGGTGAAGGTGGGTCCCAGTGGAATCGACGAGACCGTGCAGGTCGACTCCATCCAGGTCAACGACCTCCTTCGCGTTCGTCCGGGCGAGAAGATCCCGGTCGACGGCCAACTCACTGAGGGCAAGGGCAACGTCGACGAGTCAATGGTGACGGGCGAACCTATTCCTGTTGCCAAGACCGTGGGTTCGAAGGTCACCGCCGGCACGTTGAATCAGACCGGCGGCTTCGTGATGAAGGCCGAGAAGGTCGGCGCCGATACCCTGCTCTCGCAAATCGTGCACATGGTGGCGGCCGCCCAGCGCAGCCGTGCCCCCATCCAGCGCATGGCCGACCAGGTCGCGGGCTGGTTCGTGCCCGTTGTCATCTTGATTGCCGTGGCGACGTTCGGCGTGTGGATGGTCTGGGGCCCCTCGCCGGCGTTCAGCTACGCGCTCATCACGGCGGTCGCTGTCCTCATCATCGCGTGCCCTTGTGCGCTCGGCCTGGCCACCCCCATGTCCATCATGGTCGGTGTCGGCAAGGGCGCGCAACACGGGGTGCTGATCCGCGATGCCGAAGCGCTCGAGCGCATGGAGAAGGTCGACACGCTGGTGCTGGACAAGACTGGCACGCTGACCGAAGGCCGGCCAACGGTCGTTCACATAGCGCCCGCCAACGGATTTTCAGCCGACGACGTGCTGCAGAAACTGGCGAGCGTGGAGCGCGCCAGTGAACACCCTCTGGCACTGGCCATCGTGAACGACGCGCAGGAGCGCAAGCTGGCGTTGTCGGTGGTGACCGACTTCGACTCTCCGGTCGGAAAGGGTGTCGTCGGCACCGTCGATGGTGCTCAGGTCGTTTCCGGCAGCAGCAAGTTCCTCACCGAAAACGGCATTGAGGTGAGCTCGCTGAACCAGTCCGCCGAAGCGCAACGCGCGAAGGCGGCGACGGTCATCTTCGTTGGTGTCGGCGGCAAGCTGGCAGGCTTCGTGGCCATTGCAGACCCCATCAAGGCCACGACACCACGGGCGCTGGAAGCTCTGAAGGCGGCTGGCGTTCGCATCGTGATGCTCACGGGCGATGGCAAGACGACAGCAGAAGCCGTGGGCAAGCAACTCGGCATCGACGAGGTCGTGGCCGAAGTGTTCCCGGAAGACAAGGTCGCGGTGGTGCAGCGCTTGATGAAGGAAGGCAGGGTCGTTGCCATGGCAGGCGACGGCGTCAACGATTCTCCAGCCCTGGCCGCGGCCACGGTCGGCATTGCGATGGGGACCGGCACCGATGTGGCCATGGAGAGTGCTGGCATCACGCTGCTCAAAGGTGACCTCATGGGCATCGTTCGAGCGAGAACGCTGTCGCGCGCAACCATGAGCAATATCAGGCAGAACCTGTTCCTCTCGTTTGCGTACAACGTGGCGGGCATTCCTCTCGCGGCGGGCGTGCTCTATCCGTTCTTCGGCACGCTGTTGTCGCCCGTGATCGCGGCCGCCGCGATGGCGCTGTCGTCGGTCAGCGTCATCGGGAATGCACTGCGCCTGCGGACCGTCAAGGTGGACTGAGATGAGTCAGCCGGTGCGTCGTGGCGCTGCCGAGTGGCTCATTGCGGCCTGCGGCGCCTGGCAGGTCGGGCTGGGGTTGTATTTCATCTTCGTTCGTCCTGCTCTCCTACCGGAGGACCTGCGCTACCTGGGCGTTGAGCCGCAAGCGCTGAAGGCCGCAGTTCCGCTACTCGCAGACTGGCTTGGCAAGGTGTTCACGGTGATGGGCGGCTTCATGGCAGGCGCCGGCGTTTTCATCGCGTATTTCGGTTGGGAGGTAATGCCGCTGCGACCACGCGGGGCGGCAATCGCACTGGCATTGGCCGGCGCCTTGGCGCTCGGGCTGATGAGCGCCGTGAACTTCGCGCTGCACTCGGACTTCAGGTGGCTGCTTCTAATGCCGCCCATAGCGTGGGCGGCGGCTGTGTGGCTCTACGCGCGCCGAGACTGAGCGGCCCTTTGCGAGCACCCGTGCATGTTTCCTCGAAGCGGTCATCGGTGAGCGCCGGCAAGTGGCCGAACAGTGACTTCCGCGATTGCGATGGATCGTCGCCCTTTCGAGGACTTACCAACTGTCACCTCGCCATGCAGCACAACCAGCTTGATTTTCAGCCGCTGTGCATTCCGGCTCAGGACTTCGTTCAGCGTCGCCATGTGTTTTGCCCCAGCAGTCTCGGCACAGGCCAGATGCAAACCGTCGCAGGCGCGTAAGGCACTGGACGGTTCGAGTACCAATTCCGCTGACCGATGGAAGTGGGCGGGTTCGACCGGGAGCAGTCGGAGGTCGGCAGCCACCGTGCGTTCTAAACGGGCCCAGGCACCCTGAGCCTGCTGCACGTCGATGGCGCAGGTGCGCTGCTTGATGCCGAGGGCTCTGGCGAATTCCGGAACACACCAAGCCGCAGCGACGAGTTCACCTTTCTCACGGGCATACCAGTCGGCGACTGCCGCGCTGTTCAACGACAGCAGGCGCCGGACACCCGCCCACGCGCAGTGGCACGCGCAGGGGTGGCATTGCTCCCGGCCTTCAAGCCTTCACTTCAACCACCGGTTCGAAGCCGCCGAGGATCATGCGTTTGCCGTCGAAGGGCATGGGTGGGTTGCCCGGAGTGGACGGGTCCATGCGCGGGTCTTCCATCATCTTCTTCATGCCGGCGTCGCGCGTGGCTTTGTCCGGCCATTCGACCCATGAGAAGGCCACCGTCTCCTCGGCCGTGGCTTGCACGGCGCGGCGGAAGTCGGTGACTTTGCCGTCGGGGACGTCGTCGCCCCAACTCTCCATGACACGGAGGGCGCCCAGCTCGATGAACATCGCGTCGAAGTGGCGCGCGTGCTCGATGAACTTTTGCTTGTTGGCGGTGGGCACCGCGATGACGAAACCATCGATGTAGGACATGTCTTCACTCCTGTTCAGTTGACCGGTCGGCGCACCCGCCGGTGGGCACGTCGCAGTCCTTCGACGAACGACGGGACGCCAAATCGACATGGCGTGGGCGCGCGTCGTGGAACAAGGCCAGGATCTTCGGCCAGAAGGCACCGATCAAGGTCAAGGACATGTGCGCATTCCGAATCCGGCCTCGGCGCCGACGAACGCCCGCGCCCGACTTTTCAAAGGTCACCGGGGCGGCGCGCGGAATGCGCCGTCGCGGCGGCCATGCTGGGTTCGTCCAGCAGTAGCTGGAAACTGGATGTGGCTGCTGTTGCCCATGCGGCGCTGGAAGAAGCGAATTCGCTCCAGCACCGGCGCGATAAGCGCGTGGGGACTATGCGTTGACCTGAGCTCGGAGGGCGCCGCGGATATTCATGGCTGCCAGGCACACCTGCAGCAAGATCAGCGCGTAGGCCTGCGCGTGTACGCCCCAAGTAGTCCAAAGCACATTGCTGGCGAGGAAGAGCCAGAACCCGATCTGGCGTCGGCGCTTCTCTGAAGAGCCGACGAACCAGGCCGCCCATACGGTGACGACCATGGCCGGCCACTGCACTGCATCAAGGGTCAGGTCCATTGCGACTCCCGTCGAATGCCGAAGGCAGTACAACGAAAAGAGGCGGCCAGGCCGCCTCTTCACAGAGGTTGCACGATCAAAGATAGACGTGCTGACCGTTGGCACCATTCCACTCGCGCGCGAAGTGCTCGGCGTCTTCATCGCTCTTGGCGCGAACGCCGACCAGGATGCCGCCGTTCTTGATGCCCTCTTCGTACTGCTTGACGCGTTCCTCGGGCATGTTCCATCCGACTAGCGCGCCGACCAGGCCGCCGCTGGCAGCTCCGGCGCCTGCGCCGGCGATTGCAGCGGCCAGCGGCCCTGCCACAACAAGACCGAGACCGGGGATGGCAATGCTGGTGCCCACCGCTGCCACTGCGGCAGCGATCGCGCCGATCGTGCCGCCGATAGCGCCGCCGATGCCGGCGCCTTCAGCAGCCTTGTTGCCCAGTTCCGTCTCAGTGCCGGCGGGCACGAAGTGGCGGGTGCGCGTTTCGTCAGACATGACGACGTCGACGTCGCTGTTGCTGTAGCCACGGGCGCTGGTTGCGTTGTAAGCGGCTTCAGCGCTGGCGCGGTCGGCGAACAGGCCAGTGACGAGGCGGTTGTTGTTGGTGATGGTCATAAGAACTCCTTAGAAAAGTGAATGAATCAGTTGCGGTCGGGGCGCGGCGCCAGGTTGGCGCTGCGGTTGCCCGATGGCGCGCCCGTCGTGCCGTCAGCGTGGGTCGTGCCCGCGACAGAGGACTCGACCTTGTGACCCGCTTGGCGCGCCCGGTCTGCAGCGGTCGGACCCGTGCGAACAACGGTGGCGACGTCAGATCGTTTGATGGCTTGGTCGTTTGCCGCCTTGGCGGTTTCCGGGGTCACACCGACTGCGTTCGGTTGCGAGGCTGCGGTGGACGGCGTGTCGGCGGGTTGAGCAAAGGCTGTCATCGATGCGACAGCGATGGCCAGCGAAGCAGAGATTCGTGCTGCGTTCATGGTCAGTCTCCGGGTTGCAAGAGAGCTGCACTTTGAATCTGTTGCGCGCCCATGGCCGTGGGCCGTTGTAATGTTCAGTTGTAGGACTTGGCTGGCGCCGAATGGGCCTGATCGCAGTGCAACTTCGAGAAGGGCTGACCTTCAAAAGCGGCCGGACGCGTGCGCAGAAGTTCATGCCGGAACTGCGGGCGCGCATCAGTGCTGGAGAGATCGGCCCGGACGCCATCGTGACGCACGCCTTGCCGACACAGGACGCAGCGCGCGGCTACGAAATATTCAATGAGAAGCAGGAGGACTGCCGCAAGATCATCCTGCGCCCCAGTGCTTAGAACAACGGACAGGCAAGCCAAGCATGAGCACCGTTCGCTATCTTTCGATTGCTCGATTGCTCGATTGCTTGATTGCCCGATGCTGGAAACGCCGCTGGCCGAACTGGAAACTCAGCTCGACCCGGCGCAGTTCTTCCGCGCCAACCGCCTACGCTCCTAGACGCGCGCCGTCGCCGGCTGTGCGGCGGCGGGTAAGAGGCGGCTCAAGGCCTGGCTGGAGCGCTGATCGCCAGTTGCTTGCGCAGGGCGGCCACCATGCGCGCATCAGCGCCCGCCAGCATGCCCGTGCGCGCGGCGATGCGGCCTTCGCCGTCGAGCAGGATCAGTTCCGCGCTGTGGTTGAACTCGCCGTCGGGCAGCGCGCGGTACTGGAACTTCAGCATCGCTGCGATCTTGCGCGCGGTGGCCGGGTCGGTGCGGGCCAGCGTCCATTGCGCGGCGTCCAGGCCGCGCTCGCTGGCCATGGCGGCGAGCTTGGCCGGTGTGTCGCGCACCGGGTCGAAGCTGATCAGCAGCACCTTCACGCGGCCGCGCTCGGCCGCAGGGAGCGCGGCCTGCGTGTCGCGTGCGGCGTCGATGAGCATGGGGCAGACGAACTGGCAGGACGTGTAGAACATGCTGACCAGCACCGGCTGGCCGCGGCCGGTGTCGAGCTTGATGGCCTGGCCGCGCTGGTCGGTCAGCGTCGCGTCGAGCTGGTAGACGGAGTCGCCCGGCAGCGCGAAGGCGGCGCCAGCGAAGCCAAGCCAGCAGACCCAGCTCAGGAGCAGGCGCCGCTTCATCGCCACACCTCACGCGCGCAGCGAAAGCCCAGGCTGCCGGTGCTGTCCCCGCCGCCTAGCGAGGAGAGCAGGGCGACGCGCATCAGCACGGCGTAGTTCTGCCGGTCTTGCAGGTCTATGGCGCCGGCACCGCAGAACTTCAGCAGGTCGGGGTCGCCGGCGCTGCGGCTGTCGGCGTTGACGAGCAGGGCGTTGAAGTCCTCCACCCATTCCCACACCAGCCCATGCAGGTCACGCACGCCGTAGACATTGGCCGCGCCGCCCACCGCCGGCAGTGGCCCGTCGGCCGGCCGCGCATACCAGCCGAGGATGCGCGCCAGCCAGGCCGGGTCGCCGCGCGCATCGGTGCGGGTTGCGTCGGCTGCGGCGGCGTATTCCCATTCATGCCAGGTCGGCAGCCGGCCGCCTTCGACCTCGGCCTCGCAATAGGCCTGGGCCGCGAACCAGCTGACTGCAGTGACCGGCGCGTCGCCTTCGTCGACACCCTGCTGCAGATAGCCGGGGCCGGCGAACACGGCCGGCACGCGGTCCGGCTGCCACTCGCCATGCGTGCTCAGGAACTGGCGGAACTCGGTGCGCGTGACCGGGGTCTCGCGCAACTCGAAGGCGGCGATGCGCGTCGGCTCGAGGTCCGTGTCGCGCGCGAGCACGCTGCTCAAGGTGCCTGCCGGCAGAGGCACGTAGCTGGCGGCGGCGAGGCCCAGCAGCGCCGCAGCGAGGCCCATCAATGCCCCGCCTGGTTGGTGGCGACGGGCTTGGCGGCGCGCTGCTTCTTGACCTCGTCGGCCGAGATGGTGCCGCCCGGGTTGCCCCAGCTGTTCAGCACATAGGTCAGGATGTTGGCGACTTCGTCGTCGTTGAACTGGTTCATCGGCGGCATGACCGAGTCGTAGTCCTTGCCGTTGACCTTGACCTTGCCCGACAGGCCGTGCAGCACGGCGCCGACGGCGCGCTTGGGGTCCTGGCCGAACCAGTCGGACTTGGCCAGCGGCGGGAACACGCCCGGCAGCCCCGCGCCATTGGCCTGGTGGCAGACCGAGCAGGTGCCGGTGAACAGCGCCTGGCCGGCGGCGATCTGCTCCTTGACGGTGAGGGTGCCGGTGGTTGCCGCTGCCGCGGCGGTGGCGACGGCCTGCAGGTTCGGTTGCGCGCGCTCGCCGATGTAGACCGCATCGACCTCCTTGCCCGAGTAGATCGCCTTGTTCTCCGGACCGTCGGCCTTGAGGATCGCCAGTGCGCCCTTGTTGAAGGCGCGGAAGATCGCGTGATCGACCATCACGTAGCTGCCGGGTACCTCAGTATGGAATTCCACAATGGCCGCGCCGCCC
>NZ_JBDSQX010000008.1:0-31505 GCF_039929605.1 Roseateles sp.
TCAATGTGCGGAACGCGCCGACGCTGAAGGGTGCATCGCGCTCGACGGCCAAGTCCGTGATGGCCTGGCACAGGTCGCCGTAGTCGTGCACGACCTGATCCACGGTAAACCCGAGCGCCAACAGTTGTTTCCCGTGTGCCGCCGCACTGACGCCCATTTCTGTCAGGCGGGTCGCATCGCCGCTCGCCGCCCCTGAAATTCGCAGGCTCTCGCCGATCTCGCCTCGCTTTTCTGCCTGAAGCGTACGCGTCAATTGCTCCAGGAACAGCGGGACGCCATTGGCAAGTTGCGCTGTCGTGGCCGCACGATGCGGCCGCTGTGCGACCTTCACCCTGCATCGCGCGATCAGTTCCTCGCGGTTGTTACTTAGAAACCTGTCCATGATGAAAATTCCCTGCGCTTAGAGGGCGCGCGCAAGGCAGCGCGCGTCCGAATTCGTTCCTGCTTCGTCGGCCAGGTAACCGTGCGAACGGACCAGCTTGTGCATCGCCACGTTCTCGCGCAGCACGTAGCCAGGCACGCGCCGCGTGCCGCGCCCAGCGAGAAGGTCGTCGATCTGCGTCAGGCGGGCGAACTCGCGCAAGCGGGCGTCGAGTGAGATGACTCCGACGTAGTCCCGCCGACAAGGGGTTGTCGTCGGCATGCGCGGGACGCGGCCGGACGCGCCGCCGCCGACCGACTTCGGGTCCAACAGTAGCTCTTGATTGCGGTGGGTCATTTGCCCGCGAGTTGATGCGTTGTGCTTACAGCAGGTTGCGGCAAAGCAATCCTTCGGGTCTGTACGCCAGCGCACCGATCTGAATCCTGGACGCAAGGCTCGTGGCCTGTAGCGCTCACAGTCCGCATCTGCAACGCCTATCGGCCGGACGACCAGCAAACGCTGGGCACGGCGCTGGCGTGGGTGTCGGTCGGCATTCTGGTGTTGTGGCTGCGCGGCCTGTGGGCGGGTCAGCGCATCGCGGCGGCTCGGACCCTGTTCAGCGCTCCATGAGGTGGGAATAGGTCTGGCGGTCGGTGGCATAGCAACTGCAGGCGGCGGCCTCCAGGCCTGCGCGGTCCAGCACGGTGAGTTGGCCGCGGTGGTAGCGGATCAGGCCGCGACGCTGCAGATCGCCGGCCGCGCCGGTGATGCCGACCCTTCGCACGCCCAGCATCGCGGCCAGGAACTCCTGCGTGACAGGAAACGCGTCGACGGCGGCGCGGTCCTGGCTCATCAGCAACCAGCGGCTCAGGCGCGGGCCGATCTCGTGGTACCGCAGGCAGGCGGCGGCATTGGCCCGCTGGTTCATGAGCACGGCCACGTAGTGCAGCAGTCGATTGCGCAAGGCAGCGCTGCGCACGAGCTCCTTTTGAAAGGCAGTCGCGCGCACTCGCAAGGCCAGGCCCGCGCCCTGCACGATGGCGCCTAGCGGATCGTGCTTGTGACCCAGTGCCAGTTGCATGCCCACCATGCCTTCGCGGCCGGCCATGCCGACCTCGACGCGGTGACGGGCATCCAGCTCCGCGATCAGCGACACGAAGCTGGCGGTCGGGAAATAGACATAGCGGGTCACTGCGCCGGCTTCGGTCAGTACCTGAGCCAGCGTCAGGGCCACGGGCTCGCACAGTGCCAGCAGGCTCGCTCGCGCCGCGGCTGGAAGGCTTTCGATCAGCTGATTCATGGCGCCGAAAAGGGTCGGCCAGTCGGGGTGAGCTTCACTTGGCGGCCAGCTTGGCGATGTCCACGCGCAATTCCGTCGGCACGCCCTCGTCAATGTTGACGCAGGCGTCGGCCATCGCTGGACGGCGTAAGGCAGGTATCCGGGCCATGACGGCTCCTTGTGATGAGCTGCTCGCGCAGCAGAAGGCCCAGCCTGAGGCGATGAATGGGCGCCGTCTGTCTGCCAGCGCACTCCCGTGGGTTGTGTTCGTTGCCGCACAGACCGCACGCGCGGATCGCGGCAGCATCTCGCGTACACCCGGTGCGCTGCCATCGCCTCGTGATCTGCCATCCACAAGAAGGAAGAGTCGTGAACCATGATCGTTTCCAAGGCCAGTGGGCACAGTTCCAGGGCGGGGCGCGCGAGCAGTGGGGTAGGTTGACCGTTGAGGACGTGGCCGTTGTGGCCGGCCAGCGCGAGCGGCTGGTGCGCCGCTTGGGCGTTCTCTACGGCATCGAGGTTCAGGAGGCCGAGCAGCAGATTCGCCACTGGATACGCTGTGCCGAGCACCAGGCGCGCGGGCCGCGCCTGCGCCCATGAACAAGCCCTCGCCGCCCGCAGCGCTGCTGCGCGAGGCTCTGGCGCAGTGCGAGGAGCGGTCCCAGCGGGCCGAGTCCGCATTGGCCCAGGCGCATCGCGCCCTGCACATCACCCAGGACGCGCTCGCGCGCAGTCAGCATGACGAGCAACTGGCGCGCCAGAGTGCCGGCCGCGATGCCTTGACCGGCTTGTCCAACCGGCTCGCCTTCGGTCAGCATGCGGCGCAATCTCGCGGCCTGTGTCTGATGTTCCTTGATCTGGATGGCTTCAAGGCCGTGAACGACCAGCACGGCCACGCCGCCGGTGATGCCCTCTTGCAGGCCATCGCGTCCAGGTTGCTGCACGCGCTGCGCGGCGAGGCTCGTTCTGCGGGGCCGCATCACGCGCAAGACCGCGTCTGCCGGCATGGTGGCGACGAGTTCCTGTGCCTGCTGCCGAATGTGCAGCACCCCGAGCAGGCGCTGATGATCGGGCGCAAGTTGATGGCCACGGTGGCGCGGCCCTGCAGCATCGGGCCGATCTTCGTGAGCGTGCAGGCCAGTGTCGGCGTCGCCCTCTTCCCGCAGCACGGCAGCACGCTGGACGCGCTGGTGGCCAGTGCCGATCACGCGATGCTGCAGGCCAAGGTCAGACGTATAGGGATGGCCCTGGCTGGCACGGCGCAAGCGGAACCGCTGAGAGCGAATGCCAGCAACGGAGCGGCGGGCTGAGGCGCGTGGCTGTCGAAGCGTGCTGGCCATCAGTTCGGTGTCGAACAGACACACTTTCACGAGCTCGTCAGGCTGGCGGCTTTGCATGTCCCGAGAACCCTTGATGAGCCCGTCCACTGCCTTGCGCCGCGCGCCAACGTTGATGGCGGCTGCTGCCTGCGCGCCAGGGGTGGCGCCGCTCTTCCTCGCCACCCCGCACGTGAGTTCCTTTCTCGGCAAGCGCTTGCTGACCCGGGCCAGCGGCTTCTTCTTTCTGCGCGATGAACGCCTCTACCTCGTGACCAGCCGGCATGTGCGCGCTGCATCACCTGCCGGTGCTGCGCCACGCGATGCTGGTCTCGCCCTACGGTATCCGCTTCCAGGGCCAGGGCTTCTTCCTCACCGACGGCCGCACCCACCGCGGCACCAGCGGCGCGCCGGTGCTGATGCGCGACGCCAGTGCCGGCGCCATGGCTGCGCTGCCCTGGAAGCTGCTGGGCGTGCATTCCTCGCGCATGGACATGGGTGACCGCGACCCGCTTCCCATGCCCCTGCTCAAGCTTGACCGGGTGTTTGGTACCGGGCGACGTGGATGGCTGCCGGGTGGGGGATCGCTTAGCTCGCGTCGCCCACGGGCAGCAGCCGGTCGTATTCCTTCTTCACGACCGAATAGCACTCGCAGCTGCGCGCCTCCAGGCCTTCGCGGTCCAGCACGGTGATGTGACCGCGCGCATAGCGAATCAGCCCGGCATCCTGCAGCTTGAGCGCCGCCTCAGTGACGCCCTCGCGGCGCACGCCCAGCATGTTGGCGATGAGTTCCTGCGTCATCGCTAGCTCATTCCCACCGAGCCGGTCCAGACTCAGCAGCAGCCAGCGGCACAGCTGCTGGTCCAGCAGGTGGTGGCGGTTGCACACCGCGGTCTGCGCCATCTGCGTGATCAGGGCCTGGGTGTAGCGCAGCAGCAGGTGCAGCACCGGGCTGGAGCGGCTGAACTCTTCCTTCAGCACCGCCGCCCGCAGGCGATAGCCGCGACCGGCGCTTTGCACCACGGCGCGGCTGGTGGTGGATTCCCCGCCCATGAAGAGCGACACACCCACCAGGCCTTCATGGCCCACCACCGCGATCTCGGCGGAAGCGCCGTCCTCCATCACGTAGAGCAGCGACACGATGGCCGTGGTGGGGAAATACACGTGGCTGAGCACACTGCCGGACTCGTAGAGCACGCGGCCCAGCGGCAGCTCCACGGCTTCAAGCAAGGGTTCCCAGCGCTGCCACTCGGCTTGGGGCAGGGCGGCCAGCAACTGGTTGGCTAAAGGATCTTGGCCACGGGGCATAGGCTCGCTTGGGTGAATCGGGCAAGGTGCCGCGGGTGCCTGTCCAATATAGGCCAAAGCTGCTCCGGTGAATGTTCTGTACCGAACACACAGAAAGTTGCGCCGCCCCTGGTGCCGCCTGCGCCGCCGGGCAAAAGAAAAGGGGCCGTGGCGATTGTGCGCCGCGGCCCCTGCGTGATTCGAGTGAACGCTCAGGCCCTGTGCGGAGCCCCCTTTTGCGGGACCTTGGCCTCGCCTGATGCCGCCGTCGTGGCGCCGCTCCTGGCGGCACCGGTGTCCGCCGGGCCGGTCTTGCTGGCCACGACTTCTGGCTTGTGCTGACGTTTGTCGGCGGGCTTCTTGCTGGCGTGGTGTTTCATGGGCTGTCCTTTGCGGAGTGGTCGGGGTCGGCGTTGCGGGCTGGCTTCAGCGGGGCTGAATCCGGTCACTTCACCTCGGCAGAGCGTGGCGCCTGGCGCGATGCCCGTCTGTGCGCTGCCGCCCGATGGCCAGCGGTTTGAGCAGCTCGGTGGCCACCAGATAGGCCGTCACGATCAACGCAATGGCCGCAGCCATCGAGGCCGACGGTGTGACGAAGCCGAACCAGGCGCCCAGCGGCGTGAAGGGCAGTGCCAACGCGGTGCCCAGGGCCAGCAGCGTCGACGTGGACAGCCAGGCGCTGGGCCGCTCCGCCCATGGCCGCCCGTTGGTGCGGATGATGAAGATCACCAACATCTGGGTGGTCATCGACTCCAGGAACCAGGCGGTCTGGAATTCGGCGGCCGAGGCGTGGAAGACCGCCAGCAGCACGCCGAAGGTCAGGAAGTCGAACAGCGAGGACACCGACCCCATCACTGCGGCGAAGCGGATCAGCTGCTTCATGTCCCAACGCTGCGGCTGGGCGATGGCGGCCGGGCGCACGCCGTCGAACGGAATGCCGACCTCGGACAGGTCGTAGAGCAGGTTGTTCAGCAGGATCTGGATCGGCAGCATCGGCAGGAAGGGCAGCACGACCGACGCCACCGCCATCGACAGCATGTTGCCGACGTTGGAGCTGGCGCCCATGCGGATGTACTTCAGGATGTTGACGAAGGTGCGCCGGCCCTCGGCCACGCCGTTGGCCACCACGCCGAGGTCGCTGTCGAGCAGGATCAGGTCGGCCGCAGCCTGGGCCACGCCGGTGGCGCCGTCGACCGACAAGCCGATGTCCGCCGCGTTCAGCGCCGGCGCATCGTTGATACCGTCCCCCAGGAAGCCGACCACCGCGCCGCTGGCCTGCAGCGCCCGCACGATGCGCGACTTCTGGTCGGGCGCGAGCCGCCCGTAGGCGTCCACGCTGCGCACCTGCACGGCCAGCGCGGCATCGCTGAGCGCAGCCACGTCGGTGCCGGACAGCACCTTCTCGGCGCGCAGCCCCACCAGCGCGGCCAGGCGCTGCACGACGACCGGGTCATCGCCCGACAGCACCTTCAGCGTGATACCCGCCGCTGCCAGCTGCTTGATCGCGGCAGCGGCGCTGGCTTTGGGCGGGTCGGCGAAGACGCAGATGCCCTCGAACACCAGCGCGGCCTCGTCGGTGGCTTGCACGTCGACGGCCGCGCCTGCGATGGCGCCCGTCCACACGCGGGTCGCGATGGCCACCGTGCGCAGCCCCTCGCGCGCATGGGCCAGCACGCGGTCGGCCACCTCCACGCGCTCGCGCGCCGTCATGTCCACGGCCTGCCCACCCTGGCGGCGCTGGGTGCACAGCGTCAGCACGGCCTCGGGCGCGCCCTTGACGATGAGCAGCGTTCCCTCGGGCCCTGCGGCGAGTGTTGAGCCCAGGCGGCGGTTGAAGTCGAAGGCGCGCCGGCCGCTCAGCGTCCAGCCCGTGGCGGCGGCGGGCCCGGCCTTGACCAGGGCCAAGTCCAGCGCGCTGCGGTCACCGCCCAGGCCGGCGGCGATGGCGCCCAGCTGCGCGGCGCGCGGGTCGTCAGCCCCGGCGGCATCGACGCTGCGCGCCAGCGTGATTTCGGCCGACGTCAGCGTGCCGGTCTTGTCGGTGCACAGCACCGTCATCGCGCCCAGGTCGTGGATGGCCGCGAGCCGCTTGACGATGACCTTGCGCGCCGCCAGCCGCAGCGCGCCGCGCGCGAGCGTCACGGTCGTGATCATCGGCAGCAGCTCGGGCGTCAGGCCCACGGCCAGGGCGACGGCGAACATCAGCGAGTCCAGCGCCGGGCGGCCCATCAGCACGCGCGCACCGAGCACGATGACGACGAGGGCCAGCGTCAACCGCGCCGTCACCAGGCCGAACTCGTGCAGGTCGCGCTGGAAGGGGGAAGGCGGTTGCGCCTCGGCCAGCGCGGCCGCCGCCGCGCCGAACATCGTCGCGAGGCCCGTGCCCACGACGAAGGCCAGCGCCTCGCCGGTCTGCGCGACGGCGCCGCGGAACAGCGCGTTGCTGGCTACGCCTGAGCCGGCACGCTTGTCGACCGGGTAGGGCTCGCCGGTCAGCGCCGCCTCGCCGGCCGTGAAGCCGCTGCTTTGCAGCACGAGGGCATCGGCCGCGATGATGTCGCCGGCCTTCACGCGCAGCAGGTCGCCGGGCACGACCTGGTCGATCTCGACCTCGATGAACCGGCCGTCGCGCTGCACCTCGGCTTTGAGCGCCACCGAGCGACGCAGTGCCTCGGCGGCGCGCTGGGCGTGGCCCTCCTGCACGGTGTCCAGCCCGATGGAGACGGCCAGGATGCTGACGATGATGGCGCCCCCGATGGGGTCGCCGGTCAGCAGCGAGACCACGCCGGCCGCCAGCAGGATCAGCGACAGCGGCTCCAGCAACCGGCGGCGCAACGCGCGGGCGACGCTGTCGGGCCGGCCCACGCCGTCGCTGTTGAGGCCGTGGCGCGTGCGCTGCGTCGTGGCCTCGGCGCTGCTCAGGCCGTTCAGCGTGCACTGCAGTTCGCTCGCCCAGTCGGCAGGTGCGCGCGTCCAGAACGGCGCCGCCGGGCGGGGCTCGGTCATGCCGGCGCCACCGGCGACGGACTCCCCCAGACCCAGTCGCGGATCTCCGGCATGTCCTCGCCATGCCGGTTGATGTCGCGCTTGTCCGCCACGTTGCCGACGCGCACCCGCAGGTCCGGCAGGTGCTCGCGCAGCAGGCCCACGGCGGCCATCGTCTCGAGCATGGGGCGTCCTCGGGAGCTTGCGGAAAGCCGCGAGCCAGTGTGTCGACGCCTCTCCGGGAGGTCTGTCTGTCAGCGCACGGACATCGCGCCCACCTGCCGCACGCTGGCGGCTCCAATCTCAGCGCTGCGGGCAACCGCTGGCGCCGGGCCTCGCCGTCTGCGGGCGGCGAAGAACAGCCCGGCCAGCGCGGTCAGGCTGAGTACCGGGGCGGCCGGCTCGGGCAGATGATTGACGGGGCAGGGGGCTGTGGCCGGGTTGCAGCCGCCGCCACCGCCACCACCACCACCACCACCACCAACAGGGGGCGGGTTGCCGGGGGCATCGCAGCCGTCAACGCAGTTCAGGCCTGTGAGGTGGCCTTGGAGCACGCCGCTGGCGCCTTCCCAGGAGAAGCTGCTCCAGCCGAACTGGTTGAACTTGAGATCGCCACCGGGGAGCCCGTCGCTGCTGAAGACCAGCGCGCTGAAGTCGAACAGCGTGAGGCTCAGGCTGCTGAGCAGGTCGTTGGTGCGCGCCAGCGCGCCGAGGCTGTCCATGCCACCGAGATCGTTGGCGACGAGCATGTCCATCGTGTCGTTGATGGAGGCGCTGGCAGCACCTGCGTCGAAGATGGCGTTCATGCCGAGGGGCCAGAAGCCCATTTTGTAGTCGGCCGTTTGCGGGTCGGCGATCTGGTCGGCCGTACTGGTTTCGTAGCTGAACTCGCCCGTGAAGCCGCCGTAGCCGCGGGAGGCGTCGTCACTGTCCACGATGCCGGTATAGGCGTAGGTGACAACCGCCGCTGACGACGTTTGATACGTGGCGGCGCCGGCGAGGGCGACCGTGAAGGCGACGAGGGTGGGGCGAAATTTCATGAGGATGGCTCCGGGCTTTGTTGGAGTTGGGCGAGTGACCGATTCGGTGCGATCCACGGAGTCTCGTTAGCGCACGTTGCATCGCCGTTTCGCGGGCGGCTCGTCTCGTTTCAATTGTTGAAACGGCTCAGGCCACGAGCGTCGCCTCTGCGTGACATTGGTTCGTGTGGAAACACGCTTGGCTGTGTGTCACGCGATTCGCCGGACAGGCTCGACATTCGCGCATCGGAACAAATGAAACGCGCATCAACGCAGCTTGGAACGCGGGTGAAACGAGCGGCATCGAGCATAGGCACGTCCCACAGCCCATGCCGCCAATCGGCAATCTTCTGGAGTACTCGTTTCATGATCACCCGCCGCCACCTCATCGCCCACACCGCCGCAGCACTTGCCCTGATCGCCGCCGCCGCGAGCGCGCACGCACAAACCACCATCGATCAGAACAAGGCCTTCGCCGGCAGCGTCACACCTGGCGACGCCCCGGGCTTTCCCATCACGCTCAGCGTGCCCGGCAGCTACAAGCTCACCGGCAATCTGGCAGTGCCCGCCAAGATGATTGGCATCGACATCACCGCCCCGAATGTGACGCTGGACCTGAACGGCTTCAGCATCAACGGCCCCACCACCTGCACCTACGCTTCGGCCCAGGTTCATTGCAACAGCGCGTATGACAACCTGGCCACCCCGGGCATCGTCGCGGTCGATGGCGCCACCCTCCGCAACGGCAGCGTCACAGGCTTTTCCAGCTCGGGCGTGGTCCTCAAGGGCCAGGGCCATCTGGTGGAGAACATGGCCATTGGCAGCAATGCCGGCGCCGGCGTGATGCGGTTCGAAACCGGCGTGGCGACCACGACGCTGCGCAATCTGCGCGTCTTCACCAACGGCGGCTACGGCATCTATGCAATCAACACCTTCATTACCGGTTCAACAATCGACAGCAACCGCTTGCACGGTGTGTTCGGCGCCGGGACTGGTGGCGTATTCGTTGTCGACACGTCGGTGGCCAACAATTACTACGGCGTCATTGGGGTCGCGCTGCACGGCGTGCGCCTCTTCAACAACACCAACGGCAATACGATTGGCACGGTCTTCTCTGCCGGCCAGAACATGAGCGACTTCACGACGTTCTGAACGGAAGAATCACCATGAAGCACGCTCTTCTTCCTCTGCTGGCGCTGGCCGCAGTGCTGGGCGCCGGCAGCGCCCAGGCCGGCCCGATCGGCCTGAACGGCCGCGACCTGGACGGCAATCTCGCCAATGGCGCCGAAGCCTATTACGACACCACTTTGAACATCACCTGGCTGGCCGATGCCGACTACGCCAAGACCTCGGGCTACGACGCTGACGGCCTGATGCAATTCACCCAAGCCAAGGCCTGGGCCGCTCAGCTGACCGTGGGCGGCATCAGCGGCTGGCGCCTGCCCAAGATCACCGACCCGACGCTGCCCTGCGCGCCAGGGTGGTCGACGGCCAACTGCGGCTTCAACCCCCAGCCCGGCAGCAGCGAGATCGCCTCGATGTTCTTCGACACCTTGGGCAATATCGGCTCGCGGGACAGCGTGGGCGGCTGGCGACCCGGCGTCTCGGGCGTGGACTTCGGCATGGTCAACACCGGACCCTTCCAGAATCTGCAGAACGAGCGCTACTGGTTCGGCACCCCTTACCAGTTCGACTATTACGACGACGCTTGGCATTTCGACTTCAGAGACGGCGCTCAGGGCTTTCTGATCAAGGAATATGACTTCCACAGCTGGGCGGTGCATGACGGCGACGTGGGCCGCCCCACGGCCACCGTGCCGGAACCGCGAGGCATCCTGTTGGTGTTGATCGGCCTGGCGGCCCTGGCCGTCGGCCGGGCTCGGCGAATCCAACAGTCGTAGCGTCGCCTTAGCGCAGCCCACGCGAGCCGGTGTGTCAACGGCTATCCATGAGGTCTGTCTGTCAGCGTACAGACGCCTCCCGGGTGCGGCGCCCAGAGTCGGCCGTGGCGACCGTTTCGGTCTCCTTCGCCAACACAGGAACACCGATGCGACTGCGCATGATCAGCCGGGGCCGCCCGATGGAGGCGCCATGAGCGACACGCTGCATCTGCTGCGAGCGCGCGGTCAGAGCCTCTGGCTGGAGCAGGTCAGCCGGGAACTGCTGACCGACGGCGCGCTGGCGTACTACATCCGCGTTCTTGGCGTGAGCGGCTTGTCGTCGACCCCGGCGCTGTTTGAGCGCGCACTCCGCCACGGCTGCGCCTATGACGACGACATCGCGCGACTGACACGCCCCGGCGACACCGTCGAGGCACTTTTCTTCAGGCTCGCGTTGGAGGATCTGCGTGCTGCCGCCGACCAGTTGCAGCCGAGCTTCCAGGAGAGTGGGGGGCTCGACGGCTGGGTGTCGCTGGCGGTGTCGCCGCTGCTGGCCCACAACGCCGCCAAGGCCATCCAGGCAGCTGCCGCCCTGCATGACGCGGCCAACCGCGACAACCTCCTCATTCAGATCCCCGGTACGGCGGCCGGCATGGAGGCGGTTGAGGAATCGATCTTTGCCGGCATCCCGGTCAACGTGACGCTGCTCTTCTCGAGCGAGCAGTACCTGGCCGCATCGCGGGCCTATGCCCGAGGCATCGAGCGGCGCCTGGTTGCCGGTTTGAGCCCACATGTGGCTTGTGTGACTTCGCTGTGCATCAGCCGCTGGGACGCGGCGGTCGAGCGGCGCCGGCCACCTGGCCCGCAGCCGCAGCTGGGCCTGGCGATGGCCAAGCGGACTTACCGTGCCCATGTCGAGCTGCTGGCCTCGCCGCGCTGGCAGGCGCTGGTCAATGCAGGCGCCCGGCCACAGCGCCTGCTGTGGGCAAGCAGCGGCGGCAATGACCCCGCCGCACGCGACACGTTCTACATCGAGTCCCTGATGGCGCCGGGCACCATCAGCGCGATTCCCGAGGCCACCTTGCTGGCTTTGGCGGAGCACGGCGAACTCGGTCCGCCCTTGCCAGGCGACGGCGGTGATGCGGAGAGCGTGATTGCCGAATTCAAACGTGCCGGCATCGACGACGAGGTCGTCGCCGCCCAGCTGCAGCGGGAGGGAACCTATGCCTTCACGACGGCCTGGCATGGCCTGATGGAGCACCTGGCGGGCAAGCGGGAACATGCAGCGGTCTAGATAGGAGGCTATCGGGCTTGGGGTCGGTCGCACCAGACGTAGAGGCCGCCAAGTCGGTTGCTGACCCACTCCGGGCGAAACACCACTTCGCCGCTCCGCCATCAAGTCGCCAACGTGATCACCAGCCGCGGTGAGCGGGCGCGTGAGCAGCAGGGCAGGAACTGGTCGTTGGCGGCCTGCTCTTCCGGCGTGAGGTATTGATCGCGGTGCTCGGGCTCGCCCGCGACCACGCGGGTCAGGCAGGTGCCGCAGACGCCTTGCTCGCAGGACGTCAGCAGCGGCAGGCCGGCGGCCTGCAGGGCCTGGGCGGCGGTGCAGCCTGCGGGCACATGGATGAGCTCGCCGCTGCCTTCGAGTTCGATGTCGAAGGGCTGGTCGTCGCCGTCGGGCTGGCGTGGCGCGGCGGCGAACAGCTCGCGGTGCAGGTGCGCCTCGGCCCAGCCGAGCTGGCGCGCGGCCGCGAGTGCCGCGTCGATGAAGCCCGCCGGGCCGCAGACGTACAGCTCGGTGCCGGCAGGCTGCGCGGCCAGCACGGCGGGCATGTCCATCGCGCTGTTCTCGTCACCGACATGCAGCCGCGTGTGGGCCGCCAGTGGCGCGTCGGCCAGCGCCGCCAGAAAGGCCATGCGGGCGCGCGTGCGGCCGGCGTAGTGCAGCGCAAAGGAGCGCCCCTGCGCGGCCAGCTGGTGCGCCATGCCGAGGATGGGCGTGATGCCGATGCCGCCGGCCAGCAGCAGCTTGTGGGCAGGGGTGGGCCGCAGCGCGAAGTTGTTCTTCGGCGCGCCGACCGCCAGCGCCTGGCCCACCTGCAACAGCTCATGCACCGCCGCCGAGCCGCCGCGCGACTCGGTCTCGCGCAGCACGCCCAGCACATAACGGTGCGTCTCGCCGGGCGCGTTGCACAGCGAGTAGGGCCGCACCAGGCCGCCGGGCAGATGCAACTCGACATGGGCGCCAGCCTCCACCGCCGGCAAGGCAGCGCCCGATGCGGGTTCCAACGTCAGCTCGACGACATCCTGGGCGGCCGCTCGCTTGGCCGTCAGGCGCATCTGCAGCAAGTTGCTCATGCGCCGGCCTCGGCGGCCAGCACGCGGTCGATCACCTTGCGCGACTGCACGCCGCCGCCGTCGATGTTGAGCATCAGCAGCTTGCGCTCGGGGTGGGCGAGCAGGTTGGCCTGCTGGCGCTCCAGCATCTCCTGGTCTTCCGCAAAGATCTTGCCCTGGCCCTCGCGGATTTGCGCCGTCAGCGCCTCGTCCTGCGGCTTGAACTTGCGGGCCATGCCCCAGAAGTAGTGAATCGAGGTGTCGGTCTCCGGCGTGATGAAGTCCACCACCCAACTGGCCGCCTTGAACTCGTCGGGCGCCGCGTAGCCGCCGTGGCCCAGCAGCGCCACGCCCACCTCGATCATGATGTGGCTGGGCGGCGTGAAGTGGCAGATCTGCCAGCGGTCCACCGGCTGGTCGTCGGGCAGGCCATTCATGCGCAGGGCCATCTTCCAGAAGGGCGGCGCCTCTATGCCCTGCATGTGGCGCTCGGTGATGACGTGGTCGCCGTCCACGCGCGTGGTGCAGGGGATCTCGTCGATTTCCTTCTGGCCGATGCTGGTGGCGTGCACATAGGTCTCGTGCGTCAGGTCCATCAGGTTGTCGACCATCAGCTTGTAGCCGCAGGCAATTGTGTACAGGCCGCCGCCGTAGCCGAAGGCGGGGTTGCCCAGCCATTCGAAGGCCGGCAGCTGGGCCACGTCGGCTTGGGCGGCGTCACCCGGCCAGACCCAGATGAAGCCGTGTGCCTCATGGATGGGAAAGCTGCGGATGGCCGGGAAGCCGCGCACGCGCTGGCAGGGCATGGCGACGGTCTTGCCATCGCCACCCATGGCCAGGCCGTGATAGCCGCAGACGAGGGTGTCGCCGTGCACGCTGCCCAGCGACAGCGGCGCGCCGCGGTGGGGGCAGAAGTCCTCCACCGCGCTGACCTGGCCGGCGCTGTTGCGAAAGAAGGCCATCGCGTGGTTGCAGACCTTGCGGCCCAGGGGCTTGTCGCTGCCGACCTCGTCGCTGCGGGCGGCCACGTACCAGGTGTTGGTGATGAACATGTGGTCTCCTTCAGCGGGGCGCCATCCGCAGCGCGCCATCCAGGCGGATGACTTCGCCGTTGAGGTGGCCGTTGCTGGCGATGTGCAGGGCCAGCGCGGCGAACTCTTCCGGCAGGCCCAGGCGTTTGGGGAAGGGGATGGACGCGGCGAGGCTCTGCTGCACCTCCTCGGGCAGCTCCTTCATCAGCGGCGTGGCGAACAGGCCCGGCGCGATGGTGCAGACGCGCACGCCGAACTGGGCCAGGTCGCGCGCCAGCGGCAGCGTCATGCCGACGATGCCGCCCTTGGAGGCCGAGTAGGCCTCCTGGCCCACCTGGCCGTCGAAGGCGGCAACCGACGCGGTGTTGACGACGACACCGCGTTCGCCATCGGCCAACGGGGCTAACGCCACCATGCGGCTGACGGCCAGGCGCGTCATGTTGTACGTGCCGATCAGGTTGATGCGCACGACGCGCTCGAAATCCTCCAGCGGCGCGGGCGAGCCGTCGCGTTGGACGATACGCTTGGCGCTGCCGATGCCGGCGATGTTCATCAGGATGCGGGCCGGGCCGTGGGCGGCTGTCGCGGCATCGAGCGCGGCAGTGACGGAGGCTGCATCCGTGATGTCGCAGCGCAGCGCCAGCGCGCGGTCGGCGCCGATGTCGGCGGCCACGCGTTGGGCGCCGGCTTCGTTGATGTCGAGCAGGGCGACGCGGGCGCCCTGGGCGGCGAGGGCGCGGGCCACGGCTTCGCCGAGGCCGGAACCGGCGCCGGTGACGAGGGCGGTTTGTCCAGAGATGTTCATGGTGTTCAGCGTTTGGGGGTGATGACGTCGGGGTGGCCCATGGGGGCCTCGTGCAGCAACTCGACCAAGGCGGCGCGGCGGCTCAGCACTGCGCGCTGGTTGATCGAGCCTTTGTCGGTGATCTCGCCGCCGTCGATGGACGGCGGCTCGGCCAGCAGCAGCAGCCGGGCCGGGCGGGTGGCGCTGCCGGTGCCCTCGGCCCAGAGCTGGTTGGCCAGCGCCTGGAAGAAGCCGCGCACGGCCGCGTGGTTCAGCACGTCGGCGGCGGCGGCGGTGTCGTGCAGCTCGGCCAGGCGGCGGGCTTCGTTCACGCGCGGCACGATCAGCAGGCCGACCTCGTCGCGCCCCAGGCCCGTGACGACGGCGTCGTGCACGCAGGGGAAGCCTAAGGCGATCACGCGGGCGCGCAGCGGGCCGACGCTGACGAAGGTGCCGGTGGAGAGCTTGAAGTCCTCGGCGATGCGGCCGTCGAACATCAGGCCCTGCGTGGGGTCGGCGGGGTCGCAGGGCCGGGCGGCGTCGCCGGTGCGGTAGTAGCCCTCGTCGTCGAAAGCGTCCTGCGTCAGCTCGGGCTCGCGCCAGTAGCCGGGCATGACGTTGGGGCCGCGAAAGCGCACCTCGGCCTTGTCTCCGGTGGGCACGAGCTTCACTTCGACGCCAGGAATGGGCCAGCCGATGAAACCGGCGCGCGCCTCCTCGGGAATGGCGAAGGTGCAGGTGGGCGCCGTCTCGGTCATGCCCAGGCCGGCCGCGAGGCGGATGCGCTCGCCTATTGCCGCCTCGGCCAGTTGGTTGAAGGCGTCCAGCGTCTTCAGCGACAGCCCCGCGCCGCCGCATTCCACCAGCTGCAGCCGGCTGAAGAAGTGGTCGCGCAGGGCGGTGTCGGCCTGCAGCGCCGAGACGAGTTCGTCAAAGCCCTTGGGCACGTTGAAGAAGATCGTCGGCGCCACCTCGCGCAGGTTGCGCAGCGTGGCCTCGAAACGGCCGGGCACGGGCCTGCCCTCGTCGATGTAGAGGCTGCCGCCGTTGTAGAGCACCAGCCCCAGGTTGTGGTTGCCGCCGAAGGTGTGGTTCCACGGCAGCCAGTCCAGCACCACCGGCGGCTGCTCGGCCAGGAAGGGCATGGCCTGCAGCGTCATCTGCTGGTTGGCGCACCACATGCGCTGGGTCATGACGACGCCCTTGGGCGCCTTGGTGGACCCCGACGTGAACATCAGCTTGGCGATGGTGTCGGGGCCGATGTCGGCATGGGCGGCGTCCAGCGCCGGGCCGGGCTGCGCGTCGAGCAGGTCGGCAAAGCGCAGCGCGGCGCGACCTTCAAGCTGGCCCTCGCCGAGGATGACGTGGGCGTCCGCCGCGACCGTGGCTGCAATGGCGCGCGCATAGCTCGCGTCTGCCGCGTAGACCGCGCCCGGCGTGGCCTTGGCCAGGATGTGGCGCAGCCGGCCGTGGTCGGTTGACACCAGCGAGTAGGCCGACGAGACGCTCACGCTGGGGATGCCCGCCCACATCGCCCCCAGCATCAGCGCCAGGTGTTCGAGGTCGTTGTCGGAGAGGATGACCAGCGGCCGCTCCACGCCCAGGCCAAGGCCCAGCAGGGCCTGGCCGAGCGCGCGTGCCCGCCCCACCATCTCGGCGTAGCTGACGCGCCGCCAGGCGCCGTCCGCACCGCGCTGTGCCGCCAGCAGCCGGCCCGGCGCCGCCTGCGCCCAGTGCGCCAGGCGCTCGCCCATGTGCTGTGGGTAGGCGGCTAACGGTTCCGTCGAGCGCAGCACGAAGCCGCCGTCGGCGCGGTGCTCGACACACGCCTCCTGGCAGCCGATGGCAACGGGGCGGTAGCGCGGCTTCATGACTTGACGATCTTGGGCGTGCGCTTCTGCAGGAAGTCCTGCAGCCGCCGCTTGGCCTCGTCGTCACCCTGGGCGATGGCCGCCATCAGCGACTCCATGAACAGGCCGTCGGCCTGCGACAGGTCGGCGATGCGCGGCAGGGCCTGGGTCACGGCGAAGTTGGACAGCGGCGCGTTCTGCGCGATGCGTGCGGCCAGCTCGACGGCCTTGGCGACGGCCTGGCCGGCGGGCACGACGTACTGCACCAGGCCGCGGCGCTCGCCTTCCTGCGCGTCCAGCACGCGGCCGGTCAGCATCATGTCGCTCATGCAGGCCACGCCGGCCAGGCGCGGGATGCGCGCCGACCCACCGCCGCCGACGAAGATGCCGCGCTGGCCTTCGGGCAGGCCGAAGTAGGCGGTCTCGTCGGCCACGCGAATGTGCGCGGCCGCCGCCAGCTCCAGGCCGCCGCCGACGACGGCGCCATGCAGCGCGGCGACGACCGGTGCGCGGCAGAACTGGATGGCGTCCATGACCACATGCCAGCCACGTGAATGCAGCACGCCCTCGGCCACGCTGCGCTCGCTGAGGTCCGACAGGTCCAGGCCGGCGCAGAAGTGGCTGCCCTCGCCGCTGATGACCAGGGCCTTGGTCGACGCCGGCAGGTTGAGCAGGGCGGTGTGCAGCTGGCGCATCAGCGCTTCGTTGATGGCGTTGCGCTTGGCCGGGCGGTTCAGGCACAGGTGCGTGACGGCGCCGGCATGCTCGATGCGCAGCAGGTCCAGCTGGGCCAGCAGGCCGCTGGCGGGGAGGAAGTCGGTGGCGGCGTTCATGCGTGGCTCAGTTTGGAGAGAGCGGCGGCCAGGCCGCCCCAGTGGTCGCTAAAGAGGCCGGCGTCCATGGTCTTCACGTCACGCATCAGCGGGCGGAAATCCATGTGGGCCAGCACGTCACGTTCGATGTCGATGCCGGGCGCGATCTCGGTCAGCTCCAGGCCGTCGGGTCGCAGCGCGAACACGGCACGCTCGGTGATGAAGAGCACCTCCTGGCCGCGCCTGGCGGCATCGCGGCCGTTGAAGGTGATCTGCTCGACCTGCTCGACGAACTTGCGCGCGCGGCCTTCCTGGCGGATGTGCAGCTGGCCGTCGGCCACGGCAAGCTCGACGCCGCCGGCCGTGAAGCTGCCGCAGAAGACGATGCGCGGCGTCGAGGCCGTGATGTTGATGAAGCCGCCGCAGCCCACCGGCCGGCCGTTGAACTTGCTGACGTTGACGTTGCCGTGGCGGTCGGTCTGGGCCAGGCCGAGGAAGCTGCAGTCCAGGCCGCCGCCGTCGTAGAAGTCGAACTGCGCGCCCTGCTCGATGATGGACTCGGGGTTGTAGGCCATGCCGAAATCGCCGCCCTGGGCCGGCACGCCGCCATTGACGCCGCATTCCACGCTGAGGCTGAGCAGCCCGGCCACGCCCTCCTCGGCGGCCACGGCGGGGATGCCGGCCGGGATGCCGATGCCGAGGTTGGTAACGGCGCCCGGGCGCAGCTCCAGCGCGGCGCGGCGGGCGATGACCTTGCGCTCGTCCAGTGGCATGACGGGCATGCTGCCCAGCGGCACGCGCACGTCGCCGCTGAAGGCCGGGTTGAAGGCGGTGGTGATGGTCTGCAGATGGTTCTCGGGCTTGGCGACGACGACGTAGTCGACCACCAGGCCCGGCACCTTGACGCTCTTCGGGTGCAGGCTGCCGGCGGCCACGATGGCCTCCACCTGGGCGATGACGATGCCGCCGCAGGCGCGAGCCGCCTGGGCGATGGACAGCTGCTCCAGCAGGATGCCTTCCTTGTCCAGGCTGAGGTTGCCGCGCTCGTCGGCGTAGGTGGCGCGGATGAAGGCGACGTCGATGCGCGGCGAGGGGTGGAAGAGCCATTCCTCACCCTCGAACTCGACCAGACGCACCAGGTCTTCCTGCGCGGCGGCGTTGAGCTTGCCGCCTTCCAGCCGCGGGTCGACGAAGGTGCCCAGGCCGACCTTGGTCAGCAGGCCCGGCGAGCGGCTGGCGATGTGGCGCGTGAGGCTGGACAGCGAGCCCTGCGGAAAGTTGTAGGCCTCGACCTCGCCGGCCTGCACCATCGCCATCATGGCCTTGCCGGTTTGCCCGAAGTGGCCGGCGACGACGCGCTTGACCATGCCCGCGTGGGCGAAGTGGGCCATGCCGCCCGTGCCGGCGTTGCCGATGGCGCCGCAGGCCCAGGTGGTGAGCTGGCGCGGGTGGCCGGTGGCCAGGAAGTGGCGCTCCAGCCCCTGCAGCGCCTCTTCGGCCAGGCCCATCATGGCCAGGCCGCCGAGGAAGAGGGTGGCGCCGTCCTTGACGAGGGGGCCGACCTGGTCGGCTGTGATGATTTTCATGGGGTCAGGCCTTGCAGAAGTCGGGGTTTTCAATCAGCAGCGCCATGCCCTGGCCGCCGCCCACGCAGGCGCTCACCACGGCATAGCGCTCGCCGCGGCGCTGCAGTTCCAGCGCGGCCGTCAGCGTCAGGCGCAGGCCGGTGGCGGCCAGCGGGTGGCCCAGCGCGATGGAGCCGCCGTTGACGTTCAGGCGCTCCGGGTCGAGCTCAAGCGCCTGGGCGCAGGCCAGCACCTGGGCGCCCTGGGCCTCGTTGATCTCGATGAGGGCGATGTCCTGCAGCGTCAGGCCGCAGCTGGCGAGCAGCTGGCGGATGGCGGGCACGGGGTCGATGCCCATGATCTCCGGCGGCACGCCGGCAGCAGCAGCGCCGGCCAGCCGGGCCAGCGGCCGGCGAGCGGCGTTGCGCATGACGGCGCCGGAGGCGACCACCATGGCCGCCGCACCGTCCACCAGCGCGGCCGAGTTGCCGGCCGTCTGCACGCCGCCGTCGTAGACCGTGCGCAGCCCGGCGAGCACTTCCACCGGCGAGGGCTTGGCATGCGTGTCCTGGGCCACCACAGCGACCTTGCGCGGCGGGCGGATGCCGCGGTCGTGGTAGCCCTCGCGCTCGAAGCGCTGCGCCGTGATGGGCGCGATCTCGTCGGTGAACCAGCCTTGCGCCTGGGCGTGCACGGCGCGCTCGAAGGAGCGGGCCGCGTAGGCGTCCACCGCCTCGCGGCGGATACCGTATTGGCGCGCGAGGTTCTCTGCGGTCTGGATCATGGAGACGCGGGCGGCCGGGTCGTCCAGTGCCTCCCACAGGAAGTCCTTGAACTCCACCGGTGCGCCCAGCTTGAAGCCGCTGCGGTGGGTGTAGGCGCAGATGGGGTTGCGGCTCATGGACTCGGTGCCCACGGCCAGCACCGTGTCGGCATAGCCCAGCGCGATCTGGTCGGCCGCCTGGCGCAGCACCTCGAAGCCGCTGCCGCAGATGCGCTGCACGCCGATGGCCGGCGCGGCGATGTCCAGCCCGGCGTACAGCCCGACATGGCGCGGCAGCACGAAGGCGTCGAAGTCGCCGTGCGCCATCGAGGCCACGACGCTGGCGCCGATGGCCGTCGGTTGCAGGCCGCTGCGCGCGATGGCGGCGCGGGCGGCGTGGATGCCGAGGTCGGTCGGCGACACGGCGGCCAGCGCGCCGCAGTAGTCGACCCAGGGGGTGCGAGCCCCGGCAAGCAGCCAGGTGTCGTGCAGCGGGCGGGAGAAGTTGGGCATGGCGGCGTGCGGTGAGGTGTTAACGGTAGCTATGCATTAGCGTGGTTAACTGTAATAAGGTTGATACTGTCGCGCAAGCCGGATTTACGACGGCGTGAGTCGCGACGCCGACTTTCTCAGGAGAACCCATGCCCCGAACCGCCACAACCCAGGCGCCCGCCGAGCCGACGACGCGGGCCAAGGCCCGCCGGCCCCGCGCCGAGCCGGGCGATGCCTTCGATTTCCAGAGCAATGCGCTGGGCTACCAGCTGCGGTTGGCGCAGCTGCGCTCCTTCGACCTGTTCTTCGAGATGCTGGGGCCGCTGGACCTGTCCCCCGCCCGCGTGACGGCGCTGTCGCTGATCGCGATGAACCCGGGCACCAACCAGGCGGCGCTGGCCAAGGCCTTGAGCGTGGCCGGGCCCAGTGCGTTGAAGCTGGTGGACGGGCTGGAGTCGGCCGGCTGGATACGGCGCATGGAGGTGCAGGGCGACCGGCGGCGCTACTCGCTGCAGTTGACCGAGCACGGTCAGGCGCGGATGGAGCAGTTGCGCCAGAAGCTTGCCGAGTACGAGGCGCGGCTGACCGCCGGGCTCAGCGCTGCCGAACGGCTGCAGATGATGGATCTGTTGAGCCGGCTGGCGCGCTGAGGGCGCGCCGTCAGTCGCTGTCGATCTCGGCGAAGGTGGCGGCGGCATAGCGGGCACCGACGATGCCGGTCAGCAGGTCCTGGGCCTGCGTCCACACGGCGGCGGGCAGGTCCAGCAAGCGTGCCTGCCAGTTCTCGGCCAGGTGGCTGGTTTGCGTGGTGCCGGGAATCGCCAGCACATGGGGGCCGCGGCTCAGCACCCAGCCCAGCGCCAGCTGCGCCAGGCTGCAACCATGGCTGGCAGCCAGTTGCCGCAGTGCGGCCAGGCAGCGCAAGTTGGCGGGCCAGGCCTCGGGCTGAAAGCGCGGCATCTGGCGGCGCAGGTCCTGCGCGCCCAGCTCGTCGGGCGACGCCAGCCGGCCGGCCAGGAAGCCCCGCCCCAGCGGGCTGAAGGCGACCAAGGCGGTGCCCAGCTCGGCGCAGGTGGCCAGTACGCCGCGTTCGGCATCGCGGCTCCATAGCGAGTATTCGGACTGCAGCGCGGCAATGGGGTGCACCGCATGGGCACGCCGCAGCGTGGCGCTGGACACCTCGGACAGCCCGATCATGCGCACCTTGCCCTGTGTCACCAGCCGCGCCATGGCGCCGACCGAGTCCTCGATGGGTACGCGCCGGTCCCAGCGGTGCAGGTAGTAGAGGTCGATGACCTCCACGCCGAGGCGGCGCAGGCTGTCCTCGCAGTCGCGCTGGATGGACTCGGGCCGGCCGTCGATGACCCGCTGCAGCGCGCCACCCGGGCCGACGGGCTGGCCGGTCATGCCGCCCTTGCTGCACAGCAGGATGCGGTCGCGGTGCGGGCGCAGCACGCGGCCCACCAGGCGCTCATTGGCGCCGAAGCCGTAGAGCGCGGCGGTGTCGAACCAGGTCATGCCCTGGTCGAGCGCGGCGTTCAGCAGGGCCTCGGCGTCGGCCTCGCCCGGCGGCGTGCCGTAGGCATGGCTGAGGTTCATGCAGCCCAGGCCGATGGCCTCGACCGCCTGGCCGCCGAGTTGACGCATGCTCATGCCTGCAACTGCCCCTCAAGCTGGTGCAGCACCTGGTAGCAGGGCAGCACCTGGGCCACGCTGGCTTTGGGCTCGCGGCCCTCGCGGATGGCGGCGATGAACTCGCGGTCCTGCAGCTCGATGCCGTTCATGGAGACGTCCACGCCCGACACGTCGATCTTCTCGTCCTTGCCGGTGAAGAGGTCGTCGTAGCGGGCCAGGTAGGTGCCGGTGTCGCCGATGTAGCGGAAGAAGGTGCCCAGCGGGCCGTCGTTGTTGAAGGACAGGCTGAGCGTGCAGATCGCGCCGTTGGCGGCCTGCAGCTGGATGCTCATGTCCATCGCGATGCCCAGCGTCGGGTGGATGGGCCCCTGGACGGCGTGGGCCTTCACGACCGGGCTGCCGCACTGGTAGGCGAACAGGTCCACCGTGTGGGCGGCGTGGTGCCACAGCAGGTGGTCGGTCCAGCTGCGCGGCTGGCCCAGCGCGTTCATATTGCTGCGCCGGAAGAAGTAGGTCTGCACGTCCATCTGCTGGATGTGCAACTCACCGGCGCGGATGCGGCGGTTCACCCACTGGTGGCTGGGGTTGAAGCGCCGCGTGTGGCCGCACATGGCGACGAGGCCGCTGGCCTGCGCGGCCCGCACGACGGCCTCGCCGTCGGCCAGCACGTCGCACAGCGGGATCTCCACCTGCACATGCTTGCCGGCCTGCAGGCAGGCCAGCGTCTGCGCGGCGTGCATCTGCGTGGGCGTGCACAGGATGACCGCGTCCACGTCGGCGCGGGCCAGGGACTCGGCCAGGTCGGTGGTGACATGGCCGATGCCGTACTTGCCGGCGACCTCGCGAGTCTTGTCCAGGTCGCGGCTGATCAGCGACGTGACCTGTACGCCGTCGATCAGCCTGAGGGCGTCGAGGTGCTTGATGCCGAAGGCGCCGGCCCCGGCCAGGGCGATGCGGATGGGGGTGCTCATGAGTTGTTCCTGAAGTGTTGGGGACAGAGCGACTCGCTGCGCTCGGCGGTCAGTCCCGCAAGTTCTCGAGAATCAAATGGCCGACGGCGGTGTTGGACGCCGGCACGTGATAGAAGCGTTGCGCCACGCGCGGCGCGGGGCCGCCGGCAATGTCTGCCATCGCGCCGCGCGCGACCAGCCACATGACCAGCTCGATGCCTTCGCTGCCGGCCTCGCGCACATAGTCGAGGGGGGGCAGCTGGGCCAGTTCGGCCGGCTCGCTGATCAGCCGGTCCAGGAAGCGGTTGTCCCATTCACGGTTGATCAGGCCAGCACGCGGGCCCTGCAGTTGGTGGCTCATGCCGCCGGTGCCCCAGATCTGCACGTTCAGGTCGGCATCGAAGGACTCCACCGCGCGGCGGATGGCCTGGCCCAGCTGGAAGCAGCGCCGCCCCGACGGCACCGGGTACTGCACCACGTTGACGGCAAAGGGGATCACCTTCACCGGCCAGGCGTCGCGCTCGGGGTGGCGTTCGCCGAACATCAGCGACAGCGGCACGGTCAGGCCATGGTCCACCGGCATCTTGTTGACGATGGTGAGGTCGAAATCGTCCTGGATGACCGACTGCGCGATGTGCCAGGCCAGCTCGGGGTGGCCCTCGACCTTGGGCACCGGGCGGGGGCCGAAGCCCTCGTCGGCGATCTCGTACTCGGCCGCCGTGCCGATGGCAAAGGTCGGGATCAGCTCCAGGCTGAAGGCGGTGGCGTGGTCGTTGTAGACGAGGAAGACGACGTCGGGCTTTTGCTCGGCGATCCATTGCTTGCCGAACTCATAGCCCTTGAAGACGGGCTGCCAGTAGGGCTCGTGGCTCTTGCCCATGTCCAGCGCCGCGCCGATGGCGGGCACATGGGAGGTGTAGACGGAGGCGGTGATCTTGGCCATGGATTCAGTCCTGCTTGCGGCCGGCCGCACCCTGCGGCTGACGGTGCGGCTGGGCATCGCCGTCTTCACCCAGGCGGCGGTTGCCCTCGGCGGAGCGGCCACCGGCGATCATCATGTCGCGGTACTCCTGCTCGGTCATGCCGGTCATGCTGCCGGCCATCTGCTGAAAGCTCTTGCCGTCGGTCGAGCCGATCTTGGCCAGGAAGTAGATGTTGCCGCCCAGGCGTATGCATTCGTTGAGGTCGCGCGCCAGCACGGCGGCCTTCTGCGCCTCGGTCATGGGCCACTCGTCCAGGTAGAGGCGCTCGGCGGCCTTGAAGCGGGCGCGGTTCTCGGCCTTCATCAGCGACATGCAGAACTGGTTGAGCCAATAGCCTTTGCGCGACATGTCAGCGTCGAAGAGGGTGGTGCCGGGGATGTCGAGATAGGGTTTGTCGATGGGCATCAGGGCTGCTCCTGCGGCCAGTACAGGCGCATGGGGTTGTCGACAAGCAGCTTGCGCTGCAGTTCGGCGGTGACGGCAATGTGCGGGATGAAGTCCACCAGCCCGCCATCGTCGGGCATGTGGCCCTTGAGGTTGGGGTGGGGCCAGTCGCTGCCCCACAGCACGCGGTCGGGATAGCGCTCCACCACGTGGCGAGCGAACGGCACGACATCGCGATAGGCGGCCTGCTCGCCGTCCAGCGCCGGCGGGCCGCTGACCGACAGCCGCTCCGGGCAGCCGACCTTGCTCCACACGTTGGGGTGCTCGTCCATGAACTTCAGGAACAGCCCGAACTCCGGGCCGTCCAGCGGCTGGCGCACGTCGGGGCGGCCCATGTGGTCGACCACGACGGTGGTGGGCAGGGCGGTGAAGAAGCTCCACAGCTCGGGCAGGTCCACGGCCTCGAAATAGATCACCACATGCCAGCCCAGCGGCTGGATGCGCCGGGCGATCTCCAGCAGTTCGTCCTTGGGCGTGAAGTCGACCAGCCGCTTGACGAAGTTGAAGTGCACGCCGCGCACGCCCGCGTCGTGCAGGGCCTGCAGTTCGGTGTCGCTGATGCTGCGCCTCACCGTGGCCACGCCGCGTGCGCGGCCCTCGGCGGCCAGGCAGGCGTCGACCAGCGCGCGGTTGTCGGCGCCGTGGCAGGTGGCCTGCACGATGACGTTGCGCGCAAAGCCCAGCCGGTCACGCAGCGCGAACAGCTGCGCCTTGCTGGCATCGCAGGGCGTGTACTTGCGCTCCGGCGCGAAGGGGAACTCGGCGCCGGGGCCGAACACATGGCAGTGGGCGTCGACGCTGCCGGGCGGCACTTGGAAGCGGGGCTGCGAGGGGGCGGGGTGCCAGTCCAGCCAGCCGGGGGTCTTGTCGAAGCTCATGGTTCAGGTGTCCAGCGGCAGGCCGGCGTACTGCTCGGCCAGCGCAGCCTGGGCGCGGGGCGAGGACTGCAGGTAGGCCAGCTCGTGCTCCTGGGCGCGGCGGTCGAAGTCCGTCGAGGCCGGGTAGCTGTGCAGCAGGTTGGTGAGGTACCAGGAGGTGCGCACGCTGCTCCAGACGCGGCGCAGTGCGGTGTCGCTGTAGTCGCGCAGCAGGGCGCCGTTGCCGTCGTTGTAGTGCGCACCGAGGGCGCGCGACAGGTAGTGCACGTCGGACACCGCAAGGTTCAGACCCTTGGCGCCGGTGGGCGGCACGATGTGGGCGGCGTCGCCGGCCAGGAAGAGCCGGCCATGCGACATCGGCTCAGCCACGAAGCTGCGCAGCGGCGCGATGGACTTCTCGATGGACGGCCCCTCCTCGATCTGCGCGGCCAGCTCAGCCGGGAAGCGGGCCTTGAACTCCGGCCAGAAGCGCTCGTCCGGCCAGTCCTCGACCTTGTCCTCCAGCGGCACCTGGATGTAGAAGCGGCCGAGATGGTCGTTGCGCCGCGAGGCCAGCGCGCAGCCGCGCGGGTGGTAGGCATAGGTCACGTCCTCCAGCGGCTTGACGCGGGCCATGATGCCCAGCCAGCCGAAGGGGTAGACCTTCTCGTACTCGCGCAGCACGCCGGCCGGCATGGCCTTGCGAGACGGGCCGTGAAAGCCGTCGCAGCCGACGATGTAGTCGCAGGCCAGCTGCTGGCGCTCGCCGCCGTGGCTGAACTCCACATGCGGCGTGGCGCTGTCGATGCCGTGCAGCGTCACGTCCTCCACGCCGTGCAGCACGGCTTGGCCGCGGGCGTCGGCGGCGGCGAACAGGTCTTCCTGGACCTGCGTCTGGCCGTAGGTCATGAAGGGCCGGCCCAGCACCTGGCCGGAGTCGACGTAGAAGCTGTCGCGGCCCGCCCAGGCGATGCGCATGCCGTTGTGCGGATGGCCTTCGCGGTCCATGCGCTCGCCCAGGCCGGCGGCGCGCAGCACGTCCACGCTGGTGCTCTCCAGCACGCCGGCGCGGATGCGCGACAGCACGTAGGCGCGGCTCTGGCGCTCCAGCACGACGTTGGCGACGCCGCGCAGATGCAGCAATTGGGACAGCAGCAGGCCGGCGGGGCCTGCGCCGATGATGGCGATGGATGTCTTCATGGGCATGGCGGTGGGGAGTCAGTCGAGCGAGACCTTGGCGCGCTGGATCAAGGCGGAGAGCTTGGCCGACTCGCTGGCGATGAAGGCCTGGAACTGCTCGCGCGAAGTTGGGAACAGTTCGTAGCCGTAGGTGGCATAGCGGTCCTTGAAATCGGGTTCCGCCAGAGCGGCCTCGATGTCGCGGTAGATCTTGTCGGCCACGGCCTTCGGCGTGCTGCGGGGCACAGCCAGCGCGGTCCAGCCCGTCATCTCGTAGCCGGCCAGGCCGGGGGTCTCGGCGATGGTCGGGATATCCGGGAACGCCGCCTGGCGCTTGGGCGCGCTGATGGCTATGAAGCGCAGCTTGCCCGCGCGTTGCATGGGGCCGGCGCTGGCGGCCGTGCCCAGGGCCCAGTTCAGCTCGCCAGTGCCGACGGCGGTGTACAGCTGGGACACCTCCTTGAACACCACATGCTGCATCTGGGTGCCGGTCATGCTCTCCACCAGGGCGGAGCCGAGGTGCACCGGGTTGCCGATGGACCAGGAGCCGTAGTTGAGCTGCCCCGGCCGCGCACGCGCGTCCGCAATCAGTTCGGCCATGGACTTGTAGCTGCTGCTGCTGGGCACGGCGACGAAGAAGTACGCGCGGAACAGCGGTGCCAGCACCTCGAAGTCGCGCGCGGGGTCGTAGGGCAGCTTCTTGAACAGCGCCGGGTAGGCGGCGAGGTGAACGTTGTCGAGCTGGATGAGGTCATGGCCATCGCTGGCGCCGCGCTTGAAGGCGTCGATCGCGATGAAGCCATTGCCGCCGGGGCGGTTGTCCACGATGACCGGCTTGCCCCACGCCTTCTGCAGCTTGTCGGCCAGCAGCCGCACTGCGCCGTCAGGCCCGGCCCCGGCGGGGAAGGGCGTCAGGATGCGCACCGTGCGGCTCGGGAAGTCCTGTGCGCCGGCACTGAACGGCGCGAGGCACATCGCCAGCAGGCAGGCAGCGCGGCGGGCGCTGGACTTGAAATCGATCATGGATGTCTCCTCGCCGGTCGAAGCCGGCTGTTGTCAATCGATGTAGCGCAGGCCGGCGCGCGCCAGCGGCTCGCGCATCTGGTACATGTCCAGCCCGAGCACGCCCGAGGCCAGGCGGTCGCGCTTCTCGCCCTCCAGCGCCTCACGCTTGGCGGCGGCGGCCAGCGTTTGGGCGGCAAGGGCACGCGGCACGCAGACGACGCCGTCGTCGTCCGCCACGATCACGTCGCCCGGCTGCACCAGCGCGCCGGCACACACCAGCGGCACATTGACCGAGCCCAGCGTGGCCTTGATCGTGCCCTTGCTGCTGATGGCCTTGCTCCAGACCGGGAAGCCCATCTCGGTGAGCGTCTTCACATCGCGCACGCCGGCATCGATGACCAGCGCGCGCGCGCCGCGGGCCTGGAAGGAGCTGGCCAGCAGGTCGCCGAAATAGCCGTCGGTGCAGGCCGCGGTGACGCCGGCGATGACGAGGTCGCCGGGCTGGATCTGCTCGGCAGCGACATGCAGCATCCAGTTGTCGCCCGGTTGCAGCAGCACGGTGACGGCCGTGCCGCTGACCTGGGCGCCAGCGTAGATGGGCCGCATGTACGGCTGCAGCAGACCGACGCGGCCCATGGCCTCGTGCACGGTGGCGCTGCCGTAGCGCGCCAGCCCATCGGCCACCGTGCGCTCGGCGCGCTGGATGTTGCGGTAGACCACGCCCAGTTCGTACATGTCAGAGGCCCTTGCGCTTGAGGTGGGCGTCGAGCCGGCCGAACACGCGGCGGGCATTGCCTTCGAAGATCTGGTGGCGCTCCTCGGCCGTCAGGTCGGCGGCCTCGATATAGCGCTTGGTGTCGTCGTAGTGGTGGCCGGTGGTGGGGTCGATGCCGCGCACCGCGCCGATCATTTCGGAGGCGAACAGCACGTTCTTCACCGGTATCACCTCGGTCAGCAGGTCGATGCCGGGCTGGTGGTAGACGCAGGTGTCGAAGAAGATGTTGTTGAGCAGGTGCTCGTCCAGCAGCGGCTTCTTGAGTTCCTGGGCCAGGCCGCGGAAACGCCCCCAGTGGTAGGGCACCGCGCCGCCGCCGTGCGGGATCAGGAACTTGAGCGTCGGGAAGTCCTTGAACAGGTCGCCACTCAGGCACTGCATGAAGGCCGTGGTGTCGGCATTCAGGTAGTGCGCCCCGGTGGTGTGGAAGCAGGCGTTGCAGCTGGTGCTGACGTGGATCATCGCAGGCACGTCGTGCTCGATCATCTTCTCGTAGATCGGCCACCAGTGGCGGTCACACAACGGCGGCGACGTCCAGTGGCCGCCGGAGGGGTCGGGGTTGAGGTTGATGCCGACGAAGCCGTAGTCGCGCACGCAACGCTCCAGCTCGGGGATGCAGCTGGCCGGGTCCACACCCGGCGACTGCGGCAGCATGGCCGCGCCGATGAAATGGTCCGGGAAGAGCTCGCTGACCCGAAAGCACAGCTCGTTGCAGATGGCGGCCCAGGTGGCGCTGACCTGGAAGCCGCCGATGTGGTGGGCCATGAAGCTGGCACGCGGGCTGAAGACGGTCAGGTCGCTGCCGCGCTCCTGCATCTTCTTGAGCTGGTTGGTCTCGATGGACTCGCGCAGTTCGTCGTCGCTGATGTGCAGCTGCGAGGCCAGCGGCGCGGGTGTGCCGTCTTTGAGGGCGGCGACCTGGCGGTCGCGCCAGGCGCCGAGCGCGGCGGGGGCGGTCGTGTAGTGACCGTGGACGTCGATGATCATGTCGGCTCCGTCATGCCATGGCGGCGTTTGGTGGCGGCAGCGGCGGGGCTGCAAAGGAAGTCCAGCAGGGCCTGCGCGCCGGCAGCAGCCTGCGGCCCCAGCGCGGCACTGAAGCGGGTGGTGAGGGCCAGGTCTTGCGGCAGGTCGCCCAGCAGCGTGATGCCCGGCTGGCCCAGCAGCTCGCTGCGCTGCTGCAGGCCCAGCTGCACCTCCCCACGCGCCAGCAGCGCGGCCACCGGCACGCCCGCTGGCGCCTGCACGAGGCGCGGGCGCAGCGTCTCCAGCAGGCCCCAGCGCTCGAACAGCGCCAGCAGCGCGCTGCCGCTGGGGCCGGTGGAATAGCCGATCAGCGGCGCGGCCAGCACGGCGGCGCGCAGGTCGGCGGCATCGTTCAGTGGTGGCAGCACAGCGCCGGCCGGCACCGCAGCGGCCACGGCCGAGTCGGCGAAGGCGTGCACCGCGCCGACGTGGCCTTCGCGGCACAGCGCCTGCAGTGCGTCCTCGGCCAGCAGCACCAGGTCGAAGCGCTCGCCGGCACGCAGCCGCCGGGCGACATCCACGCCGCCAGCCGCCTGCATCTGCACGGGCTGGCCGCTGGCCTGCGCGCGGACATGCGCTTGGGCCAGCTCTGCCACCAGCGCGCGGGTGGCCATCGAGGAAATGCCGGTCAAGGGATGCATGGCGGCCATTGTGGTCACCGGCGCCCTGCCGAGATAGTTCTGGCTCGGCCTAGCTGCTATGCAGAAAGCGCTTGGCCCGCTGCGGGACTTACAGCGCCCGCAATGCGTCTGCGTGCAGGGTCAGCCAGTCGTCGAAGCTCTGCGGCTTGCGGCCGGCCAGGGCCTCGAAATCACCGCTCACTTCGGCCACGCGGCCGGATGGGCGCACGGCTGTCAGCTATGCGAGTTGCCGCGGTCGTAGGTTCTGTGCCTGGCGGTCACGGTCGACCCAATGACCGCTCGTCACCGGTCCGAGCAGGCGCCATCAACCCTAGGGGATCACCATCAGCGTGAACCTGAGGCCCCAAAGCGGCCGGTCGCTCGCCATGTAAGGTGCGTGCTTCAGTACGCGCCCATGTAGTCCTTCTTGCCGATTTGAATGCCGTTGTGACGCAGGATGGCGTACACGGTGGTGACGTGAAAGAAGAACTGCGGCAATCCATAGTGAGCAAGATAGGCTTGGCCGCCGAACTTCTTTTCCTTGGGCGTGCCAGGGCGCAAGACGATCTCGCGCTCTTCGCTGCCTTCGAACTGTCCGGCCTGCAGACTGTCCAGGAATGACAGGCTTTCCTCCAACATCGCGGTCAGGTCGGCAAAGCTCTTCTCCTGTCCTTCATTGGCAGGGACCGCCACTCCAGCAAGACGGGCGCAAACGCCGCGCGCAAAGTCCGCCGCAATCTGCACCTGCTTCAGCAAGGGAAACATGTCGGGGAAGAGCCGCGCTTGCAGGTACGCATCAGGCGAGATGGCGTGGGCGGTGGCATGTGCTTCAGCCTTTGCCAGTACGGCCGTCATCGCACTCAGCATTTGCTTGAAGACTGGAACCGATTGGATGTACATGCGTGAGGTCATGGTTCTTTTCGCGATGGTGGCGTGGAACGAAGCGCTGCCCGAGACGGTGCGCCGGTTCAATTGTCGAGCACGGCACACGCCATGCGCCCGGACACGCGCAACGCTTGGGCCCATCCGATCCGACGAGCGCGGCCGCCGCCCTGCGGGCTGCCATTCGAACGCTGCAGATGCTTGTTGAATCGTGAAGGGCCGGCGGTGGTAGCAGCGGGCGAACGCGGCAACGCGCGGTCGCGAGACGAGGCGCTCCGAAGATGACGTCGGTCAGCGTCCGCTGCTGGCCTGGAACAGCCCGCCGGGCAGATCGCCGCAAGCTCGCCTTGACCGGCGAAAGCAACTCTCCGAACGACTGCTTCATGGCGCTGCCTCGAACTCACATTCCCGGCCACAAGGAGTCGTCCAACAATGACCGCCGTACGGCATGCCAACGCGCGTCGCTGCTTTGGGCGTCCGAGGCTACGCTCACCATTGCGCCGGCTTGTGCTAGGGCTTAGCGAGACACGGAACGCCCTCTCGCGTTGGCGATGGCTCTGCCCCAGTTGATTTCCCTTCTTGCGCCCCAGTGCCCGTAGCTTGTTGGCCCAGCCCTGGTGACTCCCACGCGGGATAACCGTCGCATCTGCGACACAGCGACCTCGCGCGGCGCAGGCGAGATTAATATTTGATGATGTCTTTTGACCGGAGAATTGAGATGCTTCACTGCGACGCCCGCCGACAGCTAACCGTTTATGCACTCTGCGCCGCTGCGCTCGCCTCGGTCGCAGCCGACGCTACTGCGAAGGACAAGTTTGAGCCGCTGGTCGGAACTGCGCAGATCACCGAAATGCTGGTTGTGCCGAGCCCTGATGGTGCTTGCCAGGCTACAGCGGAGCACCCCGGCCTTACGGCAACAGGCAAGATCGCGGGCCAAGGCCTGGGCACGCCGATCGGCAGCTTTGCGATCACCTCGGTCGACTGCATCCGCTCCGACGTTCCCGGCCAGTTCTTCCCGCCGTTCGCGTTCAGCAGCAGCACGCTGACGCTGACCGCGCGCAACGGCGACCAGCTTGTCGCGAGCTACAGCGGCACCGGCACGCTAAGCCCGCTCGGCCTCCTCGTGCTGACCGGCAGGTACACGATCAGCAGCGGCACCGGCGCGTACCGCAACGCTGGCGGCAGCGGCTCGCTGTCCGGCGTCGAAGACATCAGCACCCAACCGGCGCGAGGCTTCGTGACGCTGAGCGGGCAGATCACGCGCTGATCCAAACAGGCGCGGCACTGAGCGGCTGCGAGCGGTTCATCCCGGCCATAACCAGACGGCCACGACCGTCAGCTTATTAGCGGCTACCTCGGCCTGCGATTCGCCGACTTCCTATGCA
>NZ_JBDSQX010000009.1:0-45991 GCF_039929605.1 Roseateles sp.
TGTGCTGCGCGTCGACCCCGCGCGGCGCGACGCTCTCATCAAGGCCGCCACCGCCACACTGGAGGAGCGGGACAAGAGCCGGGTCGTCACCGATGCCAAGCCGCTGACCGAGATGCGCGCCGCCTTCTACGCCCAGGACCGCGCCATGGCCTGGCTGATGGGCGGCGTTTGCGTTGCGCTGCTGCTCGTCACGGCGATGGGCATCGTCGGGCTGGCCAGCTTCTGGGTGCAGCAGCGCACCCGCATGATCGGCACGCGCCGCGCCCTGGGTGCCACCGAGGGCCAGATCCGCCGCTACTTCCAGCTGGAGAACCTGCTGCTGACGACGACCGGCATCGTCATCGGCCTGGCTGGCGCGGTGGGCCTGAGTCAGTTGCTGATGCAGACCTACGAGGTGCCCCGGCTGCCTTGGGGCTACCTGCCCGCCGGTGCGGTGTCGCTGTGGCTGCTGGGCCAGGTGGCGGTGTGGGTGCCGGCGCGGCGCGCCGCGCGGCTGGCGCCAGTGGCGGCGTTGAGAAGTTAGCGCCAGCCGCTGGCGAGGGTCCACGCGGCTGTGGCCATCAGCAGCGCACCCACGGCGCGGCCGGTGGCCACTTGAGCTTCGGCGCTGCCGGCCAGCCAGCCACGCACGCGCCCGGCCGCCAGCGCCATGCCGCCGTAGATCAGCACCTGCGCCAGCGCGCCGATCAGGAACAGCACCAGGCCCTGCAGCAGGATGCGGCCCTGCTCGGGCCGGATGAACTGCGGCACCACCGCCAGGCAGAAGAGATAGGCCTTGGGGTTCATCAGGCAGGTCAGCACCGCGCGGCCGAACGTGGCCGGCAGCGGCCGCGACACGCCCGCCTGCACCGCGCCCAGCGCGCCGGCGCCGCGCCACAGCTGCCAGCCCATCCACGCCACGTAGAGGCCGCCGGCCACCAGCAGCGTGTTGAAGAGCGCGGGCCAGGCCTGCAGCAGCAGGCTCACGCCCAGCGCGCTGGCCAGCGTGTGCACGAAGCCGCCCACGACCGAGCCGGCCACGGCCGCGAACCCGGCCTTGGCACCATCGGCCAACGAACTGGCAAGCACGAAAGCCATGTCCATGCCGGGCAGCACGACGATGCCAAAGACGAGGGCGGCGTAGAGCCAGAGTTGTTGGGTGCTTTGCATGGCGCGCAGTCTGGGCGCCGCTGGTGCCAGGCCCTGTCAGCAGGGCGGGCGCTCAGCCGGTCAGCCTGCCTGCAGCGTCTTCAGCTCGGCGCCCCAGTCCGCCCAGTGCTTGCGCACCGCCTCGCGCTGCTCGGCGCTCAGGCCGTTGAGCAGCTTCAGCAGGCTGGCGATGATCTGCTCGCGGTAGGCCTGCTCGGCCGGCAGCGGCAGCAGGTTCTGCATCATCAAGGCCGTGCCGCCGGCCAGGTCCTGGCGCGACCAGGCCCGCAGCGACTCCACCGTGCGCGCCTGGCGGGTGGCGCGGCCTTGGGCCATGGCGGCGAGGTCGAAGTGCCAGCCTTCGGCATCGCTGCGGGCCTCCTTGCGTGGGGCGTGATCCAGGTCGCCCAGCCAGCGCTCCAGGTTGCTCACGTAGCGCTTGCCGCGCTCGGCCGGGCCGCCCTTGCCGGTCTGCTTGTCGCGCCACTCGGCGGTCTTCTCGTCCATCTTCCTCTGCAGGCGCTGCCATTGCTCGGGCTTGAGCCCCGCCAGCAGCGGCGCGGCCAGCGGCGCCGCGTGTTGCAGGCTGCGCTCGGCGCTGGCACGCGCGCCGCGCTCCAGCGCCAGCAGCTCGTCCTGCGTCACGCCGTCGTCCATCGCGGCATGGGCCTGGCGCAGCAGCGCCTGCCACTGCGGCAGCTCCTCGCGCCGGTGCCAGGCCTGCCAGGCCTGCAACTGCGCCTTGAGTTGCGTGCGCTGGGCGCTGTCCAGGTCCAGGTAGTTGTCGGCCCACAGGCCGGCGAGCAGCGGCAGTTGCTGGTAGGCCAGAGTCACGCTGGAACAACCGGCGACCGCCAGCACGGCGAGCAGACAGAGGAGGGTGGCGAGGCGCTTGAGCAGGGGCATGGGCGGGTTGCAGATTGCGGTTTGCCACCAGGCGGCAAGCCGCGTGCCTGCGGCCTCAGTGCATCACGGGCAGGTGCCGCGCTGCAGTGTGAAGTCCACGCCGAGTTCCTTGCCGTTCAGCGTGCCCTCGATGCGCGCGGCCAGGCGGTCGGGCGCCGCCAGGCGGTAGATGACCCGCTGCGGAAAGCCATGGGTGGGGTTCTCGAACACCGCTTCGGGCTGCTTGGGGTCGATCTGGCGCAGCAGCTTGAACTCGGTCGGTGGCCGGCCCTGAGGTTGGGCCATGTAGACGAGCTTGCCGTCGGCACCGGCGCGGATCTGCATGAACTCGAAGTCGACGACGCGGCCACCCTTCAGCGTGCGGGCCATGCCCAGCATCTGGCCGCCGGCGGGTGCCGTCCATTGCTCGCCCGAGCCGGCGTCGCGGCCCTGCTCGGCCCAGCAGCCCGCCAGCCAGGCGACGGAGGCCAGGGGGTCGGTCTGCGCCTGTGCCGGCGCCGTGGCGAAGGGCAGGGAGGCAGCGAGCAACAAGGTGGTTAGCAGCTTCATGCCGGGCATTTTGGCGCGCGAGGTTATCGTTGACGCCCGCGCAAACCCTTGGCCTCCCCTCCGCCTCGTCGACATGTCCCAGAAGGATCTGCCCCACGCCGCTAAGCTGCTGACGATCTGGTTGGTGATCGGCCTCGTCATCTTTCTCGGCATCAAGGCCTGGGAGCACGAGCGCGAGGCCAGCCGCTTCAAGCTTGCTGGCCAGACGGTCGTGCTGACACGCGCGCCCGATGGCCACTTCCACTGGCCCGGCCGGGTGGGCGACATCGCGGTTGACTTTCTCGTCGACACCGGCGCCACGTCCACTGCGCTGCCGCAGGCGCTGGCCGAGCGCGCCGGCCTGAAGCCGCTGGGCACCATCAGCACGCAGACGGCCGGTGGCTCGGCCGCCGGCTTTGCGGCGCGGGCCGACATCGCGCTGGAAGGCGGCGTGCGCGCCGACCGACTAATGGTGGCCGTGCTGCCCAACCTGGGCGCGCCGCTGCTGGGCATGGATGTGCTGGGCCGGCTTCACTTCAGCCAGAAGCCGGGCGAACTCCGCATTGAGTCCAAAGAATGATCCGTAGCCTGCTGCTCCTTGTCTTTTTCATCGGCAGCGCCCACGCCGCCTGCCCACCCACACCCACCCAGCCCACCGCGAGCCAGGCCGCCACCTGGGCCCCCAAGGCGCCCGACCGCGGCCCGCTGTGGCGCATCAGCCGCGACGGCCACAGCAGCTATCTGTTCGGCAGCCTGCACATCGGCAAGGCCGACTGGGCCTACCCCGGCCCGGCGCTGCGCCAGGCTTGGGCAGAGACCGAGGTGCTGGCCGTCGAACTGGACCCGGCCGACATCGGCCCGGCGCTTGCCGCGTTGCCGCCTTCAGAGCCGCTCGCGCCCGCGCTGGCCAAGCGCGTGGAGGCGCAGGCGCGGGTGGCCTGCCTGCCGCCCGGGGCGCTGGCCGCCTACCCGGCCATGTTGCAGCTCAGCACGCTGACGCTGCTGGAGGCGCGCCGCGATGGCTTCGACGCCGGTTTCGGTCAGGACCTGATGCTGATGGCCTGGGCCAAGGCCGAGGGTCGGCCGGTGCAGTCGCTGGAAACCGTGGCGGAACAGCTCGCTGCGCTGGAGCCCACGGCGGCCGAGCTGCCCACGGTTGTCGACGGCGCGCTGCGCCAGCTGCAGAACGGCCAGGTACGCGCGCCGCTGCGCAAGCTGGCCGACGCGTGGATGCGCGGCGACATGAAGGCGCTGGGTGACTACGCGCGCTGGTGCGCCTGCGCCGACACCCCGGCCGAGCGCGCCTGGCTCAAGCGCGTCAACGATGACCGCAACGTGCAGCTCGCCGCCCGCATCGACGCGCTGCACGCCCCCGGCCAGCGCCTGCTGGTGGCCGTGGGCGCGCTGCACATGAGCGGGCCCGAGGCGCTGCCCAAGCTGCTCGCGCAGCGGGGATTTACCGTCGAAGCGGTGCACCCCGCGAAGTAGCATCCCGCAGCCGGTTGACGCGACGGCCCAACCCCAGGAGACAACCATGAGCGACAACAGCTTTACCAAGTTCGTGCCCGGATTCGACTTCCTCCAAGGCCTCGTGAAAAACGCCGGTTCGGCGCTTCCAGGCATCGGCCAGTGGGTTGCGCCCACGCTCAACCCGGAGGAACTGGGCAAGCGCATCGAGGAGCTGCGCATCGTGCAGTTCTGGCTAGAGCAGAACGCGCGCATGCTGTCCGCCACCATCCAGGCGCTGGAGGTGCAGCGCATGACGTTGTCGACGCTGCAGACCATGAACGTGCCGCTGGCCCAGCTGCGCGACAGCCTGAAGCTGCCGGAGTCACCGGCTTGGCCCGGCATCCCGCCCGAGATCATGGCCGCTGCGGCGCCCGTCGCCCAGGCTGCAGCCAAGAAGACGGTGGAGCCGCCAGCCAAGGCCGCCGCCGACGCGGCCCCGCCGGTCGCCGCAGTCGACCCCACGCAGTGGTGGACGGCGCTGAGCCAGCAGTTCACGCAGCTGGCCACGTCGGCCATGAAGGACACCGCGACCGACGCCGCCAAGAACCTCGCCGGCAGCCTCGTCAAGCAAAGCTTCGACGCCGCCAGCGACACGCTCAAGCGCGCCGTCAGCGTGCCGGGCGCCGTGGTGGGCGGTGTCGCCAAGGGCCTGGCGCCCAAGCCCGCCGCCCGGACCGCCGCGAGCGTCAAGACCACCAAGCCGCGCCCCTCGCGTACGCCGCGCAAGGTTTGAACGCTCCCGACCTCGCCAGCCGCCGCGCCGCCGTCATCGCGGCGCTGGCGCCCTTGCTGCCGCCGCACGCGCTGCTGCACCAGTCCGAGCAGACAACGCCTTATGAATGCGACGGCCTGACCGCCTACCGCCAGCGCCCGCTGGCCGTGGCCCTGCCCGAGACCGAGGCCCAGGTGAGCGCCGTGCTGAAGGCCTGCCACCGCCTGGGCGTGCCCGTCGTCGCGCGCGGCGCGGGCACGGGCTTGTCCGGCGGCGCGATGCCGCATGAGCTGGGCGTTACGCTGGCGCTGGCCAAGTTCAACCAGATCCTGTCCGTCGACGTGCTGGCCCGCACGGCCCGTGTGCAGTGCGGCGTGCGCAACCTCGCCATCAGCGAGGCAGTCGCGCTGCTGGGCCTTTACTACGCGCCCGACCCCAGCAGCCAGATCGCCTGCACCATCGGCGGCAACGTTGCCGAGAACAGCGGCGGCGTGCACTGCCTGAAGTACGGCCTGACGCTCCACAACGTGCTGCGCGTGCGCGGCTTCACGGCCGAGGGCGAGGCCATCGAGTTCGGCAGCGAGGCGCTGGACTCGCCGGGCCTGGACTTGCTGGCGCTGGTGATCGGCAGCGAGGGCATGCTGGCCGTCGTCACCGAGGTCACCGTCAAGCTCGTGCCCAAGCCCCAGCTGGCGCGCTGCGTCATGGCCAGCTTCGACGACGTGCGCAAGGCCGGCGACGCGGTCGCGGCCATCATCGCGGCCGGCATCATCCCGGCGGGCCTGGAGATGATGGACAAGCCGATGACGGCGGCGGTGGAAGACTTCGTGCACGCCGGCTACGACCTCACCGCCGAGGCCATCCTGCTGTGCGAGAGCGACGGCACGCCGGAAGAAGTGGCCGAGGAGATAGCCCGCATGGAAGCCGTGCTGCAGGCCAGCGGCGCCACGCGCTGCCAGGTCAGCGAGGACGAGGCCCAGCGCCTGAAGTTCTGGAGCGGCCGCAAGAACGCCTTCCCGGCGAGTGGCCGCATCAGCCCCGACTACATGTGCATGGACTCCACCATCCCGCGCAAGCACCTCGCCACCATCCTGCTCGACATCCAGCAGATGGAAATCAAGTACGGTCTGCGCTGCGCCAACGTCTTCCATGCCGGCGACGGCAACCTGCACCCGCTGATCCTGTTCGATGCGAACGATTCCGACCAGTTGCACCGCTGCGAGCAGTTCGGCGCCGAGATCCTGGAGCGCAGCGTCGCTTTAGGTGGCACGGTGACCGGCGAGCACGGCGTAGGCGTCGAGAAGCTGAACTCGATGTGCGTGCAGTTCAGTGCCGAGGAGCGCGAGCAGATGCTGGCGCTAAAGGCCGCCTTCGACCCCGCCGGCCTGCTGAACCCGGGCAAGCAGATCCCGAGCTTGAGCCGCTGCGCCGAGTACGGCCGCATGCATGTCAAGCGCGGGCTGCTGGCGTTTTCTGAGCTGGAGCGGTTTTGAAGTTCGACGACCTGCAAGCCCTCATCCGTGAGGCCCGCTCGCCGCTGCGCATCACCGGCCACGGCAGCAAGGATTTCTATGGCGAAGTGCCGCACGGCGAGCCGCTGTCCACGCTGGCGCTGAACGGCATCACGGCCTACGAGCCGAGCGAGTTGTTCATCAGCGCGCTGGCCGGCACGCCGCTGGCTGACGTCGAGACTGCGCTGACCGAGAACCGCCAGCGCCTGGCCTTCGAGCCGCCACGGTTCGACGGCAAAGGCACCATCGGTGGCGTCGTCGCGGCCGGTCTTTCGGGCCCGACGCGCGCTGCATTCGGTTCGGTGCGAGACCACCTTCTCGGCGCCGTGCTCATCAACGGCGCAGGCGAACTGCTGAGCTTCGGCGGCACCGTCATGAAGAACGTCGCCGGTTTCGACGTCAGCCGCGTGTTGGCGGGCTCGATGGGCCAACTCGGCCTCATCACCGAGGTGACGCTGAAGGTGCTGCCGCTGCCGGCCGCCACCAGCACGCTGCGCTTCGAGTTCAACCAGAGCGCCGCGCTGATGGCCGTGAACCGCTGGGGCGGCGAGCCCCTGCCCATCGAGGCCAGTGCCTGGTGGGATGGCGCGCTGCTGGTGCGCCTGGCCGGTGCCCATGCCGCCGTTGAAGCCGCCACGCGCAAGCTGGGCGGCGATGTCATCCCCGCCGACCTCGCCGCACCCTTCTGGACCGGCCTGCGCGACCACGCCGACGAGTTCTTCATCGGCGCCGAGCGTGCGGTCGCGGGCGGCGCGCGCCTGTGGCGCCTGAGCCTGCCCAGCACCGCGCCGGAGCTGAAGCTGCACGGCGAGCAGCTCGTCGAATGGGGCGGCGCCCAGCGCTGGGTCGTCACGCCGCTGCCGCCAGCCGGTGTGCGCGAGGCCGCTGCCGCCGTGGGCGCGCATGCCACGTGCTTCAGAGCATTGGACAAGGCCTGCGGTGCTTTCACGCCGCTGAGCGCGCCGCTTGCCGCGATCCACCGGCGACTGAAAGCAACGTTCGACCCGCACCGGGTCTTCAACCCCGGCCGCCTCTATCCCGAGCTTTGAAAATGCATGCTCGCATCGCCAATCAGCTCGCGGAGTGCGCCTTAGGATGGTTCGATGACCTTGAGCATGTCCATTCATAACGCTGCACAGCGTGGCTATACCAGCGCGCCAGACAGCTACCAAAGGGGCCGGCCCGAATACCCGGACGCGCTCAACACCTGGCTGGCCGCAGTGCTCGGTGTTCGGGAAGGCGTTCAAGTCGTCGATCTCGGCGCCGGCACCGGTAAGTTCACAAAGCTGCTGGCGCGCGCTGGTGCGAGGGTGACGGCCATCGAGCCTGTCGATGCCATGCGGACGAAGCTATCAGAAGGCCTGCCCGGCGTGCGCGCGCTTGCCGGCACGGCGGAGGCGATGCCGCTCGCTGACGGCGATGTTGACGTGCTGATCTGCGCGCAAGCCTTTCACTGGTTCGCGAACGAGCAGGCGCTGCGGGAAATGCATCGCGTACTTCGTCCGGCTGGTCGGCTGGGGCTGGTCTGGAACGTGCGGGATGAGTCGCATGAATGGGTCGCAGCGATCACTGAGGTCATCACACCCTACGAGGGGAGCGCGCCTCGCTTCCATACGGGCAAATGGAAACTTCCGTTCGAGGGCCAAACCCTGTTTTCGGCGCTTCAGCCGACGTTGTTCCCACATAGCCACGTCGGCTCCTTTGAGCAGGTCGTGATCGACCGCTTTCTGTCGGTGAGCTTCATCGCAGCGCTGCCGCAAGCCGAGCGCGAATCCGTGGCGGAACAACTGCGAGCCCTCAAGGATCGCTTTGCAATACTTCGCGAACCGACGATCACATTCCCCTACGTGACGCAGGCGTGGTACGCCGAGCGTCTCGCCGCCCCATGACGATGAGTCAGCATGCGATGTTGTTGCCCGCGCAGGGCAAAGCCTGCGCCGACTTCGCGCCATTGAGCACGCAGCTTGCTTCCGTCCATGAGCGCCTGAAGACTGCCTTCAACCCCGGCGGCCTTTACCCGAATCTCTGAACCAGGACCTCACCATGTCGTCTCGACTTCACCCCCTCGCCGGCCAGCCGGCGCCCGTCGACAGCCTCATCGACCTGGACGCGCTGAACGAGGCCTACTACTCGCGCCAGCCCGACCCGAGCAGCCCCGAGCAGCAGGTCTTGTTCGGCACGTCAGGCCATCGCGGCTCGGCGCTGGACGGCTCGTTCAACGAATGGCATGTGCTGGCCATCACTCAGGCCATCGTCGACCACCGCAAGCAGCAGGGCATCGCCGGCCCGCTGTTCCTCGGCGCGGACACGCACGCGCTGTCCGCCCCGGCGGTGACGAGCGCGCTGGAGGTGCTGGCGGCCAACGGTGTCGATGTGATGTTGGCGCCCACCGGGCAGTTCACGCCCACGCCGGCGGTGTCGCTGGCCATCCTCGAATACAACCAGGGCAAGGAAGGCAGCGCGCGGGCGGACGGCATCGTCGTGACGCCCTCCCACAACCCGCCGCGCGATGGCGGCTTCAAGTACAACCCGCCGCACGGTGGCCCGGCGGACAGTGACATCACCGGCGGCATTCAGAAGGACGCCAACGCCTACCTGCAGCAGTTGCTGCAAGGCGTGCGACGCCTGGACGCCGACAGCGCCTTGAAGGCCAGCACCACGCACGAGCACGACTACCTGGCCCAGTACGTCGAACTGCTGCAGCACGTCATCGACTTCGACACCATCCGCGCCTCCGGCATCCGCCTGGGCGTGGACCCGCTGGGCGGCGCGGGCGTGGCCTACTGGCCGGCGATTGCCGAGCGCTACCAGCTGCCGCTCACCGTCGTCAGCGACGTGGTGGACGGGCGCTTCCCCTTCATGTCGCTGGACTGGGACGGCAAGATCCGCATGGACCCGTCCTCGCCCTACGCGATGCGGCGCCTGACGCAGCTGCGCGACAAGTTCGACGTCGCCTTCGCCTGCGACACCGACCATGACCGCCACGGCATCGTCACGCCCAGCGGCGGCCTCATGCAGCCCAACAACTACCTCAGCGTCGCGGTGGACTACCTGTTCCGCAACCGGCCCGGCTGGGGCGCGGGCGTGGGCATCGGCAAGACGGTGGTGACGACGTCGCTGATCGACCGTATCGCGCGCGGTTTGGGCGCGCCGCTGTTCGACGCGCCGGTCGGCTTCAAGTGGTTCTCGCCCGGCTTGGCTGAAGGCAGCCTCGGCCTGGGCTGCGAGGAGAGCGCGGGCGCGTCCTTCCTGCGCCGCGATGGCCGCGTGTGGACGACCGACAAGGACGGCATCGCCGCCGCGTTGCTGTCGGCCGAGATCACCGCGCGCACGGGCAAGGACCCGAGCCAGTATTTCCAGTCGCTCACCGCCACCTACGGCACGCCGCACGCCGACCGCGTGGACGGCGCCGCGACGCGCGAGCAGAAGGCGCGGCTGTCCAAGCTGACGGCGGCCGACGTGCAAGCCACGTCGCTGGCCGGCGAGGCTGTCGAGTCCGTCATCAGCGCTGCACCGGCCAATGGCGCGGCCATCGGCGGCATCAAGGTGTCCACCGCCAACGGCTGGTTCGCCGCGCGGCCGTCGGGCACGGAGGACATCTACAAGGTCTACGCAGAGAGCTTCCGCGATGAGGCGCATTTGGAGGTGCTGCTGCAGGAGGCGCAGGAGATCGTCAATCGGGCGCTGACGTGAAAGCCAAACAAGGCCACAGAGGCACTGAGGCACAGAGGCAGCGGGATGAAGGTCCCTCTGTGTCTCTGTGCCTCTGTGGCTGTGTTCTCTTGCGGTGCGACTGCGGAATGATTTGCTGACATGCAAACCACCCTCGCCCCCGAATTCGCCGGCACCCGTGACGGCACCGAGGCCGAGGCCATCCTGCGCCGCTGCGTGCACTGCGGCTTCTGCACCGCCACCTGCCCGACCTACCAACTGCTGGGCGATGAACTGGACGGCCCGCGTGGCCGCATCTACCTGATCAAGCAGGTGCTGGAAGGCGTGACGCCGACGCGCGAGACGCAGCTGCATCTGGACCGCTGCCTGACCTGCCGCAACTGCGAGACGACCTGTCCGTCCGGCGTGGACTACGGCCACCTGGTCGAGATCGGCCGGCGTGTCGTGGATGCGAAGGTCGAACGCCCGGCCAGCGAACGTCGCGTGCGCTGGCTGTTGAAGGAGGGGCTGACGTCGCCCCTGTTCAAAGCGGCGATGAAGCTGGGCCAGGCCTTGCGGCCGCTGGTGCCGGCGTCGCTGAAGGACAAGGTGCCGGCCAAGCCGCCGGCCACGGCGCACGACTGGCCGACGCGCCAGCTCAACCGCAAGGTGCTGCTGCTGCTCGGCTGCGTGCAGCCGGCCATGGCGCCCAACATCAACTCGGCCACGGCGCGCGTGCTGGACGCCGCCGGCATCCAGACCGTCGTGGCCGATGGCGCGGGCTGCTGCGGCGCGATCCGCGATCACCTCGGCGACCACGACGGCGCGCTGGACGACATGCGCCGCAACATCGACGCGTGGTGGCCGCTGGTGGCCGGCCCGGGCGAGCGCGTCGAGGCGTTGGTGATGAACGCGTCGGGCTGCGGCGTGACGGTCAAGGACTACGCCCACGCACTCAGCGCAGACCCGGCCTATGCCGACAAGGCGCGTCGCATCAGCGAAGTGACGAAGGACCTGAGCGAGCTGCTGCCCGACCTCGTGCCGGCGCTGAAAGCTCGCCTCAAGACCAAAGGCGGCTCGCTGGCCTATCACCCGCCGTGCACCTTGCAGCATGGCCAGCAGCTGCGCGGCGGTGTCGAGGCGTCAATGCGCGAGCTGGGCTTTCGCATCGCCTGCGCGCCGACCGACAGCCACCTCTGCTGCGGCTCGGCCGGCACCTACTCGGTGCTGCAGCCGGTGCTGTCCAAGCAGCTGCGGGACCGCAAGCTGGCGGCGTTAGCGCCGCTGCAGGCCGAGCAGATCGTGTCGGCCAACGTGGGTTGCATCCAGCACCTGCAAAGCGGCACGGCGACGCCGGTGCGGCATTGGGTGGAGGTGCTGGACGATGCGCTGCGCGGGGTCGGCGGGAACGGGTGAGTTGACAGCGTTGGGTGTTGGCAGCTAGAAATGCGCAAGCCGTGCCGGCTGCGGCACGGTGCTCTGAAGGGGCTCCATGCTGGACAAACAACCGAGGCTGCGACGCCTGCTGTGGGTGCTTTGCGGCATTGCAATCACGTGGTTTGCGACGCTCTTCGTCTACGGATTCGTCAGCTTCCCCTTTGCGCCCTACAAGCCCTGCGGCACGGGCGCGTATTGCGACAAAGGTGGGCAGCTTCATTCAGTGGCCGACTACGAGTCGTTCTCTCGCTGGGAAACGCTGTTCAAGCTGTCATGCCCGTTCGGATTCGTTGCGGGTGTCCTTGCTTGGAGATTGCGAGGCCGCAATCGGTAGTTCCGGCCAAGGCGATCACGTCTTGAACGTCGACACCAGCTTCACCAGCTCGCTCGCCTGAAGCTTCAGGCTCTCCGCCGCCGCCGCGCTCTCTTCCACCAACGCGGCGTTCTGCTGGGTAGCCTGGTCCATCTGCGCAATGGCCAGGCCGACCTGGCTGACGCCGGTGCTCTGCTCGCGGCTGGCTGAGCTGATCTCGCGCACGATCTGGGCGACGCGGTCGATGGCGCTCACCACCTGGGCCATCGTCTCGCCGGCGCGGTTCACCAGCACGGCGCCTTGCCCGACACGCTCGACGCTGTCGCCGATCAGGCCCTTGATTTCCTTGGCCGCATCGGCGCTGCGCTGGGCCAGCATGCGCACCTCGCTGGCGACAACGGCGAAGCCGCGGCCCTGCTCGCCCGCCCGCGCCGCTTCGACGGCGGCGTTCAGCGCCAGGATGTTGGTCTGGAAGGCGATGGCGTCGATGGTGCCGATGATGTCGCCGATCTTGCGCGAGCTTTCTTCGATGCCGCGCATGCGTTGCACCGCCTCGCTGACGACCTCGCCGCCCTTGCGCGCCACGTCGCTGGCGTCGTGGGCGAGCTGGTCGGCCTGGCCGGCGTTGTCGGCATTCAGCCTCACCGTGGCCGACACCTCCTCCATTGCCGCAGCGGTCTGCTGGATGGCACTGGCCTGCTGCTCGGTGCGGGCGGACAGGTCGTTGCTGCCCAGCGAGATCTCGGAGCTGGCCGTGGCCACCTCATCGGCGTTGTTGCGCACCGAGCTCACCAGATGGCGCAGTGACACCTGCATGCCGGCCAGCGCCTGGGTCAGCTGAGCGGTCTCGTCGCTGCCCACGCTGCGGATCTCTCGCGACAGGTCGCCCTGGCCGACTTCTTCGGCCTCCTGGATGGCCATGCGCAGCGGCTTGACGACGGAGCGCGTGATCAGCCAGGCGGCGGCTAGCCCCAAGCTCAGGCAGATGGTGGCCAGCATCACCATGAGGAGCTGGGTGCTCTGCGCCGCATCGCGCACCGCCTGGGTCTCAAGCTTCACGCGCTCGCCCTGGTAGTCGGCGATGCGGCCGATGGTGGCGACGTAGGCGTCGGCGGCCGGGCGCATCTTGCCTTCCAGCGTCTGCAGCGCGGCCTCGGCCTCGCCGGCCTTGAGCTGGGTGAAGACGCCGTTGCGGATGTCGATATAAGTCTTGCGGGCCGTGGCGATCTCGTTGAGCAGGGCCTTGCCCTTGTCCGTGTCGACCGCCTTGGTCAGCCCTTCCTGCAGTTCGTTGATCTTGGCGCTGGTCGTCTTGATGACGGGCGCGAAGAACTCAGCCACCGGCCCCGAACCGCCCGCCCGCGAGACGGCGTCGGTGCGGGTCACGTTGAGCTGCGTCTGGGTGCGCCAGTCCTGTGCCAGGTCTTGCTGGCGTTGCAGTTCGATGAGCAGGTCGATGTGCGGGCCGACGGTGGCCATCTGCCGGTAGCTCAGGCCCACGGCCACGGCCAGCAGCACCAGCACGAGCCCGAAGCCCAGGAACAGCCGTGTCCCGATTCGCAGGGATTGCATTTTCATTGCCGCCCCCAAGGGTTGTCTGCAGGCGAGGTGCGACCAGTGGCGCACTTCGCCGGTGCGTTGACTCTATTCGTGAGGGTGTTGGATTGGCACCAAGAAAAACACCGCCTCGGGAGGCGGTGTTTGGGGGGCTGAGAAGAGGCGGCTGTCTTTTGGTCTCCTCTCACATCGCTTCGCGATATGAGCGTCGCCCACGTGTCGAACCGCGCTGACGCGCGGCGGCTCTACAAGCCGGCCGCAGCGCGGAGCGCCGCAGCTTTATGGTCTTTGCTCACATCGCTGCGCGATATGAGCTTCGCCCCAAACCCCAAGGTTTGCTGGCGCAAACGCGTGGCTTACAGCCCCGCCGCTGCACGCAGCGCTTGGGCTTTGTCGACACGTTCCCACGTGAACTCCGGCTCTTCGCGGCCGAAGTGGCCGTACGCCGCCGTCTTGGAATAGATCGGGCGCAGCAGGTCCAGCATCTGGATGATGCCCTTGGGGCGCAGGTCGAAATGCTCGTTGACCAGCGCGGCCAGCTTTTCGTCGGAGATGACGCCCGTGCCTTCGGTGTAGACCGTCACGTTCATCGGGCGGGCCACGCCGATGGCGTAGGCGACCTGGATCTGGCACTGGCGCGCCAGGCCGGCGGCCACGATGTTCTTGGCGACATAACGCGCTGCGTAAGCGGCGCTGCGGTCGACCTTGGACGGGTCCTTGCCTGAGAACGCGCCACCCCCGTGCGGGCAGGCGCCGCCGTAGGTGTCGACGATGATCTTGCGGCCGGTCAGGCCGCAGTCGCCCTGCGGGCCGCCGACGACGAAGCGGCCGGTCGGGTTGATCAGGTACTTGGTGTCGGCCGTGAGCCATTCCTTGGGCAGCACCGGCTTGATCAGCTCTTCACGGATGGCCTCGTAGAACTCGTCCGTCATGCGGTCGCCCAAGCTGTACTCGGGCGCGTGCTGGGTGGACAGCACAACGGTGTCGATGCTGTGCGGCTTGCCGTCCACGTAGCGCATCGTCACCTGGCTCTTGGCGTCGGGGCGCAGGAAGGGCAGGCGGCCGTCCTTGCGCAGCTGGGCCTGGCGCTCCACCAGGCGGTGGGCGTAGTAGATGGGCGCGGGCATCAGCTCGGGCGTCTCGTCGCAGGCGTAGCCAAACATCAGGCCCTGGTCGCCGGCGCCGATGTTGAGGTGGTCGTCGGACGCATGGTCCACGCCCTGGGCGATGTCGTTGCTCTGCTTGTCGTAGGCGACGAGGACGGCGCAGCCCTTGTAGTCGATGCCGTACTCGGTGTTGTCGTAGCCGATGCGCTTGATGGTGTCGCGCGCAACCTGGATGTAGTCGACGTGGGCGTTCGTCGTGATCTCGCCGGCCAGCACGACGAGGCCGGTGTTGCACAGCGTCTCGGCGGCCACGCGGCTGCGTGGGTCCTGCTCGAAGATGGCGTCGAGAATCGCGTCCGAGATCTGGTCGGCCACCTTGTCGGGGTGCCCTTCAGAGACGGATTCAGACGTGAAGAGGAAATCGTTGGCCACTTTTAAACTCCGGTTGTTGGTGGGTCGGCGTTGCCGACGCTCCGGGAGGTGCGGCGAACGCTTTAGCAGGATTTGTGAATCGCCCCGCAAGTTGTTCAATAACTCGGCGATTCGCGCAGTATAGAAAACATGGGCCTGCTCTTTCGCTGTCTATCCCGCTTGCCTTTGGCGCTTTTGCACGCTTTGGGGGCAATGCTGGGCTGGATCGTCTATTTCGCCTCGGGCGTGTACCGGCGCCGCTTCAAGGCCAATGTGGCGCAGGCCCGCATTCCCTGGCTTGACGCGCGGCCGGCGATTGCCGCGGCCGGGCGCATGGCCGCCGAGCTGCCTTGGCTCTGGGTGGCCACCCGTGGCAAACCGCTGGGCCGCAAGTTGCAATGGGATGGCGGCGAGCTGATTGCTGCAGCACTGGCCGAGAAGCGCGGCCTCGTCATGCTGACGCCGCACATGGGCTGCTTCGAGATCTGCGCCCAGGCGATCGCGGAGCGCTTCACAACGCCCGAATCGCCCATCACGGTGCTCTACCGGCCAGCGCGCCAGGCCAGCATGCGCGACGTGATGGCCGGCTCACGCGAGCGGCCCGGGCTGGCCACGGCGCCGGCCACGCTGGCCGGTGTGCGCCAGATGATCCGGGCGCTGCGCCGTGGCGAGGTCATCGGCCTGCTGCCCGACCAAGTGCCGCCCGACGGCCTGGGTGTCTGGGCGCCGTTTTTCGGCCAGCCGGCCTACACCATGACGCTCGCGGCCCGCCTCGTGCAGCAGACGGGTGCGGCGCTGCTGCTGATCTGGGGCGAGCGGCTGCCGGGCGGCGCGGGCTTTGTGGTGCATGTGATGCCGGCGCCCGAGATCCTCAAGACGGCCTCGAACGAGGAGGCTGCAACGACGGTCAACGCGGCGATGGAGAGCGTGATCCGCCGTGCGCCGGGCCAATACCTGTGGGGCTATCACCGCTACAAGCAGCCGCGTGGCCTGGATATCGGGGGCGCCCCCGATAATCCGGCCCCATGAGATTGCGCTTCACCAAGATGCACGGCGCGGGTAATGACTTCGTCGTCATCGACGCCACGCGCGAGCCGTTTGCGCTGACGCGGGAACAGATGCGCCTGCTGGGCGACCGCCGCTTCGGCGTCGGCTGCGACCAGATCCTCGTCATCGAGCCCAGCACCGACGCCGGTGCGGACTTCCGCTACCGGATCTTCAACAACACCGGCGACGAGGTGGAGCACTGCGGCAACGGCTCGCGCTGCTTCGTGCGCTTCGTCGTCGATGCGGGGCTGACGGCCAAGCGCGTCATCCACGTCGACACGATGAACCGCCGCCTGCTGCTGACGTTGCAGGACGATGGCCGCGTGACGGTGGACATGGGCCCGCCGGTGTTCGACCACGCCGCGCTGCCCTTCGACGCGAGTGGGTTGAAAGCCCGCCTCGTGAACGGCTTCGAGCTGTGGCCCGTGCAGGGCGCCGAGCTGGCCGTCGTGTCCATGGGCAACCCGCACGCGGTGCAGCGCGTCGCCGACGTCGAGACCGCGCCGGTGCTGACCCAGGGCCCACTGATCGAACACGACGCGCGTTTTGCCAGGCGCGTCAACGCCGGCTTCATGCAGGTGCTGGGCCGCGACCGCATCGCGCTGCGCGTCTACGAGCGCGATGCCGGCGAGACGCTGGCCTGCGGCACAGGCGCCTGCGCGGCCGTCGTCGCGGGCATACGCGCCGGCTGGCTGGATTCGGTCGTGGAAGTGCAGACCCGCGGCGGCCTGCTGCGCATCGAATGGGCCGGTGGCCAATCCCCGGTCCTCATGACCGGCCCCGCTGTGAAAGTTTTTGATGGAGAGATCACGCTGTGAGTTCCAACCCGGCCGCTGACGCGGTGCAAGGCATCACCGAAACCGACATCGCCAACTACCTGGCGGCGACACCCGGCTTCTTCGAGCGCCACTCGACGCTGCTGGCCAGCGTGCAGTTGCAGCACCCGCACGGTGCCCGCACCGTCTCGCTGCAGGAACGCCAGGCCGAGATGCTGCGCGACAAGATCAAGGGCCTGGAGCTGCGCGTGATCGACATGATCCGCAACGGCCAGGACAACGTCGCCATCTCCGACCGCCTGCACCGCTGGACGCTGGCCGTCATGCGCGCCGTGGGCACGCCCGAGCTGCCCGAGGTGTTGCTGAGCGAGCTGCGTCACCAGTTCATGATCCCGCAAGCCAGCCTGCGCCTGTGGGGCGTGGCGCCCGCGCACGAGGCGCTGGAGTTCGCCGCCTTGGTCAGCCCGGACGTGCGCAGCTTTGCCTCCAGCCTGAGCCAGCCCTACTGCGGCGTGAACTCGGGCTTCGAGGCGGCGCGCTGGCTGGGCCTGAGCGAGAGCGGCGGCACCGCCACGTCGCTGGCGCTGATCCCGCTGAGCCTGCCCAAGCACAACGAGGGCAAGCCCTTCGGCCTGCTGGTGCTGGGCTCTCCGGACCCGACGCGCTACACGGCCGAGATGGGCACGGACTTCCTGAACCGCGTCGGCGAGATCGCCAGCGCCGGGCTGGCGGGTTTGTTGGCTGCATGAAAAACAAGGAAGTCCAAACACAGCCACAGAGGCACAGAGACACAGAGGCACAGAGGTGGCGGGATGAAGGTCTCTCTGTGTCTCTGTGTCTCTGCGCCTCCGTGGCTGTGTTGGTTTGCCGCGAATGCGGAATGGACAACTGAGATGACCGCGGATTTCGAGGAGTACCTGCAGCACGCTCGCGTCCAGCAACGCCTCAGTCCGCGCACGCTGAGCATCTACACGGACGGGCTGGAGCGCTTGCAGGCCCTGCTGGCCGAAGGCGCCATCGATGCGCGCAGCCTGACCATCACCCAGGCCCGGCGCTTCGCCGCGCTGCTGCATCGCGAGGGCCTGGGGCCGAAGTCCATCGCGCTGCTGCTGTCCGTCTGGCGCAGCGCCTACCGCTGGCTGGGCCTGCAGGGCCGCGTGGCGCTGAACCCATTCGACGGCCTGCGCGCGCCCAAGGCGCCCAAGCCGCTGCCCAAGGCGCTGGGCGTTGACGACGCCGTGCAGCTGGCCAGCCACGCGCCCGACGAGGCCGCCGATTCGCGACTGGAGGCGCGGGACCGCGCGATGGTCGAGCTGCTCTACGGCGCCGGCCTGCGCGCGGCCGAACTGATCGGCCTGGACGTGCAGGCCAGCGGGCAGGCGGACGGCTGGGTCGACCTGCAGTCCACCGAGATCCATGTGCTCGGCAAGGGCGGCAAGCGCCGCAGCACGCCGCTGGGCAAGGCGGCCGCCGAGGCACTGCGGGCCTGGCTGGCGGTGCGCGGCCAGCTCGCGGTGGCCGGTGAGACGGCGCTGTTCGTCGGCGCCCGGGGCCATCGAATTTCTGGCTCCACGCTGCGCACGATGTTGTCGGCCCGCGCCGTCAGCGCCGGCATGCCGGCCCATGTGCACCCGCACATGCTGCGCCACAGCTTTGCGTCCCACCTGCTGCAGTCCAGCGGCGACCTGCGTGCCGTGCAGGAGCTGCTCGGCCACGCCCATATCACGACGACCCAGGTCTACACCCAGTTGGACCATCAACACCTGGCTCGCATCTACGACGCCGCGCACCCGCGCGCCAAGAAATGAAACGCCCATGATCTGTCGATTTGCCACGCTGTTGGCGCTGCTGCCAGCCTGCGCGCTGGCCACACCGGATGAAGCTCCCTTTGCCAGGCTGAACACCGTTCGCCCCGCTGCCGTCGAAGCCAACTGGACGCGCATGAAGATGCCCGATGGTGGCCGCACCGCCTTCACCTCGGTCAGCTACATGATGGCCCTGGACGACGACTGGGGCTTCGGCCCCGGCTTCTACGGCACGGCCAAGGGCAACTACGGCGGCATCTTCACGGTGGGCTTCACGGGCCAGCGGCGCTGGCGGCTGAGCAGCAACACGCATCTGGCGGCCAGCCTCTATGTGGGCGCGGGCGGTGGCTTGTCCAGCGCCGCCATGCGCTTTGGTGGCGGGCTGATGCTGCGCCCCGAGCTGTCGATTCGCACCGAGAACGGCCCCTGGTACACCGGCGTCGGCATTGCGCAGATCCGCTTCCCGAGCGGCAACGTGAAGAGCGGCGTCGGCGTGGCGTTCACGGTCGGGCGCTCGATGGACTTTGCGAGCTTCTCGCCCGACGACGCCGGCAAGCCCGCGCGCTCCGGCAGGCGCACAGGGCTGGGCATAGATGAGATCACGCTGACCGGTGGCATCGAAAAACCGCGCGGCAGCAGCCGCACGCGCAGCGGCGCGCCCTACTCGGGCAGGGTCGGCAAGGCGGGTGCGGAGCTGCGTCAGTACATCGCCGACGGCAGCTGGTGGGCGTTCGAGGCCTCGGGCGCGGCCAAGGGCGGCGTCGACGGCTACATGGAGGTGCTGGGCCAGATCGGCCAGGACTGGGCCCTCTTCGGCACGCCACGCCTGCGCGTGGGTGGGCAGTTAGGCGCCGGCCTGGGTGGTGGCGGCAATGTTGACACCGGCAACGGCTGGCTGCTGCGCGCCGGGCCCACGCTGCGCTGGATCACCCCCTGGGGGCCCAGCCTGCGCGTGGATGCCGGCCTCACGCACGCGCCCAGCGGCCACTACAGCGCGACCTATCTGCGCGCCGCGCTGAGCATGCCGCTGGACCGCACGCCCACGCTGATCGGCGACGACCCCGGCGGCACGGTGCGCGTGCAGCAGATCGGCGCCAGCGTCATGCATCTGCCGCGTGTGCGCTTCAAGGACGGGCGGCAGGAGGCGGTCAGCCACCTGGCGCTGAGCATGTCGCGCGAGTTCTCGCCGCGCGCCTACGGCACGGCCCAGGCCGGCAGCGCGACGGCGGGCAGCGCGGGTGCCTATTCCTTCGGCCTGTTCGGGCTGGGTGTGCAGAGCGACCCGCTGTGGGGCGGCAAGTTCCGTGTCGGCGCCGAATTGCTGGTGGGCGCAGCGGGCGGCGGCGGCGTGAAGGTGGGCGGCGGCGCGGTGACGCAGGCTGAAGCGTGGGCGCAATGGCAGGTCGCCGAGCGGCTGCGCCTGCGCGCCGGCGTCGGCCAGTTCCGCACCGTGCGTGGCAGCGACCAGTCCACGCCGCTGACCCATCTGCAGCTCAGCTACGCTTTTGGCGCCTTGCAGCGATGAAGAACGTAGTCATCCGCCCCGGCAAGGAGCGCTCGCTCATCAAGCGCCATCCCTGGGTGTTCGAGAGTTCCGTCGCGCGCGGCGGCGGCGACTCCGGCGAGACGGTGCGCGTGGAGTCGGCTGACGGCGCCTTCCTGTGCTGGGCGGCGTTCAGCCCGCAGTCGCAGATCCGCCTGCGCGCCTGGAGCTTCGACGAGGCCGAGCGCATCGACGAGGCCTTCTTCAAGCGGCGCATTGAGCAGGCGATGGCGATGCGCGCACGGCTGGCGATTGCGTCGGACGCCTGGCGGCTGGTGCACGGCGAAGCCGATGGCCTGCCCGGGCTTATCGTCGACCGCTACGGCGACACGCTGGTGGCGCAGTTCGGCAGCGCCGGTGTCGAGCGCTGGAAGGCCCAGATTGCCGACGCACTGCTGGCCGCGACGGGCCTGACGCGGCTGTACGAGCGCTCGGACGCTCAGGCCCGCGAGTGGGAAGGCCTGCCCGTGCAGACCGGCTGGCTGCGTGGTGACGGGCCAACTGCACTGACCATCCGCGAGCACGACCGGCAACTGACGCTCGATGTGGCCGAAGGCCACAAGACCGGCTACTACCTCGACCAACGCGACAGCCGCCGCCGCTTTGCCGATGCGGTCAAGCAATACGGCTGCCAGACGGTGCTGAACTGCTTCAGCTACACCGGCGGCTTCTCCGTCGCCGCGCTGGCGGGTGGCGCCACGCAGGTCATCAGCGTGGATTCCTCCGGTCCGGCGCTGGAGCGCGCCCAGGCGCATGTCGCGCTGAACGGCTTCGACGCTAGCCGCCACGAGGCCTGGGATGCGGACGTGAATGCGACGCTGCGCCGCTGCCTGGCCGAAGGCCGGCGCTTCGACGCCATCGTGCTCGATCCACCCAAGTTCGCGCCCACCGTGGCCCACGCCGAACGCGCTGCGCGCGCCTACAAGGACATCAACCGCCTGGCCTTCATGTTGCTGAGCGAGGGCGGGTTGCTGTACACGTTTTCGTGCTCCGGCGGCATCGCGCCCGACCTCTTCCACAAGATCGTTGCCGGCGCCGGGCTGGACGCGGGCGTGGATGGCTACATCGTCGAGCGCCTGTCCGCCGCGGCCGACCACCCGCAGACGGTGTGCTTCCCCGAGGGCGACTACCTCAAGGGCCTGGCACTGCTGAAGCGCTGAGGGCGCTCAGCCTCTCCTAGGCGCTGCGGCTGCGGCGCGCCCGGGCGATGACGGCCAAGCCGGTGATCACTCGCAACTAGGGGGTGGGCAGGCCGATGCGGGGGTCGAACTTGGCCCGCTTCACGCTGAAGAAGGCCTTGATGTTGCGCACGTTGGCGTCCTGGGTGAGCAGGCGCTGGGTGAGGGCGTGATAGGCCGGCATGTCCGCCACCTGCACGACGAGCACGAAGTCCGGCCCCGGTGAGACGCGCCAGCACTGCTGCACCGCCGCCTCCAGCACCGCGCGCGCCTCGAAGGCGTCCAGGTGCTCGGCGCCCTGGCGGTCCAGCGTGATCTCCAGGATGACGGACAGGCCGGCGCCAAGCTTCTCGGGCGACAGCAGCGCCACCCGGCGCTCGATGATGCCGGCCTCCACCAGCCGCTTCACGCGGCGCAGGCAGGTGGCGGGCGATACGGCCACGCGGGCAGCCAGATCCTGGTTGCTCAGGGAGGCGTCGGTCTGCAGGGCGTCCAGCAGGCGAATGTCGATGACGTCAAATTCATTCATTCACAGATATTTTACGAATGAAAATTTCACATCTAGTGATTCGGGAAATATTCATTCAGAACCAGTGAATTTTTGCATGCATCTGCCGCTCTGGCTTGCCTAGCATGCGCCACCCCTAGATCGGAAAAGAGTCCTCCATGTGCGGCATCGTCGGCGCGGTCAGTCAGCGCAACATCGTTCCCATCCTTGTTGAAGGCCTGAAGCGGCTGGAGTACCGGGGCTACGACTCCTGCGGCGTGGCCGTGCACCAGAACGGCGGCCTGCGTCGTGCGCGCAGCACCTCCCGCGTGGCTGAGCTGCAGATGCAGGCCGAGCAGGACGGCATCTCCGCCGGCACCGGCATCGCCCACACCCGCTGGGCCACACACGGCGCACCGGCCGTGCACAACGCCCACCCGCATTTCTCCGTGGGCCCCAACGCCGCCAGCGGCGACAGCGTCGGCCGCATTGCCTTGGTCCACAACGGCATCATCGAGAACCACGACGAACTGCGTGCCGAGCTGAAGGCCCGCGGCTACCAGTTCAACAGCCAGACCGACACCGAGGTCATCGCCCACCTCATCGACCACCTCTACAACGGCGACCTGCTCGACGCCGTGCAGCAAGCCCTGCCGCGCCTCAAGGGCGCCTACGCCGTGGCCGTGTTCTGCCGTGACGAGCCGCACCGCGTTGTCGCCGCCCGCGAGGGCTCGCCGCTGGTGCTGGGCGTGGGCGAGGGCAACGGCGAGAACTTCGTCGCGTCCGACGCCATGGCCCTGGCCGGCGTGACCAACCAGATCGTCTACCTGGAAGAGGGCGACGTCGTCGACCTGCAGCTCGGCCGCTACTGGCTCAGCCAACTCGACAGCAAGACCGGCCGCTACGTGTCCGTCGAGCGTGAGGTGCGGACCGTGCACGCCCACAGTGGCGCCGCCGAGCTGGGCCCCTACCGCCACTACATGCAAAAGGAAATCTTCGAGCAGCCCACGGCCATCGCCAACACGCTCGAAGCCATCACTGCCATCAGCCCCGAGCTGTTCGGCGACGGCGCCTACCGCATCTTCAAGGAGGTGGACAACGTCCTCATCCTCGCCTGCGGCACCAGCTACTACTCCGGCTCCACGGCCAAGTACTGGCTGGAGAGCATCGCCAAGATCCCGACCAGCGTCGAGATCGCCAGCGAATACCGCTACCGCGACAGCGTGCCCAACCCGCGCACGCTCGTCGTCACCATCAGCCAGAGCGGCGAGACGGCCGACACGATTGCCGCGCTCAAGCACGCCCGCGCCCAGGGCATGCCGCACACGCTGACCATCTGCAACGTGTCCACCAGCGCCATGGTGCGCGAGTGCGAGCTGGCCTACATCACCCGCGCCGGTGTCGAGATCGGCGTCGCGTCCACCAAGGCCTTCTCGACCCAGCTTGTCGGCCTCTTCCTGCTGACGCTGGCCTTGGCGCAGACGCGCGGCCACCTCAGCGAAGAAGACGAAGCCCGCCACCTGAAGGACCTGCGCCACCTGCCCGTCGCCGTGCAGGCCGTGCTGGCGCTGGAGCCGCAAGTCATCGCCTGGAGCGAGGAATTCGCCCGCAAGGAAAACGCCCTCTTCCTCGGCCGCGGCCTGCACTACCCCATCGCGCTGGAAGGCGCGCTCAAGCTCAAGGAAATCAGCTACATCCACGCCGAGGCTTACCCGGCCGGTGAACTCAAGCACGGCCCGCTCGCGCTTGTCACCGCCGAGATGCCCGTGGTGACCGTGGCGCCCAACGATGCGCTGCTGGAAAAGCTCAAGAGCAACATGCAGGAAGTCCGCGCCCGCGGCGGCCAGCTCTACGTCTTCGCCGACGGCGACACGGCGATCGAAAGCGAAGCCGGTCTGCACGTCATCCGCATGCCCGAGCACTATGGTGCGCTGTCACCCATCCTGCATGTGGTGCCGCTGCAGCTGCTGGCGTATCACACGGCGTGTGCGAGGGGGACGGATGTCGATAAGCCGCGCAATTTGGCGAAAAGCGTCACTGTTGAATGACAGGGTGCGGCGGTGTGATGCGAGAACAAATAGGGTCCGTCGGGCACAAATAAAGTCCGTCGGAAATTTGTAGCAAAGCAAGGGAGAGAGGCTGTTCCGCTTCCTCGGCATTTCGGAGGCGCGGGACAGGCAGGATTGGCCCGCCAATCGAGCCCAAGACCCGTCGTTGAAGAGCATTGAAGGAGCGAGCGAAACATCAAGATCTGGTGGGACCTGCTCGATCGAACGCCGACCCGCATCGGCGACGCGATGGCATGCACCTCCAAGATAGCGACGCTGTGAATCTGACCAAAAGCGCCGTCGGTAGTCGCGTGAGAATCAGCCACCCATCGCCCAACGGGCGATACCTAGACGGCGCTCCGACCAAGATCATGATGGATCGATCAGTTTCGCCTTTCGCGTTGATACGGCCTTGAGCGACGTTGAAGCGTTGCGCCGTTGGCGACTGATGTTGGGCCACTACTCGGCGAGTTCGCTGCAGCAGGGTCAGTTCTCCGCCGGGGACTGGAAGCTCGACCAGGCGCTCGACTATCTGTACGGCCGCGAGTACGAGGGTCGCGGGCTGGCGCGTCCTGCGGGTGGCAGCGGTTCGCTCGATCCCACGCAGTTGCGAGCCATCGACTGGCTGGCCCGCACCCGCAAGCTGTTCCCGCAGGACGTGTTCGAACGCATGCAGACGCAGGCGATCGAGCGTTACCAGCTCACGGAGCTGCTCGAAGACCCGGCGGTGCTGCGCTCGCTCGATGCCACACCGGAGCTCGCCAAGGCGCTGCTGGGCATGCGCGGCCGGTTGTCATCGCAGATGCGCGACGCCGTGCGCGACGTGATACGCAAGACGGTGGACGACATCACCCGGCGCCTGCGCAACGAATTCGTCAACGCGCTGGTCGGCCGGCGCAACCGGCAGCGGCGCTCGCAGGTCAAGAGCGCACAGAACTTCGATGCGCGCGCCACCATTGCCGCCAACCTGCGGCACTACAGCGTCGAGCGGCAACAGCTCGTCATCGAGCAGCCGCGCTTCAACGCACGCGTCAAGCGCAACCTGCCGTGGGACGTCGTGCTGTGCGTCGACCAGAGCGGTTCGATGATGGACTCGGTCATCTACAGCGCCGTGATCGCCGGCATCATGAGTTCGCTGCCTGCGGTGCGCGTGAGGCTGGTGGTGTTTGACACCAGCGTCGTCGACCTCACGCACCTGGCCAGCGATCCGGTCGAGGTGCTGCTGACGGTGCAACTCGGCGGCGGCACCGACATCGGCCGCGCCGTCACCTACTGCGAGTCGCTCATCGCCAACCCCGCCCGCACCGTGTTCGCGCTGATCAGCGACTTCGAGGAAGGGGCGTCGCCAGGCCCGTTGCTGGCCTCCGTTCGTCGCATGGCGGAGTCGCGCGTGACGCTGCTGGGGCTGGCGGCCCTCGACGAGTCGGCCGCGCCCGTCTACGACCGCCAGATGGCGCAGCGGCTCGCCAATCTCGGCATGCATGTGGCGGCGCTGACACCCGTGCACTTCGCACAGTGGCTGGCCGAGGTGATGAATTGAGCTGGACCGACGCCTGGCGCGCCTATGACGACGACACGCTGGTGGCGCTCGCCAACGCCGGCCTGCTGCGCCGCGCCGCCAAGGATGTCGAGGCCGGCAAGGTGGCGCTCGCGGAGCGGGACGTCGAAGGTGGCTGGATCACGGCCGACGGGCAGCGCGTGCGCGTCGACGCCCACGGGCCGCAGAAGGCGCGCTGCGACTGCCCGGCACCTGGCCTGTGCAAGCACATCCTCGGCGCAGCGCTGTGGCTGCGTGACCTGGCGCCCTCGCCAGCGTTGACTGCGGCGGAAGAGCTCCACACCGCAGCGATCGACCCGCTCGCCGAGCTGTTGGCGCTCGACGTCGCCGCGTTGTTCAAGGCGGCCGGCGCTGCGGCGGTGCGACGCGCTGCGGCGGCGGCGGTGACCGACGTCGAGTGGCGGGCCCACGGCGGCGCCCTGGTGCTGACGCTGCCGTCGCTCGGTCAGTCCTGCCGTTGGGTCAGCGGGGCCGGCTTCGTCGGCATGATCTCGGACGTGCCCGCGGCAGAATGCAAGGCCGTGCATTTGAGCGCTGTGATGGCGCTGCGGCGCGCGCACGGCCTGGTCGACGCCTGGCCCGCCGGCACGGTTCCTGTGTCCGCCCAACCGGCCGATGGCGCCGCCGAACGGCTCGGCCACCGGGAGCGCGACTTTCTCGCGCAGGTGCAAGGCCTGCTTCACGAGTTGCTGCACGGCGGCCTCGGGCACGTCAGCGGGCTCACCTCGGCGCGGCTGCTGGCGCTCAACATGTCGGCGCGCGGCGAAGGTTTGCCACGGCTGGCGGCGCTGCTGCGCAACCTCGGCGGCACGGTGGACCTGCTGTCCCGTCGCGACCATCGTGCCGAGGAGCGCGACGCGCTCGCCGCCATGTCGCGCATCCAGGCGCTGTGCGAGGCGCTGGGCACCGCCACGGGCGAGCGCCTGCAGGCCTTGCGCGGTCAGCTCAAGCGCGACTTCGATGAGTCCGCCACGCTAATGCTGCTGCCGCTCGGCGCCTATTGGTGGCAGACGCGGGGTGGCGCTCGCGGCCTGACGGCGGCGTTCTGGGACGTGGGTGCCGCGCGAGTGCTGCAAGCCACGCTGGCGCGGCCGGACGGCAGCGACGTGGGCTTCACACGCGAGCTGGCATGGACAACCCAGGCCCTGTGGCCGGGCGCAGGGGCGGTGCGCACGGTGGCGGCTTCAGCCTGGCGGCTTGAGCAGCCGCGGCTGTCGGAGGATGGTCGTCTCGCCCTCGGGGGCGTGACCCGCGCCACGCCCGAGCCGCTGTGGAGCGCGACTGACACGCGGCTCGCCGATGTCGGCTATGCGGACTGGGCCGAGCTGGGGGCTCGGCTGCGCGCCGCCACAGGCCTGGCCGGCGAGCCGATCGACGCCGTGCTGCTTCGGCCCGCTGACACGCGGGCGCCGGTGCTGGACGAAGCGCGGCAGCAGCTGGCCTGGCCGGTGGCCGACGCCACAGGCCGCTGGCTGACGCTGGTCGTGCCCGTCACGCCCGAAACGCGCCAACGCCTGGACAACATCGATGCCCTGGCCGCGCGCCGCAGTGACGTGCTCGGCATCCTCGTGCGCATCGAACGCGCCGGCGCAGCGGTGCAGTTCGTGCCTGCGGCCGTATGGATGCGCGAGTCGGGCGACCGGTTGCAGGTGTTGTCGCTCGACTTCGAAACGCCGCCGGCGCGGGCGACCTCGCTCACCGGGCGGCTGATGCGCCTGTTCGAGTTGCGTCGCGACCGGCCAGCGGCCGCCGCGCCGGCCAGCCTGGCCGAGCGCCTCACGGCGCCGGTGCTGGAAGTGCTCGAGACGCAGGCCGCCACCGGGCGGCTGGTGCTGACGGCGCGCCAGGACGAGCGGCTGCAGGATGCCCACCGACGCGTGACCTCGGTGGGGCTGGAAACCTTGGCGCGTGCGCTGCGGGCGCTTCGGCGCGACCCGACACCACAGGCCGCGCTGCGCCTGTATCGGCTGTGCGAGCTGGTGGAGGAGCTGGACGCATTGCCGCAGGCCGCGTGAGACGCGCTGCGCGAATTTGACCGATAACCGAAAGAGGTAGGCATGGGAGTTTTGAACAAGATATTGGATGCGTTGACGGGCGGCGTGGCCGCGGCAACAGCCAGCGCGGCGGGCCTGACGCGCGATCAGGCCAACCTGATCGCGCAAAGCCTGCAGCCGCTCGAAAACATCGCTGCCTCGTTGCCTGCAGATGCGCTGGCCTACGTGCTGGACGGCAGCCACGAGACCGTGTTGTTGACGCTCCAGCAGGCGGGCGCCAAGTCGCCCGAGGTGCTGCTGGGCCAGCCGGGTCGGTTGCGCTGGAAGTTCTATCACTGGAACGACAAGGACGTGCTCGCGCTCGGCGAAGCGAGCCTGGCGTGCCGGGACAAGTTCTACGCCAGCATCACGGCCGCCACGCCGCCGCTCGATGTGCTGGTCAGGCTGGGCCAGTTGCTGGCCGCCGCGGACGGCGGGCGCGCGCTGCAGCAGCTCGGCGCACCGGTGCCGGCCTGGCTGCACATGATCGTGAACGACGCGCTGTGCTCCTCGTTCAACGATCACAACACACCGAAGGACCTCCTGAAGCGCCGCCCCGCCTGGGATGTCGACCTGGTCGCCAAGCTGCTCGAACGCGACGGCCTCGACCCGGTTCTGGCGCTGCGGATGGTGTTCCAGCGCAAGGAGGCGGACTCGTACGGCGGCGACCCACTGGTCGCGCTGCTGGGCGCGCCGCAGGTGGCCGACTTCATGCGCGCGCATCGCGAAGCGGTGGCACCGCTGTTGACCCAGCTGTCGGCCGCCGGCCGCGTCAAGCTTGCTGCGCGCCTGGGGCATGACAAGCCTTTGCTGGCCGACTTTGCGCCGCAGTTGGTGGCCCTGGCGGCCGATGCCAGCAAGGGCGTGCGAGCCGAGGCCGTGCCGCACCTGGACGCGATTCCCCTCGCGCACCGGCTCGCGTTGCTGACGGCCTTGCTCGCGCAGGGCGACAGCACGCAACGCGCGCAGGCCGCCGACCTGCTGGCCCGGCTACCGGACACGGCGGGGCGTGCTGCGCTCGACGCCGCGCTGGGCACCGAAACCAGCAAGCCGGTGCAGCAGGCCATCCGTGCCGCGCTGACGCGCCTGGACGCGGCGGACTCCGCAGCAGGTCAGGACCTGCCACCCGCACCCAGCTGGGAGCCGTTTCCCGATACGCCACTGGGCGAGGCCACGCTGCAGGTCCTGATGGCCAACCGGCGCGAGCTGCTCGAGCGCGCCCACGCCAGCGCGCAGCAGGAGATCGAGGACAACAAGACCGAGAAGCAGAACTACAAGTGGCGTCAGGCGCACCACGACCGGGCCCGGGACGTGACGGACGATGACATGCGCATCCTCCTCAAGGTACTCAACGGCGCGGCCAGCGAGAAGGAGCGCAAGCGCGCCCAGGTCAACGAGGTCGGTGCCTGCGTGATGCAGGGCAACCGTGTGCAGGTCAACCCAGGCTTCGGCCCCACGCACCTGCTGCGATGGCTCGCCGCCTCGCATCCGTGGCAGACCTTCTGGCAGGACGACGGTTTCCATCAATGGCTGGGCCGCCAGCCGGCAGGCAGCGTCGACCTGCGCGCGCTGGCCGACGTGTTCCAACGCGCCGCGCTGCCCATCGACGACGTGGCGCGTGCGGCACTCTGCCAGTACTGGTCCAGGCCTTCCGCCGCCGCGACACTGGCGCCCGATCACGTCTGGCCCTTCTTTGCGGAGCATCCGAAGTACATCGACGAAGGCCTCGGGCTGGTTGCCGCGGCGCCGTCCGAGGAGCGTCGTCGCTTCGCCCCGGAGTTGGGTGCGACGCTGCAGACCTTGGCGACCTTTCCCGTCGTGCAGGCCCGCTGGCTGGCACGCGTGATGGAGATTGCGCTCGGTGAGGGCAAGACCTACCGCCCGGCCGCGCAGAAGGTACTGGCCATGCTGCCGGATGTCGGCAGTCGTGTCATCGAGTCGCTGTTGCACTCAAAGAGCGAGGTGCGGATCGAAGCGGCCAACTGGCTCGCCGACTTGCAGCACAAGCCGGCCATCGCCGTGCTCGGCAAGGCGCTGGAAAAGGAAGGCCGCGAGACGGTTCGCGCAGCCTTCCTCACGGCGCTGGAGGCCCTCGGCGACGACATCTCGCCCCGCCTGGCGCCGGCCCTCCTGCTCGCCGAGGCACGCAAGGGGCTCAAGGCCCGGCCGCCCGCCGGCTTGGCCTGGTTCTCGTTTGCTGCGCTGCCGGCCTGCCGCTGGGTCGACGGCACGGCGGTCGAGCCCGAGATCACCCAGTGGTGGACGGTGCTGGCCTGCAAGCTGAAGGAGCCGGGCGGCAACGCATTGCTGGCGCGCTATCTCGGGCTGCTCGACGCCGCCAGCCGCAAGGCGCTTGGCAGTTCGGTGCTGCGCCAGTTCATCACGCATGACACCGCGCATCCGTCGCTGGAGGAGGGCACCGCCTACGCTCAGGCAACGGCGCCGCAGCGCTGGCAGGGCAACCAGCAGCGCTGGCAGTCGGCCTCGCCCGAGGACAAGACCTACTACGAGGCCGCCTACAACAAGTCGCAGGAGCAGGTGTTCGAGGAATGCCGCCGCGAGAAGATGGCCGAGTACCTGGGCAGCGCCATCGGCGAGAAGGGCGTGCTCGCGCTGACAGCGCATGCGCCCGCTCACGAAGCGGTCACGCTGCTGCAGCAATACATGCGCGACCACTATCCACGGCGATCGCAGATCGAAGCGATGCTGGAAGCAGCGGCGGGCGGCAACGACCCCGTCGTCATCCAGTTGCTACTGGGCCTGTCGCGCCGCTACCGCACGGCCTCCGTGCAGCAGAAGGCGCGTGAGCTGGTGCAGCAGATTGCCGAGCGCAACGACTGGACGCAGGACCAGCTGGCCGACCGCACCATTCCCACCGCCGGCCTGGATGACACCGGCACGATGGCGCTGCAGTACGGCGACCGCGTCTTCACTGTCGTGCTGGACGCCGCGATGAAGCCCGAGCTGCGCAACCCGGATGGCAAGGTCGTCAAGGCCTTGCCCGAGCCGCGCCAGACGGACGACCCCGCGCTGGTCAAGGAGGCCAAGTCGCAGTTCGCAACTCACAAGAAGGAACTCAAGCAGGTGATCGATCTGCAGGCGGCCCGCCTGTTCGAGGCCATGTGCACTGGCCGCCAGTGGCCGCAACCGGAGTGGCGTGAATACCTGCACGCCCATCCGGTGGCGGGCCGGCTGATCCAGCGCCTGGTCTGGCTGGAGGTGGACGCGGCCGGTGCCGTGCTGCGCAGCTTCCGCCCGACCGAGGATGGCAGCCTGCTCGACGTGCAGGACGACGAGGTCGAATTCGCGGTCGACAGCCGCCTGCGGCTGGGCCATGCCTCGCTGGTCGAGCCGGCCATGGCCGCCGCCTGGCAGCAGCACTTCAAGGACTACAAGCTCACGCCGCTGTTCCCGCAGATGAGCCGCACACCGCCCGCGGTCGCGTTCAAGGATGAGGCCGGCAAGGAGGTCAGCACCATCACTGATCGCCAAGGCTGGATCAGCGACACCTTCACGCTGCGCGGCCACTTCACCAAGCTGGGCTACCAGCGCTCGCAGGCCGAGGATGGCGGCTTCTTCTCGCAGTACACCAAGGAGTTCTCGAATGCCGGTGTGCGCGTGGTGCTGGAGTTCTCCGGCAACACACTGCCGGAAGAGAACGTGCCGGCCGCCCTGAAGACGCTGACCTTCGAGAACACGCGCGTCAGGGCCTGGGGAGAGAACGTGCTGCCGCTGGCCAGCGTGCCGCCGGTGCTGCTGGCCGAGGCCTACGCCGACTACCTGGCAGTGGCCAACGCCTGCGCCGGCTTCGACCCCGCCTGGGAAAAGAAGATGCCATGGTGAACACGATGAACGGAGCGCCGATGAACACCCGCGACCAAGCCGTGCGGCTGCCACCCGAGCAGCGCCACGCCGATGAACTCGCCCGCCTCGCGGCGGCAGACAAAGATGCCAAGCCACCGGGCTGGCAGCTGTCGCCGCGCGCGGTGCGCAGCTTCATCCTCGGCGACGACAAGCTGCAGGTGTCGCGCAAGTTCTACGGCGACGACCCGCTGGTGGACCGCGCCATCGTCACGCTGATGGGCCACCAGGGCCTCATGCTCGTGGGCGAGCCGGGCACGGCCAAGTCGCTGCTCTCCGAACTGCTCGCCGCCGCCATCAGCGGCGATTCGGGTCTGACTGTGCAAGGCACTGCAGGCACGACGGAGGACCATCTCAAGTACAGCTGGAACTACGCGCTGCTGCTGGCCGAAGGGCCCAGCCTGCGTGCGCTGGTGCCGTCGCCGGTCTACCAGGCGATGGCGTCCGGCCGCATCGTGCGCTTCGAGGAAGTGACGCGCTGCCCGCCCGAGATCCAGGACGTGCTGATCTCGCTGATGAGCGAAAAGCAGCTGATGGTGCCCGAGCTGGGGCGTGGTAGCACTGAGGGCAGCGAGGCCGGCCGGCTGCAGGCGCGGCGTGGCTTCAACATCATCGCCACGGCCAACCTGCGGGACCGCGGCGTCCACGAGATGTCGTCGGCGCTGAAGCGGCGCTTCAACTTCGAGACGGTGCGCCCCATCCGCGATCCGAAGTTCGAGGTCGAGCTGGTGCTCAAGCAGCTGCAGCAGGAGCTGGCTGGCGACGAAGCCCCGGTGGAGGTGCCGCGGGACGTCATCGCGCTGCTCGTCACGACGTTCCAGGAACTGCGCTCGGGCCAGACCCAGGACGGCGCGGCGATCAAGGGGCTAGACGCGGTGATGTCCACGGCCGAAGCCGTCAACGTGGCCTATGCCGCCGCACTGCAGGCGCGCCACTTCAACAGCGGGCGCCTGACGGTGCGCGAGATCGCCGGCCAGTTGCAGGGCGTGATGCTCAAGGACGGCCAGGACGATGCCCGCCGGGTGCGCCATTACTTTGACACCGTGGTGCGTGAGCGCGGCAAGCGCGACGCGCTCTGGAAGGCCTTTCACGACGCGGCGCGAGGCTTGTGGGAATAGAAGCGCCCCACACCAGCGGCAGCCTTGCGGACGAGCTGCTGCGCGCGAAGTCGCGCCTGTTCGACGCCGAGCAGGGCGTGTACTTCGCCCCCGTGCGCCACCACAGCCCGGCGTGCGCGCTGGCGCTGCGCGAGATGCTGCGCGAACTGCAGCCGGCGGCCGTCCTTATCGAAGGCCCGGACGATCTCGACCACCTGCTGCCGCTGCTGCAGCATGCAGACACGCGCGCGCCGGTGGCACTGCTGTGCCAGTCCCGGCGCCAGGCGGCTCGCGAGCCGGACGACGATGGCGGCGCCGACGCACCGCCGGAGATTCGCTCGGCGTTCTATCCGTTCTGCGACTACAGCCCCGAATGGATCGCTGCCCGCGACGGCGCGGCCCTCGGCGCCCAGGTGGCTTTCATTGACCTGCCATGGCGCCACAAGGCCTGGGACGCCGGCCGTGACGAGGCGGGCGATGGCCCGGCCGAGGCCGTGCGCAGCCTCATGGAGGAGCGCCACTTTGCGCACAGCCGCTACCTGGGTGCCATGGCGGCGCGGCTCGGTTGCGTCGACCACCATGAGCTGTGGGACCGGCTCTTCGAACTGCGCGGCGCGCAAGCTCGCCGCGACTGGCGCGCCTTCTTCGGTGATGTGTTCAGCTGGTGCGCGGCGGCTCGCTTCGACTACGAGCCCCAGGTGCTGGAGGGCGAGGGCAGCCTCGCACGGGAGCGCCACATGGCCGCACACGTGAAGCGCTGGCGCGCCCGCGTGCAGGGCCCGCTGGTCGTCGTGACCGGCGGCTTCCACACGCCCGAATTGCTGGCCAATTGGCAGGCCGGCGAAGCATCGCCCGCTGCTACCAAGGCTGCAGCGGAAGACGGCGCCTGGCTGATCCGCTACAGCTTTGACCGGCTGGACGCGTTGAACGGCTACGCGTCGGGCATGCCATCGCCGGGCTATTACCAGCGCGTCTGGGAGCGGCTCACGGGCGCGGCGCCCGAGGGGGTGGAGGTCGACCCGTTCACGGCAGTGGCGCTTGATGCGCTGTCCGGCTTCGCCGCGCGCATGCGGGAGGAAGACCACGGCGACGCGGCGTCCACCGCAGGGGTCCAGGCCGCGGCCCTGCAGGTCGTGCGCCTGGCGGCGCTGCGCGGTAACGCCGGACCGGGGCGCCAGGATCTGCTGGACGCGATCCGCTCCTGCTTCATCAAGACCGCGATCGACGAGGGCACGCGAGGCTTCACGGCCGACCTGCGGCGCTTCCTGAGCGGTGCGCGCATCGGCGACGTACCGCCGTCGGCCGGCTCGCCGCCGCTGGTCGAAGACGCGCGCCGCCGCGCCCGCGCCGCCGGCGTGCGGATGGACGACAGCACGCCGCGCGCTGCCCACCTGGACCTCTACCGCAAGCCCGCGCACCGCGAGCGCAGCCGGTTCTTCCACGCCATGTCCTATCTCGACGCTGGCGTTGCCGCGTGGGTGTCCGGCCCGGATTTCATCGCCGGCTCGCGCCTGCACCTGCTGTTCGAGGAGTGGCGCGTGGCATGGTCGCCGCTGGTGGAAGCGAAGCTGATCGAGCTGGCCACAGACGGCGCGAGCGTCGAGGGCGTGTGCCTGGCCGAGCTGCAGCGGGAGGAACGTGCACTGGCCGAAGACGGCCGCGGTCGCAGCGCCAAGGCCGCCGTGATGCTGCTGCAGCGCGCCTGTCTGATCGGCCTGCACCAGCGCCTGCCGCAGCTGCTGCAGATGCTCGCCGCGCATCTCGACGAAGACGCCAACCTGGCCTCGGTGGTGGAATGCGGCCACCGGCTGGTGACGCTGTGGCGGGCGCGCGAGCCCCTGGGCTTGCAGCAGCATCCGCAGGTGCGCGCGTTGCTGGAGCGGGTGTGGCCCGCCGCGCTTTTCCTGCTGCCCGACATGGCCAGCTGCACTGCCGCCGCGGAGGCGGACGCCGTCGCGCAACTGCTGTTGCTGCGCGAGCTGGGCCACATGCTGGAGACGGCCGAGACCGGCTCTCCCACCATCGACCTTGCGCCGCTACACGACCAGCTCGCGCGCTTTGCCTCCGGGGTTGACGTGGCGCCGGGTGTTTGCGGCGCATCGGCGGCGTTGCTGTTCCTGGCGGGCCGCTGGGGCGAGGCAGAGCTTGCCGACGTGCTGTCGCAGCGCTTCGGGCCTGGCGCCGATTCGCAAACCTCGGTTCGCTTCCTCAACGGCCTGATGGCTGCCGCTCCCGAGCTGTTGTTGCGCCTGCCAACGCTGTTGGGCCACTTCGACCGGCTCGTGCGCGGCTGGGATGCCGATGCCTTCATTGCCCAGCTGCCGGATCTGCGCCACATGTTCACGCGCATGAAACCTCAGGAGACTGCCGATCTGGCGACCGAGGTCGGGCGACTGCATGGAGCCGCAGAGGGCGCGGTCGAACTGGCCGCGATGAACTATGAAACCAGCGAACAGGATCTGCTGTCAGGCCTGCGCTTGGAGCAGGCCCTGGCGGCGACGCTGGAGCGAGACGGGCTGACGGAGTGGCGCTCGCACTGAGTCCGGTGGCTACCGGGTCACCGAGACATCGGACCGAGGCGTGGTCTTCGACAGCCCTTCGACGCTCCGCAAAGTTGGTGTTCACGCGTGTCGGATAGATCGAAAGACTTCACTCGTCTGAACGGCCGCTGCTCGGCGGTCGCCAAGGTCGACCAGTTCATCAAGAGCCCTCAAGCAGGACTGCGCCATCTCTGCTGGCAATGGCTGCGCCCGCTCGCTGAAGCGCTGAATCAGCGCGGCCAGGCGGGCCGCAGCACCGGTGACGCTCCAGCCAGGCTTCTTGCCGTCAGCCCGGAACAGGTGCTTCAGGTTCTCCGCAAAGTGTTGAGCAGGGTAGTGGTCAAACGACCGCTCGCAGAGGGACAGCCAGGCAAGTGCAACGGATGCAGTCGTGCCGTGAGCGATAAGCAGCGGCTGGAACACCGGGATGATGATCTCCACGTCCTCCCAGCGTCCGTTTGCGAATCGCACGGCTAGCGCAGCGTGCTTGAAGTCGGAGAAGAAGGCGTCCTTGACCATCTCCTGAATGGCTCGCTCCGTGCGCCCCCGGCGGTATCTGCCTTCGTTGTCCCAGTCTCCATCTCGAATCAGCCGGTCGACGATGCGCTTCGCCGGTTCCAGTGCCACAGGCGAGATAGTCGGCGCGTCGGCGACAGCGCAGACCAGCGTACTCAGGTAGGTCACATATGCCGCGAGCTTCTGCCGGCTAGGTGGCTCGACTAGATGGTGTAGCTGTGCCTAACCGTCTTGCGGCCACTTGCCTCGCCATAGCACGGGCTCGAAAGTGGTTCGCGTGTTCATGAAGGACCGCGTGCCGACCGGTCGCTACCATGACTTCGTGACGGGTTTCGTCGCGAGCGACGCCGAGGTCTGGGGCCGGCCCAGCTCGGTCGCCGTGCAGAAGGACGGCTCTTTGCTCGTGGACGACGACGTGACCGGCGAGATCTGGCGCGTCGCGCCGAAGTGAGCAGGCTCTAGTCGACTTCCAGCAAGCTGGCCTCCAACAGCGCCACGACCATCTCGTTGGTGGGCGTGGTAATGCCGTGCTTGCGGCCCAGTCGAACGACGACGCCGTTGCGGGCGTCGATCTCCATGGCGCGACCGGCCACGCGATCCGCATGCATGGAGTTGATGCCAGCCGGGTTCGCGCGACAGCCCTCGACGATCGAGGCGACCAGTGAGTCGTCGATGACAGCGCCCTCGGCGCGGCCCACGGCGATGGCCTCGGAGATCAACTGCCCCATCAACACGGCGACACCAGGATGCCGTGCAATCACGGCCGGCCTCTGCAGCACGGCCGAGAAGGCGCCAGCGGCATTGACGCAGAGCTTCTTCCACACCTCGGTCTTGAAGTCGCTCGGCTGGCTCACGTCGATGGCGGTGTGCGCGAAGAGCTCAGCGAAGCGGGCACCCAGCGCGCCTTGCGGCACGCACATGCGACCGCGGCGGTGCTGGGTGACGCGACCCGGTGCCGTTCGGGCCGCAGGGATGTCCACCATCACTGGCAGCAATTGCTCCGGCGGGAAATGCGCCTCGAAGCGAGCCAAGTGCTCCACGCCGTTCTGCAGGATGGCGAGCTTGGTCTCGCTTCCTGCGAGGCCGGCCAGGCTGCTGGCAACCAGCGCCGAGTCATAGGCTTTTGTCGTGACGAGCACCCAATCGTGGCCGCGCAAATCGACTGCCTGAGACAGCCGCTGAGGCGCCGCGAGCAGCAGCCCGTCAGGCGTTTGCACCTCGATGCCATCGAGCTGCGAACGCGCGACAACAGCCAGCCGATGCCTCGCATCCTGAGCCAGCCACGCCAGCACGGTGCAGCCGATTGCGCCTGGGCCTACAACTGCGATATCTGCCATGGCTTCTCCTGCTCGGCCCTGCGCGGCATCTTCCGTTTGATCTGACGGGCAGCGCGCTGTCGGGCGCTCACCTTGCTGCGCGATTTCGTCGCTTCGGTGGGATGGTTATCCTGCCGCCCCATGTACGCGCCCTTCTTCGGCTTGAAACAAGCGCCGTTCTCCATCGCGCCGGACCCGCATTACCTGTTCATGAGCGAGCGCCACCGCGAGGCGCTGGCCCACCTGCTGTATGGGCTGGACGGTGGTGGCGGCTTCGTGCTGCTCACCGGCGAGATCGGGGCCGGCAAGACCACCGTTTGCCGCTGCTTCCTGGAGCAGATCCCGGCGAACTGCAACGTCGCCTATATCTTCAACCCCAAGCTCACCGTCACCGAGCTGCTGCAGGCGATCTGCGACGAGTTCCACGCCCAGGTGGCCGCGGGCGCGCAGACGGTGAAGGACTACCTCGACCCGCTGAACGCCTTCCTGCTGGCGCAGCACGCTGCGGGCCGCAACAACGTGCTGATCATCGATGAGGCGCAGAACCTCTCGGCCGACGTGCTGGAGCAGTTGCGCCTGCTGACCAACCTGGAGACCAGCGAGCGCAAGCTGCTGCAGGTGGTGCTGATCGGCCAGCCCGAGCTGCGCGGCATGTTGGCCCGGCCGAAGTTGGAGCAGCTGGCGCAGCGCGTGATCGCTCGCTTCCACCTGGGCGCGTTGTCCGAGGCCGAGACGGCGCTGTACATCCGCCACCGCCTGACCGTGGCCGGCCTCACCGGCGCCTTGCCTTTCGACCGGAAAGCGCTGCGGCTGATCCACCAGCTCACCCGCGGCGTACCGCGCCGCATCAACCTGCTCTGCGACCGCGCGCTGCTGGGCAGCTATGCCAGCGGCCAGACGCAGGTCACGCCGGCCATCGTGCGGCAAGCGGCGGCCGAGGTGTTCGACGCGCAGGTCCCGCCTCGCGCCAAGCGCGGGCCGGACCCGGTCGGCATGGCCCTGGCGTTGCTTGCGGCGGCCGTTGCCGGCGCGGGGCTCATCTGGGGGCTGCAACAGCAATCGCGGGCGGGGCGCGGCGGCAGCGCAGCGGCCCCTGCCGCGTCGGCTGCGCCGCTGGCCGCGAGTGCCGCCTCGCAGCTGCTGGCGGCCGCCAGCAGCCCAGAGCCCGGCCCCGAGCCCGCACCCGAGCCCCTCCACTTGGCCGACTGGACGGCCGGTGACGCCGACGCCTGGGCAGGGCTGGCGCAAGCCTGGGGCCTGCCGCTGCCGCCCCAGGCCGACCCCTGCACCGCCGCCGCTCAAGCTGGCCTGCAGTGCTACCGAACGACCAACGGCAGCCTGTCGCTGATCCGCCTGATCGACCGCCCGGTGCTGCTGACGCTGCGGCGCCCCGGCCAGCCGCCGGCCCTGGCCGCGCTGGTGGGGCTGGACGGGCAGCAGGCCACGCTCGTGGTGGACGGCACACCGCGCCGTGTCGCACTGGCCGAACTGGCCGGCGCCTGGCGCGGTGAGTTCACCACCTTCTGGCGCGTGCCGCCGGGCTACGTCAACCGGGCCGACAACATCCGGCCGCTGCGCGAGTGGCTGGCCGCTCAGCTGGCCCGCATGCCCGGCATGGCTGTGCCGGCACCCTCGGCTGCCTCCGCGCCGTTGGGCTGGCCCGAGGTGTCCGCCCAGGTCCAGGCCTTCCAGGCCACCCAGGGCCTGCAGCCGGACGGTCTCGTCGGCCCCATCACGCTGATGCTGATCAACCGGGCCGCCGGCGTGGCCGAGCCGCGGCTGGCGCGGCGAACCCCAGAATCGACCGACTGAGCCGCCATGTCCTACATCCTCGATGCCCTGCGCCGGGCCGAAGCCGACCGCGAACGCGAGCGTGGCCAGGTGCCGGGCCTGCACACCCAGGCCACGTCCGGCAGCACCGCACCGGCCGCTGGCCGGCGCCGCTGGCTGCCCTGGGCCGGCGGCGGCCTGCTGCTGCTGGCCGGCATCGGCGCCGGCAGCTGGTGGGCCAGCGGCCAGCACGAAGCCCCCGTGCCGACGTCTCTGCCGGTGCAGCCCCCCGCGCCCGCTCCGGCGGCCCTCGCGGTGCCTCCCGTCGAGGTCGCCCCGCCGCCGCCTGCAGCCTCGAGCTCGCCTTACCTGCCGCCCGTGCCACCGCCCGCTGCGATTGCCGCACCGGCGGCCGCCGCCGTGCCCGCTCCGCCAGCGCCAGCGCCAGCGCCCGTGCCAGTGGCCGAAGCCCGCATCCTGCGCCTGGCCGAGCTACCAGAGAGCTTGCGCCGCGAGTTGCCCAAGTTGGTGATCAGCGGCTCGGTCTATTCGGACGACCCGGCCAGCCGCTTCGTCATCATCAACGGCGAGGTGGCGCGCGAAGGCGCCAAGCTGGGCGCCGACCTGGTGCTGGAGCAGATCGGCACGCGCGAACTGGTGCTGCGCTTCAAGGGCCAGCGTTACCGGCAACCGGTCTAGTTCAACGGGCGCCGGCGCCGTCTGCTTCAGAACCCCGCTTCTCGCCAGAAGACGCTCATGACCTGGTCGATGAACCGCCTCAGCAAGGGCTCCGGCCGGGCGCTCATGACCACCGCGCCGCGCCAGGCCTGTTCGGCGTGGTCCTGGCCCGAGGTCGTTTCCAGCACCACGCGGAACACGGCGGACTCCGGGCTGAAAACCTGGCCTTGCTCCCGCACCAGCACATGGCCACCGAGGTGGCTGGCGAGCATGCGCTCGTTGAGTGTTCGCGAGGCGTCGCGCTCGATGGTTTTCACGCGCAGGTGCAGCGTCGGGCCGAGCAGGGCGTCGACGACGAACAGGCCGGCGTCACCCACGGCGATGCGGCGCACCTCCTTCTCGTCGACATAGGTGATGACCTGGCGCGCGCCGGTGGACACGAGGCGGCCGAGCACTTCGTCCTTGGCCACCCAGTCGCCAGCGCGCAGATCGGGGTCGGCGTCGACGAAGCGGCCGGCGAAGGGCGCCGCGGGCGCATAACGCTGAGCGTCGGCGGTGACGGTCTGCGCCTCGGCGCGGCGGGTTTCGAGCTGCCCGGTGGCCAATTGCCAATCGCGCCTTTGCTGGGCATCGAAGGCGGCGGCGGCGATCTGGCCTTGCACGCCCGTCATGCGAGCGGCGGACTGCAGCGCGCGCAGGCGCAGCAGCGGTGATTGCACCTCGAACAGCACCGCGCCCGCGGGCACTGCGTCGCCATGGTGGAAGGGCAGCGCCGTGACCTGGGCGCCGGCCGGCGCGTACAGCGTGAGCTGCTCGGCCGGCTGCAGCAGGCCCGTGCCGGTGACGCGGCCCGGCAGTGGCACCAGCAGCAGGCCTGCCAGCGCGCCAGCGCCCACCAGCAGCGCCAGGCGCCGGTGCCGGCCTATGCGGGCGCGGCGCTGCCACCAGGCGCGCAGCTCGCCCCACACCGGCGAGGCGATGAACCACACCAGCTCCACCGCGAACAGCAGGATGCCGACCGCCTTGATGACGAAGTGATAGACCAGCACGGCAATGCCGAGGAAGAGCACCAGCCGGTACAGCCAGGTGGCCCAGGCAAACGCCACCAGCCAGCGCGTGCGGCGTGGCGGTATCGGCTCGGGTGCCGGCTCGCCGAAGCCGAACAGCCACTCGCGCAGCCGCCAGCGCGCCAGCGCGAATGAGCGGGCGTGGAGGTTGGGCATGTTGAGCGCGTCTGACAGCAGGAAATAGCCGTCGAAGCGCATGAAGGGGCTGGCGTTGATCAACAGCGTCGAGAGCCACGTGGTGCTGGACAGCAGGAAGGCGACCGTCCTGAGCGGGCCCTCGGGCAGCCACAGCCAGGCCAGCGTCGCCCAGGCGGCAATTGCCAGTTCGGCGCAGATGCCGGCGCCGGCCACGGCCATGCGCTGGCGGGCGTCGGGCAGCTTCCAGACCTCGGTGGTGTCGGTGTAGGCCACCGGCCACAGCACCATCAAGGCCACGCCCATCGTTGGCACCCGGCAGCCGAAGCGCTTGGCGGTCACGCCGTGCAGGAACTCGTGCACCGTCTTCACCGCGACGACGGCCACGCCGTAGGCCGCGAGCCCTTGCCAGCTGAACAGGTCCACCAGCGTGGACGCATAGGCATCCCACTGCCGCGAGACGCCAAACAGCCCCAGCAGGCCGGCCGTGGCCGTGGCCCACAGGAAGGGCCGGCCGTACAGCCAGCCCAGGCGCGGCGCCAGCCCGTCGAGCAGCGCGTCGGGGCGCAGCAGCGGCACGCGGAAGAACAGGTAGTGGTGCAGCAGCCAGGTCCAGACGCTGCCGCGCTGGCGCTGCTTGCGGGCGGCCAGCTCGCGGGCCTGGCCGCCCTGCGGCGCCAGCAGCTGGTTGGCCTGCAGGAAGTCGATGAGGCCGGTCACATCGGTGGCATCCACCGTCAGCGTGGTCTCGTCGGCCACGGCAGCGAGGACGGCCTCGGGTGAACCCAACTGCCAGCGGCTCAGCAGCTCGAAGCTGGCCCAGTCGAGCTGGAAGAACTGGTTGCGCACGGGGTCGTGCAGCGTCCAGCTAGGTTCGCCCCGTGCCCCGCGCGAGCCGGGGTGCAGGGCCAGCTCTTCGCGCAGCGGCGGCAGGGTCGGAGCGGCGCTCATGCCGGGTCAGACGGCGAGGTACTGGCGCACGATGGCCAGCGGCCGGCGCAGCACCCAGTAGGCCAGCGGCACCCAGCCAGCCTGCAGGCGGCCGGTGCCCTTCAGGCCGATGCGGTGCTCGGTGGGCGCATTCAGCCGGGCGCGCACGCGGTAGGCGTAGCTTCCATCCGGGCGCTGCACGGCGTCGTGGGCGATGTAGCGCAGCGTGGCGGTCACCGGGTCGAGTGGCGTGGCGGCGAGGTAGAGCTTGAGCTCGGCGCCGGCCGGCAGGGGCAGCGCGTCGCCCACCGGCAGCCAGGCCTCGACCTCGACCTGATGCGGGTCCACCACGCGCAGGATGCGCTCGCCGGTGTGCACCGGGCGGCCTTCCCATTCCGAGGGGTCGTCGAAGATGGCGATGCCGTCGCGCGGCGACGCCACCCGGGAACGCTGGAACTGGTCATCCAGGAACGCCGCCTCGGCGCGCCTTTCCTCGATGCGGCCCTGCACCGCAGCCAACTGGCCCTTGGCGCGCGGGTCGGCGAGGGCGATCTGGGCGATCTGGCGGTACTCCATCTCGGCCGTGGCCAGCGCCTGCCGCGCCACGTCGAGCCGGCTGGCGATGGGTGCCTCGTCGAAGTTGAACAGCGCCTGGCCGCGCGTCACGGCCTGGTTGGGCTGCACCTGGAAGCGCTCGATGACGCCGTCCAGCGGCGCGCGCACGACCGCCGCATCGGCGGCCACCAGCTCGGCCGGCGCCAGCACGGTCAGGCGCACCGGCAGCAGCACCAGCACCAGCAGGGCCAGCCCGATCAGCACCGGCCGACGCCGCCACCGGACCGGCGGCGTCGCACCGCTCTTCGGGGCAGGCTCATGGCGCAGCAAGGCCTGCCACCAGGCGCGTGGCCGGTCCAGGCTTCGCCAGCAGTGGGCCCAGACATGCAGCCACTCCTGCAGCAGCGGCAGGGCGGCGTCGGGGCAGGGGTCGTCCAGCGCCAGCACCAGGCCGCCCAACGGCGGCTGGCCAGCGTCGCCCGGCACGGGCAGCCACAGGCCCTCGCCGGGCAGCCAGTCCGCCCATTCCGCAGCCAGCGCGGGCGGCAGCTGGTGCCGGTCGATGGCGACCACGGCCGCCGCGGCACTTGCCGGGTTCGCGCCGTGCAGATGCGCGCACAGCTTGCGCAGCCACTGGGCATACGGCGCATTGAGGTCGGGCTCCAGCACGCCGGACAGGCCGCGCAGCCCGGCGCCGTCCAGCCACAGCGCTGCCTGCCGGTAGTGCAGCAGCCGGCGGCTGTCGTTCAGCAGCAGGAAGGCCAGTTCGTCACGGCTGCGGGCCTCGCGGGCCTGGTGGGCCAGGTCCAGCAGCTGGACGAGGGGATCGCCAGCGCCGTGAGATGCCGCCCCTTCAGGGCTTGCCATCGATGTCTCCTCGGCGTTCAGCTTCGCGTCGAGCCGCCAGGCTCACCTCGCGGGCTGCTGGCAAGCCGTTCGGCGAGCCCGCTGCGTTGCTGCAGGCGCGCGTGGCGGAGCTGTTCGCTCAGGGCCGGCCGCGCGGCCAGGCGCTCCGGTGCATCGCCTTGCCGCTGCGAGGTCGGGCGCACCGGCTGCGCGGGTGTGGTCTCGCGGCCGGGTGCGGGCTGGGCGTCGCCCGGGGCATCGTCGACGCGGATCTCCAGTTGCGTCGAGGCGGCCTGGCCGCGGCTGTCGCGCACGGTCAGCACCACCTGGATCACGCCATGCACCGACGCTGGCACCCGGCCGACCAGCTTGCCGGTCACCGGGTCGAAGCGCAGCCAGGCCGGCAGCGGCCGGCCGTCCGCAAGCCGGGCTTGCACGGCAACGCCGCTGTCGGGCGCCGACAGCAGGAAGGACGACAGCGGCAGCTCGATGTTGCGTTGCGTTCCACCGCCGCTGATGTTCAAGGTGTCGAGCTGCGCAACGACCTGCAGGGCCGGCGCGTTGCTTGCCGCAGCCGGGGCTGGAGCGGCGGCTGGTGGCGTCTCCACGACGCGGGTGCCGGTGTTCAAGGACACGGCCTCCGGCTGCAGTTGGACTTCCAGCGCGATGCCCGCTGGCGACGGCGTGAAGAAGGCAGCGACCGGCGCGGGCGGCGGCGCAGGCGCTTCCACCACGATGACCGGCGGGCTGCTGGGCGGGGGCAGGACGGGCGGCGTGGGCGCGGGCACCGGCGGCGCTTCGACGCCGGCAACCACCGTCAGCGTGAAGTCGCTGGGCGCTGCGGCGCCGCTGCCGTCCGTGGCGGTGACGCGCACGGCGATGGCGCCCGCGTCGGCGTGGGTGGGTGTGCCGGAGAAGGTGCGCGTCGTCGCGTTGAAGCTCAGCCAGGCCGGCAGCGCCGCGCCGTCGGCCAGCGTTGCGGCATAACTCAGCGTGTCACCGGCGTCGACATCGGCAAAGGCGCCGGCCGGCACGGTGAAGCTGAAGCCACTCGCCTCGATGGCCGACTGCGCGGCGATGCCATTGCTGGTCGGCGCGTCGTTGGTGTTGGCCACCGTCAGCGTGAAGTTGCTGGACACGCTGGCGCTGCTGCCGTCGGTGGCCGTGACCTTGACGGTGATGGCGCCGACATCGCCGTTGTCTGGCGTGCCGCTGAAGGTGCGCGTCGCCGCGTTGAAGCTCAACCAGCCTGGCAGTGCCGAGCCGTTCGCCAGCGTCGCGGCGTAGGTCAGCGTGTCGCCCGCATCGACGTCCGCGAAGGTGTTGGCGGGCACGGTGAAGCTGAAGGCTGCGTCTTCGGTAGCGCTCTGCGCCGCGATGGCGATGGCCGTCGGCGCGTCGTTGGTGTTCGCCACCGTCAACGTGAAGCTGCTGGAGGCGCTGGCGTTGCCGCCGTCGGTGGCCGTCACCTTGACCGCGATGGCGCCGACATCACTGTTGGCCGGCGTGCCGCTGAAGGTGCGCGTCGCCACATCGAAGCTCAGCCAGCCTGGCAGCGCCGAGCCATCGGCCCGCGTCGCGGCGTAGCTCAAGGTGTCGCCCCCATCCACGTCTGCGAAAGCATTCGCCGGCACGGTGAAGCTGAAGGCGCCGTCTTCGGCGGCAGCCTGGGTGGCGATGCCGTTGCTGGTCGGCGCGTCGTTGGTGTTGGCCACCGTCAGCGCGAAGTTGCTCGACGCGCTGGCGTTGCTGCCATCGGTCGCCGTCACGCGCACGCTGATCGAGCCCACGTCGCCGTTCTGCGGTGTGCCGCTGAAGTTGCGCGTCGCCGCGTCGAAGCTCAGCCAGCCCGGCAGTGCTGAACCATCGGCCAGCGTCGCGGTGTAGCTGAGCGTGTCGCCGGCATCCATGTCGGCGAAGGTGTCGGCCGGCACCGTGAAGCTGAACCCGCTGTCCTCAGCAGCACTCTGCGCGGCGACGGCGATGGCTGTCGGCGCATCGTTGGTGTTGGCCACCGTCAGCGTGAAGCTGCTCGACACGCTGGTGCTGCTGCTGTCGGTGGCCGTGACCTTGACGCTGATCGCACCGACATCGCCGTTGGCCGGCATGCCGCTGAAGGTGCGCGTCGCCGCGTTGAAGCTCAGCCAGCCCGGCAGTGCCAAGCCGTCTGCCAGCGTTGCGGCGTAGGTCAGCGCGTCGCCCACATCGGCGTCGGCAAAGGTGTTGGCGGGCACCGTGAAGTTGAAGGCGCTGTCTTCGGCCGCCGACTGCGCGGCGATGGCGATGGCCGTCGGCGAGTCGTTGGTGTTGGCGACGGTCAGCGTGAAGTTGCTGGAGACGCTGGCGTTGCCGCCATCGGTCGCGGTGACCTTGACGGTGATAGGGCCTACGTCGTCGTTCAACGGCATGCCGCTGAAGGTGCGCGTCGCGGAGTCGAAGCTCAGCCAGCCCGGCAGTGCCGAGCCGTCGGCCAGCGTCGCGGCGTAGGTCAGCGCGTCGCCCACGTCCACGTCGGCAAAGGTGTTGACTGGCACCGTGAAGTTGAAGGCGCTGTCTTCGTTGGCCGACTGCGCGGCGATGGCGATGGCCGTCGGCGCGTCGTTGGTGTTGGCGATGGTCAGCGTGAAGCTGCTGGACGCGCTGGCGTTGCTGCTGTCGGTGGCGATCACTTTCAACGAGATCGCGCCGACGTCGTCATTCAACGGCATGCCGCTGAACACGCGTGTCGTCGCGTCGAAGCTCAGCCATGCCGGCAATGCCGAACCGTCGGCCAGCGTGGCGCTGTAAGTCAGCGCGTCGCCCACATCGACATCCGCAAATGCATTCGCCGGAACGATGAAGCTGAAGGCGCTGTCCTCCGTGGCGGCCTGCGCAGCGATGCCGGCTGCGGTCGGCGCGTCGTTGGTGTTGGTCACTGTCAGCATGAAGTCACTGGGCGCGCTGGCGTTGCTGCTGTCGGTGGCGATCACTCTCACGGAGATTGCGCCAACGTCGCCGTTGGCTGGTGTACCGCTGAACGTACGCGTCGCCGCGTCGAAGCTCAGCCAGCTTGGCAATGCCGAGCCATCGACCCGCGTCGCGGCGTAGGTCAGCGTGTCGCCCACGTCGACATCGGTGAAGGCATTGGCCGGCACGATGAAGTTGAACGGGCTGTCCTCGGTCGCAGCCTGTGCGGCGATGCCGTTGCTCGTCGGTGCATCGTTGGTGTTGGCCACGGTCAGCACGAAGTTGCTGGAAGCGCTGGCGTTGCTGCCATCGGTGGCGATCACCATCACGGCGATGGCGCCGACATCACCGTTCAACGGCGTTCCGCTGAAGGTGCGCGTTGCGGCGTCGAAGCTCAGCCAGCCCGGCAGCGCGGAGCCGTTGGCCAGCGTGGCGCTGTAGGCCAGCGAGTCGCCCACGTCGATGTCGGCAAAGGTGTTAGCCGGCACGG
>NZ_JBDSQX010000010.1:0-30711 GCF_039929605.1 Roseateles sp.
GAGGCCGAACAGGCGCGCGCGGTGACCGCGCAGACGCGCGCGCAGATCCCGCTGTTGCAGACGGCGGCAGCGCAGGCCGAGCACAGCCTGGCCGTGCTGACCCGGCGCCCGCCGGCGGCCTTGCGCAACAACCTGTCGGCAAGGGCACTTGCAAGTTCGACCATGCCGAGTCAGCCGGCCCCTCCTGCCGAGCTGGTGCTGGCGTTTCCCGCCGACACCTTGCGCCAGCGCCCCGACGTGCGCGCCGCGCAAGCGCGCGTCATCGCTGCGTCGGCGCGTGTCAGGCAGGCGCTCGCAGACCGCCTGCCCAGCTTTCGGCTGAGTGGGTCGCTCGGCCTGAATGCCGTGAGCTTGGGCGCGCTGACGAATGGCTCGTCCGTGCTGGCCTCCATCCTGGCCGGCGTGTCGGCGCCGCTGCTCGACGGCGGCGCCGGTCGCGCCCGCGTGCAGGTGCAGCAGGCGGCGCTGGAAGGGGCGGCGGCAAGCTATGACGCTGCAATCCTTGCCGCGCTGAAGGACGTCGAGGACAGCCTCGCCGCGCTGCGCAACGACCGTGAGCGCCTGCAGGCCCTGCGTGTGGCCGCCGACGCCGCGCAGACGGCTGCGCAACTGGCGCGCCAGCGATTCGGCAGTGGGCTGGTGGACTTCCAGGTCGTGCTGGACACGCAGCGCACCGTGCTCAACGCCCAGGACGGCGTGGCCGGCAGCGGCGGCGATGTCAATGCCGATCACGTCCGCCTCTACAAGGCTCTGGGCGGCGGCTGGGAGGCCGGGTCGCTCATCGACGCCCCGGCCGCAGGAGCCCACAAGCCGTGAACACGCCCGCCACACCGCCAGAGCTGGGCGCCACCGTCACGCCGCCAGAAACTGCATCCACAGCGCCAGCCGCAGCGCCGCCGGAGCTTGCCGAACTGCTGGACGAGCCCGCTCAACGCAGCTGGTGGTGCCGCTGGACGGCGTGGGCCGCGGTGGCCGGGGTGCTGGCGTTGGCGGCCGGCGCCTATGCCTGGCGCCGGCACTCCCTCGGCGCTGCCGCCCCGATCTACAGCACTGCCGCGGTGGTGCGCGGGGACCTCACACTCGTCGTCACCGCCAACGGCACCATCCAGCCCACGCGCACGATCAACATCGGCAGCGAACTGTCTGGCACGGTGCTGAAGGTCAACGTCGATGTCAACGACGTGATCAGGAAGGGCCAGGTGCTGGTGCAGCTCGACACGGCGAAGCAGCTTGACCAGATCAAACGCTCGCAGGCCGCCGTGGCCTCGGCAACGGCCAAGCTCGCCGCAACCGAGGCGACGGTGGCGCAGTCGAGCGCCACGCTGGGCCGGTTTGAGGCGGTGGCCGAGCTGTCCGGCGGCAAGGTGCCGGCAAAGACCGAGCTCGACATCGCCCGGGCCACGCTGGCGCGCGCGGTCGCGGACAACGGCGTGTCGGCCGCTGCGGTGCAGGACGCGCGGGCAGCGCTGTCGACGGACCAGATCAACCTGTCCAAGGCGTCGATCACCGCGCCCGCCGACGGCGTGGTGCTGACGCGCACGGTGGACCCCGGCAACGCGGTGGCCGCGGCGCTGCAGGCGGTGACGCTGTTCACCGTCGCCGAGGACCTGAAGAAGCTGCGCGTGTGGGTGTATGTCGATGAGGCCGACGTCGGCGCGGTGAAGCTTGGCCAGGACGCCACCTTCACCGTCAGCGCCTACGCCAGCCGCAACTTCCCGGCGCGCATCACCCGCGTGGGCCAGGGCTCCACGATCACCGACAACGTCGTCACCTACCTGACCTACCTCGACGTGGACAACGCGGACCTCAGCCTGCGCCCGGGCATGACCGCCACGGCCAGCATCACGGCCACGAAACGCACCGGCGTGCTGCTGGTGCCCAACACCGCGCTGCGCTATGCGCCCAGCACGGCGGTGGCCGCAAAGAAGGGCATGGCCTCGGGCATGAGCCTGGGCCCGCCGAAGACCGAGATGCGGCGCAAGGGCGCCGCCGACAGCGCCAGCACGGCCGCCGCCCGCCAGGTGTGGGTGCTGCAAGGCCAAGGCGCCGATGCGGTTCCGACCGCCGTGGCCGTGACGCCCGGCATCAGCGATGGGCACATGACCGAGATCACCGGCGGCGACCTGAAGGTCGGCATGCTCGTGATCACGGATCAAAAGTCCGCGGTCAAATGAGCACGGCCGAACCACTCATCCGGCTGCGCGGCGTGACCAAGCGCTACGGCAGCGGCGCCACCGAATTGATGGCCTTGAAGGGCATCGATCTGGACGTGGCGGCCGGTGAATTCGTGGCCATCATGGGCCCCAGCGGTTCGGGCAAGTCCACCGCGATGAACATCCTCGGCTGCCTGGACACGCCGAGCGCCGGGCAGTACCTGTTCAAGGGCGCCCATGTCGAGGCGCTGTCGCGGGACCAGCGCGCGCGGCTGCGGCGGCGCTACCTGGGCTTCGTGTTCCAGGGCTTCAACCTGCTGGCGCGCACCAGCGCGCAAGAGAACGTCGAGCTGCCGCTGCTGTACCGCGGCGATGGCGCTGCGGCGCGCGCTGCGGCGGCTGCCAAGGCGCTGCAGGCCGTGGGCCTGGGGGGCTGGGAGCGGCATACACCGGCAGAACTGTCGGGCGGTCAGCAGCAGCGCGTGGCCATCGCGCGGGCCATCGTCACCGAGCCGGCCGTGGTGCTGGCCGATGAGCCCACCGGCAATCTGGACACCCAGCGCAGCCACGAGATCATGGGCCTGCTGCTGGCGCTGAACCGCGACAAGGGCATCACCGTGCTGATGGTCACGCACGAGCCCGACATGGCCGCCTACGCACGGCGCATGGTGCACTTCATTGACGGCGCGATTGCCAGGGACGTGGTCAACCCCAACCCCACCGTCGAAGCGCCTGCGGCGCTGACGGTGGCCGAATCCGTATGAGTCAATGGATGAAGGTGGCCTGATGCTGTTCAGCGTCTTCATGCTCGCCCTGCGCTCGGTGCAGCGCAACCTGCTGCGCTCGTTCCTGACCATCCTGGGCATCGTCATTGGCGTCAGCGCGGTCATCACGATGGTCACGCTGGGCAATGGCGCCACCCAGGCCATCGAGACCCAGATCACCAGCCTGGGCACCAACCTGTTGATCGTCAGCCCGGGCCAGCGCATCGGCGGCGGCGGTGGGGGCGGCGGCGTGCCGCAGTTCACCGAGGAAGACGCACTGGCGATCCAGGCCCAGATCGGCGGCGTGGCGGCGGTGGCGCCGCAGGGGCGGGCCGGCGTCACCGTCGTCGGCAACGGGCGCAACTGGGTCACCAGCGTCACCGGCAGCACCAACGAATGGTTCGTCACCGGCAACTGGAAGCTCGCCGCCGGCCGCCTGTTCGACCCCGACGAACAGCGCGCCGGCGCGGCCGTGTGCATCGTCGGCGAGACGGTGCGGCGAGAGATCTGGGGCGCCACGGCCGGTGCCACGGGGCTGGGCGCGCAATTGCGCGTCAAGCAGTTCTCATGCAGCGTGATCGGCATCCTTGCCAGCAAAGGGCAGGGCGGCATGGGCGACCAGGACGATGCGGTCATCGTGCCGCTGCACACGCTGCAGCGCCGCGTCACCGGCACGCACAAGGTGGGCATGCTGTCGGTGTCGATGGAAGACGGCAGCGACAGCACGCGGCTGAAGGCCAGCTTGCGCCAGCTGCTGCGCGAACGCCGCAAGCTCACCGACAGCGACGACGACAACTTCAACATCTTCGACACCCAGCAGCTGGCGGAAACGCTGTCCAGCACCATGGGCGTGCTGACTGCGCTGCTCGGTGCGGTGGCGGCGGTCAGCCTGCTGGTGGGTGGCATCGGCATCATGAACATCATGCTGGTCAGCGTCACCGAGCGCACGCGCGAGATCGGCCTGCGGCTGGCCGTGGGCGCGCTGGAGGGCGAGGTGCTGCTGCAGTTCCTGATCGAGGCCGTGGTGCTGAGTGCTATCGGCGGTCTGATCGGCATCGTCATTGCCACGGGCGCCTCTTACGGTGGGTCGATCCTGATGGCGGTGCCCTATGGCTTCGATCCGACCATCAATGCGGTGGCGATGCTGTTCTCGGCCTTGATCGGCGTTGTCTTCGGCTACTTTCCGGCGCGACGGGCGGCGCGCATGGATCCGATCGAAGCACTGCGGCACGAGTAGCCCTGCGGCGATGCGCGCATGCCGTCTCGTTCGCTGGCGCACGGACGGCCGCCGTTCGCTGACGTACCTTGGTGTTTGCATCCTGAAAGACGCCTGATGAACAACACCATTCGCCCCATCGCCCTGGTTGCCTCGCTCGCCGTGGCCTGCACGGTGCTGCTGGCGGCATGCAGCAAGCCCGCCGAGACCGGCACCGAGCAAGCCCCGGCTACCAGCGCCGCCAACAACGTGGTCGATGGCGAAGTCACGACCCACGTCAAGACTGCATTGATCAGTGAGCCCAGTCTCGCCGGCATGGACATCACAGTCACCACCACCAAGGGCGATGTCCGGCTGACGGGTGTCCTGCAGACACAAGCCCAGGTCGACACCGCGCTGCGGATCGCGCGCGCCGCCGAGGGCGCCCACACCATCCACGACGAGTTGAGGGTCAAGCAGTGATGCCCGCGAGCGCGGCGCGCGCGGTTTCAACGGCCACGGGTGTCCGGTACGGTGGTGCCTCCATCGCACTGCATTGGCTGATGCTGGTCGTGATTGCCGTCGTCTACGCGTGCATCGAGCTTCGTGAAAACTTTCCCAAGGGCAGCGATCTCCGAGAGGGGCTCAAGACCTGGCACTTCATGCTGGGCCTGTGCGTTCTGCTGCTCGTTGCCGTGCGCGTTGTCCTGCGCCTGGCCGGCTCCACGCCACCGATTCAGCCCGCACCACCGCGCTGGCAAGTGGTGCTGAGCCGCCTGATGCTGGTGGCGCTGTACACCTTGATGCTCGGCATGCCCCTGCTCGGCTGGCTCACGTTGAGCGCGCAGGGCAAGCCGATTCCCTTCTTCTTCATCCAACTCCCGGCACTCATCAGCGAGAACAAGTCCGTTGCCGACTGGGCCAAGGAACTGCACGAAGCTGGCGGCACGATCGGCTACTTCCTCATCGCGATGCACGCGGTGGCGGCGCTAGTGCACCACTATGTCTGGCACGACAACACGCTGCGCCGGATGCTGCCGCGCTGAGTGGTCATGCGGGCAGGCCTGACCGACATCGAAGCTCGCGAGCGCCTGGCGCGCGGCGGGCCCGACGATTTGCCCGTGTCGGGCTGCAGCGTCGGATTCCTGAACCACCCGACGCGGTATCTGTTCTTCACGGGCAAGGGCGGCGTCGGCAAGACTTCGTTGTCGACCGCCGCCGCGCTGACGCTGGCGGACGCGGGCAAAAGGGTTCTTCTCGTCAGCACCGACGCCGCGTCGAACCTCGACGAGATGCTCGGCATCGAGCTTCGCAACACCCCCGTGCCGGTGCCCGGCGCGCCCGGCCTGTCGGTACTGAACATCGACCCCGAGACCGCCGCCGAGTCCTATCGCCAACGGGTGCTGGCGCAGATGGGCGTGGGTGCCAGCGCCGAGGAACTCTCGACCGTGCGCGAGCAACTGTCCGGGGCCTGCACCACGGAGATCGCCTCGTTCGACGAGTTCTCGTCCCTCCTCTCCGACAGCGCCACAAGCGACGACCACATCGTCTTCGACACGGCTCCGACGGGGCACACCTTGCGGCTGCTCAGCCTGCCCAAGGCCTGGACCGGCTTCCTCGACGGCAACGACCGCGGCGCGGCCTGCCTGGGGCCGCATTCCGGCTTGAAGATGCAGGAAGTGCGCTTCAAGGCCGCGCTCGATGCCCTGAGCGATCCGGCGAAGACCACGGTGATCCTGGTGACGCGGGCCGACAAGGGCGCCATCAATGAGGCGGCGCACACCTCGGGCGAGTTGCATGAACTCGGCTTGAACAACCAGCGTCTGGCGATCAACGGCGTGTTCCATGCCAGCGAGCGCACCGACGCTGTGGCCTGCGCCATCGAGGACCTGGGGCAACAGGCACTGGACGCGATGCCGGCGTCGCTCCGGGCACTGCCGCAGGACCGCGTGCCCCTGCGGGCCTTCGACACGGTCGGCCTGCCCGCCTTGCGCGCACTGCTGACCACCGTCGCCGGCCCGATCTCGGCGCCCATGACTGCGGTGGTGCTCGCCAATGAAAGGCTTCAGGGCCTGGACGCGCTGGCCGACGAACTCGCCGCTGCGGGGCACGGGCTGATCATGGTGATGGGCAAGGGCGGCGTCGGCAAGACGACGGTGGCTGCGGCCCTCGCGCTGGGGCTGATCCAGCGCGGCAAGACCGTGCACTTGAGCACCACCGACCCGGCCGCCCACTTGGCGGGAACCCTGGACGGCGACGTGCCGGGCCTGCAGGTGAGCCGCATCGACCCCAAGGTCGAGACGCAGCGCTACATCGACAAAATCATGGCAGCCAGGTCGCCCAAGCTCGACGCAGCAGAGCAGGCGCTGTTGCTGGAAGACCTGCAATCGCCTTGCACCGAGGAGGTGGCGGTCTTCCACGCCTTCTCGCGCATCGTCAGCGAAGGTCGCAGCGCCTTCGTCGTGCTCGACACCGCGCCCACGGGCCACTCCATGCTGCTGATGGACGCGACCGGTGCCTATCACCGGCAGATGACGCGCGCGTTTGAAGGGCACGGCGCTGCGCGCGTCGTCACGCCCCTGATGCGGCTGCAGGACGCCGCGTACACGAAGATCATTCTGGTCACCTTGCCCGAAGTGACGCCGGTGTCGCAGGCGGCGGCGCTGCAGGAGGACCTGCGCCGCGCCAGCATCGAGCCCTATGCCTGGGTGCTCAACAAGAGCGTGCTGGCTGCGGGCACGCGTGACCCCTTGCTGGCCGCACGGCTGGCGGGCGAACGCAAGCAGATGAAACGCATGGCCGCTGGCCTGGCCAAACGCCTCTTCACGCTCGCCTGGTTGACCGTGCCGCCGATCGGCTTCGCCGCGTTGTCCAAGCTGGTCAGCAAGCCGTCGGCCGCTGTGGCGACCCAACCCTGAATCCGAACTGGCACTTCAAATCACGGCTCGCAGATGCCTTGGACCTTGCGTTCACCAACGAACAGACGGCAGGCGCTTCACAGCTCACCATGAGTGGCAGTCCGTCTGAAGGGGAGCGGCGAGATTTCGCAGCTGCCATGCCGAGCCCAGCCCAATGCCATGCCATGCCATGCCATGCCATGCCATTGGGCACAACAAACGTCGAAGGACATCGTGATGAACGAATCAGTCAGCAGCTTGCCCCGGCTCAACGAACTGGCACCGGACTTCACCGCAAAGACCACCCAGGGTGATCGAAGCTTGGCCGACTACAAGGACAAGTGGTTGATCCTGTTTTCGCACCCGGCCGACTTCACCCCGGTATGCACCACCGAATTCATCGGCTTTGCGAACGCAGCCGCAACGTTCAAGGCGATGAACTGCGAGTTGCTCGGCCTGTCGATCGACAGCCTCTTCTCGCACCTGGCCTGGACACGCAACATTCAGGAGAAGTTTGGCGTCAAGATCCCTTTCCCCATCATCGAAGACATCAAGATGGAGGTGGCCCATGCGTACGGCATGGTGCATCCGGGTGCGGCCGACACGCAGGCGGTACGCGCCACGTTCTTCATCGACCCGAAGAGCGTGTTGCGCGCGATGGTGTACTACCCGATGAGCAACGGCCGCTCCATTGCCGAGTTCGTTCGGCTGCTGCAGGCCATGCAAACCAGCGACAAGAACGCTGTCGTCACACCGGAGGGATGGATGCCAGGCAAAGACGTGCTCGTGCCGCCACCGAAGACCGCTGAGGCTGCCGACAGGCGCGCCACCGAGGGTTACAAGACGACCGACTGGTACTTTTCGACCAAGCCACTCTGAAGCGAGTGCTTCGCTGGTCGCACAGTTGATCTGCATCATGGTCCGCCTCAAAACGGAGGTCATGCTGCCAATGAAAAGGAGATTGCCATGCTGCAAAACGTCGGTTCGGTGGATCGCGTGATTCGCGTTGTCGCAGGTGTGGCGCTGATTGGCGCCAGCCTGTTCGGGGCCATCGGCCTTTGGGGCTGGATCGGTATCGTGCCGCTGGCCACTGGGCTGTTCCGGTTCTGTCCGGCCTACCTGCCGTTTGGCCTGAGCACCTGCGCCGTCAAGACTGGCACCTCGTCGCGTTGAATGACAGGGCTTGACGATGTCGAACGCCACCACTGTTTTCCGCGATCTGACGCAGGGCGTCTGCGCCGTGTTCGCTTCATTGGCCCTCAGTGCCTTCGCGCTGTTTGCCACCACCCCATGGGCGGCCGAGCCGACGCCTAAGGTCAATCTGGTGGGGCGCACGGTGCCGGAGATCGACAGCTTGCCCGAGGGCCCCTATCGCGCACTCGTGGTGCAGGGCCATGAACTGAGCACGCGGACCTTCGCTGTCATCGGCCCGGAGGTGAAGAATCCGCGCAAACGCTACGCCGGCAACAACCTGGCCTGCACTTCCTGTCACCAGGCCGGTGGCGCCAAGCCGTTTGCGATCCCATGGGTGGGCGTGACGGCCACCTTCCCGCAGTACCGGGGGCGCGAGGACCAGATCAGCACGGTGGAGGAGCGCATCAACGGCTGCATGGAGCGCAGCATGAACGGCAAGCCCCTGCCACTGGATTCGCCGGAGATGAAGGCCTTCACGACCTACATCGCCTTTCTGTCAAAAGGTGTGCCGGTGGGCGCGCAGATTGAAGGTGCGGCGGTACTGCAGAGCGCGGTGCCGAACCGGCGCGCCGAGCCCTTGGCGGGCATCGTCGTCTATGTCGACAAGTGCGCGGCCTGCCATGGCGCTGACGGCATGGGCCAGCGCGCGGGCCAGCGCGGTGACGCTCAGGGCTACACCTTCCCCCCGCTGTGGGGGCCGGACAGCTTCAACAACGGTGCCGGCATGAACCGCCTGCTGACGACGACGCGCTTCATCCGGCAGAACATGCCGCTTGGGGCCAGCCACACTGCGACCGTATTGAACGATGACGAAGCCTACGACGTCACGGCGTTCATGCTCTCGAAACCTCGCCCGATCAAGGCCCACCTGGAGGCCGACTTCCCCGCGCGGTGGAACAAGCCGATCGACGCCGCATTTCCACCCTACATGCTGGGCGCCACCGCAGACCAACATCGGTACGGGCCCTATCCGCCATTGGCTGAGAAGCAGAGCCAAATGGCGGACAAGCGCAAGGCCGACATGGCTGCGAACAAGGCCCGTGGTGCCGCAGAGCCGGCCAGTGCTGCAACTGCCAAGTAGAGGCACTTGGCGTTCCACGTTCAAGCATCAAGCGAAGCTGCCGGACGCAGCGGGTCATGACTCTGCATCGTGAAGGGCGGGCTCTGGCAACAGGGCTGCAGCGGGTGACAAAGGAACCTGCGGCGTCATGGCCGAGCTGATGGCAGCAGCAAGTCGACAATGGCCGCACGCACCTCGTCGTCATGCCCGACCCAGGTGTGACCGCCGGTGTCGAAGCCGATGAACCTCGCGCCGGCAATCTGGCCGGCGGTGTACTGCGCGCTGGCAAAGGTGCCGTAGCGGTCGTCGCGTGCGCTGATGACCAGCGTGGGCATGCGGACCGATTCCAGGGCAGCCGGTTGAAGGTGCTTGCCGGCCGCCGTGTCGCTGCGCAAGCCTTCGGCGCGCAGGGACACCGGCAGGATGTGTTCGAGCATCGCTTCGACCCGCGTCCGCTCTGGCGGGCTGGCAGTCTTCAGCAGGTCTGGCGGCGTGGCGAGCACCACATCGATCACTCGGTCGCGCGCCAGATGCAGGCCAGCCCAGAACAGGAAGTCCGATCCGATCAGCCGCACCATCACCGCCTCGACCCATGGCGGCATGGGCGGCGCGGAGTCGGCCTGCGAAGGCGGCTTGTAGGTCAAGGGCACCAGCAGCACCAGCGCCGTCACCCGCTCGGGGTGGCGGATGGCCATCTGCAGCGCCGACGGTGCGCCCGCCGAGCCGCCCATGACGGCAGCCTTGGAGATGCCCAAGGCATCGAGCAGGCAGACATGAGCGTCCGCCTGCGCAGCTGCCGACGCATCCGGCGGCATGGGCGTGCGCAGATAGCCGAAGCGGGACATCGCGATGACGCGGATGCCGTGCAAGGCCAGGCCGGCGGCGAAGGCCATGCCCTGGTCGTGGCCGCCGCCACTGCCGTGCACGGCCAGCAGGGGCGTGCCGGTGCCGGCTTCCTGGTACTCGATGGGGCCGCAGCGCGTGGCTGCCACGACGCTGCCCAGCGCCGCGTTTTCGCGGGCACGCAGCATCTCGCTTTCAAACCGCCATCGCACCATCAGCGCCGCACCGGGCAAGGCCAGCAACAGCGCCACGCCCAAGGCCACCATGGCACTTCGGTTCGCCTTCGCCTTCATGGCGCTCTCACAGGGAGAAGTGATAGACCAACGACGTCAGGTCGCCGACGAAATACGGCTTGCCGCCTTTGCCAACCTCTCCACGCGTCGGCACCATTACGCCGTGGCGCAGCTGGTAGTGAGAGAGGGTGCAGTCCCAAGGCAGCATGACCATGTGCTTGTCCATGCCCTTGCCCACGACCGCGCCCCGCGCGTCGGCATGCACGGCGGTGATCAGCCCGGCGGCATCGAAGCTGAACAGCAGGGTCAGGCTGATCGGGCCGTCCACCAGGGTGGCGTACGCGGCATGTTCGTCCACCGCGGCCCAGCGCACGCCCTGGCTGGGCAGCAGCGCGGTGGGGTACCACACCATCTCGGCGAAGTAGCGCATCAGCTCGCCGCGGGCGATCTCGCCGCCGCCCTGCACCTGCGCCACGGTGAACAGGCCCAGCATCGCCGCGTGAAGCGCGCCCACGCCTGCGATGTAGCTGTCGTGAACGTTCGCCGCCACACCCGGGAACATGGCCACCCGGCCGTTCCAGAGGAAGCCCGGGCGGTGGGCGACTGCCCGCTGCCAGGAGGTGAAGGGCTTCCAGTCCTCGCCCGTCTCCGACATGTTGATCGTGCCGGCGAGCTCGAAGGTCGCGGCGGCAATCAGGGGCTGTCCGTCCTTGAGCACGGCGCGGAAGTAGCGCTGCACCGGTGGAGGCAGCCCTTCGATGTCTCGGGTGGTGTAAATCTTGTCCTGGCCCGCAGGCCTCGTCACTCGGGCAGCCTCCAGCAGCGCCAGCTGCGATCGGGTCGCACGCTGCCAGCGCGCGTTGCCGAAGGCGACCAGCCCCACAGCCGCAGCCACCACGCTGCCGACGCCCAACGCCGCCCGTCCGATCCTGCTCATGGTGTTCCCCGGTTGGTTTGCACGGCGTGCCTTCAGACCAGCACCGCTTGCACCGGCCGCCGCATCGACATCGGCATGGCGGCTCCGCGCCCGAAGCGCACCACCAGGTCGGGGCGTTCATCAGCCTTCAGGCCCAGCCACGCCGCGAACTGCGGCCGGATCGCGCTGACCTCGACGGGTGGGTTCAGGAACGCATTGCGGATGCCCAAGGCAGTGGCCCGCAGCGCAAAGCGCTCGTAGCAGCGGCCGGCTTCGACCCAATGGGTGCGGTCGCTGCGCTGCGACACGAACACGGCGATGCCGGCCGAGTTGCGGATCTGCCGCGCGTAGCGCTCGTTCTCGGATTTCGGCGTGAAGAACAGGCGCATCGCCCGGGTGCCGAGCCAGCGCGGCAGCGCCGGGTTGCCGGAGGCGCCGGTGAACAGCCCGTCGCCGCTGCGCAAGGCCTCGGCAGCGCTGAAGCGGATCCAGGCGGTCAGCTCAGCGACGAAGGCCGGGTCGTCCATCTGGGCCGTGTTGCCGGCGACCACGTAGCCCAGCACGCTCTCGATGGCGGGGCGCTCGGTCAGCAGCCGCACGCTCACGCCGTCGCCTGTGCCGGCCTGTTCCAGCTGGCGCAGTTCGGCGGGTGCAAGCGCATGGCCGTCGTAATCGCCGCGCGTGCATTGGCGCAGGGCGATGGCGTGGAACAGCGGCGATGCGAAAGGGCGTGAGGGCGCCAGGTCGACGACGATGCGGCCATCTGCATCGGCGCGGGGCTCGGCGTGTAGCCCGTTCGCCAGCGCGGCATGCACCAGGTTTTCGGTCGCACATCCCAGCGAGACGAAGAGGTGGTGATCGTCCGGGTCCACCGCCGGGCATCGGCGTGCGAAGTCCGGCTCGATGGTGATCGCCCCTTCGGCGATGTGGAAGCGCCAGCATTGGGTGTTGTGGCTGGAGGGGGCCAGCGTGGCACTGTGGACCACGGCGTGGCGGATGGCGGTGGCATCGCTGCTGGCCGGTGCAGTGCTGCGCCGCAAGCCCTGCGCGGCCTCCTGCTCGGCCGTGCCGCCTGAACAGGCACTCAGGCCCGGCAGCACCGTGGCGCAGGCGAGCCCGCCGAGAACCACGGGCCGGCGCGTCAGCATCGCGAGCCCACCGGGCGAGGCAGGTTGGCCGGGAACCTGGCTTGCGGCGTCATTGCGCACGCAGGCCGCCGCTGGCCGTCGCGTTCCACAACGCAATGACCCGCCGGTGCGGATGGTCGGTCTCGAAGCCGAGCACGCTGATCGACGCCGGGGCGATGGCGAAGTGCTGCCCCTCGGTCACCGGCAGGCCGATCCACCTCGCTGCGAGGGCTCGCCCGAACTGGCCGTGCGAGAAGAGCGCCACGTTGCCGGTGAGTTCGAGCAACCCGGCGATCAGGCGGTCTGCGCGGGCACTGGCGTCCGCAGGCATCTCGCCATTCGGGCAGCCGTCCTTCCACACGTCCCAGGTGGGATGCAAGGTGTGGATCTCGGAAGTGCGCAGTCCCTCGTAGTCGCCGTAGTCCCATTCGGCCAGGCTCGGCTCGATGCGTGAGGCGGCGCCCAGGCCTGCGGCATCGCAGGTGGCGCGCGCACGCAGCCGGGGGCTGGTCAGCACGGCGGAGAAGGGAGTGCCTTGGAGCGTGGCTTTCAGCTGCCTCGCCATCGCTTCGCCGTGGGGCGTCAGCGGCAGATCGGTGCGGCCGGTGTGCTGCCCCGTCAGCGACCATGCGGTTTCGCCATGGCGGATGAAATAGAGCTGCAGCTTCGGGGTCATGAGCGCTCCATGGCTGCGCTGTAGTCGCCCAGCAAGGCCGCGCGGTTGCAGCGCGCACGCTTGAGCAGCGCCTGCTGCGCCGCCACGCGATTCGCGCTCTGGCCGGACCAGATGCCCAGGGCCGGATGCTGGAGCGCCCGGGCGAACGAGAACGAGAGGGGCCAGGGCGGTGACGGGCCCTCGCGCCGGTCAGCCGCGACATGGACGGCATGCATGGCATTGAGTCTGCTGCTGGCCAACTCGCCGGATTGCCCACCCGACAGGAACATGACGCCGGGGACGGCTGCCGGCACCGCGCGGCGCAGGCATTGCAGCGTCGCCTGGGCCACCTCAGCGGCCGTGTTCTGTGCGGCGCATTCCAGGCCCGCGACCACCATGTTGGGTTTGAGGATCAAGGCTTCCAGCGCGACGCCCTGGCGCGTGAGCTGCTCGAAGACACCCCGCAAGACGGCTTCGGTCACGGCCTGGCAGCGCGCCTGGGTGTGGCTGCCGTCCATCAGCACCTCGGGCTCGATGATCGGCACCAGCCCGGCTTCCTGGCAGAGCGCGGCATAGCGGCCGAGCGCGTGGGTATTGGCCTCGATGCACGCCCCGCTCGGCAGATGCCCATCGTCCACGGCGAACACGCCGCGCCACTTCGCAAACTGCGCACCGAGCGCCGCGTAGGCCTGCAGCCGCTCGCGCAGCCCGTCCAGGCCTTCGGTCACCTTCTCGTCGGGCCGCCCGGCGAGGGCCTTGGCGCCGGTGTCCACCTTGATGCCGATCATCAGGCCGGCGTCGTGCGCGACCTGCACGAAAGGCGTGCCGTCCGGCTTCGATTGCCGCAGCGTCTCGTCGTAGAGGATCACGCCGCTGATGCAGTCAGACAGCCCCGGTGCCGTCAACAGCAACTCCCGCCACTCGCGCCGCATCTCCACGGTCTGCGCGATGCCGACAGCCGCGAAGCGCAGGTTGCAAGTGCCGTTGCTTTCATCCATCGCCAACAGTCCTTTGCGGTTGGCGACCAGGGCTTGAGCCGTCTTGATCAGCGCAAGCGTGTTCATCGTGACGCGCCTGCCGCAGTCGCGCGCCAGGTCCAGTTGCGAATCTCCGGCAGGTCCTGGCCGTGCTGGTCGATGTACAGCTTGTGCGCGATCAGCCGGTCCTGCGTCATCTGCTTCAGATAGGCGCCCGCGCTGCCCAGCCCCGGCAGGCAGTCCACCACGTCCTGCACCAGGTGCCACCGATCCAGCCGGTTCTGCACCCGCATGTCGAAGGCCGTCGTGATGGTGCCTTCCTCCTGGTAGCCGTGGACGTGCAGGTTGCGGTTGGTGCGGCGGTAGGTCAACTGGTGCACGAGCGAGGGGTAGCCGTGGAAGGCGAAGATGACCGGTTTGTCGCGCGTGAACAGCGCGTCAAAGTCGGCCTCGCTCAGGCCGTGCGGGTGGCTGCTGGCCGATTGAAGGCGCATCAGGTCGACCACGTTGATCACGCGCACCTTCAGCGCCGGCAGATGCTCGCGCAGGATGGAAGCAGCCGCCAGGATCTCCAGCGTCGGCGTGTCGCCGCAGCAGGCCAGCACGACATCGGGCTCGCTGGCCTGATCACTGCTGGCCCAGGGCCAGATGCCGATGCCTTCGGTGCAGTGAATGACAGCCTCCTCCATCGTCAACCACTGGGGCAGGGCGTGCTTGCCCGCGATGATCACATTCACGTAGTTGCGGCTGCGCAGGCAGTGGTCGGTCACCGAGAGCAGGCAGTTGGCGTCGGGCGGCAGGTACACGCGCACGATGTCGGCCTTCTTGTTGACCACATGGTCGATGAAGCCCGGGTCCTGGTGCGTGAAGCCGTTGTGGTCCTGCTGCCAGACGTGCGAGGCGAGCAGATAGTTCAGAGATGCGATCGGCCGGCGCCACGGCAGCTCGCGCGTCACCTTCAGCCATTTGGCGTGCTGGCTGAACATCGAGTCGATGATGCGGATGAAGGCTTCGTAGCTGTTGAAGAGGCCATGCCGCCCAGTCAGCAGATAGCCTTCGAGCCAGCCCTGACATTGGTGTTCGCTGAGCATCGAGTCCATCACCAGGCCGTCGGCTTTCAGGAACTCGTCGTTGCTCAACGTCTCGGCATCCCATTGGCGGCTGGTCACCTCGAACACGGCGCCGAGCAGGTTGGAGAGGGTCTCATCAGGCCCGAAGAGGCGGAAATTGCGCGCCCCTTGGTTGAGCTGCATCACATCGCGCAAAAGGCCGCCCAGCACCAGCGTGTCCTGCGCCTGCGCTGCGCCAGGCGTCACGACCGGCACCGCGTGCAGGCGAAAGTCGGGCAATTGCAGTTCGCGCAGCAGCAGCCCGCCGTTGGCATGCGGGTTGGCGCCCATGCGGCGCTCGCCTTTCGGTGCCAAAGCCGCCAGCTCGGGCAGCAGGCGGCCGTCCTGATCGAACAGCTCCTGCGGCTGGTAGCTCTTCATCCAAGCCTCCAGCAGCGCGACGTGCTCGGGGAACTCCGGGTTCACCAGCAGCGGCACCTGGTGCGAGCGGAAGGTGTTGGTGATCTGCACGCCATCGACCGTGGCCGGGCCGGTCCAGCCTTTCGGCGAACGCAGCACGATCAAGGGCCAGCGTGGCCGGGTCGTCACGTTGCGGTTACGGGCATCGTCCTGGATCTGCTGGATGTGTTCGATGGCGCGGTCGGTGGCTGCAGCCATCGCCTGGTGCATGGTCATCGGGTCGTCGCCTTCGACGAAGATCGGCGCCCAGCCGCAGCCGATGAAGAAGTGTTCCAGTTCCTCATGGCCGATGCGCGCCAGCAGGGTCGGGTTGCTGATCTTGAAGCCGTTCAAATGCAGGATCGGCAGCACCGCGCCGTCGGTGACCGGGCTGAGCATCTTGTTGGCATGCCAGGCCGTCGCGAGCGGGCCGGTCTCGGCCTCACCATCGCCGATGACGCAGGCGACGATCAGGCCGGGGTTGTCGAACACGGCGCCGAAGGCGTGGCTGAGTGAGTAGCCCAGCTCGCCACCTTCGTTGATCGAGCCCGGCGTCGTCGGCGCCACATGACTGGAGATGCCGCCAGGAAACGAGAACTGCTTGAACAGTTTCTTCATGCCGTCCGTGTCTTGCGTGACGCTCGGGTAGACCTCGCTCCAGGTGCCTTCGAGGTAGACGTTGGCGACCAGCGCCGCGCCGCCGTGGCCAGGGCCGGAGACGTAGAACAGGTTCAGGTCGTACTTCTGGATCGCGCGGTTCAGGTGCACGTAGATGAAGTTCTGCCCAGGCACCGTGCCCCAGTGGCCGACCACCAGCGGCTTGACGTGGGCCAACGTGAGAGGCTCGCGCAGCAGGGGGTTGTCGTACAGGTAGAGCTGCCCGACCGACAGGTAGTTGGCGGCCCGCCAGTACGCGTCCATCTTGTAGAGCAGGTCGGGCGAGAGGGTTTCTGTCTTCATTGCTCAGCCGCTCCGGTCTTTGATCGCAGCGAGCTTGGCCCATCGATGTTGTGGCGCCCTTGGGCTGCCGTCTGCATCGCATCGCGGAGCTCTGATCCTGCGGAGCCGGTGGAGCCGTCGATGTGGCGAGATGGGCTTGCGCCGCCTTCGTTGTCCCACCTCGACAGCGCGAGCCAGCGCATGTGCGCCAGCGCCCAGTGATCAGGTTTTGGTTCCGCCATCGCTGCACTCCTCGTTTGTGGAGACCACCATGGCCCCTTGAACCCAGCTGACCCTATGTCGTGCCGGCCTGGCGGTCTGTACGTTGGGGAACACTTGCGCCGCGACGCTGGTACGGCAGCGAACAGACACGGCGGCTCCCCGCGCGCATCCTCGGGGCGAGATCAACCTTCGCCGTCCACCGACGCTTGCTGTCGATGTGATGTCGCCGACAACCGACAAGGAACACACCCGATGCTGCGCAACCTGAAAGACCTCGAGAACTACAAGATCAGCGCCACCGACGGCGAGATCGGACACGTCAAGGACTTCTACTTCGAAGACGATGCGTGGGCGGTCCGCTACTTCGTGGTGGACACCGGGACTTGGTTGAGCAGCCGACAGGTGCTGATCTCACCCATTTCTGTCCGACATCCCGACTGGCTGGCGCGCACGCTGCCGGTTTCCATCAGCAAGGAGCAAGTCAAGAACAGCCCTGGCTTCGACTCGGACAAGCCCGTGTCCAGACAGAACGAAGAGGAGGTCATGGGCTATTACGGATACCCGGCCTACTGGGACGGCGGTGGCTTGTGGGGAGAAGGCCTTTACCCGTATGCCATGGCGCCGGGGTTTGGCGGCTACGGCGTGGACCGGGTCCAGCGTGAGCTGGAGCTGGAGGCCTACCTGCGCGACGAACGCGCCCGCCACCGCAACGATGACCCGCATCTGCGCAGTTGCAACGCTGTCAGCGGCTATCACATCCACGCGACCGACGGCGACATTGGCCATGTGTCGGGCTTTCTCGTCGACGACGAAACCTGGGCCATTCGCTACCTTGTCGTCGACACCAGCAACTGGTGGGTTGGTCACAAGGTGCTGATCGCGCCGCCTTGGATCAAGGGTGTGCATTGGAAGGACCGGACCGTCGCCGTCGACCTCAGTCGGGAGTCGGTCAAGAGCGCGCCGCGTTACGACTCATCGCTGGACTGGAGTCGTGATCAGGAACTGGCCCTGTACCGGCACTACGGCCGCATCGCTTACTGGACGGGCAGCACCGTGCTCGAAACCGAGTTCTGATCCGGTGTGCCGAAGGATCTGGCGCGGCCTGCCATGAGTCCGGCCGGGGCGCTGGAGCCCAGGTCCTTGCGGTGATAGCGACGCCATGAAGGCGCGGCCCTTGCGGGCGACAGCGGCGGGCGGTCTGCCGCCTGTTGCGTTACCTATTGCGCCCGCCGACCAGCGCATGCTCGATCAATTGCAACGCAGCGCCTTCGACTACTTCCTGAAGCAGACGAGCCCGCGCACCGGACTGGTCGCCGACACCTCCCGCCCCAACGCGCCGGCCAGCATCGCCGTGGTCGGGTTCGCGCTCTCGGCCTATCCCGTGGCGGTGGAACGGGGCTGGATCTCGCGCTGTGGGGCCGTGCAGCGGTGTTTGATCACCTTGCGCTTTTTCAACGAGAGTGACCAGAGCGGCGCGGTCGCTTCGACCGGCTGCCACGGCTTCTACTTTCACTTTCTCGAACTGGAAACGGGCCGGCGTGCATGGCAGTCCGAGCTGTCGTCAATTGACACGGCCCTGCTCATCGTCGGCATGCTGACGGCGGCGGCCTACTTTAGCGGTACGACGCCGGACGAAGCCGAGTTGAGGCAGTTGGCAAACGCGTTGTACGACCGTGTGGACTGGCAGTGGGCCCAGATTGGCAACAGCGACGACGACGACGCCGTGGCCCTTGGCTGGAAGCCCGAATCCGGATTCCTGAACTACGGCTGGCAGGGCTACAACGAGGCCTTGGTGCTGTACGCACTGGGCATGGGTTCGAGCACGCACCCGCTGACCGCCGCCAGCTTCGAAGCCTGGACGGTGACCTACCAGTGGGAGAACCTGTACGGCATCGACCTTCTCTACGCCGGGCCGCTGTTCGTGCATGAGTTCTCTCACGCGTGGATCGACTTCCGGGGCATCCGCGACCGCTTCATGCGCGAGAAGGACTGCGACTACTTCGAGAACACCCGCCGCGCCGTTCAGGTGCAGCGGCAGTACGCGATTCGCAACCCGCGCTGTTTCGCCGGCTACGGGCAGGACTGCTGGGGCCTGTCGGCCGGTGACGGCCCCAGTGTCGAATCCCGGACAGTGGCCGGCCGGCGTCAGGCGTTCTATGGCTACGCCGCGCGGGGCGCTCCCTGGGGGCCGGACGACGGCACGATCACCGGCTCGTCTGTCGTGGCAGCGCTCGTGTTCGCGCCGGAGATCGCCTGGCCCGCGCTGCGTCTGATGTTCGGCAGGGCGGACGCGAGCCCGGGGCGCTGCGTGCAGGCCAGTGGATTCAACGACAGCGCCGGGGCGCCCGGCACTGATGTTGGCAAGGTCGGCTGGATCTCCGAAGGCGAGTTCGGGCTCGACCAGGGAATGATCGTGCTGATGATCGAGAACTTGCGCTCGGGTCTGCTGTGGCGCTTGACGCGTGGCATTCCCTGCTTGCGGGCCGGGCTCAAGCGCGCGGGATTTGGCGGCGGCTGGCTGTCGTGAACGCCGACGAGACCGAGCGCCTGGGCAATGTCAGCCCCGCAGATTGGCGCAACCCCCAGCCGCTGGCCGCCTACCACCTGCTGGTGATTGGGGCCGGCCCGGCGGGGCTGGTGGCCGCGCGCGCTGCCGCAGCGCTGGGCGCCGACGTGGCCCTGATCGAGCGCCATCAGATCGGCGGCGTCTGTCTCAATGACGGTTGCATTCCCTCCAAGGCGCTGATCCGCACCGGGCGGCTGCTGGCCGACATGCGCGACGCCGCGAACTTCGGTGGCGTGCCGCCCATCGAGCAGGTGTTCGACTTCCGTGCGGCGATGCTGCGCATGCGACGCATCACGGCGCGCATCAGCCGCACCGATTCGGCGATGAACCTGGCGCGGGTGGGCATCCACCTGTTCTTCGGCACCGCTCGCTTCACCGGCCCCGACACGGTGGAGCTCGACGGTGCGCTGGATCACGTCACCCTGCGCTTCAAGAAAGCCTTGATCGCCACCGGCTCGCGCTCGGTGCTGCCGGACATCCCGGGGCTGGCCGAGGCCGGTTACCTGACCAACGAGACGGTGTTCGATCTGCAGGTTCTGCCTGAGAGCCTGATGGTCATCGGCGGCGGGCCGCTGGGCTGCGAGCTCGCCCAGGTTTTCGCCCGCTTCGGCTCGCGCACCCTCATCTCGCACAGCGAGCCGCTGTTCCTGCCCCAGGAAGAGCGCGACGCGGCGCAGATGGTGTCCGACGCCCTGGCGCGCGACGGCGTGGAGATCCACCTGAACAGCACCGCGACGAGGGTGTCGATGGAAGGCGGCCAGAAGGTCATCGAGCTGGTGAACGATGGCAACACGGCCACCACGCGTGTGCAGCACATCCTGACCGGCATCGGCCGCGTGCCTGCCGTGCAGGGCCTGAACCTCGAAGCGGCCGGCGTGGCCTATGACGACGTGGCCGGTGTCCATGTCGATGACTTTCTGCGCACCAGCAACCCGCGCATCTTTGCCGCCGGCGATGTCTGCCTGGAACACCAGTTCACCAACACGGCCGAAGCGTCGGCGCGCATCGTCGTGCGCAATGCCTTGTTCCTGGGGCGCCAGCGCATGAGTGAGCTGACGATTCCGTGGTGCACCTACACCGACCCCGAAGTGGCGCACGTCGGCCTGTACGTGAGACTAGCGCGCCAGCGGCGCATCCCCGTCAAGACCTTCACGATTCCCATGCACGACGTGGACCGCGCGATTGCCGACGGTGAGGAAGAAGGCTTCGTGAAGATCCATGTGCGCGAGGGCAGCGACAAGATCCTGGGGGCCACCATCGTGGCCCGCCATGCGGGCGAGATGATCAACAGCATCTCGCTGGCGATGGTGGCCGGCATCGGCCTGCGCAAGCTGGCAAGCGTCGTGCAGGCCTATCCGACACAGGGAGCGGCCATACGACAGGCGGCGGATGCGTACGTGCGGACGCGTCTGTCGCCGGCCATGGTCACGCGGGCGCGGCGATGGCTGCGTCGCTGAACCTAAGGCAACGCTGTACAAGTCCCTCGCGCGCAGCGCATCCCTGCTTTGGGCGATCTGCTGCGTTGCAAATCCTCGCCGTAGCCTCAGCTATGACTGCGGTTTGCGCCTTGCAGCTCATCCCAAACCAGGGCGCGCCGCATCGCGGGAACTTATTCAGCGTCGCCGTAAGTCTCGGCACAAGGCCGCCGTGTGGCGCGCAATCTGCTCGTCTTCCTGCGAGGGCAACACCTGCACTTCACAGGGAGAGCGGGCGCTGCTGATCACGCCCCGGCCCTGACGGTTTCTGGGTTCGTCGAGCAAGACACCCATGAACGCCAACCGGCTGCAGATGTCGCTGCGAACCTGGGCATCGTGCTCGCCGATGCCACCGGTAAACACGATGAGATCCACCCCGTTCAAGGCGGCGCTCATGGCGCCCAGCTGCTTGGCTGCGGCGTAGCAGAACATCTTGATGGCAAGCTGTGCACGGCCACTGGCGGCGGCCGCCGCGTGCAGTGATCGCAGGTCGCCGCTGAGCCCCGAGATGCCCAGCATCCCGCTGCGCCGGTCAAGCAGTTCCTCCATCGCTGTTGCGTCCAGCTGCAGCGTGCGCATCAGATGGACCAGCACGCCGGGGTCCAGGTCGCCGCTGCGTGTGCCCATGATCAAGCCGCCGGTGGGTGTCAGCCCCATGCTGGTGTCGATGGACACACCGTTGCGAACGGCGGTGACGCTGGCGCCGTTGCCGAGGTGGGCAATCAGCAGGCGGGCCGGCAGCGCGCGGCCGAGTTGCTGCACGATCGACTCGCACGACAGGCCGTGAAAGCCGTAGCGCTGAAATCCAGTGAGCCCCAAGTCTTGCGGCAGCGGCAGCGTGCTGGCCACTGGGGGCATGCGGGCGTGGAAGGTGGTGTCGAAGCACACGGCCTGAGGCAGCCCCGGGAAGTGTTCGGCCGCATACCGGAGGACGGACAGCGCCGCCGGTGTGTGCACAGGCGCAAACGAGATGGCAGCCTCAAGTTCCTCAAGCACCGTTGGCTCGACCAGGCAATGTTCGCGCAGCCGCGGGCCACCGTGCACGATGCGGTGGCCGATGGCGCTGGGTGAGGGCATCTTCATGTCGGTGAGCAGCTGGCCAATGCGCCTGACCGCATCGCGCTGATCGGGTATCGGGGTCGTTTCTCGCAGCAGCGTGTGGCCGCAGCCATCCTCCGCATGAAAGCCGGCAGTGGCTTCGCCGATGCTGTCCACCTCGCCGGTGAGCAGGCAATCGATGCCGATCGGACCCGTGTTGTACAGGCCGAACTTCAATGAGGACGAGCCACTGTTCAGCGCCAGCACACGCCGTGTCGGGCCGTTGCCGGAAACCTGGGTCACTTCGGCACGGGAATGCCGCGCATCTGGTCGATCTTGACGAAGTGCTTGCGGGCCAGCGCGACGAGTTGGTTCTCGCTCGGGTGGTCCACCACTTCGTAGGCGACGATGCGCTTGGCGGTCTGCGGCCGGTGCTTGTCGACGTAGTGCCGGAAGTCCGCCAGCCCGGTGTGGCCACCCGTGACCAGCACCTCGGCAACGCCGTCGAGCGCGTCGCAGACCTGGCTGAAGAACTCGTGCTCGGTGCGCACGCCGCTGTGGTGCTGGCGCGTGAACTTCTGATGTTGGTGAACGCTTTTGTCGACGACCTCTTCGGCGCCGAACTGCAGCACCTGTGCGGATTGATGGTCGACGAAGGCGACGGCGTGAAATAGGCTCATGGCTGACCTTTCGGGCTCAGTGGGCCAGCGTCATCATGTCAACGACGTTGCGCACGCCTGACGTCCCCCAGGCGGCAAGGGTGGCCGTGTTGCGCTCGCCCCAGTTGCGCACGGAGCCCGACAGCGTCACATCGCTGCCATGGATCGCAACGGCGATCTGCTTGGCATCAGCGATGGAGGCGCGCTTCAATGCGGCCTCGATGTCCGACTTGACGACCGTGACCGTCACCTTCGGCTTGATGCCGATCTGGTTGCTGACCCACGTGACGCCCATCATCTGGCTCACGCTGTCGGCGGCGGCCTGGCGCTGATACTGCCAGTCGACGGTGCCGGAGAGGGTGACGCAACCTTTCTCGACCTTCACCTGGATGGCGCATTCGGGCAGCGGCGAGGTCCACGCCAGCACGTTCTCCACCGCCTCCGCGATGTCCGCGTCGGTGCGTTCGCTCAGGCTCGTCAGGCGCACCTGCAGCTCAATGGCCAATGCCTTGACGCCGGCCACGCGCAACGCCGCACGCTCGGCGTTCCACTTCTGCGCAAAGCTGTCGACCTGGCCGGCCAGCGTCACCACGCCATCCTTCACTTCGACGCCGATGCGGGCCGATTGGACGGCGGGCTCCCACTTGAGTTCGGCGCTGACGTCTTGCTGCAGTTGGTTGTCGGTCTTCATGGCGGTGCTCCTGAGGAAAGAGATTGGCCCTCAGCGTGGCCGCTGGCAGGCCGTTGGTCTGTGCGCTTGCGTACGGCGAGGGGCCAGGTTCGCACTGGGACCTCCGCAGACGGCGCCTTTCCCGAGACGACCGAAAGCCGGCGTTGACCCCCTTGTTCTCGGCATCGACCCTGGCGAGGCCGGCACACCATGCAGGCCATGCCTTCGCCGAAACTCAATCCCGTGCCCCCCGCTTCGCCGGCGTGGGATATCCGCTTCACTCGGCTGGCGCAGACCTTGCAGCCGCGCGTGCAGGCCTGCGCGCTGGGCCTCGCGCAGCGCTGGCGGGCGCTCGGCCTGGGCAGCGACATGGAGGTGCGCCAGACGCCGCGTGGGCTGTCCAGCTTCCTGTCTGTGGTGGGCGAACGCGGGCTGATCTGCATCGTTGACCTGACGCTGATCGATGGCATGGCGGTCGAGGCGGGGCCGTATGCCGCGCTGGACGTGCGCCTGCTCGACGGCTGTGGCGATGTGGTGGCGCCTGGGTTGGCCGACAGCAGCATCCGCCTCGACACGACGGCAGCTCAGGCGCTGCTGCCAGACCAACTGGATCGCGCGGCAACGGCGGTCTACGTGGCGGCCCTGGGGCATTTCGACCTGCTGCGCCCTGCCGCAAGGCAGCGCTGAAGGCTTCAGTCCAGCAGCAGCAGATGGCCTTGATCCTGGGCCGCCTCGATCTCTTCCACCGGCAACGCCACGCTGCTTTGCCCGCGTGTGCCCCAGATGATGTCGATGCACCGCCCGCCGACGCTCTCGACCAGGCAGGGCCCGATCGGGATGGTTTGCTTGCGGCCCGTGCCGGCTCGGTAGGAAACCGGGCCGGTAATGCGTGCACGATGTGTCGTGATGTCCATGACCTGTTCCTCAGCGCTGGGTGATGCCGCGCCGCGTCGAGGGTCGGCGCGGCGCGGTTGGTTGCAGTTGCAGTTGCGGTAGGCAAAGTTTCAGGCGGCGACTGCGGTGTTCGCTTCGGCCAGCACGCTGCGAGCCTTCTGCTGGTCCGCAGCGCTGCCGTGAACGACCAGCAAGTACTTGTCGACCTTCAGCGCCGCCTCGTACTTGATGACCTGCTCCTTGGGCAGGCCGATCTGAGCCAGCGCCGCTCCCAGCGCGGACAGCCCGCCGCCCGCCACGGCGCCTTCCAGAGCCCCGACCAGCGGCGCCACAAAGGGCCCCGCCATGCCCACAATGCCCAAGCCTGGCAGAAAGAAGACGGCGGGCGCCAGCAGCAGGCCCCACATGCCGCCCCAGAACGCGCCGGTCGCGCCCCAGGCCTTGATGCGATCACCCGTGGTGTAGAAACCCATGGGCTGCTCTTCGCTGTGGTAACCCTTGCCCACCAGCGACAGCGTCTTCATGTCGAAGCCGGACTGGCCCAGGGTGCGGATCGCGTGTTCAGCGGCGTCATGCGTGTCGAAGACGAAGAATGCGGAGTCGGGATTGCTCATGGTGCCTGCCTCGGTTCAGTAGGCCAGCGTCATGTTGTCGACCACTTTGCGCACGCCGGCGCTGCCCCAGGCCGAGCGCGTGGCCAGGTCGCGTTCCGCCCAGTTGTGCACGGTGCCGGTCAGCGTCACGTCGCCACCGCTGACGGCGACCGAAATGGTCTGCGCATCGGCGGCTGCTCGGCGCTTGAGGGCCGCCTCGATGTCCGACTTGACGAGCGTGGCCGACAGCGTGGGTTTGATGGCGATCTGGTTGCTCAGGCCCGTGACGCCCAACAGGTGACGCACGCTGTTCGCGGCGTCCTGGCGCTGGAATTGCCACTCGACATCGCCCGTCAGCGTGAGCCAGCCGCCTTCAACCATCACCTTGACCGCGTCCGCCGGCAAAGAGCCCGTCCAGCCAATGATGTTCTTGGCAGACAGCGCAATGTCGGCATCGGTGCGCTTGCCGAGCTCACCGAGCTTGACCTTCAATTCCACGGCCAGCGCCTTCACGCCGCCGACGCGCTGGGCGGCTCGCTCCGCGTTGAGCTTCTCGTAGTAGCTGCTGACTTCGCCAGCCAGCGTCACCACGCCGTCCTTCACTTCCACGCCGATCTGTGCGGCATGCACAGCAGGCTCCCACTTCAATTCGGCCATCACGTCTTGCTGCAGTTGCGAATCGGTCTTCATGGTGTTGCTCCATCGAGGTTGAGAGAGGGCCCAGCATCTGCCTGGCGAATGGCTGGGTCTGTGCGCAGGCCCACCGAGGGCGAGTTCCTTTTTTTCCTTGGTTTCCCCCTGCGTGCGCTGCCGCACCGTCTGCGGCGCAGCACGCGGCCAAGATCAATTGCCGACAGCCAACAGGGCTGTGTGGTCAGTGCCCCAACTGCTTCCCCACCCCACACCTTGGAGACATCCATGACATACAACGCCCCCTGCGGACGCGGATTCGTCACCCTGCTGGAGTCGTTCCGCGCCAGCGGCGGCACGGCGCCCGGCGATGTCCTGGGCCGCCTGCTGGAAGACCGCCAAGCGGGCGAGGCGGTCAGTCTGGCCAAGCTCGTGCACTCCGCCCAGGTGTTCGGGTTCGAGTGGCGCGGCAGCCTTTGGATACCGATGTTCCAGTTCAATGCGGACGACCTGTCTCTCGCAGCACCGCCGCAGGCCGTGAGGCGCGAATTGCCCCAGGGTTGGTCGGGCTGGGCCGTGGCCCTTTGGTTCGCCACGCCCAATGCGGGACTGTGCGGGCAAAGGCCTGTCGACCTGTTGAGGTTGGACCTCGCCCCCGTCTTGCAGGCCGCTCAAGCCTTGCCGCCGCTGAAGGCCAGGCCTGCCGTTCAATTGCAGCGAACGCAGCAACGTGCGGCGCACGCCTGAGGACTGCGCGAGTTTGAACGCGAACGTCGGGCCGAGGGAGCGTGCCAGATCGTCCGGATCGTCTCGCCGCGCGCCGACAAGTCCAAAGCGCAGGCGAGCACCGCACAGATGATCGATACGCAGAGCGACGAGTTCTTCATCTCTTGACATGTGGCTTGGGGCCCTCAGTGCGACACCGGACCCGGGTCCTGCGTTCGGCAGCGCACCGACATTCGCCCCGCAGACAGCGAAGCTTGGCTGCTCCAGCATCTGCTGCACCAACACACCAGGTGATTGCCGAGCCCATGGCCTGTCGTTCCACTCGTTTCGTCCACGCACGCATGCTTGCCGGCGCAGCACTCGTGGCGCTGTTTGCCAGCGTGCCCGCAGCGCATGCTGCAGAGGCGGCCAGCGCACCGCCATCCTCCGGTGCGGGCATGCCACCCGAGCGCCACCGATCCGACCGCTGGATCACGACCAAGGTCAGGGTCGAGATAGTCGCCGTCAGCGTGAACCAAAGCATCCACGTCCACATCAGGACTGTGCACGGGGTCGTCACGCTCACCGGCCAGGTGGCAAGCGCTGACATCGTTGAGCAGTTCACGCACGCCGCAAAGAGGCCAGTCGGCGTCAGAAGCGTGGAGGCGTCGGGCCTGACCGTCGCGGTTCGGTAAGCGTGCGCCAAACAAGCGCCGTTGCAGCACGTCGCGAAGCGAGATTCGAAGCGGCTGAGCAGCAGGCTTCACGGCGAACGCAGGAACTGCGGCGCCAAAGCCTCGCGCAGGAAGCTATGCGAACTGCTGCGTTGGACGAGTCCGGACGCTTGGCTCGTGAAGCGCCTCCTGATGAAGCGCCGGGGGACGTAGATCAGCAAGAAAGTCGGGCCGCAAACGGTCTTCGGCTTTGTCGAGGACTGGACGTACCAGCAGTTGAAGGTCTTGTGCAGCCGAATTGCGATTGCCGAAATTGCCTGCATTTGCCGTGCGCTGGGTGCGGTGCCGCACCGGCTTTCGTCCCGCATCCGAGCAAAGTGGACCAACGATGGCCGTCTCGTGCGTCGATGGCCATTCAATCCACGACGTAGGCATGCACATGACCGACCAAACCCCCAGCGGCCACGGCGTTGATGTGAACGCCTGATCGCGCCATGGACTTCAAGGACTACTACGCGACGCTCGGCGTTGAGCGCACCGCAACCCAGGACGAGCTCAAGCGCGCCTACCGCAAGCTGGCGCGCAAGTACCACCCCGATGTCAGCAAGGAGCCGGACGCCGAAGCCCGCTTCAAGGACATCGCCGAGGCCCACGAGGCGCTGATCGACCCCGAACGACGCGCCGCCTACGACGACATCGCCCGGCGCCAGGCAGACGGACGCGCCTTCGAGCCACCGCCCGGATGGGACGGCGGTTTCGAGTTCAGCGGCCGAGGTGCCGACAGCCGGGCCGGCCCCGACGGCGCGGCCTTCAGCGACTTCTTCGAATCCTTGTTCGGGCAGCGCGCGCGTGGTGGCGAAGGCAGGCGGCAGCATGCCTCCGAGCACGGCCCCGCACAGGGCAGCGACCACCACGCCAAGCTGACGGTCGATCTTGAGGATGCCTATCGAGGCGCCCAACGCACGATGTCGTTGCGCATGCCCGTGGTCGATGCGCAGGGACGGGCCACGCTGCGGGAGCGGCAGCTGGAGGTCAGCATCCCCAAAGGCGTGCGGCCGGGCCAGCATTTGAGGCTGCTGGGCCAAGGGGCTGCGGGCCAGAACGGCGCGCCGGCAGGCGACCTCTATCTGGAAATCGGTTTCATGCCGCATGCGGTCTTCCGGCTCGATGGCAGCGACGTCTACTTCGATCTGCCGGTGGCCCCGTGGGAGGCTGCGCTCGGGGCCACGGTCAAGGTGCCGACGCCGCAAGGCGCCGTGCAGTTGGGCATTCCAGCGGGCTCGACCCAGGGCCGCAAGCTGCGTCTCAAGGGCAGGGGCCTGCCCGGCGCCCAGGCGGGTGACCTGTATGCGGTGCTGACCATGGCCGTGCCACCGGCTGATTCCGAGGCGCAGAAGGTCGCCTGGCAGGCATTGGCCGCAGCCTATCCGGACCATCAACCTCGCGCCGCATTGGAGGCCTGAACAGCCATGGCCGACACCTATTACCTGGTCACGACCAGCACCGTCGTCGAAGAGCAAGTGGCCTTCGACCTCCCCGCCTTGTGCCGCGCCAGCGGGGCAGACGCGGCGCAATTGCAGGCGCTGGTCGACGAGGGGCTGCTGCATCCGACAGGCCGTGGCCCGGTCGACTGGCAGTTCAGCGGCGAGGCTCTGGCTCGCACACGCAAAGTGCTGCGCCTGGCGCACGAGCTGGAGCTCGGGCTGCATGGCGCTGCCGTCGTGTTGGCACTGCTGACGGAGATTGAAAGGCTTCGCTCGCGTTCACCATGACCCGGACCACTGTCGCCACGAAGCATGCTCTTGCCGCCCTCGATCTGCTCCTGGGTCTGTTGCTGACGCTGGCAGCGGCAAGCGGTGCTCAAGCCCAGCCCTACCAGTGCACATTCCAGACGGGCGAGGTCACCGCGACCGAGTTCCCCTGCGAACCCGCGATGGTCGAGAAGTTCGCCAAACTCTTGATCGACAGCTATCCCGAAGTGCGGAAGATCAATACCAGCCCCGACTACCTCATGGGGCTGTACGTCTTTGCAATGGCCGGATGCACGGGCCACTTTGCAAAGATGACGCCAGAGGAAATCGGCGTGGGTGGCGAGCCCTTCTTTCCGCGCGAAATGCTGGCGGCGATGATCAGGTCGGGCAGGGCGGTGATGTGTCCCGCCGCGCCGGATCTGCCGCGTCTGTAGTCACGCTACTCAGAGCCGCTCGAACACTGCGGCAATGCCCTGGCCTCCGCCAATGCACATCGTCACCAGCGCGAAGCGCCCGCCGGTGCGGTGAAGTTCGTAGACTGCCTTGGTCGCGAGGAAGGCGCCTGAGCAGCCGATGGGGTGGCCCAACGCAATCGCGCCGCCATTCACGTTGACCTTTTTCATGTCCAGCTCCAGCCCGCGCGTGACCGCGATCGCCTGCGCAGCAAAGGCTTCGTTGCTCTCGATCACGTCCATCTGGTCGAGCGAGAGCCCGCACTTCTTCAGCGCGAGCTTGGTGGCCGGGATCGGCCCTTCTCCCATCAGTTCGTTCGGCACGCCGGCAACTGCATACGACACCAACCGTGCCATCGGCTTGTGACCGGCAGCGGCGGCCACCGCTGCATCGGCCAGCACGAAGAAGGCCGCGCCGTCATTGATGCCGGAGGCGTTGCCGGCGGTCACCGAGCCGTCCTTCTTGAAAGCCGGCTTCATCTTCGCCAGCGTCTCCATCGTGGTGGCGGGCCTGACGTGTTCGTCGGTGTCAAACACCACCTCGCCCTTTCGGGTCTGCTTGACGATGGGCACGATCTGCGACTTGAAGCGCCCTTCCTCAATCGCCGCTGCGGCCTTGCGGTGCGAATCGGCGGCGAGTGCGTCCTGCGCTTCGCGCGAGATGCCCCACTTGGTGACCAGGTTCTCGGCGGTGATGCCCATGTGGCCAACGCCGAAGGGGTCGGTCAGTGTGGCCACCATCATGTCGATCATCTGCGTGTCGCCCATGCGGGCGCCGGTGCGCATCTGTGTCGACAGGTAGCCACCGCGGCTCATCACCTCCACCCCGCCGCCCACGCCGTAGTCGCAGTCGCCGAGCAGGATGTTCTGCGCCGTGGTCACGATCGCCTGCAGCCCCGAGGAGCACAGGCGATTCACCGACATCGCCACCGACTCCATGGGCAGCCCGGCCTGGATGGCGGCCACTCGCGCCACGTAGGGGAAGCGAGCCTCGGTGGGAATGGTGTTGCCCACCGTCACGTAGTTGATCGCCTTCGGGTCGACGCCGGAGCGCCGCACCGCTTCCTTCATCACCGTGCCGGCCAGCTCGGCAGGCTCCATGTCGGCGAGCGCGCCGCCGAACGTGCCAATGGCCGACCGCGCCGCGCCCAGCACCACCACGTCACGCCGGCTCATGACTTCTTGGCCTGTTGAGAGGCACGCTGCACGACCTGGACCATGGCCTCGTTCTGCGCATGCCGCGCCATGTCGGCCAGCTCCTTCATGTCGGCCAGCGTCTTCTCAAAGCCCTTGCGCAAGGCTTCGGCCTGCTTGGCGGGGTCAGGCATGCCGCCGCTGAGCATGGCCTGGGCGGCGGTCTGCATGCCCTGCATCGCCTCGGTCATCATGGCCGTCTGCTTCTTCGCCAGGGCTTGCATGGTTTCGAACGCTGCCTTGTTGGCTTCAACCAGCGCCTCGATGTCCTTGCGGCGGGCCTCGACGATGGTGGTCATGTCGATGCCGGGCATCTTGAACTGCTCCATCATTTTGGCAACGTCGGCGAAGGGGTTGGTTGGCTGTTGATTCGTCATGGTCTGTCTCCTGGGTGTTTGGGTGTTTGGATGGTTCAGGTCGGCTGCGCGAGCTGGTCGAGGATGGCCGGGTTCTCCAGCGTCGACGTGTCCTGCGTGATGGCCTCGCCGGTGGCGAGCGAGCGCAACAGGCGCCGCATGATCTTGCCGCTGCGGGTCTTGGGCAGGTTGTCGCCGAAACGGATCTCCTTGGGCTTGGCGATCGGGCCGATCTCCTTGCCCACCCAGTTGCGCAGTTCGGTGGCAATCCGGGTCGCCTCGTCTCCGGTCGGCCGTGGCCCTTTCAGCACGACGAAGGCGCAGATGGACTCGCCCGTGGTGTCGTCGGGGCGGCCGACCACAGCGGCTTC
>NZ_JBDSQX010000011.1:0-32281 GCF_039929605.1 Roseateles sp.
AATAGACCAGCGGGTGCTGGCGAAACAGAGCAGGCCCCACCAGCGGAATATCCGATAGAAAAGGAACCGCAAAGCTGGGCCGCTCCGGCATTTTTTCTTGCACATAACGGATACCCGCAAAGGCCGAGAAGCCGCCGCCAAACAGGCTCAGTGCCAGCCCGGTGGCGTATTGGTTGGTGTTGAGCCAGATCACCAGCACACCGAAGATGGCCGCGAGGAAAGCCCCCGCCGCCATGCCGGCCGCAAAGCCCAGCCAGCTGTTGCCGGTGTGCACCACGGTGGCAAAGCCGGCGATGGCGGCGCACAGCATCATGCCCTCGGCGCCCAGGTTGACGATGCCGGCTTTTTCATTGATGAGCAGGCCCAGCGCGGCGATGGCCAGCACGGTGCCGGCGCTCAGCGTAGAGGCGATAAGCAATGCGGTGGAGTCCATCAGCTGGCTCCTTTCACAAGGTCGGTTGAAGGAGGCGTGGCCACCGGCAGGGTGATGGGTTTGGCCAGCTTGAGGCGATAAGCAATGAGCGTGTCGCAGGCCAGCAGGCTGAACAGCAGCAGGCCCTGGAAGACGCCGGTGATCGACTTCGGCAGGCCCAGGCGCGACTGCGCGAGCTCGCCGCCTATATAGAACATGCTCATCAGGATGGCCGAGAACACCACGCCCACCGGATGCAGCCGCCCGACAAAGGCCACGATGATGGCCGCAAAGCCGTAGCCCACCGGCACATAGGGCGTGAGCTGGCCGAGCGGCCCGGCCACCTCCAGCGCACCCGCCAGGCCCGCCATGCCGCCGGAGAGCAGCAGTGCCGTCCACAGCGCGCTGCGCGACGAGAAGCCGGCGTAGCGCGCCGCCGCCGGCGCCAGGCCGCCAACCGTCAGCGCAAAGCCTCGGTAGGTCCGGAACTGGAACACCGCGAAGGCCACCACGGCCAGCAGCGCGATGACGACGCCGATGTTCATGCGCAGGCCCGTCACCAGGCGCGGCAGTTTCGTCGCTGCCGCGAACAACACGCTCTGCGGGAAGTTGTAGCCGTCAGGGTCCTTCCACGGCCCGTAGACCAGGTAGTTCAGCAGCAGGGTGGCCACGTAGACCAGCATCAGGCTGACCAGGATTTCGCTGGTGTTGAAGCGGTCGCGCAGCAGCGCCACGCCGCCGGCCCACAGCATGCCGCCCGCCACGCCGCCCAGCAGCACCAGCACGACGAACCAGCTCGACGTGTCGGGCCCCGCCTGCATGGCCACCCAGCCGGCGCCCAGGGCGCCGAGCACGAACTGGCCCTCCGCGCCGATGTTCCAGATGTTGGCGCGAAAGCACACCGCCAGGCCGAGGGCGATCAGCGCCAGCGGCACGGCCTTGACGCTCAGCTCCGACAGCGCCCGGCCGTTCTTCAGCGGCTCGACGAAGAACAGGCGCAGCGCTTGCACCGGGTCCTTGCCCAGCGCCGTGAACAGCACCACGCCGATCAGCACGGTGATCGCCAGCGCCAGCAGCGGCGCCGCCACGGCCAGCACCATCGACGTCTGCGCGCGTGGCTCAAGCTTGAACATGGTCGGCTCCTTGCATGGTGGGCCACAGCCCCGACATCCATTCGCCGATCTGTTCGCGCGTGGCGGCGGCAATCGGCACCGACGGCGACAGCCGACCCTCGGCGATGACATGCAGCCGGTCGCAAATCTCGAACAACTCGTCCAGCTCCTCGCTGAATACCAAAAGCGCGCAGCCCTGGTTGCGCAGCCGCAGCAACTCGCCGCGAATCTGCGCTGCGGCGCCCACGTCCACGCCCCAGGTCGGCTGGGCAATGATCAGCAGCCTGGGCGCCGCGTCGATCTCGCGGCCGACGATGAACTTCTGCAGATTGCCGCCCGACAGCGTCCGGGCCATCGCCTCGGGCCCCGAGGCCTTGACGCGGAAGCTGTCGATCAGCCGGGCCGCCAGCCGGCGCGCGTCGCCTATGCGCAGCCAACCGCCCCGGCCCACCGCCTCGGTGCGCGTCAGCAGCGTGTTCATCGCCAGCGACAGCGTCGGCACCGCGCCGCGCCCCAGCCTCTCCTCGGGCACGAAGTGCAGCCCGGCGGCGCGGCGCCGGCCCGGCGAGGCGTGGGCGATGTCCTGCTCGAAAAGCTGGACGCTGCCGGCCGCCGCGCGCGGGTCCTCGCCCGACAGCGCCGCGAGCAGCTCCTGCTGGCCGTTGCCCGACACGCCGGCCACGCCGACGATCTCGCCCGCGCAGACGTTGAAGCCGATTTCTTTGAGAGTGACGCCGAAGGGATCCAGCTGCTCAAGGCCGAGGTTGGTCACGCGCAGCACCGGCGTGCCAGGCTGCCCTGCGCGCGGCGTCAGCACCGGCGCGGCGGCACCGATCATCAGCCGCGACAGGCTGGCGTTGCTCTCCTGGCGCGGGTCCACCTCGCCCACCACGCGGCCGCCGCGCAGCACCGTGCAGTGGCTGCACAGCGAGCGGATCTCGTGCAGCTTGTGGCTGATGTAGAGGATGGAGCAGTCCTCGCTGCTCAATTTGCGCAGCGTCACGAACAGGCTCTCGACGGCCTGCGGCGTCAGCACCGAGGTGGGTTCGTCCAGGATCAGCAACTGCGGCCGCGTCAGCAGCGCACGCACGATCTCGACGCGCTGACGCTCGCCGACGCTGAGCGTGTGCACCGGGCGTGCCGGGTCCACATGCAGCCCGTACTCCGCCGACACCGCGCGCGTCTGCTCGGTCACTTCGGCCAGCGACAGCGCCTTGTCCAGCCCCAGCCAGATGTTCTCGGCGGCGGTCAGCGTGTCGAACAGCGAGAAGTGCTGGTAGACCATGCTGATGCCTAAAGCGCGCGCCTGGGCCGGGCTCGCCACCTCGACCTCGCGGCCGTTCCAGGCCATCTGCCCGGCATCCGGCCGCGTCGCGCCGTAGATGATCTTCATCAACGTCGACTTGCCGGCGCCGTTCTCACCGAGAACGGCGTGGATCTGCCCCGGCGCCACCTTCAGATGGATGTCGTCATTAGCGCGGACGCCGGGGTATTGCTTCGTTATGCCGATCAGCTCAAGTCTGGACATGCGTTTCGTGAGTGTCTTTCGGGCCGAGCGCCGGGCCGCTCCCAAGCCGGCCCGCTGGGGCGATGTGCTTGCGGCTCAACGCCGCGAGCATCGCCGTCCCCTCGGGGGCTGAGGCCGGACACATTGCGCCCAGTGGGCGCGATGTGCCTGCCGAAGGGATGCGGCGCAAGCCGCAGCGCGGTCTGCAAGACCGACTGGGATCGCCCGCGTTCAGCGGGGCGAGACTGGGCGAGGGGCTCACAAGTTCTAGAAGTGGTATTCCGCCCGGATCATCGGCGTCTTCGCGAACGCGCCGCTGCCGGCCGGACCCTTGTACGGGTTGCCGAACTTGTTGCGCCAGTACTGGTACTCCAGGCCCACCTTGAACTTGCCCGGTGCGCCGCCGGTGGCGCTGCCCACGTCGAGCATGACCTGGCCGTCGAAGTTGAACTCGGGCCCCGTCGCGCCGCCGAACTCGTCCGTGCCCTTGCTGGCGATGTAGTTGGCGAAGCCCTCGAAGGCCAGCGGCAACTTGCCTAGCGGGATGCCCCAGGCCGCCGTCAGCATCAGGTGCGTCTTGTAGTCGTAGCGCGGCGTGGCGGTGCTGCTGAACTTGTTGTAGGGCGCGTTGCTCTCCTTGAGCAGCAGCAGGCTGACGTTGAGGAAGCCGGGCACGTCCATCATCAGCGTCGGGCCGAGCACCAGCATCTGCTTGCGCGAGTTGTAGCCCGCGTCGACCTTCACGTTGGCATCGAAGCCGGCGGTGAGGCCGACGTTGCGCACCGGCCCGAAGGCGAGCTTGCTGTCCGTCACCTTGGACAGGTCCAGCGTGTGGCGGTAGACGATGTAGACCTCGCTGGCACCGCTGCCCGAGTTGGGGCTGGACGGGTCCTTCTTGTCAGACAGCAGCAGGTCGACGTTGAAGAAGTTGCTGCCGTAGCTGTAGCCGCTGACGTGGTTGAAGTCGACGATGCTTTTGTGGATGTCGTTCGTGCCGAAGGGCTCGCCGAACTTGGTGCCGTAGCAAGCCGATAGAGGTGTCGCTCCAGTCGGCGGATTGGGCTGCGCTGGCGGCCAGCGTGGCAACGGCGGCGTAAAGCAGGCGGGTGGTCAGTCTCAAGGTGGGCTCCTAGATGGGTTGGTGGAAGAGGCGTGAGGTGAGGCGTGAGATAGGCGTTCGGCGTGGGTGGCTTTGAGCAAGTCATGTGCCACTTGGCGATGTCGATTGGCGATGCCGCGTGGTGCGGGGCTGTACCGGGCCGCGCGCTGTTGGTGCTCGCGTGCCCAGGGCGAGGCATGGCGCTGGCGGCGACGCGGAAAGGGCGCGGCATCAAGCGCTCCGCCGCGCGCGGTAGAGCATGTCGAGCGTGATGTGCCGCACTTCGAGCTTGCTTTGCTGGATGTGGGCGCGCAGCAGGCGCTGGGCTTCGTCGGCGCGACGCCGCGTGATGGCGCGCAGGATGCGGGCGTGCTCGTCGTAGGTGGCGTCGATGCGTGCCGGCTTGGTGAAGTCGAGCCGCCGGATGATGCGGATGCGCTCGGTGATCTCCTTGTGCACGCGGGCCATTTCGCGGTTGCCGCTGCCCTGCACCAGCAGCGCGTGGAAGCGCTCGTCCAGCGCGCCGACGGCTGCTGCGTCGTCCAGCCGTTCGGCCGGTGGCACCAGCCAGATGTCGGCCAGCAGGCTCAAGCCCGGCCGCTGCTCGTGCTCGGCCAGGTGGCGCGCCGCCTCGCACTCGATCAGCGTGCGCAGGTCGTAGAGCTCGTCCATGACGTCGAAATCGAGCGGTGCCACCTGCCAACCCTGGCGCGGCAGCAGCTGCAGGAAGCCCTCGCGCTCCAGCCGCTGCAGCGCGGCGCGCAGCGGCGTGCGGCTCACCGCCACGCGCTGCGCGAGCTCGGTCTCGGAGACGCGGTCGCCCGGCATCAGCTGGAAGTCAAAAATCATCTGCTTGAGCCGCGCATAGGCCTGGTCGGTCAGGCTGGCGGCTTCGGCGGGAGCGGTGGTGGCAGTCACGCGCGCCTCGTCACAGTTGTCCATTCCGCTACTGCGGCACCCGCGTATGAAGCATGGCGTTCGGGCCGAGCGCCGGGCCGCTCCCAAGCCGGCCCGTTTGGCGATGTGCGAGCGGGGCTTTCCCCGCGAGCATCGCCGTCCCCTCGGGGGACCGACTGGGCTCGCCTGCGTTCAGCAGCGCGAGACTGGGCGAGGGGCTGTCTCATCTCGGGAAGGGAATCATGCTGACGTGCGCCGCGACGATGCGCCAGCCGTCTGGCAAGCGCAACCAGGTCTGCGTCTGGAAGCCGCGCAGCGGCGTGTCGCTGCGCACGAACTCGACCTGCGCCACCGCCATGTCGGGCCCGAAGGCATGCAGGCGCAGATGCTCCAGCCGCCGCGTGAACGTGGGCGCGGGCGTCGCGGCGCGGTAGGCCACCAGTTCCGCAATGCCCCATTGCCGGTCGGCGATGCCGTAGCGCGTGGTGCGCTCGTCCTGCCAGAAGTAGGCGTTGAGTGCGGCCACGTCGTTGCTCATCAGCGCCTGCTCGTAGGCGTCGAACACGGTGCGCAGTTCCGCCAGCACGGCGGGGTCGTCGAAGTGGCTGGCGTCCATCATGCCGACGCCAGAAACGCACGCCAGCCGCCGTGGTGGCTGATGTCGGGCGCCCCCAGCAGCGCCGCGCTTTCGCAGATGAAGCCCTTGACCCAGCGGCCATCCGCCAGCTCCAGGTTGCCCAGGCCGAGCGGCGGCGGGATCAGCGCCAGCAGCGAGCCGACGCTGGCCACCGGCAGCTCGTAGACCTCGACCTCGATGGCGACGCCGGTTTCGAATTCGGTCACGCGCGCCAGGCCGGGCTTGGGCGGCACGGTGCCGGGCAAGGCATGCAGTCGGTAGCTCGGTGCAGTCGTCGTGCGGGCCTGCAGCCGGGCGCCGCGCTGCTGCAGCTGGCTGTGTAGCGGTAGGCCTTGCAGATGCGCGCCGACGACGGCCAGCAGCAGCGTCGGCTCGGCGCGGGGCAGGGCTTGCGGGCGACGGTCAGCCGGGCGCGCGTCACGCAGATGAGCGCCGAGTTGCGTGGGGCCGGCGGCCTCCCAGCGCAGGCCGAAATCGACCAGCGCCGCGTCGGCACCGCCGGGGGCGATTAGCGTGATGCCGAAGGGCAGTGGCGATGCCGCGTCGGGCAGCTTGCAAGGCAGGGCCAGCGCCGACCAGCCGAGCAGGTTGACGAAGTTGGTGTAGCGACCCAGCTCGCTGTTGCGCAGCACCGGCTCGGCCGCCACGGCGGCGCGGGTGGGGCAGGTGGGGGCGGTGGGCACGAGCAGCGCGTCCACCTGTTGCCACAGGCTTTGCAGCTCGGCGCGCAGGCGCTCCAGTTGGTAGCGGCCTTCGAAGGCGGCCACGGCGTCCACGCCCACGCCTCGGCCGATGACCTGGGCCACGGTCGCGTCGAACGCCTCGGGGTTGGCGGCGAACAGCGAGTCGACAACGGCGAGGCGCTCGGCCACCCAGGGGCCGTCGTAGAGCAGCTTGGCGACTTCGAAGAGCAGCTCGAAGTTCAGCGGCACCAGCTCGGCGCCCAGCGCGCGGGCGTGTTCCTGCGCTTCGTCGAAGGCGGTCGGCCAACCCAGCGCGGCATCGCAGCCGGGCTCCAGCGGCACACCCAGGCGCAGCGCCGCGCGGCTGCCGCCCAGCCAGGGCGGGCGCGGCGCGGTGATGTTGAAGCGCGGCTCATCGGCCTCTGCGCCTTCGAACAGCGAGAAGGCCAGCGCCGCATCGGCCACCGTCAGCGCCAACACGCTCACCACGTCCAGCGTGCGGCAGGCGGGCAGCACGCCGCGCATGGGCACGCTGCCCGGCGTGGGCTTGAGGCCGACGAGGTGGTTGAAACCAGCGGGCACGCGGCCGGAGCCGGCCGTGTCGGTGCCCAGGGCCAGCGGCACCAGGCCGCGCGCCACCGCCGAGGCCGAGCCCGAGCTGGAGCCGCCGCTGACGTAGCGCGGGTCGAAGGTGTTGGGTACCTCGCCATACGGCGAGCGTGTGCCGACGAGGCCGGTGGCGAACTGGTCGAGGTTGGTCTTGCCCACGACGATGGCGCCCGCCGCCTGCAGCCGCTGCACGCAGGTGGCCGAGTGCTCGGGCATGAAGGCAAAGGCCGGGCAGGCGGCGGTGGTGGGCATGCCGGCAACGTCGATGTTGTCCTTCACCGCCAGCGGCACGCCCCAGAGCGGCGTGGCAGGCCCGCGCGGCGGCAGCGCGACGAGCTGGGCGATGAGCTGCTCGGGCGTGCAGCGGTGGATCCAGGCGGGGTCGGTGGCGCGGAGCCGGCCCAGCACGTCGGTCAGCAGCACATAGGGGCTTGCGCCAGCGGCATAGGCGGCCTGCCAGTCGGCGACGGTGTGCAGGTCTTGAGTCATGCAGCAGATTCCAGAGCCTGGATCAAGGCGCTCGACGGCGCGGCCCAACCGACGATGGCGCCTTGCGCCGTCAGCATGGCCAGCGCGGCGGCCTTGAACTCGGGGAAGTAGCTCTCGGTGCCGTCTTCGATCAACAGGCACTCGTAGCCGCGGTCGTTGGCCTCGCGCATCGACGTCTGCACGCAGACCTCGGTGGTGACGCCCATGAAGAGCAGGTGGGTGATGCCGCGCTCGCGCAGCAGCGTGTCCACCGGCGTGCCGTAGAACATGCCCTTGCCGGGCTTGTCGACGACCAGTTCGCCCGGCAGCGGCGCCAGCTCGGGCACGATCTCGGCACCGGGCTCGCCGGCGATGAGGACGCGGCCCATCGGCCCCTCATCGCCGATGCGCAGCGAGGGATTGCCGCGCAGGCGTTTGGCCGGCGGGCAGTCGCTGAGGTCGGCGCGGTGGGCCTCGCGGGTGTGCAGCACCACGGCACCCACGCTTCGCCACGTGTTCAGCACGCGCCGCACGGTGGGCACGATGGCCTGGAGCAGCGTCACGTCGTTGCCGAGGCTGGCGCCGAAGCCGCCGGCCTCGATGAAGTCGCGCTGCATGTCGATGATGACGAGCGCGGTGTGCGCTGGGTTGAAGGTGTAGGGAAAGGGCTGGGCCGTGGCCAGCGTGAGCGCCGCGTTCATGCGTGGCCCTTTCCGCCCATGAAGGCGCCGAGCGACTGTCGCGTGGCCTCGGCAGCCGCCACGTCGTGGACGATGCGGCCTTCGCTCATGACGACGATGCGGTCGGCCAGGGCCAGCAGTTCGTCCAGGTCCTCGCTGACGAGCAGCACGGCGGCACCGCGGTTGCGCGCGGCCATCAGGCGGCCGTGGATCTCGGCCACGGCGGCAAAGTCGAGGCCGAAGACGGGGTTGCTGACGAGCAGCAGCTCGGCCTCGCCCGCCAGCTCGCGGGCCAGCACGGCGCGCTGCACATTGCCGCCCGACAGCGTGCGGATGGCGGCGCGCTCGCCCTGCGTCTTGACGCCGTACTCGGCGATCCACGCCCGTGCCCGCTCGCGCAGCGCACCCCAGCGCACCAGGCCGCCGCGCGCCCAGGGCGCTCCGTCAAAGCTGCGCAGCGCCATGTTCTGCGCCACGCTCAAGGCGCCGACGCAGGCGTTGCCCAGCGGCTCCTCGGGCAGGCTGCGCACCTTGCGGGCGCGGTTCTCGGCGCGGCGTGCCAGGAAGGTCTCGCCGTCCACCGTCACGCGGCCACCCAGGCGGGCGCGCTGGCCGACGAGGGCCTGCATCAGCTCGCGCTGGCCGTTGCCGCTGACGCCGGCGATGCCGACGATCTCGCCACGCTGCACGCTCAAGCACAGCGCGCGCACGGCGGGCTCGCCGCGGTCGCCCATCACGTCCAGCCCGTCGATGGCGAGCTTGACGGCGCCGGGCGCGCGGGCCTCGCGCACCCACTTGTTCTCGGTCACGGCGTCGCTGCGGTTCTCGCCGACCATCGCCGTGGCCAGGCTGTCGGGCGTGCAATCGGCCACCGCGCCGGTGGCGGCCAGCGCGCCCTTGCGCAGCACGCTGACGTCGTCGGCATAGGCCATCACCTCGCGGAACTTGTGCGTGATCATCAGCACCGAGCAGTCCATCGCATGCGCCCGGTCGCGCAGCGCGCCCAGCACCTCATCGGCCTCCTGCGGCGTCAGCACCGAGGTGGGTTCGTCCAGGATCAGCAAGCGCGGCTTGAGGAAGAGCTGCTTGAGGATTTCGAGCTTCTGTTTCTCGCCGGCGGACAGTTCGCTGGGCCGCGCGTCCAGCGGCAGGCGAAACGGCGTGGTGCTCATGAAGGCGCTCAGCTCGGTGCGTGCCGCCTTCCAGTCCACCACCATGGGCAGCTTGCCGCGTGCCAGCAGCAGGTTCTCGGCGACGGTCATGCCGGGCACGACGGTGAAGTGCTGGTAGACCATGCCCAGGCCCAAGTCGCGGGCCGCCACGGGCGAGTTGATCTCGCGCTCGCGGCCGTCCACCAGCACGGCGCCTTCGTCGGGCCGGTGGTAACCGACGATGGCCTTGACCAGCGTGCTTTTGCCGGCACCGTTCTCGCCCAGCAGCGCGTGCACGGTGCCGGGGCGCACGGTGATGGACACATCGTCCAGCGCCGTGAAGCTGCCGAAGCGCTTGGTGAGGCGGTAGGTCTGGAGGTGCAGGGCGTGCATGTCAGTGGTCCATTCCGCGCGGGATGAGAGCAGAGGGCAAACGGTTCAAGAGAACACAGCCACAGAGGCACAGAGACACAGAGGCGGCGGGATGAAGGCCTCTCTGTGCCTCTGTGCCTCTGTGGCTTTGTTTGGCTTTCACTTCAGAACTCCGCCAGCAGTTCCAGCACGGCCTGCGACTCGGCCACGGCGCCGAACACGCCGCCCTGCATCAGGATCATGTTGAGCGCGGCCGCGTGGTTGCCGGGGTCGGTGGCGCCGGTGCAGTCGGACAGCATCAGGCACTCGAAGCCGCGGTCGTTGGCCTCGCGCATCGTCGTGTGCACGCACACGTCGGTGGTGATGCCGGTGAGGATGAGGTTGCGGATGCCGCGCACGTGCAGCAGCAGCTCCAGGTCGGTCGCGCAGAAGCTGCCCTTGCCGGGCTTGTCGATGATGGGCTCGCCGGCGATGGGGTAGAGCTCGGGAATGATGTCCCAGCCCGGCTCGCCGCGCACGAGGATGCGCCCGCACGGCCCGGCGTCGCCGATGCCACGGCCCTCGGTGCCGATCTGCCGCGAGCGCCACAGCTTGTTGGCGGGCAAGTCCGACAGGTCGGGGCGGTGGCCCTCGCGGGTGTGGATGACGTGCATGCTCTTGCTGCGCGCGGCGGCCAGCAGCACCTTCAACGGTTCAATCGGCGCGCGCGTCATCGACAGGTCGTAGCCCATCTTGTCGACGTAGCCACCGATGCCGCAGAAGTCGGTCTGCATGTCGATAATGACCAGCGCCGTGTTCCGCGGCGTGATGTTGCCGTCGAAGGGCCAGGCATAGGGTTTTGAGTGCAGGGTCGGCATGGTGGTTTCTTTCAGTTGTCCATGACGGGGTAAGCCCCTCGCTGCAGAACAAGAACACAGCCTCTGTGGCTTCGTTTGGTTTTCACTTGGGCACCTATCAACGTGAGACGCCGAGTTCGGCCGGCGCGCCTTGGAGGGATCGGCTCGGCGTGCAGGTGATGACGAGGATCACCAACGTCAGCACATACGGCACGGCGTTGAACAGGTAGTAGCCGCCGCTCACGCCGACGCTCTGCAGCGCCGGGCCGATGGCCACTGCGCCGCCGAACAGCAGCGCCGCGCCCAGGCAGCGCCACGGCTGCCAGCGAGCAAAGATGACGAGGGCCACGGCGATCAGCCCTTGGCCGCTGGACAGGCCTTCATTCCAGCTGCCCGGGTAGTAGAGCGACAGCGATGCGCCGCCCAAGCCGGCAATCGCACCGCCCACGGTGGTGGCCGCGATGCGCACCGCGTTGACCGAGTAGCCCAGCGCCCGCGCGGCGTCGCTGCTGTCGCCCGCCATGCGCACCACCAGGCCCCAGCGCGTGTTCTTGAAACCCCAGGCCAGCAGCGCGGCGAGCGCCACGCCGATGGGGAAGAGGGCGTTGACGGAGAGCGCTTGCTGCACGGCCGCAGAGTCGCTCCAGGCGCCGAGCAGCAGCGACGGGATCTGCGGCGCCTGCGGCTGGATCAGCGGCTTGCCCAGGTAGAAGGCCAGGCCGGTGCCGAGCAGCATCAGCGCGATGCCGGTGGCGATGTCGGACACGCGCGGCAGCGAGCACAGCAGCCCGTGCAGCAGCGCCAGCAGCGCGCCGGCACCGCAGGCCGCCAGCACGCCCAGCCACGGCGAGCCGCCCAGGTAGGCGCCGCCGAAGCCGGCCATGGCGCCGAAGACGAGCACGCCTTCCAGCCCGAGGTTGATGCGGCCACTCTTCTCGGTGAGGCACTCGCCGAGGCTGACGAAGAGGAAGGGCGTGCCCACCCGCAGCGCACCGCCGAGGACGGCGAGCAGCAGGTCGGGGACGACAGTCATCGTGAGGCTCATGCGACCCCCTGAGCGGTAGCGGTCGGGGCCACTGGAGCGGGTCGCTTGGCCACGGCGCGCGGCGCAAAGAGCCGCCCGCGCAGCGCCTCGGCCGCGAGGATGAAGACGAAGGCGAAGCCCTGCAGCACCAGCACCGAGGCGTCGGGCAGGTCGAGCCGGCGCTGCAGCAGGCTGCCGGCCGCCGCGAAGCCGCCGAACAGCACGGCCACCGGCGGGATGGCCCAGGGGTTGTGGCGGGCCACGAAGCTGACCAGGATGCCCGTGTAGCCCAGGCCCGCGATCACCGACGCATTGGCCGCCGTGTGCACGGCCGCCACTTCGATGCCTCCGGCCAAGCCCGCCGCGCCGCCGCCGAGGGCGCAGGCCAGCAGGATGATGCGGTCGGTGGGCAGGCCCACGAGGCGCGCCGTGCGGGCGTTGCCACCCACCACGCGCATCGCAAAGCCCGAGGCGCTGAAGCTCAGCCAGGCGCCGCAGGCCAGGCAGGCCAGCACGCCGATGACGAGGCCCCAGTGCACGTCGCCGAGCCACGACGTCATGGCCGCGTCGCCCATGATGGGGCCGATGCGCAGGCCCTCGGCGAGTGGGTGCGTGGACGGCTTGTTCAGGCTGGCCGGGTCGCGCATCGGCCCTTCGACGAAGTGCTTGAACAGCGCGATGGCGATGTAGGAGAGCAGCAGGCTGGAGATGGTCTCGTTGACGCCGCGCCACTGCCGCAGCCAGCCCGCCAGCATCACCCAGGCCGCGCCCATCAGCGCGCCGGCCCCCAGCACCATGACGCTGCCGACCGTGTTGGCCGGCGGGGCGAAGAGATAGGGCAGGCCGGCGCAGGCCAGCGCACCGAACACCAGCGCGCCTTCGCCGCCGATCATCGTCAGCCCGGCCTGCGCCGGCAGCGCCACGGCCAGGGCGGTGAGCATCAGCGGCGCGGCGCGCAGGAGCGTGTTCTGCCACGAGAAGGCGTCCCCGAAGGCGCCCAGGAAGAGCAGCTTCCAGGCCTCCACCGGGTCGGTGCCGCCCAGCCACACGAACACGCCGAAGAGCAGCAGCGCCGCCGTCAGCGCGAAGACGGGCAGCAGCAGGGCTTCGGCAGCGGCAAGCGACGGGCGCGACGTGACCATGGCTCTCGTTCCTCAGTGAATACACGCGGCGCGTTTACGCCGCCGCTAATCCAGCAGCACCCATGGATCTGGCTTTGCCAGGCCATCGGGTGCGCCCCCTTGAGGGGGTGACGCGAAGCGTCTACGGGGGTGGGCTACACCTTGCCGATGACGCCTTCGACGAGGTAGTTCATGTTTTCCAGCTCCATGTCGGTCTGCTTGACCACCTTGCCGGCTGGGATCACCACCTTGCCGGTGTTGTCCTTCAACTCACCCTTGAAGATGTCGAAGCTGCCCTTGAGCATCAGCGCGCGCACGGCTTCGGCCTGCTTGCGCGCGCCCTCGGGCACCGCGCTGCCGTAGGGGCTGCTTTTGACGAAGCCGTCCTTCAGCCCGCCGCGCACGAAGTTCGGGTGCGGCTTGCCGGTCTGCGCGGCTTCGATGATCTGCTTGTAGGCGGTGATCCAGTTCCACTCGGCGCCCGTCAAGTACGCCTGCGGTGCCAGCTTCGCTTGACTGGCGTGGTAGCCGCAGACGAACTTGCCGCGCTTGGCGGCGGTCTCGACGATGACCTTGGGGCCGTCCACGTGCATGGTGAACACGTCCACGCCCTGGTCGGCCAGGCTGTTGGTGGCCTCCGCCTCCTTGACGGGCATGCTCCAGTCGCCGGTGAAGATGGCCGTTACGGTGATGTCCGGGTGCACGCTGCGCGCACCCATCGTGAAGGCATTGATGTTGCGCAGCACCTGTGGGATGGGCTTGGCGGCGATGAAGCCGAGCTTCTTGCTCTTGGTCGCGTGCGCCGACACCACGCCGTTCAGGTACTGGGCCTCGTCGATGTAGCCGAAGAAGCTGCCGGCGTTCTTGGGGTGCTTGGCCGCGTTCCAGAGCCCGCCGCAGTGGGCGAAGCGCACGTTCGGGTACTTGGGAGCCAGCGCCAGGATGTGCGGGTCGAAGTAGCCGAACGAGGTCGGGAACAGCAGGCCCGCGCCGTCCTGCGCAATCATGCCCTGCATGGTCTTCTGCACCGCGTTGGTCTCGGGGACGTTCTCCTCCTCCACCACCTTGATGCCGGGCATCTTCTTGACCAGCGCCGCCGAGTCGGCGTGCGACTGGTTGTAGCCGTAGTCGTCGCGCGGCCCCACGTAGATGAAGCCCACGGTCAACGGCTTCTGGGCCAGCGCCAGGCCACTCCAGCCGGCGGTCATCAATCCCGCGCCGGCAGCGCCTGCGCTGCCCAGCCAGTCCCGGCGGTTCCACTGCGATCGCGTCATCACGGTTCTCCTCAAGTTGTTCGGCCAACGAAGCACGCCCGCTTGCGTTCCGAGTCGTGTTCAGGTTGGTATACAAGCAGAGGTCATGCCAGTTTTGTTCGCCCAGGGAGAGGCGCTTGGCGCGCACTCGGGCGGTGCAAAAAGGGAGGGCGGTGGCGCGAATGTGGGCATCGACGGCCCGATTGCGGGTCAGGTGCGAGACGCCTGCCGGGCCCTGGGATTCGGTTGTCGTTCGCTGCGGTGATAGCGCGGCCTCAGGGCACATTCACCGGCGAGCAGCGGCCTTGGTGCGTGACATGGCACCATCCACGCCTGCGCCTTGCTGGCGGCTTCGGCCATCGGTCGATGGCCTGGGGCCGCGCATGAGATTCATCGGCCGTTCAACCGTAGTGGAGTGAGATTGAGACAAAAGCTGATTTGGTTCGTGCTGGCCCTGGCGGCCGCAACGCAGGTTGCCACGGCGGATACCGAGCTTGCCTACCCGCCGCTGTTGAAGCCGGCGGCGCAGGAGGCCAAGGCGGCTCGCCTGGCTGCAGAGGTGCTTTCGCGCTACCACTACAAGACCGTCCCGCTGGACGATGCCTTGTCGGGCAAGATGTTCGATCAGTATCTGAAGGCGCTCGACCCCGAAAAGGTCTACTTTTTGCAGTCCGACATCGACCGCCTCGTGGCTGACCGCGCCCGGCTTGACGATGCGATCCTGACCGAAGACTTGCGCGCACCGTTCGAGATATTCAACCTGTACGAGCGCCGGGCGGTTGAGCGAATGGCTTATGCCCGCAGCCTGCTGCGCAAGGGCTTCGACTTCGAGCGCAACGAGACGCTGATGATCGACCGCAAGGACCAGCCCTGGCCCGCGACGGAGGCCGATGCGCTCGACCTCTGGCGCAAGCGTGTCAAGAACGATTGGTTGCGGCTCAAGCTCGCTGGCCAGGATGACGCGGCCGTCACGAAGGTCCTCGACAAACGCTATGACAACGTCGCCAAGCGCCTGGGCAAGATCTCCAGCGCCGACGTCTTCCAGGCGTTCATGAACGCCTACACGATGGCTATCGAGCCCCATACCAACTACCTGGGGCCGCGCGCTGCGGAAAACTTCAGCATCGCGATGCGGCTGTCGCTGGTGGGCATTGGCGCAGTTTTGACCGACATCGACGGCTACGCCACTATCCGGGAACTGGTGGCGGGCGGGCCCGCGAGCCTGTCCGGGCAGTTGAAGGTGGGTGACCGCATCGTGGGCGTCGCGCAAGGCACTGCGGGCCCGATGGAGGATGTGGTCGGCTGGCGCCTGGACGACACGGTGGCCCTGATCCGCGGCGCGATGGCGTCGACGGTGCGGCTGGACATCCTGCCGGCCGACAAGGGGCCTGATGCGTCGAACAAGACCGTGGTCCTGATCCGCAACACCATCACGATGCGGGACAGCGGGGCCAAGGCCAAGGTCTATTCGGTGACGACCGGTGCGGGCAAACGCCTGGTTGGCGTGATCACCTTGCCCTCGTTCTACGAGGATGTCGACGCGCTGCGAAAAGGCGACAAGGACTACCGCAGCGCGGCGCGCGACGTGGTCAAGCTGCTGGCGGATTTGAAGGCCCAGAAAGTGGAGGGCCTGGTGATGGACCTGCGCAACAACGGCGGTGGCTCGCTGCGCGAGGCGGTGGAGTTGACGGGCCTGTTCGTTGGCAAGGTGCCGGTGGTTCAGACACGCAGTGCCAAGGGCGACATCACCGTGGAGAAGAACGTCGAGACCGGCTTGGTTTGGGACCGGCCGCTGGGTGTGTTGATCAACAGGGGCTCGGCTTCGGCGTCGGAAATTTTCGCGGCAGCGATTCAGGACTACGGTCGTGGCCTGGTCATCGGCGAGCCGAGCTTCGGCAAGGGCACGGTCCAGACCGTGGCCAGCCTTGACCAGATCGCCAGAAACGGCACGCCGGTGTTTGGCGACCTGAAGCTGACCATCGCGCAGTTCTTCCGGGTGAACGGCGGCACGACGCAACTGCGTGGCGTGACGCCGGACATCCGCTTCCCACCCACCGGCGACGACACGCAGTTCGGTGAATCGAGCTACGACAACGCCTTGCCGTGGACCCGCATCAAGGCGGCCGACTACGCGCCCGTGGGCGACATGACGGCGCAGCTACCCCGCCTGCTGGCGTGGCACGAGAGTCGCGTCCGGCACGACCCCGACTACCAGAGCCTGCTGGAGGACCTTGCCAAGGCCACGGAGCTGCGCAAGAACAATGTGATTTCTCTCAACGAAGGGGTTCGGCGCAAGGAACGCGCCGCGTTGGAGAAGCGCCTGACCGCCATGCTGGGCGCCGCCGGAGCGAGCGCGGCCGAGGGCACGGGCCAGAGCGCGGGCAGTGCACTGGCGGACGATGGCCTGCAGTTCAACGAACGCAAGCTCGGCAAGGAACTCGCCGCAGAAAAGACCAAGGACGCCGCCAACGACGCGCTCCTGAATGAGGCCGTCAGCATCCTGTCCGACAGCACGGCAATGAAGGAGGGCAAGTCCCAGGCGGCGGCGAGCGCTTTGCCGGCCCGCCCCGTGGTGGTCACCGCCTTGCCGACGGGTTCATCGGAAAAATAGCCGACGCTACATATGCGCCAGCGGGATGCCTGCAGCACTTTCGTCGGCATGCAGGGCGGCGATCAGAAGCGCCAGGTCATGGTCCATGCGCTCGAGCGTCTTCACGTCGAGCGTCGCCAATGCGTCTGGCAAAACGCCGGCAAATGGACCGGGCGCCTTGCGCAGCACCTGCGCGCCGGCGGGCAGCATGCGAAGCTGCACGGTGCGGCGGTCCGGAGCGTTCTTGTCTGCCGCAATCATGGCCGCCGTCACCAGGGTCTTGACGAGGTTGCTGGCCGTCGTCTGGTGGACGTCCATCAAAGCTGCAAGCCTGTTCACGCCGATGCCCGGATTGGCGTCGATGACACTGAGCGCCCAGAGCTGCGCACCGCCAACACCGGCTTTCCTCTCGACCTGCTGGAAGTGGGTCTTGACGGTGTTGAACACCAGGCGAAAGCGCCGCAGCACGCGCACTTCGGGTGCACCAGAACTCTGTTCGGATACAGCACGTTCAATGTCTTCTCGGGCAGTGCGCTTCATGGTGACCATCGCGAAATCATAGGTTTGGCACTGCTGCCCCGGGGGCCTGGAAACCCCCCCGCCGCAGATTCATGCAAGGTTCGAAAGCACGCTGTCGAGCAGCAACGCCATTTCTTGAGGCCCGTCCAGACAGTAGCGAGCGCGACTGGACAGGTCTTCACGACCGATGCGCAGGGTCAGCCAGTGCGCTGGCGCTGCGACGAACACGGGTTCGTCATTGACGTCGTCGCCGGCGAAGAAGGCAGCATCGACGCCGAGGTTCGCCACGAGCGCATGGACCGCTTGCGCCTTGTCGGGCGCATCTGCGGCCACCGCGTTGAAGACAAATTTGCCGGCGAACGTGCGCACACCTGCGGGCTCGGGAGTGAGCAGGTCGGCAATCAGCCGCTGGGCCAGCGCCCGATCGCGGGACAGCCGGTAGTGCAGCGCAATCGATAGGCCTTTGTCCTCGACGGCGACGCCTGCCGCGTGCAGCAGTTCGCCCTGTGCTTGCAGGGTGGTTCGCAGCCCGTCGAGCGTGCTGGTCAAGGTGTGCGCGCGCGTGCCGCTGCCAGCGGCTGCGGCGTCCGGCTCGGCGCCGTGGTTGCCGACGATGAACTGCGGCTCAAAGCCCAGGCGATCGCGCACGTCGGCCACGGCTCGCCCGGTGACGATGGCGACGGGCAGTTTGCAGGCCAGCGCTTTCAGGCGCGTAGCGACTGCTGCCGAGACGCGCGCGTCGTCCGGCCGCGCCACGATGGGCGCCAGCGTGCCGTCGAAGTCGAAGGCCATCAACGGCCGCAGCCGCAGGACTGCTGCGAGCGCCGACTCTCCTTCAGGTGTGAACAGGTGTTGCATCGTCTTGGTCATCCGATCTGGTGCCGCTTCACACGCGCCTCGATGCGTGCCCGCAATCGCCAGCGTCCGGCGTCGGTCAGCATGCGGCCCGCCCAGCGGAAGACATTGAATTCGCGCACCGTGCTGCGCAGGCTGGCCATGCGTTCGCGCTGTTCTGCCACCGGCATGGTGGCGGCACGGTGGAGCGCGTCGGCGGTTTCTTCCACGTGGTACGGATTCACGATCAAGGCCTCGGCCAGTTCGCGCGCGGCGCCGGCAAAGCGGCTCAGGATCAACACGCCCTGCAGGTCATCACGCGCCGCGACGAACTCCTTGCACACCAGGTTCATGCCGTCGTGCAGGCTGGTCACCACACAGATGTCGGCTGCGCGGAACAACTCGGTCACCTCGTCGTGCTCATGGTGCACGGCCAGCAGATGCACGGGCTGGTAGCCCGGTTGGCCGAAGCGATTGTTGATGCGAGCGGTGGCGCGCTGAATGCGTTCCTGGAAGCTGCTGTATTCGTCCAGCGCCGTGCGCGTGGGTGCCGCCACCTGCACAAAGACGAAGCGGCCCCTCCACTCGGGGCGTTTTTCCAGCAGTCGCTCGACGGCGTTCAGCCGCTCCAGGATGCCCTTTGTGTAGTCGAAACGGTCCACGCCCACCGCCAGGCAGACGTCTTCCGGCAGCTCCAGGCGCTGTATGACGCGTTCGCGGCACGTCTGAACGCTGGCCCAGCCCGCCGCCTGATCGTCGCTCGGCCATTCGATGGAAATCGGGTAGCTCTCGACCAGGGTTTCCTTCTCCCGGAATGCGACCGTCGAATGCTCGTGCTCGATGCGCGCTTCCAGGTAGCGGTCGACGGTTTCGATGAAGTTCTTGCAGTGAAAGCGCGTGTGGAAACCGAGGATGGTGCTGCCGAGCATGCCTTCCAGGATCTCGCGGCGCCACGGGCAGATGCCGAACGACTCCGGGTTCGGCCAAGGGATGTGCCAGAAGGTCAGGATGGTCGCCTGCGGCAGCTTCTCGCGCACCATCGCGGGCAGCAATGCAAAGTGATAGTCCTGAACCAGCACCACCGGGTCTTCGCTGCGGGCTTCGGCCACCACGGCGTCGGCAAAACGCTGGTTGACGGCCTTGTAGGCTTCCCAGTCCTGCTCGCGGAAGACCGGTCGCACGTGGGCGACGTGGCAAAGGGGCCACATGCCTTCGTTGGCGAAGCCGTAGTAGTAGCCCTGTTCTTCTTCGGCGGTGAGCCAGATGCGGCGCAGCCAGTAGCTGTGTTGCCCGGGCGGCACCTGCACGCGGTCGCCGGCATCGACGACGTCGCGGTCCGCGCTGCCGCTGCCATGCGCAACCCAGGTGCCCGAGCAGGCGCGCATCACGGGCTCGACGGCGGTGACGAGCCCGCTCGCAGGCCGCTTGACGACGATGCCTTCGCTGCCGCGCTCGTGGATGTAGGGCTCGCGGTTGGACACCACGATCACCTGGTCGCCGCTCAGTTGGGTGTGCAGCAGTGTGCGCAGGCGTTCGGCCGTCCACGCCGTCGCAGGCCCTTGCGAACGGCGGAACTCGTCTTCCATGTCGCGCAGCCTGGCGCGCAGGTCGGCCGCAAACGGCGCCAGTTCGGGCGCTGTGGATGGGCCGGAAAGCAAGGGGCTGAGCAGGCCCTCGCCGCGCATCAGTGCGCGCGCGCCGTTGACCCAGCCGCGCCAGCTCAGCTGTGCCACCACCACGGTGATGATGGCGATGACCAAGCCGAGGCCGGCGATCAAGCCGATGAGGTAGCGGCGCGTGTCCTGGCTGCGGCGTTCGATGAAGCTCATGTCGTGCAGCAAGACCAGCCGGCCCATCAGCACCGGCTCGGGTGGCACTTGCGGCGCGGATGCCGCAGTCTCCAGCTCGGGTGTGTCTGGGCCCTGGACGCCGTCGCTCGTCCGCGCTAGCGGCGCGACGGGCAGTGGGAGCGGTTGCCCCATCACGTCGTGCACGCCGATATGCACGGCGCCGCCGGGCAGTGACAGCCTGGGTTCGACCTGGCGCGCCAGCTCGGCTGCATCGACACAGGACACGGTCGAAGGAAAGCGATGGGTTCGCTGCAGCAGCCGGCCGTCGGTGCTGCAAAGCCCGACGGCAACGAGGCGCTCGTCCTGCACGGTGCGTTCGAACAGGGGCTGCAGCCTGGCCGGCTTGTCAGCGATCAGGGCGTCTGCAACAGAGTCCGACAAGGCGTTGGCGACCAGCTCACCGCGGCTGTTCAGGTCGCGACTGAACCAGCGCAGGGTCACTTGGTCCATCAGTGGCACGGCCAGATAAGAAGCGACGACCAGCACCGCGACGAGCGGCACCAGAAAACGCAACTGGAGGCGGAAGGTCCTCAAGGCCATCGTCGGCCCCCGGTTCGCCGCACTCGCCACACGGGCAGGAGGGTAGGCAGGGTCATTGCGATCTCCTTGTATATTTGTACAAATATACATTCCCCTCGAAAGCTTGCGAGCGTCTACGACGTTGGCGGGCGAGGTTTCAGCAAAGGTCTCACATGCAAGAGTTGTATTCCCAAGCAAGGCCGGCCGCAGGGCTGGAATTGGCCCTGATCGGCAACTGCACGATCAGCGCACTGGTGGAACGCGGGGGCAGCATCGTCTGGTGCTGCATGCCTCGTTTCGACAGCCCCCCGGTCTTCGATGCCCTGCTGAACAGTGCTGAAGGCCTGCCGCTGGACGGTGCAATGACCGTCGAGCTGGAAGGCATGACGCGCGTGGAGCAGTCCTACGACCCGGGCACCGCCATCGTCAGAACGCAGTTGTGGGACGACCGCGGGCAAGGCATCGAGCTGGTCGATTTTGCGCCGCGCTTCGTCAACCGCGACCGGGTGTTCCGCCCGGCCCAGCTGGTGCGCAGGGTTCGCCCGCTGGCCGGGCATCCTCGCGTGCGTTTCACCGTGCGGCCCCATGGAGACTGGGGTGCGGTGTACCCCACAGTCACGCGCGGCAGCCACCATCTGCGTTTCGTGATGCCCGACCTCACGCTGCGCCTGAACACCAGCGTGCCGCTGACCTACCTGGTGGACGGCACATGGTTCGCACTCGCCGGGCCTGTGAGCTTGCTGCTGGGCCCGGACGAGACGCTGGGCGGCGGCATCGACGAAACGGCGCGTGAATTCGAGGAGCAGACTGCCCTGTACTGGCGCCACTGGTCACGGCGTCTGGCGGTGCCGCTGGAGTGGCAGGACGCAGTGATCCGCGCAGCCATCACCCTGAAGCTCTGCCAGTTCGAGGAGACCGGCGCCATCGTCGCTGCGATGACCACCAGCATCCCTGAAGCACCCAACAGCGGCCGCAACTGGGACTACCGTTTCTGCTGGTTGCGGGATGCGTTCTTTGTCGTTCGGGCGCTGAACAGTCTGTCCGAGATGGGCACGATGGAGGGCTACCTCAACTGGCTCTACAACGTCGTACGTGGGGCCGAAGGCGGCCATGTGCAGCCGCTGTACGGCATTGGATTGGAGCGCTCCCTGCCCGAGTCGGTGATCACACGCGCCGCCGGCTATCGCGGCATGGGGCCGGTCCGGGTGGGCAATCAGGCGCAGGAGCACTTCCAGCACGATGTCTATGGCAGTGTGGTGCTGGGCGCGGCACAGGCCTTCCACGACCACCGGCTGTTCCGTCGTGGTGACGCCGCCGACTTCAGCGCGCTGGAGGTGATGGGTGAGCAGGCCTGGGCGCTGCATGACAAGCCCGACGCCGGCATCTGGGAGCTGCGCACGCGTGCCCGGGTGCACACCTCGTCGACATTGATGTGCTGGGCCGCCTGTGATCGGCTGGCGCGCATCGCGGCGGTGCTGGGCCTGGCCGAGCGCGCCTCGCTGTGGCGGCAGCGCGCTGCCGTCATCCACACGGCCATCACTACGCAGGCCTGGAACGAAGACCGGCAAGCCTTTGCCGAAAGCCTGGGTGGACGTGACCTCGATGCCAGCGTGCTGCTGATGGGCGAGGTCGGCTTCCTGCCTCGCGACGACCCGCGCTTCATCAGCACCGTGAAGGCAATGGAAGCCTCGCTGTGCGACGGCCCCTTCATGCGCCGCTACGAGGCCGAGGACGACTTCGGCCGACCCGAGGTGGCCTTCAACGTGTGCTCGTTCTGGCGTGTCGATGCGTTGGCGCGCATTGGCCGAAAGGACGAAGCCAGAGAGGCTTTCGAGGCCCTGCTGGCCCGCCGCAACCATGTCGGCCTGCTCAGCGAAGACATGGACCCGAAGACTGGCGAGCTCTGGGGCAACTTCCCGCAGACCTATTCGATGGTCGGCATCATCAACGGCGCGGTGAGGCTGTCCGCACCGTGGGACAGCGCCGTATGAGCGGGCTGCAGGAGATGTTGGACGCAGGCCATCTGCAGGGCTTGGGCGGCGCTTTGGCCTCCGGGCTGCGCATCATCGTCATCTTGGTGGGCGCCTGGCTGGCCATCATGGCGGCCCAGCGTGGCATTCGCGGCTTGCGCGTGCGCATCGCCAGCCGCCTGGGCAACCGGGAGTCCGTGCAGCGCGCGGAGACGCTGGGCCGCGTCTTCAGGTACATGGCGGCCGTGATCATCTCGCTGGTGGCCGGCATGCTGGTGCTGAGCGAACTCGGCGTCAGCGTGGCGCCCATCCTGGGCGCGGCTGGCGTGGCTGGCTTGGCGGTGGGCTTCGGCGCCCAGAGTTTGGTGAAGGACTACTTCACCGGCTTCTTCCTGCTCGTGGAAGACCAGATCCGCCAGGGCGACGTGGTGAAGCTGGGCGAGCACGCCGGCCTCGTCGAGGAGGTGACGTTGCGCTACGTGCAACTGCGCGACTACGACGGCCATGTGCACTTCGTGCCCAACGGCAGCATCACCAGCGTGGTGAACATGGGCCGTGGTTTTGCCCAGTCGGTGGTGGATATCGGCGTGGCCTACAGCGTCGATGTCGACACGGCCATGGCCGTGATGCAAGAGGTTGCGGCCGAGTTGCGGCAAGACCAGGCGCACGCGGCGCGCATCCTGGGCGATCTCGAGATGGCCGGTGTCGAACGCTGGGCCGATTCAGCAGTCATGCTCCGCGCGCGCTTCAAGGTGGCACCGCTGGAGCAATGGACCGTGCGCCGTGAATATCTGCGCCGACTGAAGAACGCCTTCGACCAGGCCGGCATCGAAATCCCGTTCCCGCAAATGACGCTGCACCGGCCGGCGCGGCGCCCGGCCGTGGGCACCGAAGCCCACCAGTCCTAGAAGCGAGTAGAACGGTCTGCCCTCGCACCCCGGCGAGCCGGCGCTGACGTCACAAGGATTGACATGCGAACACGCACTTTGCTCGGCCTGCTCTTCGTGGTTCTGATCGTCGCATTTGCCGTCCTGAACTGGCCGGCGTTCAACGCGCCCACGGCGTTGACCACGGGCTTCTTCGGCTTTGAGGCGCCGCTCGGCCTGATGCTGCTGGGCGTCATGGGTGTGCTCACCTTGGGCTTCGTGGTCAACATGGCGATGTGGCAAGGCACCGTACTGCTAGAGACACGGCGGCACACCAAAGAATTGCGGACCCAACGCGCGCTGGCGGATCAGGCCGAGGCGTCGCGTTTCACCGAACTGCGCGACGCGCTGCGGCTCGAGTTCGAGAACCTGGCACAAAGCACTCTGCGCAGCCATGAAGCGTTGCGCACGGAAGTCCACGAGAGCGCCAATTCCATTGCAGCCATGCTCGGCGAGATCGATGACCGCAGCTGGCGCCCTGGCGGCGACTTGGTGCGATGACCGCCCAAGGCTTCAGCCGGCGCGCACCACCCGCCCGATGCTCAAGCCCTGCACCAGGATCGAGAAGACCACCACGCAGTAGGTGAGCGCGAGCACCATGTCGCGGTGCGGGCCGACCGGCAGCGACAGTGCCAGCGCCACCGAGATGCCGCCGCGCAAACCGCCCCAGGTCAACACGCGCCAGGCACCCGAGGGCATGCCGAAGCGGGCGCCGAAAGCAGCTACCGGCAGGCCGACGCTGAGCAGGCGCGCCAGCAGGGTGACCACGATGACCACTGCGCCGGCCACCAGCACCGCCGACGAGAAGTTGATCAACAGCACCTCCATGCCGATCAGCACGAACAGCACGGCATTGAGGATTTCGTCCAGCAGTTCCCAGAACATGTCGACATAGCGGCGCGTGGTGTCGCTCATGGCCAGCGCGCGGCCCTGGTTGCCGATGATCAGGCCGGTCACCACCATCGCCAGCGGGCCGGAGATGTGCAGGTGGCTGGCCAGTGCGTAACCGCCCGTGACCGCAGCCAGGGTCAGCAGCACCTCGACCTTGTAGTCGTCCACGCTCTTCAACAGCCGGTAGGTCACGTAGCCAAGCACGAGCCCGAAGACGATGCCACCACCCGCCTCGCGTGCCAGCAGCGTCAGTGCCGAGCCTGTGGTGGGCGCGACGCCGCTCAAGAGCATGCCCAGCAGCAGCGCGAAGATGACCACGCCGACGCCGTCGTTGAACAGCGATTCACCGGCGATCACGAGCTCCAGGTTCTTTGGCGCGCCAGCCGACTTCAATATGCCCATCACGGCGATCGGGTCAGTGGGCGAGATCAGTGCGCCGAACAACAGGCAGTACATCAGCGGCAATTCCAGGCCGACCCAGGGCAGGGTGAAAAACAGCCCGTAGCCCACGATCAGGGTCGAGAGCAAGGTGCCGATCAGTGCCAGCGCGGCCACCGGCCAGCGCAGCGCCTTCAACTCGCTCAGGTCCACATGCAGCGCACCCGCGAACAGCAGGAGGGACAACATGCCCTGCATCAACACGTCTGAGAAGTCGATGGACCGCAGCAGCGATTCCTCGTAGTCGCGCAGCGCATGCGATACGCCGGCTACATCGAGGGCCACGATCGCGAGCGACAGGACCAGCGCGATGACCATCACGCCGATTGTCGTCGGCAGGCGCACGAAGCGGTGATTCAGGTAGGCGAGCAGTGCAGTGACGGCGAGGCAGGTAGCGGCTATTTCGAGCATGGCGGACTTGAGCGACGGAATGTGGCGGAGTCTATTCAGGTGCTTGCGCACCGCGGGCCGCGCAACGCTTGAGTGATGTAGCGAGGATGCGCCGCTCAATCATGAAGTCGCTGCTCGCGGTCGCGCGAGTTCTGCAACCCTGCCAGCAGGGTTCTTCACAAGGTGGCCTTCGTCGCGGCGGGTGTCCGTGATGTCCTGCGAGCCGCCATGCGACTGCCGCGGTAACGGTTCGTTCGGTCTGTGCAATCCTGCACGGGCTGGCCAAATTGGTCGGACCGCATTGCGGCTGCATAACGGGTGGCACTTATGGTGCCGCATCGCAACGATGCCACCGACCGACATGTCGACGACACCCGACCCCATCCTGGCTGCCGACGAACCGGCCAGCCCCGCACGGCGTGCCTTGTCCCTGGGACTGAGCCTGTTCCCGTTGCTGCCCCTGTTGCCGGCCTGTGGCGGCGGGGCAGGGCAGCAGGCGTCTGCGACTGACGCCGAGCGGGGCGCGCAGGTGGGTGCGCCGGGTGCCTCCCAAACCGCCGCGCCCAGCGCGCCCCCGCCGGCTGCGGCTGCGGCGCCCGCAACGCCTGCCCCTGCAGCACCTGCGGCACCCGAACCCGCCCAAGTTCAGCCCGCCTCCGTCACTGGCGTCTTCCAGCATCCCGGTCTGCTCGTCACGGAACCCGACTTTGCACGCATCCGCGCCCACATCGCCGCCGGCGACCAGCCGTGGACGAAGTGGTGGAACCAGCTGTGCGCCGATCGCTTCTCCACACTGGAAACCAGGCCCTACCCGCTGCCGGCCGTCTACCGGCAAGACAACAGCAAGAACGCGCTGTACGTCGACCTTGATCGCGCCTGGTTCCTGACGCTGCGCTGGAAGCTGTCTCAGGACACTCGCTACGCCGACAAGGCGGTGGAGTTCCTGGACGCCTGGGCGAATACGCTGAAGGAGGTCGGGACCGTACCGCCGGGATCGACCGCCCACGACGACCACACCTATATCCTGCTGGCCGGCATCCAGGGCCACCAGTTTGCGCAGATCGGCGAGATCCTGCGCACCTATCCCGGCTGGGCGCCGGAGAGCGTGAAGCGCTTCCAGCAGATGATGCTGGATGTGTTCGGCACCATCTGCTCGGGGTTTCTCAACAAGGTCTCCCTCGGCTCGCACGCCAACTGGGACATCGCCTCGTTGTGCGGCGCCATGGCCATCGGCGTGTTCTGCGACCGGCCCGAGTTGTACAGGCAGGCCTGCGACTACTACGCGGGGAACAACCGGGGCAAGCTGGCCACGTTCGGCAACGGCTCCATCTTGCATAGCGTCTACTTCATGCACCCCGGTCATTTCGGCCAATGGGAGGAGAGCGGCCGCGACCAGGGGCATTCAACGCTGGGCATGTCGCTTGGTGGCGACCTGCTGGAGATGGCCTGGAACCAGGGCGACGACCTCTACGGCATGCACAACAACCGCTTCCTCGCGGCGGCCGAGTACGTGGCGCGCTCCAACCTGAAGGACGAGAGCGGCAATGTCTACGCCATGCCCTATGCGGCGGAGCAGAACCCGCCCGAACCCCACCCTTCCCGGTGGACGCAAGTGAACCAGTCGTTCCAGCACCAACGCAATGCCTGGGAGCCGATCTACAACCACTACGTCAATCGCATGGGGCTGGCCGCGCCGAACGTCGCGCGCATGGTGGCGTGGTGCGAGCCCAACTACGGGGGCAGCAGCGACGACGTGGCCTACGCGACGCTCACGCACCGCAGGCCCGCCTATGCCGGGCCGATGAAGCCCCCGTCCGGCCTCACGGCCTATCTGCGCGATGGCCGCGCCCTGCTGTCGTGGTGGGGCAGCGTCGGCGCGGAGTCCTACGTCGTCAAACGTGGCGCGACGGCGAACGGCCCGTTCACTCCGCTGACCACGCTGAAGGCGAGTGACCTGCTCACCCACACCGACGCGCCACCCAACGGCAACTGGTTCTACCAGGTCACGGCCCTGGGCGGCGGTGGCGCTGGCGCGAACTCGAACACGGTGCGGGTGGCCGTTCCTGGCGAGGCCCGCTTCTCGATGCCGCTGGACGGCGCCAACGGCACGGTCGCCGTCGGCGCGCTGCAAAGCCCGGCGGGCAACTGGACGACCATCGAAGGCAAGCTACTGGACGCCGCCACCTGGGGCCCGGGGCGGCGTAACGACAAGGCCATCGCCTTCGACGGCAAGTCCTCGGGCCTGCAACTGCCGCCGGGGATCTTCAGCAACCTGGACGACTTCACCCTGTCCATGTGGGCCTATGCCAATTCGCTGCGCACGGACTGCTCCATGTTCTTCGCCGGGAACGACGGCTATTCCTACCTGCGCCTCGTGCCCAAGAGCCGCGTGGGCCTGCAGTTCTCGATCAGCGGCGCGGGGTTCAACGACGAGCAGAACGTGGGCGTGCCGTGGTCCATGCCCACGCGGCGCTGGGTGCATCTGGCGGTCACGCTGCAGGGCAGCACGGGGCGGCTCTATGTCGACGGCCAGGAGGTGGCGCGGTCCGACAACATCCTGCTGTCGCCGCGCCAGGTGGGCGATCAGGTCGCCTTCCTGGGCCGCGACGTGGGGCATTCGCCGTTCGACGGCCGCATCCAGGGCTTCCGGGTCGAGGTGGGAGCCTTGAGCGCCGCAGAGGTCGCGGCTCTGGCGATGTAGCGGTCGGCAGGGGCGCACTGCGCTCGTCGCTCTGGGACTGATGTCGATCTACAACGATGACATCGAGACATTGGACAAGGGCGTCCATCAAGACCCGCACGTTCGCCCATGTCGGACTGCGAAATTCCAGTGACATCGGCAACAGAGCTGAAACGTTCCGTAATAGAACCCCGCAGTGGGGTGCCGGTCATGACTTCGCAGAGCGCAGCTCCTACAACGCGAGCTGACCGTGGGCATGGGGCCTGCGGCATTCAACGCAGCTTCAAGGAAACTGATGACCGCAACACACGAGCCACTTCCCCCTCTCGCCAGGCGCTCCCTGCTCGCAGGCCTGGGCCTGTTGCCGGCCCTGCCGCTGCTACGCAGCGCGCCCGCGCACGCCGAGACCCGCCCGGTGCCCGCCTCGACCAGCGGTGTCTTCCGCCACGCCGGCCTGCTGATCACGGATGACGACTTCAAGCGCATCCGTGGTCATATCGCGGCTGGCCAGCAGCCTTGGACAGGCTGGTGGAACAGGCTGTGCACCGACCGCGCCACCTCACTGGACCTTTGGCCGGGCGCGCTGCCGGCGGTCTACCGCCAAGACAACAGCAAGCACTCGCTGTACCGCGACATTTATCGCGCCTGGTGCATGGCGCTGCGCTGGAAGCTGTCGGACGACCCCCGATACGCCGACAAGGCGGTGCAGTTCCTGGACGCCTGGGCGAACACGTTGAAGGTGGTCGGGACCGTACCGCCGGGATCGACCGCCCATGACGACCACACCTTCATCCTGATGGCCGGCATGCAGGGCCACCAGTTTGCGCAGATCGGCGAGATCATGCGCACCTACCCCGGCTGGGCGCCAGCGAGCCTGGCCCGTTTCCAGCAGATGCTTCTGGAGGTGTTCGGCACCATCTGCTCGGGTTTTCTCAACAAGGTCTCCCTCGGCTCGCATGCCAACTGGGACATTGCCTCGTTGTGTGGCGCCATGGCCATCGGCGTGTTCTGCGACCGGCCCGAGCTGTACAGGCAGGCCTGCGACTACTACGCGGGCAACAACCGGGGCAAGCTGGCGACGTTCGGCAACGGCTCCATCGTGCACAGCGTCTACTTCATGCACCCGGGTCATTTCGGCCAGTGGGAGGAGAGTGGCCGCGACCAGGGCCATTCGACGCTGGGCATGTCACTCGGTGGCAACTTCCTGGAGATGGCCTGGAACCAGGGAGACGACCTCTACGGCATGTACAACAACCGCTTCCTCGCGGCGGCCGAGTACGTGGCGCGCTCCAACCTGAAGGACGAGAGCGGCAATGTGTACGCCATGCCCTATGCGGCGGAGCAGAACCCGCCCGAACCCCACCCCTCCCGGTGGACGCAAGTGAATCAGTCGTTCCAGCACCAACGCAACGCCTGGGAGCCGATCTACAACCACTACGTCAACCGCATGGGGCTGGCCGCGCCGAACGTCGCGCGCATGGTGGAGTGGTGCGAGCCGAACAACGGCGGCAGCAGCGACGACGTGGCGTACGCGACGCTCACGCACCGCAGGCCCGCCTACGCCGGGCCGATGAAGCCCCCGTCCGGCCTCACGGTCCATCTGCGCGATGGCCGTGCCGTGCTGTCGTGGTGGGGCAGCGTCGGGGCGACGTCCTATGTCGTCAAGCGGGCCGCCCGAGCAAACGGGCCCTTCACCCATCTGACAACCATCCCCGCTAGCGAACTTCTCACCCACACAGACGCGCCGCCCAAGGGCGTCTGGTTCTACCAGGTCACCGCCCTGGGCAGCGCCAGCGTCAGCGTCGCTTCCGCCGCAGTGCGGGTCGCCGTGCCCGGCGAGCCGCGTTTTTCGATGCCGCTGAATGGCAGCAACAACACCGGCACCTTCGGCGGGCTGCAGTCTCCCGCCGGCAAGTGGGAGATCGTCAAGGGCGAGTTGTTGGGCGCCGCGGCCTGGGCCGACGGGCGGTTGAACGACAAGGCCATTGCCTTCGACGGTAAGTCTTCGGGCCTGCAACTGCCGCCGGGGATCTTCAGCAACCTGGACGACTTCACCCTGTCCCTGTGGGCCAATGCCAACTCGCTGCGCACGGACACCGCCCTGTTCTACGCCGGGCATGACAGTTATTCCTACATGCGCCTCTTGCCCAAGGGTCGCGTGGGGCTGCAGTTTGCCATCAGCGGCGCGGGGTTCAACGACGAGCAGAGCCTGGTCGCGCCGGCGTTCATGCCCATCCGACGCTGGGTCCATCTGGCGGTCACGCTGCAGGGCACCACCGGACGGCTCTATGTCGACGGCACGGAGGTGGCACGGTCCGACTACATCCTGCTTTCACCACGGCAGGTGGGCGATCAGGTCGCCTTCCTGGGCCGCAGCTGGGGGCATGCGCCGTTCGACGGCCGCATCCAGGGCTTCCGGGTCGAGGCGGGAGCCTTGAGCGCCGCGGAGGTTGCGGCTCTGGCGATGTAGCGGTCGGCAGGGGCGCGGGGCACGCTGTGCGCGTGCCCCGCGCCTTAAATGGCGGCCAGCTACATATCCAAGGTCAACTACGAAAGGTATGGCCACGTTCGAGAACGTGGGGCCGCGCGCCCGACGAGCCTCTCCAGGCTTGGCGCAACGACATGGTCGCGATCTGGAATCTCTCGGATGTGGTATTTCAGTCAGGACGACCGATACGCGGACAAAGGCGCGCGATGTTGCTTGTGTGGGCCAACACCCAGGCTGAGTTCTCGGGTCGGGAGTCAATGCTCACCATCAGACCCGCACGCTCGCCCATATCGGACTGCGAGAAATCCCGCGACATCGGCACCAGAGCTGAAACGTTCCGTAATAGAACCCCGCAGTGGGTTGCCGGTCATGACTTCGCAGTGCGCAGCTCCTACAACGCGAGCTGACCGTGGGCAGGGGCCTGCGGCATTCAACGCAGCTTCAAGGAATCTGATGACCGCAACACAAGAGCCACATCCCACCCTCGGCAGGCGCTCCCTGCTCGCAGGCATGGGCCTGCTGCCCGCCCTGCCGATGCTGTGCAGCGCGCCCGCGCTCGCCCAGACCCGCCCGGTACCCGCCTCGGTCAGCGGCGTCTTCCGCCACGCCGGCCTGCTGGTCACGGAGGATGACTTCAAGCGCATCCGCGCTCACATCGCCGCCGGCGAGCAGCCCTGGACGCGGTGGTGGGAGCAGCTTTGCGCCGACCGCTTCTCAACCCTGAACATCAAGCCTTCCCCGCTGCCGGCCGTCTACCGGGCCGACAACAGCAAGAGCTCGCTGTACGTCGACCTTGATCGGGCCTGGAACCTGACGCTGCGCTGGAAGCTGTCCCAGGACACGCGCTACGCCGACAAGGCGGTGGAGTTCCTGGACGCCTGGGCAAACACGCTGAAGGAAGTCGGGACCGTACCGCCGGGATCGACCGCCCACGACGACCACACCGGCATCCTGTTGGCCGGCATACAAGGCCACCAGTTTGCGCAGATCGGCGAGATCCTGCGCACCTACCCCGGCTGGGCGCCAGCGAACCTGGCCCGCTTCCAGAAGATGCTGTTGGAGGTGTTCGGCACCATCTGCTCGGAGTTTCTCACCAAGCGCTGGCTTGGCTCGCATGCCAACTGGGACCTGGCCTCGTTGTGCGGCGCCATGGCCATCGGCATGTTCTGCGACCGGCCCGAGCTGTACAGGCTGGCCTGCGACTACTACGCGGGCAACAACCGGGGCAAGGTGACGACGTTCGGCAACGGCTCCATCGTGCACAGCGTCTACTACATGCACCCGGGTCATTTCGGCCAGTGGGAGGAGAGTGGCCGCGACCAGGGGCATTCAACGCTCGGCATGTCACTCGGTGGCAACCTGCTGGAGATGGCCTGGAACCAGGGCGACGACCTCTACGGGATGTACAACAACCGCTTTCTCGCGGCGGCCGAGTACGTGGCGCGCTCCAACCTGCTGGACGAGAACGGCAAGGTCTACCCCATGCCCTATGCGGCGGAGCAGATCCCGCCCGAACCCCATCCCTCCAGGTGGACGCAGGTGAATCAGTCGGCCCAGCACCGCCGCAACGCCTGGGAGCCGATCTACAACCACTACGTCAACCGCATGGGGCTGGCCGCGCCGAACGTCGCGCGCATGGTGGAGTGGTGCGAGCCCAACTACAGCGGCAGCAGCGACGACGTGGCGTACGCAACGCTCACGCACCGCAGGCCCGCCTATGCCGGGCCGATGAAGGCCCCGGCCGGCCTCACGGCCTATCTGCGTGACGGCCGCGCCTTGCTGTCGTGGTGGGGCAGCGTCGGGGCGACGTCCTATGTCGTCAAGCGGGCCGCCCGAGCCAACGGGCCCTTCACCCATTTGACGACCATCCCCGCCAGCGAACTCCTCACCCACACGGACGCGCCGCCCAAGGGCGTCTGGTTCTACCAGGTCACCGCCCTGGGCCGCGCCAGCGCCAGCGCCGCTTCCGCCGCAGTGCGGCTCGCCGTGCCTGGCGAGCCGCGTTTTTCGATGCCGCTGAATGACAGCGACCGCATGGGCATCTTCGGCGGGCTGCAGTCTCCCGACGGCAAGTGGGAGGTCGTCAAGGGCGAGTTGCTGGACGGCGCGGCCTGGGCCGACGGGCGGTTGAACGACAAAGCCATCGCCTTCGACGGCAAGTCGTCAGGCCTGCAACTGCCGCCCGGCATCTTCAGCAACCTGGACGACTTCACCCTGTCCGTGTGGGCCTATGCCAATTCGCTTCGCACGGACACTTCCCTGTTCTTCGCCGGGCACGACGGTAAGTCCTACATGCGCCTCGTGCCCAAGGGCCGCGGGGGGCTG
>NZ_JBDSQX010000012.1:0-5735 GCF_039929605.1 Roseateles sp.
GCTTCATGTCTGACTCGCTCTTGGCGAACCGCGAGAAGTCGCCAAAGTTGAGCAGCAGCGCGGCGAAGTAGGCCACGATCAACATCGCCGCGTTGGCCATCAGGCCGACCGATTCGAGGCCGGTGTATGTCTTGTCCGACAGGGTCATCGAGAAGCTGTCCATGCCGGTCTTGGAGATCATCCAGCCGGCCAGCACGAACATCACCAGGTAGACGATGGGCCCGCAGAAGTCGATGAACTTGCGGATGGTCTCCATGCCCGCCAAGAAGATCATGAGCTGGAAGAACCACATGAAGAGGAAGCTCGCCCAACCGAGCGTCGACAGGCCGAAGACATCGTTGTGGGTGAGTTCAGCGGCCGAGGGCATCAGCGTGATGACCAGCACCGCCACCGCCTTGGAGGCGAAGTAGGTTTGCACGCCGTACCAGACGATGCCGACGATGCCCCGCACGATGGCCGCGAGATTGGCGCCCATGACACCGAAGGCCACACGCGCAAACACGGGGAAGGGAATGCCGTATTGCTGCGACGGCCGACCCACCAGGTTCATCAGGAAATAGACGATGGTGATGCCGACCACCATGGACAGCAACACCTGCCAGCCGGCCAGGCCGAGAAAGAACAGGCTTGCGGCGAAGGTGTAGCCGCCAACCGAGTGGACGTCGGACATCCACATCGCGAACAGGCTGAACGTGCCCCACGTTCGACCTTCGGGCGCCACGGGTGCCAGATCGTGGTTGTAAAGCTGGGGGTGTGCGCCGGTGATGACGACAACGGGCACTTGATCGCTGCTGGCTGCCATGACTGCTTCCCAGGGTGAGGGCCGGTGGCCCGACGCGCAGGGCTACGCAAGAAGCAAGCCGCCATGCGCCGCATCAGGCTCAACGGCGCGGGGATCGGCCACGCTCGCGATCAGTGCGCCGCCGCATCGCAACGATGCACCGCTCTGCCGCGAGGCCGTGCGTCAGCCCGTGGGCAGGCCGCCAAACCGGTGCAGCGTCGCCGACCTGAACAGCTCACCCGGCCGCAGCACTGTGCTCGGCCAGTCGGGGCCGATGGGGCGGTTGGGCGAGTCCGGGTTGTGCTGGGTTTCCAGGCAGACGCCCGTGCCGCGCGTGAAGGGTTGGCCACCGGGGCCGATGAGCGAGCCGTTCAGCCAGGTGCCGGCGTAGAACTGGATGGCCGGCTCGGTCGTCAGGATGTCCATGCGGCGGCCGGAGACGGGGTCGTGCAGCGAGGCCGCCGGGTGCAGCGCCCCATCGAGCGGATGGTCCAGCAGCCAGTTGTGGTCGTAGCCGACATCCGCTCGAATAGCGCGTTCGCGGCGGAAGTCGAAGGGCGTGCCGTCGACAGCCACATGCCGCAGCGGCACGCCGGTCGCGTCGGGCTCGGTGTAGCGGCTGGCGTGCAGCTTCAGCCGATGCTCCAGCGCCGAGCCGGACTCGGCACCAGCGAGGTTGAAGTAGGCATGTGAGGTCAGGTTGACGACGGTCGCCAGGTCGGTCGTGGCCTCGTAGCCAACGCGCCAGCTCATGTCGGCGGCCAGCGTGTAGGTCACGGCGACATGCAGCGTGCCGGGGAATCCCATCTCGCCGTTCGGGCTGACGCGCTCCAGCCTCAGGCTCACGCTGCCGTCATCGCTGGGCCGCCGGGGCAGGCCCTGCCACAAGCGCGCACCGAAGCCCTCCGGCCCGCCGTGCAGGCAGTTCGGGCCGTCGTTTGCCGCCAGCCGGTGGCGCTGGCCGTCCAGTTCGAAGCTGGCGCCGGCAATGCGGTTGGCGTAGCGCCCTGCAACGACGCCCAGGTACGACCCGGCGCCGGCCAGATAGGCCTCCAGACTGGCGAGACCCAGCACAACGTTGTCTGTTCGACCCGAAGAATCCGGCACCCAGAGGCCGGTGACGATGCCGCCCCAGTCCAGCGCCGTCAGGACCAGGCCACGGCCGTTGTCGAGGCGGTACTCGTGGACCTGGCGGCCGTCGGGCAGGCGGCCGTAGTCGCGCACGCTGATGCGTGGTTCGCTCATCGAATCACCCCGCGCGCGTTGACGTAGAGGGCATACAGCGAATGGCTGCTGGCCATGAAGAGCCGGTTGCCCTTGGCGCCGCCGAAGCAGAGGTTGGCGCAGCGTTCGGGCAAGTGGATGTGGGCCAGCGGCTTGCCGTCGGCGCTGTAGACGCGCACGCCGTCCAGCGCGGCGGCATCGGCACCCTGCTGGCCATCGCTGCCGAAGCCGCACCAGATGCGGCCCCGGGTGTCGAGCGCGATGCCGTCGAAGGCGCCATGGCCCTCAGCGTCGATGAGCAGGCGCTTGTCGCTCACGGCAGCCCCGTCGACGGCGTAGGACCAGATCAGCCGGTGCGGCTGAGCGCGGCTTTCGACCACCAGCAGCCGGCCCTCGGGCGTGAAGGCCAGGCCGTTGGGCGCGGCCAGGTCGTCGATGACGCGTTGCAGCTCACCGGTGTCGGGGTCGATGCGGTAGACGCCGTGCGGCTGCTCGCGCGGGGCCGGTGCACCTTCCCAATCGCCCGAGATGCCGAATTCGGGGTCGGTGAACCAGATGCCGCCGTCCAGCGCGCAGGTGATGTCGTTGGGCGAGTTCAGCGGCTTGCCGTCGAAGCGGTCGGCCAGCACGGTGATGCGGCCGTCCAGTTCCGTGCGCGTGACGCGCCGGCCCAAGTGCTCGCAACTGATGAGCCGACCTTGCAGGTCACGCGCATGGCCGTTGGCATTGCCGCTGGGCTGGCGGAACACGCTGACCGCGCCGCTGCAATCGTCCCAGCGCAGGATGCGGTCGTTGGGGATGTCCGAGACGAGCAGGAAGCGCCCGTCGCCGAACCACACCGGGCCCTCGGCCCACTGCAGGCCAGTGGCGAGTTGCTCGACGCAGGCCGAGAACAGGCGCAGCTCGCGGCCCTCGGGCGCGAGGATCTCGACGGCCCCGTCGGGCAGGCGCGAAGCCGGCTGAAAAGGGATGCGGGGGCCGGTCATGCCGCTTCTGCTCCCGGCTGGCCGGCGAAGGCGAACGGCCCCAGCACGACGAAGCCGCCGCCCTGGAAGCGCACCTCGGGCCTGGTCGTATCGACCGGACCCTGTTTCGCCTCGACGGCCGCGCGCCACGGTTCGGAGGTGTCCTGCGGGCGGTAGCCGACATGCTTGCCCTGCGAGTTGTCCCACCAGGTTGTGCGGTTGTCGCTGGCGCCGTAAACGATGCTGTGGCCGACGATGGGCGCGGTCAGTGCGGCGACGAGCAGGCGCTCCATGTCGTCATGGCTCAGCCAGCTCGACAGCTGGCGGCGGTCCACCGGCTCGGGCAGGCAGGAGCCGATGCGGATGCTGACCGTCTCCAGCCCGTGGCGGTCGAAGTAGAACTGCGCCAGGTTCTCGCCGAAGGCCTTGGACAAACCATAGAAGGTGTCCGGCCGCGGCACGACGTGGGCCTTGATGGTCTCGTCCTGGCCGTAGAAGCCGGTCACGTGGTTGGAGCTGGCGAAGATGATTCGCTTGGTGCCCCGCCGCCTGGCCGCTTCGTAGAGGTTGTAGGCGCCGACGATGTTGGCCGGCAGCACGGTGCTGAAGGGCTTCTCGATGGACACGCCGCCGAAGTGCAGCACGGCGTCCACGCCGTCGAGCAGGTCGTACATCGCGGCCTCGTCTTCCAGCGGCGCGATGACGACTTCCTCGCCCTCCCCGGCCGGGTCCATCGCGGCGAGGTCCGACACGCGCAGCGTCTCGCAATAGCGCTTCATGCGCGGGCGCAGCATGCGGCCCAGGGCGCCGGCAGCGCCGGTCAACAGCAAGCGCTTGAAGCGCAGTCCAGTCAGTTCTTGCATGCGGTCATCCATGGTTCGCGGTGTTTCGGGCCGAGCGCCGGGCCGCCCCAAGCCGGCCCGCGTTCAGCGCGGCACGACGGGGCGAGGGGTCTCACGCAACAGCGGCCGCAGGCGGGGCGCGGCGTCGGATTGGCGTCGGACCAGTTCGAAGTCTTGCAGCTCATGCTCGCAGGGCAGAGGCTCGCCGTTGCGGCGCGCGCGGATGTGGCGCACCAGCAGGTCGACCGCAGCGCCGGCCATCTCCATGATGGGCTGGCGCACGGTGGTGAGTTCGGGCCAGATCGTTGTGGCCAAAGGGGCATCGTCGAAGCCGACGACGGTCAAATCGCTGGGCACGTCCAGGCCCATGCGGTGGGCGATGGCGACGGTGGCTGCGGCCATGTCGTCATTGCTGGCGAAGATGGCCGTGGGCCGGCGTTCCTGCAACAGCAGCGTCTCGGCCGCGTCGAGGCCCGAGCGGTAGGTGAACATGCCCTGGGCGACGACCTCTTCTTCAGCGATGTTGAGGCCGGCGTCGGCCATCGCGGCGTGGAAGCCCGCGAGGCGGCGTGCGCTGCTGCTCTGGTAGGGGTCGCCGATGATGAAGCCCAGGCGGTGGTGACCCAGGTTCACCAGGTGGCGCGTCATCTCGTAGGCGGCCTGGTAGTCGTCGATGCCGACGGCGCAGACGGCCTGCGGCGGCACACCGCTGGAGACAACGACGGCGGGCGTGTCGGTCTCGGCCACCAGCTTGAGCAGGGGCTGGGAGTCGCAAAAAGGCGGCGGCAAGATGAGACCGTCGATGCCGTTGGCGATCATCTCGGCCACCGGCGCCTCCTCGCCGTCGCGGGCCGCGTCGCAGCGCTGCACGATGAGCTGCACATGGCGCAGGCTGGCCTTGTTCAGCAGGCCGATCAGGAACTCATTGAGGTAACCCGCCGTCGGGTCGATGTAGAGCATGCCGATGCGGATGGGCTCGGAACCGGCCAGCCGCCGCGCCGCCTGGTTGGGCATGTAGTTCAGCGCCGCGATGGCGGCCTGGACCTTGTCCCGTGTACCGGGGCGCACGTTCAGCTCGCCGTTGACGACGCGCGACACCGTCATCGGCGATACCCCGGCGAGGGTCGCCACGTCGGCGATGGTCGCCACCTTGGTGCTACGCCCATGGCGCACGTTTGGCTTCAATCTGCACCTCGAGTCTTCATTGTTTTTTCACGGACGAACACTGCGCGGCCGAAGTTGTGATTCTCTACCATGGTCATGTGAGCGCGCCCTCAGCGGCCCGGCGCGAAACCGAAACGCAAGGCTTTGTAGGCCGCCAGATCCTGCGCCGGCGGCCGCGTGCCCGCCGGCAAAGGCAGGCCCGAGACGGACTGGAAATATGCGACGCAAGCATCGCGCCACCAGCGCGCCTCGCGGGCCTGCACGGCGAGATAGGCGGTGACTTCGGCATGGCGCTGCGGGTCGATGTCGCGTTGCAGCCCGGCCCAGCGGCGGCCCATGTCATCCACGGTCGCCACGCCGCGGTCATAGCGGGCGATCAGCTCGGCCCACAGGCTGCGGCCCGAGGGCATGGTGTAGCCCCAAGGCAGGTGGTGGAACCACAGCAGCAACTCCGGCGGCGTGGTGCGCGGGTCGGCAAAGCCGCGCGCGACCGATGGCGCGTACTGAGCAACAGCATTGCTGCCGCTGGGCGAGCGGTCGAAGCCGATGCCGTCGCGACCGGCCTTGTGGAAGTAGGTCGGGTTCCAGTCGGCGCGCTCCAGGTTGTCGACCCAGGGCCCTGGGCCGTAGTGGTGGCCGGTGGCCATCAGGTGGTGCAGGCCGAGCGGCGTCATGTAGTCGACGACGGCTTCGCGGGACGTGAGCATCAGTCCGACGATGGCGTCGCGCGCGGCCGGGCGGATCGTGAAGGTCTGTGCC
>NZ_JBDSQX010000013.1:0-41678 GCF_039929605.1 Roseateles sp.
ATCATCAAGAAGGCGCTGGAAAGCGCCATCGCCAACGCCGAGCACAACGACGGCGCTGATATTGATGAGCTCAAGGTCACCACGATCTATGTGGAGCAAGGTGCCACGCTGAAGCGTTTCTCTGCCCGTGCCAAAGGCCGCGGCAACCGCATCAGCAAGCCCACGTGCCACATCTTCGTGTCGGTCGGCAACTGAAGGCTGAAAGAAGACTATGGGACAAAAAATCCATCCGGTTGGCTTCCGCCTTCCTGTCACCCGTAACTGGGCTTCGCGCTGGTACGCGAACAACCAGAACTTCGCCACGATGCTGGCCGAAGATCTGCGCGTTCGTGAGTACCTGAAGGCCAAGCTCAAGAATGCCGCCGTCTCGCGCATCCTGATCGAGCGCCCCGCCAAGAACGCCCGCATCACGATTTACTCGGCTCGTCCGGGCGTCGTGATCGGCAAGAAGGGTGAGGACATCGAAGCGCTGAAGGCTGAACTGACCAAGCGTCTGGGCGTGCCCGTCGCCGTCAACATCGAAGAAGTGCGCAAGCCTGAAGTCGATGCTCAGCTGATCGCTGATTCGATCACCCAGCAGCTCGAGAAGCGCATCATGTTCCGCCGCGCCATGAAGCGTGCGATGCAGAACGCGATGCGTCTGGGCGCCCAGGGCATCAAGATCATGTCGGCCGGTCGTCTGAACGGCATCGAAATCGCTCGCACCGAGTGGTATCGCGAAGGTCGTGTGCCCCTGCACACCCTGAAGGCCGACATCGACTACGGCTTCTCTGAAGCCAAGACCACCTACGGCGTCATCGGCGTCAAGGTCTGGGTCTACCGCGGTGACCGTCTCGCCAATGGCGATGCGCCGGTCATCAACACCCCCGCAGGCGCCGAAGACGATCGCCGCCCGCGCCGTAACGCCCGTCCGGGCGCTCCTGGTGGCCGTGGCCGCCCGGGTAGCGACCGTGGCCCGCGTGACGGAGCAGATCAGCCCGCTGCCGCCGCCCCCACGGGTGACGCAGCCAAGCCCGCCGCCAAGCGCGTGGTCCGCAAGGTCCCCGCAGCCGGTGGTGAGGCCAAAGGAGAATAAATATGCTGCAACCCTCTCGTCGTAAGTACCGCAAAGAGCAGAAGGGCCGCAACACGGGTGTTGCGACTCGTGGCGCTGCGGTGTCTTTCGGTGATTTCGGCCTGAAGGCCACCGAGCGTGGCCGCTTGACGGCGCGCCAGATCGAAGCGGCTCGCCGTGCGATCTCGCGCCACATCAAGCGTGGCGGTCGGATCTTCATCCGCATCTTCCCGGACAAGCCCATCTCGCAGAAGCCTGCCGAAGTCCGCATGGGCAACGGCAAGGGCAACCCGGAGTACTACGTCGCTGAAATTCAGCCCGGCAAGGTGCTCTACGAGATCAACGGCGTGCCGGAACTGCTGGCTCGCGAAGCGTTCACGCTGGCTGCAGCCAAGCTGCCGCTGCGTTGCACCTTCGTGGCCCGCCAGGTCGGTACCTGAGGAAGACACCATGAAAGCAACTGAACTCCGCGCCAAGGACGTCGCTGCCCTCGAAAAGGAAGTGACCGATCTGCTGAAGGCCCACTTCGGCCTGCGCATGCGAAAGGCCACCCAGCAGCTGACCAACCACAGCGAACTGGGCAACACCCGCCGCGACATCGCGCGTGCCAAGACCATCCTGGCGCAGAAGAAGAAGGAGGCCACGAAATGACTGAGGCCCAAGTCCAAGTTACTGAAGTGACGAAGAACACCCGCACCCTCGTCGGTCGCGTGGTCAGCGACAAGCGCTCCAAGACGGTCACCGTCCTGGTCGAGCGTCGCGCCAAGCACGAGCTCTACGGCAAGATCGTGGCCCGTTCCCGCAAGTACCACGCCCATGACGAAAAGGGCGAGTACAAGAACGGCGACGTGGTCGAGATCAGCGAAGGCCGTCCGATCTCCAAGACCAAGAGCTGGGTCGTGACCCGCCTGGTCGCGAAGGCCGAGATCGTCTAAAGACGCCGGTCGCATGACCGCTGCACAACCGGCGCGCTGGGTAACTGGCGCGCCGGTTTTTCATTTTCAGAACACTCAATCAGGAGCGACACCATGATCAAGGTTGGCGACAAACTGCCCGCAGGCAGCCTGCAGGAATTCATCGAAGTCGAGGGCGAAGGCTGCACGCTCGGCCCCAACAGCTTCGACATCGAGAAGGCCACGGCCGGCAAGACCGTCGCCATCTTCGCGCTGCCCGGCGCCTACACGCCGACTTGCTCGGCCAAGCATGTGCCTGGCTACGTCGAGTCCGCCGAGGCGCTGAAGGCCGCTGGCGTGGACGAGATCTGGTGCGTGTCGGTCAACGACGCCTTCGTGATGGGCGCCTGGGGGCGCGACCAGAAGACCGGTGGCAAGGTGCGCATGATGGCCGATGGCAGCGCTCTGTTCGCCCAGGCTGCCGGCCTGACGCTGGACCTAACCGCCAAGGGCATGGGCGTGCGCTCGCAGCGATATTCGATGCTCGTCAAGGATGGTGTCGTCAAGACGCTCAATGTCGAGGGGCCAGGCAAGTTCGAAGTCAGCGACGCGGCGACGATGCTGACCCAGGCCGAGGCAGCCTGAAGCTGAGTCACAGAAAATCTTGCGTGAAGGCATTGACGGGCGCGAGTTCCTCGATGCATAATGCAAAGCTTCGCCGAACGCCAGTGCTACCCGCTACGCAGGTGCCCTAAGCTGGCTTCGGATCCGCCCTCAACCGTTGGGCAGCAAGTGGCGTGAGCCGCCAAGCTGACTGACTTACGGGCCCAAGACTGACCGACGCGCAACCCCCGAAAGGGCGCTGCAACTCGGGGCAAGTTGGGGACAGACATGATCCAAATGCAATCGCGGCTTGATGTCGCGGACAACACTGGTGCGAAGTCCGTTCAGTGCATCAAGGTGCTGGGCGGCTCCAAGCGCCGTTACGCGCACATTGGCGACATCATCAAGGTCAGCATCAAAGAAGCTGCTCCGCGTGGTCGCGTGAAAAAGGGCGAGGTCTATAGCGCCGTGGTGGTTCGTACCGCCAAGGGCGTTCGCCGCCAGGACGGCTCGCTCGTCAAGTTCGACGGCAATGCCGCCGTGCTGCTCAATGCCAAGCTGGAGCCGATCGGCACCCGCATCTTCGGCCCGGTGACGCGTGAACTGCGTACTGAGCGCTTCATGAAGATCGTGTCGCTGGCGCCCGAGGTGCTTTGAGCCCCCACTGTCTGAGGTAAGCCATGAACAAGATTCGTACAGGCGACCAGGTCATTGTGTTGACCGGTCGCGACAAGGGTAAGCGCGGCACGGTGTCCGCACGCACCGACGTCGACCACGTTCTGATTGACGGTATCAACGTCGTCAAGAAGCACGTCAAGCCCAATCCCATGAAGGGCACCACCGGCGGCGTTGTCGACAAGACCATGCCCATCCATCAATCCAACGTGGCGATCTTCAACGCTGCTTCCGGCAAGGCTGATCGTGTGGGCGTCAAGCTCGTCGACGGCAAGCGGGTGCGCGTGTTCAAGTCGACCGGCGCAGAGATCAAGGTTTAAGAGGTCCGACATGGCTCGTCTTCAAACGCATTACCGCGAAACCATCGTGCCCGGCCTGGTCGAAAAGTTCGGCTACAAGTCGGTCATGGAGGTGCCACGCATCACCAAGATCACGCTCAACATGGGTGTGAGCGAGGCCGTCGCCGACAAGAAGGTCATGGACCACGCTGTGGGCGACCTGACCAAGATCGCCGGCCAGAAGCCTGTTGTCACGAAGTCGAAGAAGGCAATTGCCGGCTTCAAAATCCGTGACGCGGTTCCCATCGGCGCGATGGTGACTCTGCGCGGCGTCCAGATGTATGAGTTCCTGGATCGTTTCGTGACGATCGCATTGCCGCGTGTTCGTGACTTCCGGGGTATCTCGGGCCGCTCGTTCGACGGCCGTGGTAACTACAACATCGGCGTCAAAGAACAGATCATCTTCCCCGAGATCGAATACGACAAGGTGGATGCTCTGCGTGGTCTGAACATCAGCATCACGACTTCCGCCAAGACGGACGACGAAGCCAAGGCTCTCCTGGCTGCGTTCAAGTTCCCGTTCAAGAACTGAGGTGATCTGTGGCTAAAACTTCCATCAAGCAACGTGAACTGAAGCGCGAAGCACTCGTCGCCAAGTTCGCGAAGAAGTACGCAGAGCTGAAGGCCATCATCGACGACAGCAAGAAGTCGGATGAAGAGCGTTATGCCGCTCGCCTGGAACTGCAAAAGTTCCCCCGCAACGCTTACCCCACTCGCCTGCGCAACCGCTGCGAGCTGACGGGTCGCCCGCGCGGCACCTTCCGCAAGTTCGGCCTGGGCCGTAACAAGATCCGTGAGCTGGCGTTCAAGGGCGACATCCCTGGTGTCGTCAAGGCCAGCTGGTAATCGGCTCGATTAGGAGAAATCGCAATGAGCATGAGTGATCCTATCGCCGATATGCTGACCCGGATTCGCAACGCACAAATCGTTGAGAAGCCCAGTGTCGTCATGCCGTCGTCGAAGCTGAAGGTCGCTATCGCCAAGGTCCTGAAGGACGAAGGCTATATCGATGAATTCGCCGTCCGCGGCGAGGCAACTCGCCCCGAGTTGGAAATTTCGCTGAAGTACTACGCTGGCCGTCCGGTCATCGAACGTATCGAGCGCGTGAGCCGTCCCGGCCTGCGCATCTACAAGGGCCGCCACGACATTCCCCAGGTCATGAATGGCCTGGGTGTCGCGATCGTCACCACCCCGCAAGGTGTGATGACGGACCGCAAGGCCCGCGCTGCCGGTATCGGTGGCGAAGTGCTCTGCTACGTCGCCTAAGCGAGAAAGAGAGACAAGCAATGTCCCGCGTAGGAAAAATGCCGGTCACCGTCCCGCAAGGCGTCGATGTGACCGTGTCCGCTGAGTCGATCAGCGTCAAGGGTTCGCTCGGCACGCTGGTGCGCCAAGCCAACAAGCTCGTCACCGTCAAGAATGAGGCTGGCAAGCTGAGCTTCGTTCCCGCCAACGAATCGACGGAAGCCGATGCGATGAGCGGCACGTTCCGAGCGTTGGTGGCCAACATGGTCAACGGCGTCAGCAAGGGCTTCGAGAAGAAGCTGAACCTGGTCGGCGTGGGTTTCCGCGCTCAGGCCCAGGGTCAGAAGCTCAACCTGCAGATCGGTTTCTCTCACCCCGTGGTGAAGGACATGCCGGCTGGTATCAAGGTCGAGTGCCCGACGCAGACCGAAATCATCATCAAGGGCGCTGACCGCCAGGTGGTCGGCCAGATCGCCGCCGAGGTGCGTGCCTTCCGTCCGCCCGAGCCCTACAAGGGCAAGGGCATCCGTTACTCGGACGAGAAGGTCTCCCTCAAAGAGACCAAGAAGAAGTAAGGAGCAGCGCCATGATGACCAAAAAAGAACAACGCCTGCGTCGTTCGCGCCAGACCCGCGTTCGCATTGCGATCCAGCGCGTGGCCCGTTTGACGGTGTTCCGCTCCAACCTGCATATCTACGCCCAAGTCGTTTCGGACGACGGCGGCCAGGTGTTGGCTGCAGCTTCGACGGCCGAGAAGTCGGTCCGCGAACAGCTGGGCAGCAACGGCGGGAACGTCGCCGCTGCCACTCTTGTGGGCAAGCTGATCGCCGAGAAGGCCAAGGCTGCCGGCGTCGAGAAGGTCGCGTTCGACCGCTCGGGTTTCGCCTACCACGGCCGTGTCAAGGCCCTGGCCGAAGCAGCCCGCGAAGCCGGTCTGCAGTTCTGACGCATCAAGGAATACGAAATGGCAAAATTTCAACCCCGCGGCGCGCAGGCTGAAGCCAACGACGACGGCCTGAAGGAAAAGATGATCGCGGTCAACCGCGTCACCAAGGTCGTCAAGGGTGGTCGTACGCTGTCCTTCGCTGCTTTGACCGTGGTCGGCGACGGTGATGGCCGCATCGGCATGGGCAAGGGCAAGGCCAAGGAAGTGCCGGTTGCGGTGCAGAAGGCCATGGAGTCGGCTCGCCGCAACATGGTCAAGGTCAGCCTGAAGAACGGCACCATCCACCACAACGTGGTGGGTGAGCACGGCGCGGCTCACGTCATCATGGCGCCGGCACCTGCCGGTACCGGCGTGATCGCTGGCGGCCCGATGCGTGCTGTCTTCGAAGTGATGGGCGTGACCGACATCGTGACCAAGAGCCACGGTTCGACCAACCCGTACAACATGGTCCGCGCGACGCTGGACGCTCTGAAGCGTTCCACCACGCCGGCCTCGGTCGCGGCCAAGCGCGGCAAGACGGTTGAAGAAATCTTCAACTGATCGCCACAGCGGAGCACAAGATGTCTGACAAAAAAACCGTGACGGTCAAGCTGGTGCGTAGCCCCATCGGCTGCCGCGCCTCGCACCGTGCCACCGTGGTCGGCCTGGGTCTGCGTCGGCTGAACAGCCAAAGCACCCTTGAAGACACGCCCGCAGTGCGCGGCATGATCAACAAGATCGCCTATCTGGTGCAGGTGCTTTAAGCACGGCACACAAGAGGACAAGACGATGGAACTCAACACGATCAAGCCCGCAGAGGGCTCCAAGCATGCCAAGCGCCGTGTCGGCCGTGGCATTGGCTCGGGCATCGGCAAGACCGCAGGTCGCGGCCACAAAGGCCAGAAGTCCCGCGCTGGTGGCTACCACAAGGTCGGCTTCGAAGGCGGCCAGATGCCGCTGCAGCGTCGCCTGCCCAAGCGTGGCTTCAAGTCGCTCACGCTGAAGTACAGCGTCGAGATCAACCTGTCCGACCTACAAGGTCTGGCTGGCGAAGAGATCGACGTGTCGACGCTGAAGGCTGTCGGCCTGGTGCCTCACCTGGCCAAGTCGGTCAAGGTCATTCTGTCCGGCGCCATTGAGCGCAAGGTCACGCTGAAGGGCGTGAACGTCACGAAGGGCGCCAAGGCGGCCATCGAGGCGGCGGGCGGTTCGGTCGCCTAGTCAAGGGAACTGATCCAGCGTGGCAACCAACGCGAATCAGCTGGCCAAGAGCGGCAAGTTCGGCGACCTGCGTCGTCGGCTTGTCTTCCTGCTGCTGGCCATGGTCGTCTACCGCATCGGGGCGCATATCCCCGTGCCCGGTATCGATCCTGTCCAGCTGCAGCAGTTCTTCAAAGGCCAGGCCGGTGGCATCCTGAGCTTGTTCAACATGTTCTCGGGCGGGGCGCTTTCGCGCTTCACCGTGTTCGCGTTGGGCATCACGCCGTACATCTCGGCTTCCATCGTGCTGCAGTTGATGACCTATGTGGTCCCGACGCTGGAGCAGCTGAAGAAGGAAGGCGAGGCGGGCCGTCGCAAGATCACTCAGTACACACGCTATGCCACGCTTGGTCTTGCGCTGTTCCAGAGTCTCTCCATTGCCCTGGCACTTGAAGGTTCCGCTGGCTTGGTGTTGAGCCCCGGTTTCGGTTTCCGCCTGACGGCGGTGTCCAGCTTGGTGGCCGGCACGATGTTCCTGATGTGGCTGGGTGAGCAGATCACGGAGCGCGGGCTTGGTAACGGCATCTCGATCCTGATCTTTGCCGGTATCGCGGCGGGCTTGCCTGGCGCCGTTGGTGGGCTGTTCGAGCTGGTGCGTACGGGTGCAATGGGCTACGGTTCGGCGTTTATCGTGATTGGCTTGATCGTCGCGGTGACGTACGCCGTCGTCTATGTCGAGCGCGGTCAGCGCAAGATCCTGGTGAATTATGCCAAGCGCCAGGTCGGCAACAAGGTCTATGGCGGCCAGTCGTCGCACCTGCCGCTGAAGCTCAATATGTCGGGCGTGATCCCGCAGATCTTCGCTTCGTCCATCATCCTGCTGCCGACCACGGTGGTGAGTTGGTTTGCGACGGGTGACGGCCTTCGCTGGCTGAAGGATTTGGCAGGCATGGTGGCGCCGGGCCAGCCGATCTATGTGCTGTTGTATGCCACGGCCATCATCTTCTTCTGCTTCTTCTATACGGCGCTGGTCTTCAACAGCCGTGAGACGGCGGACAACCTGAAGAAGAGTGGCGCGTTCATTCCGGGCATTCGTCCGGGTGAGCAGACCGCCAGGCACATCGACAAGATCCTGTCGCGACTGACACTGGCTGGTGCGATCTACATCACGCTGGTCTGTCTGTTGCCTGAGTTCCTGACGCTGAAGTACAACGTTCCGTTCTACTTCGGGGGCACTTCCCTGTTGATCATCGTGGTCGTCACGATGGACTTTTGGGCACAAGTGCAAAGCTACATCATGAGTCAGCAGTACGAGTCACTGCTGAAGAAGGCCAGCTTCAAGCCCAATTGAGGGCCAAGCTGTGCACGGTTAAGTCGTGCTCGCATCGTGTTCCGGGCGAAGTGAGCTGTTTGAACCCCCGGGAAAGCGTGTGAGCGCAAAAGAAGTTAGGCCAAGGAGCACACCATGAAAGTTTCGGCATCCGTAAAGCAGATGTGCCGCAATTGCAAGATCATCCGCCGCAAGGGTGTGGTGCGTGTGATCTGCACCGACCCGCGCCACAAGCAGCGCCAAGGCTGAGCCTCGGCTCGCACGACAGGACTAGAGGACAACCATGGCACGTATTGCTGGTATCAACATTCCGCCGCAAAAGCACACTGAGATCGGCCTGACCTCGATCTACGGCATTGGCCGTACGACCGCTCAGCAGATCTGCAACAACTGCGGCATTCCGTTCGACAAGAAGGTCAAGGACCTGAACGACGGCGATCTCGAAAAGATCCGCGACGAGGTCAACAAGTTGACCATCGAAGGCGATCTGCGCCGCGAGCAGTCCATCAACATCAAGCGCCTGATGGATCTCGGTTGCTACCGCGGTTTCCGTCACCGCCGTGGCCTGCCGATGCGCGGTCAACGCACCCGTACGAATGCCCGCACCCGCAAGGGTCCGCGCAAGTCGGCTGCGACCGGCAAGAAGTAAGCTGCCCGAACTGAAAGAAGGTCAATATGGCAAAGGCTCCTAATAACGCGGCGGCACAGCGGGTTCGCAAGAAGGTCCGCAAGAACGTTGCTGACGGCATTGCGCACGTCCACGCGTCGTTCAACAACACGATCATCACCATCACCGACCGTCAAGGCGGCGCCCTCTCCTGGGCTTCGTCGGGTGGTCAAGGCTTCAAGGGCTCGCGCAAGTCGACCCCCTTTGCAGCTCAGGTGGCGGCTGAAGTGGCTGGCCGCGCTGCTCAAGAGCAGGGCATCAAGAACCTCGACGTCAAGATCAAGGGCCCCGGCCCCGGTCGCGAGTCATCGGTGCGCGCCCTGGCTGCCCTCGGCATCCGCATCAACTCGATCTCTGACGTGACGCCAGTGCCGCACAACGGCTGCCGTCCGCAGAAGCGTCGTCGCATCTAATTCCTGCAACTGAACTCGTTCACCCTCAGGTGACAGAGATATTGCAGAAGCGGATGACAGTGCGATAATCGCGCGTTTTCCCGGAGCCGGCGGGCACTTTAGTGCTGCGCCGGCTTCAGTCTTGAGTTGACCTCATTGCGGGGTTGCTCATAAGCCCACCGTCCAAGCCCATAAAAACACCGGCTGGACTCGCGCAGGAACCCGTCATAGAAGCGACGGCACCCTGCGTCAGATTGAACAAGGACACGCAAAGTGGCACGTTACCTCGGCCCCAAGGGCAAACTTTCCCGCCGTGAAGGCACCGACCTCTACCTGAAGAGCGCCCGCCGCGCCATCAGCGACAAGGTCAAGTTCGACAGCAAGCCCGGCCAGCATGGCCGCACTTCTGGCCAGCGCACGTCCGACTTCGGTCTGCAACTGCGTGAAAAGCAGAAGGTCAAGCGCATGTACGGCGTGCTGGAGCGTCAGTTCCGCCGCTACTTCGCCGAGGCCGAGCGCCGCAAGGGCTCGACCGGCGTGAACCTGCTGCAACTGCTGGAATCGCGCCTGGACAACGTCGTTTACCGCATGGGCTTCGGCTCTACCCGCGCAGAAGCCCGTCAGCTGGTTTCGCACAAGGGTGTCACGGTGAATGGCGAAGTGGTCAACATCGCTTCCTACATGGTCAAGGCGGGTGACGCTGTCGCCGTGCGTGACAAGGCCAAGAAGCAGCTGCGTGTGACTGAGTCGTTCAAGCTCGCTGATTCCATCGGCCTGCCGGCTTGGGTCACGGTCGACGGCACGAAGCTGGAAGGCGTCTTCAAGAAGGCTCCTGACCGCGACGAGTTCGGCGCCGAGATCAACGAATCGCTGATCGTCGAGTTGTACTCGCGTTAATGTTTTCCCCCGCCGGCCGCGCCTCGAAAAAGGGCGCGGCCGGCGTTTCCTCGTCCGGGCGCCTCTGCCCTTCGAAGGCTCTGCCCGGCTGGTCCTCAGCCTTATCGGTGTAACGAACCGAGGGTATTGAAAGAAAGACCTCATGCAAACCAATTTGCTCAAACCCAAATCCATCAACGTGGAGCCCCTGGGCGGTCATCGCGCCAAGGTCACGCTGGAGCCGTTCGAACGCGGCTACGGTCACACCCTGGGCAACGCCCTGCGCCGTGTGCTGCTCTCGTCGATGGTGGGTTATGCGCCGACTGAAGTGACGATTGCCGGCGTGCTCCACGAGTACTCGGCTATCGACGGCGTGCAAGAGGACGTGGTTCACATCATGTTGAACCTCAAGGGCGTCGTCTTCCGCTTGCACAACCGTGAAGAAGTGACCCTCGTCCTGCGCAAGGAAGGCGAAGGCCCCGTCACCGCAGCTGACATCCAGACGCCGCACGACGTCGAGATCATCAATCCCGAGCACGTCATTGCCCACCTGTCGCAAGGCGGCAAGCTGGACATGCAGATCAAGGTCGAGAAGGGCCGTGGCTACGTGCCTGGCACGATGCGCCGCTTCGGCGACGAGCCGACCAAGAGCATCGGCCGCATCGTCCTCGACGCATCGTTCGCGCCCGTCAAGCGTGTCAGCTACGCCGTCGAAAACGCTCGCGTCGAGCAGCGTACCGACCTGGACAAGCTGGTCATGGAAATCGAAACCAACGGCGCCATCTCGCCCGAGGAAGCGATCCGTGCTTCGGCCAAGATCCTGGTTGAGCAGCTTGCCGTGTTCGCGCAACTGCAAGGCACCGACCTGGTCGACGCCTTCGATGCGCCGGCCCAGCGCTCCAGCAGCTTCGATCCGATCCTGCTGCGTCCGGTCGACGAGCTCGAACTGACGGTGCGTTCGGCCAACTGCCTCAAGGCCGAAAACATCTACTACATCGGCGACCTGATCCAGCGCACCGAGACCGAGCTGCTGAAGACCCCGAATCTGGGTCGCAAGTCGCTCAACGAAATCAAGGAAGTGCTGGCTTCGCGCGGCCTGACTCTGGGCGCCCGCCTGGAAAACTGGCCGCCGCAAGGCCTGGACAAGCGTTAATCCGCTTCGCTCCAACACAAAAATGAGACGGCCTGAAAGCCGTCATCGGATGACAAACGCGATGAAGTTCAAACTTTGCGCGTTTGATCGTGCACCCGGCAGTACCTGACACGGCTGCTGGTATCAACAAAGTGAAAAAGGAATAGCACCATGCGTCACCGTAACGGCCTCCGTAAACTCAACCGCACCAGCTCCCATCGCCTGGCGATGCTGCGCAATATGTGCGTCTCGCTGCTGCAGCACGAAGCCATCAAGACCACGGTCCCCAAGGCCAAGGAACTGCGCCGCGTTGTTGAGCCCCTCATCACGCTCGCCAAGGTTCCCACGCTGGCCAACCGCCGCCTGGCGTTTGACCGCCTGCGCGACCGCGACATCGTCAGCAAGCTCTTCAACGAACTGGGCCCGCGCTTCGCCGCTCGTCCGGGCGGCTACACCCGCATCCTGAAGATGGGCTTCCGCGTTGGCGATAACGCGCCGATGGCCTTCGTTGAACTGGTGGATCGCGCCGAAGGCGAGACCGCTGGCGAAACCGTCGAATAAGTTCAGCCCACGCTGATCTGGCAAGCCCGCTTCGAGCGGGCTTTTTCACGCCCGTGTTTTCCGACAAGGCCTTCAGGGCACGATGTCGAAGACCAGCTTGGCGGCGCCGTAGTCCTGGCCGCAGTCGCCGCTGGCTGGGCAGACGGGCTTGCCCAGATAGGCGGGCTGGCGACCGGCCTGGTCACCCAGCATGCCGGCGGCCTTGGCGCCAACGGCCAGTTCGGTCAGGCCGCTGTCCACGCCAATCGTGAGCGCAGACAGACTCCGTGGCGTGGCGGACACGATCACCAGCAGCTGCTCGGCGCCTGCCGGTGCGCTGACGTCCATCGGCATGGCCGGGCCGGGCAGCGTCACGGTCTCGCCGGCCTTGATGCGGTGCTGTTTCAGCACGGCGTTTGGCATCAGCTGGATCAGCGAGCCGTCTGGGCCCAGCGCCAGCACATGGTAGTAGCCGTCGCGCTCGGAGCGGATGGTGAACGAGAGCTGGTCATGGCCGATGCGCAGCCGCGTCTTCTTGGCAGCGACGTCGACCTTGAAGCCCGCGCTTTGGCCGGCCAGGATGCGCTCGAAGTCGGCGCCAGGGTCGATGCTGGTCACTGCGGCTGCAGGTGTCGGCGCAGGTGGCGTTGGCGCGGGCGTGGCGAGCGTATTTTCAGCGCCGCTGGGCATCGGCGCTGACGGCTGGGCAAGCACCGGTGGAGTCAGCTCGGGTGCGCTGCGCTTGGCCGGTGTCGACGTCAATGACAGATAGGCCACCACGCCCAGCGTCACCAGCCCCAGCGCCCCTGCGCCGACGAAGAGCGGCGTGCGGGACGACGTGCGTGCCGGTGCCGCCACGGCGGTGGGTGCAGGCGCGGGTATCGGTCCGGCGACGGGCTGGGCGATTCGCGGCGCAGCAGCGGGCGATGCGGCGGTCTGCGGCGGTGGCATCGGAGCACCGGCGCGGACGGGCCGGATGATGGTCCTGTCGTCGTCTAGGCCGAAGTCATCGGGCAGCAAAGCGGCGGTGGGCGGCAGCGGTTGATCCAGTTCGGCAATCAGCTGCGCGACGCTCTGCGGCCGGTCTTCGGGTTTGACGGACAGCGCGCGGTCGATGGCGTGCAGGAAGCTCTCGCTGTACTGGCCCGCGGCCAGCTGGCGCAGCGGCACATAGGTGTCGCCCATCATGCGGCCCACGGAGGGCGGCGGCGTGCGGCGTGTGATGGCGAAGTAGACGACGGCGGCGAGCGCGTAGATGTCGGTCCACGGCCCCTGCTTCATGTGCGGCACTTCGGCGTACTGCTCCAGCGGCGCGTAGCCGGGCTTGAGGATGACCGTGAGCGCCTGCGTCATGTCGCTGATGACGCGGCGCGCGGCGCCGAAGTCGAGCAGCAGCGGCCGCGTGTGCGAGCCGAGCAGGATGATGTTGTCGGGCGCGATGTCGCGGTGGTAGCAGTGCTCGGTGTGAATGACCTTCAGCGCCTCGGCCAGGGGCAGCAGCAGGCCGCGCAGCCAGGCCTCGTCGGGCGGCGCGGGCAGGGCCTTCAGCGTGTCCTTGAGGGTGAGACCCTCGTAGAAGGGCATGACCATGTAGGCGGTGCCGTTGGCCTCCCAGAAGCGGTAGACCTTGACGAGTGCCGGGTGGTCGAACTGGGCCAGCAGGCGGGCTTCGTTGATGAAGCTCTTCAGCCCAGCCTCGAAGGTGTCCCGGTAGCGCTCCGCCTTGACGCTGACGTTGGTGCCCGTGCCGCGCGAGGCCAGCTGCGAGGGCATGTATTCCTTCAGCGCGACCTTGCGATGCAGGGAATGGTCCATCGAGAGATAGACGATGCCGAAGCCGCCTTCGCCCAGCATGCGGGTCAGCTCGAACTCGGCCAGCCGGGTGCCGATGGGTAGGGAGTTGCCGTCGCCGAGGGCTGCGGCGCTGCTTGCAACCGGTGCCGGTGGGGTCGCCCGCTGCGTCTTGTCGAAGGGGGCGGGGCTGGGCTGGATCTGCGTCGGCAGATCGTCGTCGGAGGCGGTCATGAGCGGGCGGGCGCGGCGCCGAACAGCAGCCGCATGTCGTCAGTTTGGGGCAGGCCGCGGGTGGTCAGAAGGCGGCGCTCGCCGGATTCACCGTCGGCCCACCAGAAGGCATGGCCGGCGGCGGCGTTGCGCCAGGCTTGGGCCTGTCCGTCGGCGATCAGCGCGACGATGGCTTCGGCGCCGGCCGCCGCATGGGTGGACACCGCCGTGGCCGTGGGCAGCAGTTGGGTCAGGGGGCTTGGCACGTCCCAGCCGGGGCGCGGGCATTGCGACAGCTCCGCTTCCAGCCGGTCGATGGACCAGTCGTCCTGCAGCGCGTCGGCGGCGAGGTCATCGAGGTCGTGCAGCCAGCTCAGCAGCGCGCGTAGTTCGGTGTCCGTGCGCGGCGTCTCGACCAGAGGGGCAATCAAGGTAAGCGGAAAGTAGCGGCCGATGCGATCCACCGAGGGCATCAGCACGCCGGCATAGGCTTGATGTCCGAACGGCGCAGGCAGCAGGCCGGGCATCAGCACGAAGCGCCAGGCCGGGCAGGCCAGGTAGTGGTGCAGCCAGGTGTCGGGCGCCTGCTGCTGCAGCCTGGCGAGGCCGGCGGCCAGCCAGCCATCCCAGACATTCACGAAGTCGGGCTCCAACCGGCGCGAGGCAAAGTCGCCCAGGCTGGGCAGCTTGCCGTGCCAGCCGGCGATGACCTTGCTCACATCGCCCCCGGGCAGCGGAACTGCGAGATCTCCCGCAGCCGGAAGGGGTTGAAGACGCTGGCCGCCGTCACGTCCAGGCGGGCGCGGCGGCCCTCCAGGTTGAGCAGCACGCTGAACTTCTCGGGCTGGGCGCCGGGCTGCACCTCAAAGCGCTCAAACAGCCGGAACAAGGCCCAGGGACCTTCGAACACCAACGGCGCGGCGAGAGCCGGCGTCGTGTTCAGCTTGATCTGCGAGGCCACGCGCGTGCTCGGCCAAGTGACCGTGGTAGCAGCGCCGCCCGGCGTGAAGACCGTGTGCTGGCCGTCGATGTCCAGGCTCAGGTCCTTCAGGCCGTCGGCCAGTTCGCCGGGGCGGATGTCGACGCGAAAGCCTGCTGCCTTGCCGCCGCTGCGGAAGAACACCTCGCGGATGCGCGCCGCGCGCTGGAACTCGACCAGCGCCGCAGACGCGGGTGGCCGGCTGCCATCGGGCAGCGGCTTGTAGCTCCAGGTCGCCGTGCCGGTGTCGACGAGGGGCTGCAGGCGGCGCTGGAAGAAGTCGTCCAGCATGCCGCCGTTGCCGAACAGCTGGCCGAAGTCCTCGGGCAGCACGTCGGCGCGCGAGTTGGGCGCGAACGGATAGCGGTTGGCGATGGCGCGCTGGCAGAACTCGGTGATAGGCCGCAGCTCGGCCGTCAGCAGATCGCGCTCGGCATTGCGGCCCTGGCGCTCGCCGGCATCGGCCAGCGTTTCGAGCACGCCGCGGATCAAGTCGGGCTGCTGGCCGGCAGCCGCCTTCAGCTTGGCGCCACCACCTCCGCCAGCGGGAGGCGGCGCCTTGCTCTTTTGCGCCGCGTCGATGGCCACGAGCTGCAGGTTCAACTCCTCGAAGAGCTTGCGCGTGTCGTCGATGGGTGCGGGTGAGCCCGTGACGAGGCGCCGGTAGTTGGCAAAGTGGTCGTCGACCATCTGCTCCACCGCCACGCCGCCCGCTGCCGCCGGGGCGGCGCCGCCGTCGGACAGCCGGGCCGCATCGGCCTTGGCCTGATTCACCTTGTCGTTCAATGCCGCAGCAGCACCGGCAAGGCCCGTGGCGGCCGCCGCTGGGGCCGGCACCAGCGTGGTTTCCTCGGCCACGCGCCGGGTCAGCTTGGTCAGCGGCGAGTCCGGCGAGGCGAGCAGGCGCGAGGCCTCGATGCTGCCGGCCAGGCCGCCCAGCGGCACCAGCTTCACGTCGGCCAGGTATTTGTCCCAGACCTTGATGTACTCCTCCAGGAAGAGCCGGCGCACGCGGTTGTTGAGCTGGTCGCCCAGCAGCGCATCCTTCTGGCGTGCGGCGTCCGCCGGCACGCCCAGCACCCAGCTCTCCTCGCTGGCCAGCTTGGCGCCTACCAGAGCGAGCGAGGACTGGAAGCTGCGCCGGTAGCCGTCACGTGTGTACAGGCCCGGGATGCCGCGCGTCAGCGGCTCGCCACTGGCGCGGGTGAAGACCTTGGCGGCGTCCGGCCCGGCGGCCGAAGCCACCGAGAACTCCGGCGCATCGCCGCCCCGGCTCTGGCGCTTGAGGCGGCTGAAGACGCGGTACTCCAGCGGGTAGGCGACGAGCATCTCGCGCACGCTGCCGACCAGCGTCTGGTCCATGGGCGCGATGGCCGGCGGGGCGCCCAGCGCGAGCAGCGCGTCGAGGTGGGCATCCAGCGCCTGGCGCTGCTCGGCGGTCAGGCTGCGGGCGTACTGCTGGTCCCAGTCGCTGCCGATCCAGGCGCGCAGGCCATCGGCGTCGAAGTGGTTCGGCGAGTACAGCATCAGGTAGGACTTGAGCGCCTCGTAGGCGTTCTCGAGGTTGTCCTTGCTGGCAGCGCGCAGGCGCTCGAGCAGGCGGGCGGCGATGCGCGGGGCCAACGCGTGCGGCAGGGCGCGTTCGTAGCCCAGGCGGGCGCCGGCATCGAGCTTGTTGCCCTGATAAAGCCCGAAGGTGGCCAGCGCGGGCGGCTGGGTCACCGGGAAACCCTCGGGCGCGGCGGCGGCACGGGCTTCGGTCAGCGCGGTCAGCGCGACCGTCACATCGCCCTGCGGCGCCGGCGGCACCGCAGCGAGTGCCTGCTGCACCTTGGGCAGGCCGACGGCGACGTCGTCGGCGTAGTTCTGGTTGCGCGTGTAGCTGACGGCCCAGCCGACCAGCAGCACCGCCGACAGCGCGGCAATCACCGCCGCGCCCGACCAGTACAGCACCTGGCGACGACGCTCGGCGCCCGCGTTCCAGACACCCAGGCCACGCTCGACGAAGACGAGGTCGTGTAGCAACTGCAGCAGGAAGTAGCTGCGCCCCTGGCCGGCCAGGCTGGCGGACGTACGGCGCGTCAGGCCGAAGCTGCGGCCGAGTGCGCCCATGACACGGTCGATGGGTGTGCCCTCTTGCGTGCCGCTCGTGAAGTAGACGCCGCGCACCGGCGGCGTGGCCTGCAGGCTGCCGCCGGAGGCGAACACGGTCGCCAGGAACTCGCGCAGCGGCCCGCGCAGCGCAGCGAACTCCTGGTGGAAGCCGAAGGCCGCTGCACGCCGCTGCGGGTCGCGCGTGGCCAGCATGCGCTCGGGCATGCGCTCGCCCAGGCGTTGCTCCAGGCCGGCATAGCCGGTGTCGAAGGCGCTCGTCACGTCGGCCGTGGCGCCGTCCTGCCAAGGCAGCGTGAAGCCCCAGACCTGGTCGCGCTCTTCCTTGGGCAGGTCGGCGAAGTTCTCGTTGAAGCCGGCGATCAGGTCGACCTTGGTGACCAACACATAGACCGGCGCGCGCACGCCCAGCTTGGTCTGCAGCTCGTGCAGGCGCTCGCGCAACTTGGCCGCGTGCTGGGCGCGTTCGGGCGCGCCTTGCTGCAGCAGGTCCTGCACGTTGACGGTCAGCAGCACGCCGTTGATGGGCTGGCGCGGACGGGTCTTCTTCAGCAGACCCAGGAAGCTGTCCCAGGCCTGGGCGTCGACCTTCTCGTCGGACTCCTGGAGCGTGTAACGCCCGGCGGTGTCGATGAGCACGGCCTCACTCGTGAACCACCAGTCGCAGTTGCGCGTGCCGCCCACGCCGCGCAGCTCGGCGCCTTGCTTGCCGTCGCCGAGCAGGAACTGCAGGCCGGCGTTCATCAGCGCCGTCGTCTTGCCCGAACCCGGCGCGCCGATGAACATGTACCAGGGCAGCTCGTAGAGGTAGGCGCCCGGCTGTAGCAGCGAGTGGCCCGACGCGCCCTTCAAGCGCGTCATCGCTTCGGCAAAACGCTCGGCCAGCACCTGCGCCTCGCGGTCGCCAGCGGCCGCACCGCCGCTCATGCCCTGGATCAGCGCGGCATTGGTGCGCTTGCGCCGCCAGGCCTTCCAGACGAGTCGACCGATCCAGCCCAGCCAGAGCAGGGCCAGCACCAGCACGCGCACCCAGGTCGGGTCCAGCGGGCGGCTGTCGCCGATGCCGATCAGCGGGCCGACCCACCACACCAGGGCCGACAGCACCAGCACGGCCAACGTGCCCAGCACCACAGGGCCGAGCAGCTTGGAGACGATTCGATTCATGGCTTTAGTTGTCTTGGACGGCCAGCGTGATTTCGACGCGGCGGTTGCGTGCGCGACCGGCCGGCGTGGCGTTGTCGGCGACGGGGCGGCTGTCTGCCACGCCCTCGGCGCGCAGGCGCTGCCCGGTCAGCGTGGGCAGCAGCAACTGGCGCACCGCCTCGGCGCGCTCGCGTGACAGGTCGAAGTTGGACGGGAAGCGCAGCGAGCGGATCGGCTGGTTGTCGGTGTGGCCGGTGACCGTGACCGCCCCCGGCAATTGCGCCAGCGCCGCCGCGATCTCGGCCAGCAGCGGCTTCACCGCACTGGCGACTTCGGCGCTGCCGGGCTCGAAGAAGCCGTCGCCGGCGATGGTCACGATGGACTTGTCCGCCAGGTCCTGTACCTGCACGGCGCCGCGTGCGATTGCCGCCTGCAGAAGCGCGGCCAGGCGCGGTGTGGCCGCAGGTGGCGGAGGCGGGGGCGTCAGCTGCGTGGCTGCGCGCACGTCCATGGCCTGCAGCGCGTCGAAGGTGGCGTCCGTGCGGGCATGCAGCGACAGCCGCAGCGCGATGAACACCAGCAGCAGCAGGCCGCCAGCCAGCGCGGCCAGCACCCACAGTGGCAGGCCGTCGGCCAGCTTGGCCTGCCGCAGCGCGACACCGCGCCACTGCGGCGACAGCTCGCGCAGCGGCGGCCCGGCCTGTTCGCGCAGCAGGCTGGCCAGGCGCTCGGCCACGCTGTCGAGCTGCGCGCGGCCGTTGTCGAGCACGCGGTAGCGGCCTTCGAAGCCCAGGGCCAGCACCACCTGCAGCAGCTCCAGCAACGGGCGCTGGGCTGCAACGTTCTCGGCCAGCTTGCCGAGCAGCTGGAAGACCTTCTCGCCGCCCCAGCTCTCGTTATGGAAATGCACCAGCAGGCTCTGGCTGGACCAGGCGCCCGAGCCGCCCCAGGGCGTGCTGGAGGCGCATTCGTCGATGTAGCTGCACAGGATGTAGCGCGACGCCATCACATGCTCTTGCGGCAGCCCGCGCGCCTGCGCCTGGCGCTCGAAGCGCTTGACCGATTCGATCAGCGCCGCGCGCAGCCCCGAGGGGTTGGGGTGCTGCGGCATTGCGCGCAGCTGGCTCGCGGTCGACAGCAGTGGGCCGGCCAGCTGCAGCAGCGGGTTCAGGCCTTGCGGCAGCGGCAGGTCATCGGGCAGCGCCGCAGCGGCCTGGGCCGCAGGCGAGGGGGCTTGGGCTTGCGTCGTCGCGGATGCCGCACGCCCGGCACCGGGCTTGATGATGGTGCGCTCCTGCTCGAACGCCGAGAAGGGGTCGTTCTCGTTCATGTGCCAGGTCTCTCAGTTGTCCAGGCGGGGTATTTCGGGCCGAGCGCTGGGCCGCTCCCGAGCCGGCCCGCTTGGCGATGTGCTTGCGGCTCGATGCCGCGAGCATCGCCGTCCTCGCGGGGGACCGACCGGGCTTGCCCGCGTTCAGCGAGGCAAGACTGGGCGAGGGGCCTCATCTGATCGCCCAGAGCTCGAGTTCGAGCCCGGGAAACTCGCCGGCGATGTGCATCGCCAGGCCGCCGGAGTTTTCGAGCTGCTTCCACATCTCGTTGCCGCGCGTCTCCAGCTCGAAGTAGTTGAAGCCGGCGTGGTAAGGAATCTGGCGCGGCGCCACCGGCATCGGTCGCAGCGTGACGCCCGGCAACTGCAGGTTCACCAGGTCGCGGATCTTCTCGGCCGGGCCGATCTTGACCTGAGTGGGGAAGCGCGCACGGACGGCGTCGCCCGGCATCTGCGCATTGACCGCGAGCACGAAGCTGGCGCTGCGGCGCAGCTCCGCGTCGGCAATGATGGCCACGCGCACGCCGTACTTGCGGTCCTGCAGCTCGATGGGGATGGCCGACTGCTCCATGACCATGGACAGCGACTGGCGAATGTCGGCCAGCAACGGCTCGAAACAGCCCGCCAGGTCGTGGTGGGCGTAGGCCGGAAAGGTCGGCGGGCGCTTGCGGTCGCGAAAGCAGGCCAGCTCGCCGGCCAGCGCCAGGCACATCGCGTACAGCCGCTCCGGGTGCAGCGGGCGCAGTTGGCGCGCGTGGTCGAACAGCGGTTCGTGGCGGTTGACGGTCTGCAGCAGCAGGAAGTCGGCGATCTCGCCCACGCCTGCCCGGCCCGGTTGGGCCAGCCGCGCGGCCAGCGCCTCGCCGCGCTGGTGCAGCATGCCCAGCACCTCGCGCAGCCAGCCCTCCAGCACCACCTGCTCGCTGACCTGCAGCATCGGCGGGATGTAGCGCGTATCCAGCACGACGCGGCCGTCCGCGCGGCGCTCGACGATGCGCGCCACGCCCAGGCCCACGAAGCCATTGCCGGCGCGGCTCTCCAGCACCAGCCGCAGGTTGAGGCGGCCAATCTGGATTGGCGCCTCGCTCAGCTTGCGAGCGTGGCCGTCGGCCACGGACAGCTCCAGCGCGCGGTAGCGCGGCGGCATGCCGGTCTGCTCGCCTTCGACATCGCTTTCCACGACGCCGGGCTCGGACCGCGCGATGGCCAGCAGCACCAACTCGTCGCGGGTGTCGGTAGGGATGTCCAGCGCCGGGGGCGCCGGCTCGTCGTCGGGCATCGCAAATGCCAAGCCGTCGCGCATGACGCCGGTGGCGCCGGTCAGCGCCAATTGACCCTGCAGCAAGGCTGGCTGGTCGATCTGCAGCGTCGCAAAGCCCTCGGGATGCAGGCTGGTGTTGGCCAGCCGGGCGTCCAGCTGCCGGGAGAGGAAGCGTTCCTGCTGCTGGAAATGCTGGGGTTGCAGGAACATCCCCTCCGTCCACATCACTCTGTTATGCCGGGTCATGTTGTTGGAGGCAAAGGCTGGGTCTCTGGGCTGATGGGCGGTTCATTGATGCGGCTCACCATGACGGTAGGCATTGGCGCGAACGATACACGCCGCCTGTGTCGCCGCGACAGAGGGCCGATCCCGGATACGCACATTTGAGGGTGTCACGCGGGCGTTCTGAGGGCTATGATTTGTGCACACGCTTCGCCATTCATTGCGACTGTGGTGTGGCTGGGTTGCCCGATTCTGTGGTGACTGGTCGTGTTTGATCGGGAGTTCGCCATGTTTGTTCGCCGTCCCCTGCCGCTGTTTGTCCTGGCCGCTGGCTTGCTCGCCGGCGGTGCCCTGCAGGCGCAAGAAACCGTTGAAGTTGGCAATGCCCTGCCGAGCGTCGGTGCCGTCAAGGAAGGGTTGTTCCCCGAAGACGCCTGCGAGCAGTTGGTCGCGGCCGGCTTCAAGTGCATGGGCTTCAAGCCCGCTGTACGCTTCTCCCTGCCCGCGCTGGCCTTCAAGGTCGGCTCGGCGGAAATCCCCGACGGCCTGCGCAAGCAGCTCGACGTATTTGCCGAGGCCCTCGCCACCAAGCGCGGCAGTGGCAAGACGGTGCGCATCGAAGGCCACGCCGACGCTTCGGGCGCCAGCGAGGCCAACCAGGCGCTGTCGCAAAAGCGCGCCGAAGAGGTCAAGCACTATCTGGTGGCCAAGGGCGCCGAGGACGGCATGCTGGTGGCAGTCGGTCTTGGCGCAAGCGAGCCCAAGGTGAAGAGCGACCCCTTTGCCGCCGAGAACCGCCGCGTCGAGATCGGCCGCCAGGCCCCTCCCTGAGCCTGAGCTATACGGCCCCTGGCCCCTTGCAGCGCCGCCTTCGGGCGGCGTTGTCGTTTGGCTGCGCCGAACGCCAAGCCTCTCGGGCGAGGCTTTGCGTTTCAGGGAATCTGGTGAGTGGCCTGCCCGGCATTGGAGAACTCGATGACGCCGGCCCACAGGCACATCAATTTGCAGGTGTCGTCCAGCGCCGGAAAGTTGGCTACCAGCACGGTCGGCGCGCCGGGAATCCACGGCGCCGGCGTGTTGGGGATGCACGGCATGGGGGTCAGCACGCCGCTGGCGGCGGCCGTCGCGCCGGCCACCATCGGGTTGGCCAGGCTCTTGCACACGCCGAACGGCAGGATGTTGACCATGGGCGCGTGGTCCATGATGTTGGCCGCAATCTTGTTGCTGGTCATGATGGGTTTGGGCGTGGGCATCAGGCTGCTTGGCGCTGCGCCCATGCTGCACTTCATGACGGCGCCCATGCAACATTGGTTCGGCATCGCAGTCTCCGTTCAGAGGTTGGGTTGACTCAGCCACAGGGCTATCGCGCTGAAGTTGTCGTGCCCGGGTTTGCCTTGCGTGGCCACCATGACGACGCGGCGCAGTTCATCGAGCCAGGCGCGCGGCGAGGGCGAGTTGGCCAGCGTGGCCTGCAGGTCGCGGTCGTCGAGGTTCTCCCACAGGCCGTCGCTGCAGAGCAGGAAGCAGTCGCCCGCCGCCACTTCGGCCGGGCCGGGCAGGGTGCTGACGTCGAGTTCATCGGGCCGGGCGCCCAAGGCCGAGCGCAGTTCGCTGCGCTTGGGATGGTGGCGCAGCGCGTCGGCCTCCACCAGGCCCACTTCCACGAGGCCCTGCACCAGGCTGTGATCGAGCGTGCGGCCATTGAGCCGGCCGTTGCGGAACCAGTAAAGCCGAGAGTCACCGGCATGCGACCAGTAGGCCCGGTGCTCCATGAAGTCGACCACCAGGCACACGACGGTGCTGTGCATGTCGGCCATGCGGGTGCCAGCCTGGCGGCGGTCGATGATGGTCTGGTTGGTCTGCCGCACGAGCTCGGCGAGCTGGCTGCCGCAGTCGTCCGGGTGCGCCTGGACGGCGGCGAGCAGGTGTTGCACCGCCAGGCGCGAGGCCACATCGCCGCCGCCATGGCCGCCGGCGCCATCGGCCAGCACACAGCAGAGATGGCGCTTGGAATGCCAGTGGCCGCAGGCGTCTTCGTTGGTCTTGCGCCCGCCGGGTTCGGACAGGATGGCGACTTCCATGGCCAGCATCGTGGTGCCTCAGCGACGGGGTGAGGGCGCCGGCCCGGGCTCGGCGTCCAGCGCGATCAGCTGGGCTTCGTAGGCTTTCAGGAAGGCCTTGCCGAACAGCGCATGGAAGTCGTCCTCCGCCTCGCGCGAGAGCTGGGTGTAGAGCTGCTGGAACTGCTCCCAGAGCTGGGCCTTGCGCGAGCCGGGCAGCAGCGAGGCCAGTGCGCCGCGCTTGGTGATGGTGCTGTCCAGCGTTTGCGGGTCGAAGCGGGCGAGCACGCCGTCCAGCGCGGCGCGCATGCCGGCCATGACGCCGATTTCATGGGCGCGCAGGTCGTCGAAGGCGTCGCGCATCGCGCGGGCCGGCGTCATAAAGCCGGGCGCCGTGGGCCCGAGCAGGTGGTTGAGCGCCGTGTCGACGTTGGGCGAGAACTTGAGCGGGTTGTTGCCCTGCGTGACGATCATCGTCACCTCGGCCCGCACCTCCTGCTTGAGCGCGGCGCGCGCGCGCAGCAGCTCGACGGCGCCACGCGTGGACTCGCGCAGTAGCTCGCCGACGAGCTGCATCGTCGCCGGCGTCAGCGTCTGCAGCGGCGTGGTGGGCAGGCCCAGGCCGGTCATCAGCGCGTCGAGCAGGGCGGTGGTGTCGCCGGCGGGGGCGGCGGGCCGCGCCGGCGCTGGCTGTGGCGCGCGGATTGCAGCGGTGGCGGCGGCCGGCTCGCCATCGAGATGACGCACATCCGGCAGCGTGATGACCTTGTTGTCGAGCATGGACTCGTCCCACGACAGCACGGCGCCGGAAGGCGCGGGCGGCGCGGGGACGGACGGCGGGGTCATGGAGGCGGCCTGCCAGGGCAGGTGCAGGTCCGATACGACATCAGCCGGCAGCACCTGCGGTGCGCGCACGGGCTGTTGCATCAGTGCACGCAGTGGGTCGCTGTCTGCGGCCGTGTTGGCCGCAGGCGGCGCGGCGCTCAGGATGCCCAGCGGGTCTGACGGCGCGCTGCCGATGGGGCCGAGCCCGAACAGGTCGTCCAGTGACGGCCCGCTGGACATCGGCGACTGCGCCGGGCCGCCCAGCCCGAACGGGTCGCTCGGCGTGGAGACCATCAGTTCCAGCCCGGGGGCGCTGGTGTGCACCTCGGGGGCGAAGGGGTCCCAGTCGGCAGGAATGGCGCTGGAGGCTGCGGGGGCAGACTTGTGCACCGTCGGCGGGGGCGCCAGGACCGGGGCCGGCGTTGGAGCGCGAGGCGCTGGGGGGCGCGAGGCGGCGCCGAAGAGGTCGCCGAAGGGATCGACCGCGACCGTCTGGTGGCCCTTCTGCACCTGGATGACATAGCCGCCGATGTCGAGCTTGTCGCCCGGCTTGAGCGGGGCCTCGCGGCCGTTGCCGAGCGGCACGCCATTGATGCTGATCGCATTGCTGCCGCGGTCGATGACGACGAAGGCGCCGTTGCGCAGCACGACCTGCGCATGCACGCGCGAGATGGTGCGGTCAGGGTCGGGCAGCACCAGCTGGTTGGTGGCGGCACGGCCGATGGTGCCGCCCAGTTCGTCGAAGCTGGCTTCGCGCGGCTCGGTCGATGCGCCGTTGTAGCTGCTCACGCACAGCACGATCATTCGCGGGTTCCCCTGGTTTCATGGTGCTCACGACGAGCCGAGAAGAGCATACGACAGCCCCTGCTGCCCGGCGCCTTCAGCGCAGCACGTAGAGGCGGCCTTCCACCACGGCAATGCGCATCGGCAGGGCGACGCGGCCGCCATCGGGCCGGGTGAACTGCAACAGTGGCGCGCCGTCTTTGGTGAGGCAGTCGACCAGCCGGCCGTCGGCCGTGGCGCGCAGCATCAGCGTCGCCGCCGTGGGCAGCGGGCCGCGCAGCGCCTTCTGGGCGTGCAGCAGCTGCACGCGGGCACGCCAGCGCGCCAGATCGTCGGCGGGGTTGCGCTGGTAGGCCAGGGCGAGCTCCTCGAAGCGCAGCCGGGCCGCGACGATCCACGGCTCCGGGTCGCCCTGGGCGAGCGCCACCGCCTGCTCCTGCGCGAAGGCCAGCACGGGTGCGGCGAGCGTGGTCAGGTCGGGCAGCGCGGGCGCGTCCTGCCAACGCCAGCGCGGGAACTTCACCGGGATGTCGACCTCCTGCTGAACGACGGTGTTCGCCCGGTACAGCTCGCCATCTGCCACGGCCCAGTCCAGCGTCGCCAGGCAGCGGGATTGCTCGTCGCTGGCGGCCTGGCCGACGCGCGGCAGCAGCAGCTGTGCGCGCGCGAAACGCGGCCCTTCGGCCAGACGCGGCTCGGCGTTCGCGGCGGGCTCGACGACCAACTCAAGCCGGTTGGCGCCAGCCAGCGTGTACTCGTGCACGGCCAGCGCCTGCACGCCGCCGGTCGCGCCGAGTTCGGCCAGCGGGAAGCCGTTGAGCCGCGCTTGTGCGGACACGCCACGGGCTTGCAGACGAAGGACGAGCAGGCGTTCCATCAGCCCAGGCTCCAGTTCAACAGCGGCAGCGAGCCGAGCAGGGCGACATGCTGACTGCTGCGCCCGAGCACAGGGTCTTGCACCGCCATCGGCGCGACCACGGGCTCCAGCGCCAGCTGCAGGAACCACTGCCAGGCGCCGCCGCCCTCGGGCCTAGGCCGCAACCCGAAGGCGCCCACCAGCGCGCCGGTGGCCGGGCCGAACTCGCTCCAAAGCAGGCCGGTCTCGCCGGCAAGCGGGGTGAACTCCAGCACGACCGGGCAGCGGATGGCCTGGTGCACCGGCGCCAGGGCCTCGGGCAGCGGCGGCGCGGCGGTTTCGCGAGTGAACTGCAAGGCCAGTTCCGTCGACAGGGCGATGCGCAAGCTCAGCTGCGTGCGTGCGCCGGCTTGCTCGATCTCGCCGCTCAGCAGCAGGTCCAGCGTCATGGCGAGCTTGAGGTCGCTGGCCACGCGCAGCAGCGGTTCGGCCACCAGCCCTTCCGGGCCCTCGCGCAGGCCCCACGTCATGGCAGCGTGGCCGTTGAACAGCCCGGCCCGCAGGCTCATGCGCGGCGACTGGGCGCTGGCCGACCAGGCGGCGAACAGCTTGTCGGCGCCGGCCAGCAGCGCGGCTTCGATGCCGGGGCCGAGGCCTTCGCTCCACTTCGGCGCGGCGCGCGGGGCGCCGTCACGCGCGAGCCGCAGGCGCAGCCCTTGGGAAGCGGGCGGTAGCGGCGGCGTAGATGTCTGTTGCGGCCAGGCCCGTTCCAGGATGCGGTCGCGCTGCCAGGTCAGCAGCCATTGCTGGGCCGGCCAGGTCATCAATTGCAGATGCTGTGACGCCAGCGGCACGCCACGGTCGCGCAGGCCGCAGCTGTTCAGCTCCAGCAGCGTCAGCTCGGGCGAGGGCTCCTGCAGCAGCAGCGCGCCCCAGCCCGGCGGCGCGGCGGGCGGTGGCAGCGCGTTCAGCGTGATGCTGGTGGTTTGTGCGGCATGGCCCTGGGCCGCCATCAGGCCGTGGCCGCCGAGCCAGCGCATCTGCGGGTGCGGCACGGGCAGGGCGCATTGGCCGTGGGTGGCCTGGCGAACCTGCAGGCGCGTCTGCGGGCCTTCGCTGGCGGCCTGGCTGAGCAGGCACAGGCGGGTCACCGGTGGCAGCGTGGTGGTGTCAACGCGCAGCGACGGCGGTGCGGGCGGGCCGGGCAGGTGCTGCCAGGCGCCGCCTTCCAGGCGGTATTCGCGGCGCCAGTCCATGTCCAGCGCGCGGAACTCGATGGCCTCGATGTCGCAGGCCTTGCGCGGCAGTGGCTTGCCGTCGTCAGGGCGACGCTGGTCGAGCGCATCGACGAGCCGGGCGTCTGCGCTCAGCAAGGCCTGCGCATCGCCGCCGCGGCGGGCCAGCGCTTCGGCACCGGCGTGCACCAGTTGATGCAGCTTGACCCAGTTGCCCAGGCGCTCGTCCACCAGCAGGGCCAGCGCCCATTCGTTCTCGGGCCGCGTCTCGAAGGCCGGGCCGAAGGCGAAGCACAGGTTGAGGTAACGCGCCGCGCTGTTGACGTCGAGCAGGCCAAGTTGTCGCGCCTGCTCGCCGGCCCGCGCCGCGAAGGCCTCGCGGCGGTCGCCCAGCCGCACGAGCATGTCGGGCCAGCCGGCTTCGATGATGGCGATCAGCGTGGGGTCGTTCATCGCGCGCGGCGCAGCTGTGGGGGTTGCCAATGTAGGCGAGGTGCGCCGGCGATCAGCCGCAGCCGGTCACTTGCGGACGTTGTCCAGCGTCGGCGGCGGTGTGTAGCCCAGTTCCCGGGCGCGGAATTCGAACTGCGATGCCAGCAGGGGCTGGGCGGTGCGCCGGTAATACAGGGCCAGTTCGTAGGCCGCGATGCCGTTGCCCAGGCCGGACGCATATTGCAGCCAGCCTTCGTAGCGGCCGGTCGCGGCGGGTGCGCCGCCGTCGCGGTAGCGGCGGGCCACGCGGGCGGCGGCGTCCTTGTCGCCACGGGCCGACTTGTGGATGTCGGCCTGCAGCTCCTCGGGCGCGCCCTCGGCGGCGTTGAAGGCCGTGCGGTACAGGCGCACGTCGTTGCGGCGCAGCACCTGGCTGGCTTCTTTGGCGCCTTCACGGGCGGCCAGCGCGGCCAGCGCGCGGCGGCCCTTGGGGTGGTGCTGCAAATAGCCGTCGGCCAGTTGCGAGACTTCCGCAGGCCAGGCGCTTTTCTCGACGGCGGCCCAGTCTTCCAGGTCGTCGGGCGCGCGCGGCGGCGGTGGCGGCGGGGCCACGTCCTTGGCCCGCGGGCGGGCCAGCGTCACGCTGTGCCGCACGTCCTTGGCGATGAACGAGTCCTGGGCCAGCGCGCGCACGGCCTCGACGGGGTGGTTGCGCATGACGTTGAGCACGTCCAGCCGCACGACGGAGAAGAAGTCCGACCAGGTGGCCTCGTCGTCGGCCGAGTTCAGCAGCTTGACGAGGGAGGCCGTGTAGAAGGTGCTGAACTTGTCGGAGTTGGGCGCGATGGCGGGTTTTCCGGCGCCGGTGGAGAAGGCGACGAGGAAGCCCGGCGGCACTTCGATCTGGTTCAGGCCGTCGCTGGCCTGCACGGCGGCGCGGATGTTGGTGCGGCAGGCGTCGATGACGCAGATGGTCAATGCGTCCGGCCGACTGGGCATGCGGTCGACGACGTCCTTGATGACGTTGACGCTGCTCTTGCCGAGCACGTCGGCCTTGGCCTTGGGGCTGGTGCCGGCGCCGACGAGCAGGCTCTGGGCGTCCAACTGCAGGCCGTGGCCGGTGAAGTAGAAAAAGGCGACGGTGTCGGGCGGGCCGGCCTTGACGGCGGCGGCGAAGGCCTCGATGGCCAGGCGGGTCTTGGCGGCGTCGGCGTCCAGCGCGTCGGTGACGCTGAAGCCGCGTTGCTCCAGCGCGAGGCCCAGGTCGTGCACGTTCTTGTGGGTGGGCGGCAGGTCGTCGGGCTCGGGGTAGTCGCGGTTGCCGACCAGCAGCGCCAGCCGCCCGGGCAGGGCGCCGGTGGCGGCCGGGGTTTGGGCGGCTGTCAGGGTCGGCGCACCCGCCAGCAGGGCCGGCAGCGTTTCAAGCAGGGTGCGGCGGCGCAGGGTGCCGGGGCGGTTCGCGGTCATGGTCGGGTGCTCGGGTTGAGGGCTTATTTCTCGCAGCCGAGTTCCGCCGTCGGCGTGCACTGTTCGGGCAGGCGGATGCCTTCCTTGCCGACGGTGGCGGGGCGGCCGGCGCCGACTTCAGCAATCACGCCGGAGCGCAGCCGGATGGCGACGTTCTCGGTACGCACCGCTTCCTCGAAACGGTCCTTGCGGGCACCTTCCGACACCGCGACGGTGGCGGAGATGGAGCCCTGGGCTTCGGGGGTCGCCGGTGTGGCACCGTTGTACACCACCGGCACTTCGCTGCTGCGGCTAGCGCCGTCGTAGAAGAGCCGGTAGCCGTTGGTACCGGTCGGTGGCCCGCTGGCGTAGACGGCGGTGGCGCCCAGGGCCGTCGGCTTCTTGGGCAGGATGGTGATGAAGCCGGCCGGCCCGAGGGCGACGCTGCTGCCCACGTCGATGGCAATCATGTCGCCGGCGGAGCCGAAGCTGAGCGACTGCGTGAAGGCCGCGTCGCGCAGCTTGAGCGTGAGGCCAGGCATCTGCACGGCAAAGCCCAGCCCCGGGTTGTAGGGCAGGCGGGCGCGGATGACGTTGGTGGCCGAGGCCGAGCTCAGCTTGGCGGCGTCGATGGCGATGAGGTCGCCTTCGACGCCCGCGCCGTTGACGTGCAGTGTGTCGGCGCTGAGGCTGATGCGGCTCTGCTGGGTCGTCACATTGCCCACCGAGTTGGCGTTCCACGCCGCGCCGCTGGTGCCGCTGACGGCCGAGATGCCGCCGCTGAGGTCGTTGGCGGCGCCGTCCAGCAGGGTGATGGAGCCGCCGCCCGTGGCCTGCAGGGCCAGCGAGCCGGTGGTGGCGCGGATGAGGCCGCCGGTCTGCGCAATGGTGGCGTCGGCGATGGCGATCTGCTGGGCGTTGGCGGCCTGCTTGCCGGTCTCGGGCGTGTAGACGGTGGGCGCGGCGGCGGCCACGAGGGTGGTGGTGCCGCCGGTCAGCGTCACATCACCGGTCAGCGTGATGGTGCCGGCCGCGATGCTGGAGTCGGCCGAGAGGTTGAGCGTGCCGAGCTTGAGCGCGGCGGCGTCGCCGGTCTTGAGCTGGACGGACTGCGCCGCCAGCGACAGCGGCTGTGCGCCCAGCGTGTTGCCGGTGTTGTTGGCCTCCAGGTGGGCGGCGCTCAGGCTCTGCGCGCCGGCCCCGGTCAGGCTGAGGACGCCGCTGATCGTCACGTCGCCGCTGCTGGCCAGGTTGCCCTTGAGCTCGACGCTGCCGGCGCTGGCGAGCGACGCTAGCGTCTCGTTGCCGCCGAGCCTGAGCGTAGCGCCGGCATCGACGACGACGCTGCTGCCATTGGCGATGCGCTCGTCGCCCGGCGTGACGAGGCTGCCCTTGCTGACCTTGGTGATGCCGGTGGTCTGCAGCGCGGTGTCCAGCGTCAGCGTGCCGGTGCCGGCCTGCTCGACGCTGCCGCTGCCGGTGATGGCGTGGTTCAGCGCAACGGCGTCGCTGCGCTGGAAACGCAGCACGCCGCTGTCGTCGACGGCGCCGCTGCCCAGCGAGCCGCTCGCGCCGCCCACGCCCACCTGCACCGCGCCTGCCGCGATCTGTGTGGTACCGCTGTAGCTGTTGTTGGCGGAGAGGATCAGTGTGCCGGCACCTTGCTTGAGCAACGCGCCGTTGCCGCTGTAGACGCCGTCGTACTGGCTGTCGGCGCTATCACCGACGGCCAGCGTGCCGCTGCTCGACGTGATGCCCCCCGAGCCACTGAGGCTGCCCAGCGTCTGGTTGCCGGTCAGCGCCAGCGTGGCGCCGGCTGCCAGCGTCGTTGCGGGAGCGGCACCGAGCTGGTTGCTGCCATTGAGTTGCAAGGTGCCGCTGTTGACGTTCAGTGTCTGCACGGCGGCGTTGCCGGCCAGGAGGACGCTGCCACTGCTGTCCAGCGTGCCGCCGCCGAGGTTGGCGTTCACGACCGAGCCGCCGTTGAGGGCGTAGTTGCTGGCTGTGAGCGTGTCGCCGGAAGCGGTCTTGTCCAGCGTGCCTGCAGCGGTGAGGCCGGCGACGGTGTCGTTGCCGTTCAGCTTCAACGTGGCACCGCTGGCGATGCTGACGGCGGCGTTGTCGGCCAGCAGGTCGGCCGCGCCGAGGGCGAGCGTGCCAGAGGCGACGCTCACCGTGGTGGCCGCCGACGTGCCGTTGAGTGCAACGTTGCCGTTGCTGTTGAGCGTGCCGGCGCCGAGGTGGGCGTTGACGACGGCGCCGTCATTGACGTCGTACGTGGCTGCGGTGAGCGTGTCGGTAGCGCCCGTCCTGGCCAGCGTGCCGGCGGCGGTGAGGCTGCCGACCGTGTCGTTGCCGCCGAGCTTGAGCGTGGCGCCGCTGGCGATGGTCACGGCGGCCGCGTCGGCCAGGCGGTCGGCGGCGCCGAGACTCAGCGTGCCGGTGGCGACGTTGACCGTGCTCGCCGCCGCGCTGCCGTTGAGCGCGACATTGCCGTTGCTGGTCAGCGTGCCGGTGTCGAGGTTGGCGTTGACGACCGCGCCGTCGTTGAGGGCGAAGGTAGTGGCCGTGAGCGTGTCGCCCGCGCCGGTCTGGGCCAGGGTGCCGGCGGCGGTCAGGCTGCCGACGGTGTCGTTGCCGTTGAGCTTGAGCGTGGCGCCGCTGGCGATGCCCACTGCAGCCGTGTCGGCCAGCCGGTCAGCCGAGCCGAGGCTCAGCGTGCCGGTCGCAACGTTAACGGTGGCGGCAGCGGCCGTGCCGTTGAGGGCAACGCTGCCGTTGCTGTTGAGCGAGCCGGTGCCCAGGTTGGCGTCGACGATGGCGCCGTTGTTGAGCGCGTAGCTGGTGGCGGTGAGCGTGTCGTTCGCGCCGGTCTTGGCCAAGGTGCCGGCGGCGGTGAAGCTGCCGACGCTGTCGTTGCCGCCCAGCTTCAGCGTGGCACCGCTGGCAATGCCGACAGCGGCGGTGTCGGCCAGGCGGTCGGCGGCACCCAGCGTGAGGGTGCCGGTGGCGACGTTGACGGTGTCGGCGGCGGACGTGCCGTTGAGGGCGACGGCACCGTTGCTGGTGAGCGCGCCGGCGCCGAGGTTGGCGTCGACGACGGCGCCGCCGTTCAGCGCGTAGCTGGCGGCGGCAAGCGTGTCGGCGGCGCCAGTCTTGCCGAGGGTGCCGGCTGCGGTCAGCGTGCCGACCGTGTCGTTGCCATTGAGCTTGAGCGCGGCGTCGCTGGCGATGGCCACAGCAGCCGTGTCGGCCAGGCGCTCGGCGGCGCCGAGGGTGAGCGTGCCGGTGGCGACGTTGACGGTGGCGGACGCAGCCGTGCCGTTGAGGGCGACGGCGCCGTTGCTGGTGAGCGTGCCGGTGCCGAGGTTGGCGTCGACGACGGCGCCGCTGTTCAGTGCGTAGCTGGCGGCGGCGAGCGTGTCGGCGGCGCCGGTCTTGGCGAGGGTGCCGGCGGTGCTCAACGTGCCGACCGTCTCGTTGCCGTTGAGTTGCAGCGCGGCGCCGCTGGCGATGGTCAGCGCGGCGGTGTCGGCCAGGCGCTCGGCCGAGCCCAGCGTCAGCGTGCCGGCAGCGACGTTGACGGTCGCGGCCGCTGCCGTGCCGTTGAGCGCGGCGTTGCCATCGTTGGTGAGGGTGCCGGCGCCGAGGTTGGCGGTGATGGTGGCGCCGTTGTTCAGCGTGTAGGTGGTGGCGGAGAGCGTGTCGTTTGCGCCGGTCTTGGCCAGCGTGCCCGCGGCGGTCAGCGTGCCGACGGTGTCGTTGCCGTTGAGCTGCAGCGTGGCGCCGTTGGCGATGGACAGGGCTGCGGTGTCGGCCAGGCGGTTGATCGAGCCGAGCGTGAGGGTGCCAGCGGCGACGTTGACGGTGGAGGCCGCCGCCGTGCCGTCGAGGGCGGCGTTGCCGTTGCTCGTCAGCGAGCCGGCGCCGAGGTTGGCGGCGATGAGCGCGCCGTTGTCCAGCGTATAGGTCGCGGCGGAGAGCGTGTCGTCGGCACCGGTCTTGGCCAGCGTGCCGGCCGAGGTGAGGGCGCCAACCCTGTCGTTGCCGTTCAGCAGCAGCGTGGCGCCGTTGGCGATGCTCACGGCGGCGGTGTCGGCAAGGCGGTTGGTGCTGGCCAGGCTCAGGGTGCCAGTGGCGACGTTGACCGTGTCGGCCGCTGCCGTGCCGTTGAGGGCGACGCTGCCGTTGCTGGTCAGCGCGCCGCTGCCGAGGTTGGCGTTGACGACCGAGCCGCCGTTGAGCGCGTAGGTGGTGGCCATGAGCGTGTCGTTGGCACCGGTCTTGGCCAGCGTGCCGGCCGAGGTGAGGCTACCGACGGTGTCGTTGCCATTCAGCAGCAGCGTGGCGCCGCTGGCGATGTCGACGGCGGTGGTGTCGGCCAGCAGGTCGGCCGAGCCCAGGCTGAGCGTACCGGTGGCGACATTGACGCTGGTGGGTGCCGCCGCGCCGTTGAGCGCGACGCTGCCGTTGCTGGTGACCGCGCCGCTGCCGAGGTTGGCGTTGATGAGCGCGCCGCTGTTCAGCACATAGTTCGTGGCGGTGAGCGTGTCGGCGGCGCCGGTCTTGTCGACGGTGCCGGCCACCGTGACCGTGGTGAGGGCTTGGTTGCCGTCGAGCTTGAGGAAGGCCCCGCTGTCGACGAGGACGCTGCTGGTCGCGGCCAGGCGGTCGTTGCCATTGGTCAGCAGCAGCGTGCCCTGCTGCACCCGGAACAGGCCGCTGCTGGTGTTGGGGCCGCTGAGCGTGAAGGTGGTGCCTGCGCCTTCCTTGGTCAGCGTGGCCAGGCTGCTGCCGCTGATGATGCCGCTGAAGGTGGTGGGCAGCGTCGAGCCGGTCTGCAGCGCGTGGCTGCCCATGGCCAGCGTGCCCGCTCCGGCGAGGGAGCCGAACCGCTCGTGGCCGCCCAGTGCCAGGCTGGCGCCGCTGTTGATGACGACGTTGGGCAGGCCGGTGAACCGGTCTGCGGAGCCGAGCGTCAGCGAGCCGGTCTCGACGAGGAGATTGGCCGCGCCGGAAAGCCCGTTCAAGGTGCTGTTGTTGCGGCTGGTCAGCGTGCCGCCGCCCAGGTTGCTGTTGTAGACGGCGTTGTCCAGCACGTAGTCGGTGGCGGTCAAAACGCCCGTGCCATTGACCTGGGCGCCCGCGCCGAGGTTGACCGAGGTCGCGGCGTTGTCGGCGTTCAGCGTCAGCGTGCCGCCCGCGCCGACCGTGATGGCCGGGCTGCCGACCAGGCGGTCCGCAGGCGCGCCAAGGATCAGCGTGGCGCCGGCTGCGACGGCCAAGTCGTTGGCGGCCGTCGTGCCATTGAGCTGGCTGGTGCCTGTTGCCGACAGCTTGCCGGGGCCGAGGTTGGCATTGGCCTGCGTGACGCCGCCATTGAGCGCATAGCCGGTGGTGGCGGTGGCGGTCAGCGTGGCGCTGGTCGTGGCCTCCAGCTGCCCCGCCAGGTTGAGCTGGGTGATGAAGTCGTCACCGCCTAGCTTGAGGAAGCCGGGTGCGCTGACATTGACGGTCGCGCCGTCGGCCAGGAGGTTGGGAAAGCCTAGCGTCAGGCGGCCAGTGGTCACGTTGACCGTGGTGGCAGCCGCCGGCGCATTCAGCGCGGTGGCGACGCCGTCGCTCGTCAGCGTGCCGGTGCCGAGGTTGGCGTTGACGACCGCGCCGTTGTGCAGCGCGTAGGTCGTGGCGGTGAGTGTCTGGCCTGCCGCCGCCGCATTCAGCGTGCCGGTCAGGGACAGGCTCTGCGCGGACTCGTTGCCGGCCAACGTCATGCTGGCGCCCGAGGCGATGGTGAGTGCAGCGCCGCCGGTCAGGTGCGCGGCGGCGCCGCTGAGGGTCAGCGCGCCGCCTGTGTTGACGTTGATGGCAGCGGCCGCGCTTTCGCCGGACAGCGTGGTGGCGCCGGTGACGGTGAGGGTGCCGGCACCGAGCTTGCCGCTAATGGTTGCGTTCTGCAGCGCGTAGTTGGCGGCCGTCACGGTGCCGCTGCCCATGATTTCGCCGCCATTGCTGACGGTCACGCTGCCGAAGTTGGCCGGCGCCGTGCTGGGATTGAACTTCGCGGTGGCGCCGTCCACGACCAGTGCTGGATTGCCGACGAAGGTGTTGGAGCCGACCTGGGCCAGTTGGCCGGCCAGCACTTGAATGTTGGGGTTGGAGACGGTGCTGGCGAGTTCAACCGTCGTGGTGCCCGCGCCTGCCTTTACAAATGTGCCGGTACCGCTGACGTTGTTCGTGAAGAGCAGCGCGCTGCTGAGGTTGACGCGCAGCGTCGCGTTGTTGGTGATGGCGCCGATGCCCGCGCCTCCGGTGGCGCCGCCACCGCCGATGTCTAGCACGCCGGCCGAGATGGTGGTGCCGCCGCTGTAGATGTTGTTGTTGCTGGTCAGCGTGAGCGTATTGCTGCCCTGCTTGACCAGCCTGCCGGTGCCGATGATGGCGTTTGTCAGGGTCAGGTCACTGCTGCGGTTGATGGTCAGGGTGCCGCTGTTGGCGACGAAGCCCGTGCTCAACGTGCCGGTGGTGCCGCCGTTGCCGACGGCCAGCGTCGCGCCGGGGGCAATGGTGATGGCGCCGCCGAAGGTGTTGGTGCCGGTCAGCGTGAGCGTGTTGGGGCCCAATTGAGACAGGCTGAGCGCGCCGCCGATGTCGATGCCGAACGTCAAGTCATCACTGCGGTTGAAGGCCAAGGCGCCCAGGCCACCTACGGCACCCGATCCCAGCGTGCCGCTCGTGCCGCCATTGCCCACGGTGATGTTGCCGGCGCTGATGGTGGTGGTGCCCGTGTAGCTGTTGTTGCCGGTGAGCGTGAGGTTGTTGTTGCCTTGCTTGTCTAGCGCGCCGGTACCGCCGATTGCATTGGCGATGGTGATGGCATCGCTGCGGTTGACGACGAGCGTGGCGTTGTTGGTGACCGCGCCGGAGCCAAGCGTGCCGCTGCTGCCGCCGTTGCCGACCTGCAGCGTGCCAGCGCTGATGGTGGTGGTGCCGGTGTAGGCGTTGTTGCCCGTCAGCGTGGCCGTGCCTGCCGCCTGCTTGACGAGGTTGCCGGCGCCGCTGATGGCGGCGGCGACGGTCAGGGCATTGCTGCGGTTGAGGATCAGCGTGCCCGTGTTGGCGACAGCGCCGGCGCCCAACGTACCCGTGGTGCCGCCATTGCCGATCTGCAGCGTGCCGATGATGTCGGTGGTGCCCGTGTAGCTGTTGCTGCCGGTGAGGGTGAGGGTCGTGGGGGTGAACAGCTTCTTCAGCCCCCCGCTGCCGCTGATGTCGTTGGCCAGCGTCAGCGAATCGCTGCGGTTGATCCAAAGCGTGCCGTTGTTGGTGACGGCGCCGCTGCCCAGGCTGCCGGTCGTGCCGCCATTGCCGATGAACAACTCGCCAGCGAGCGTCGTGGTGCCGCCGTAGGTGTTGTTGCCGCTGAGGTAGACCTGGTTGCTGCCGAGCTTGACCAGCGCACCTGTGCCGCCGATGTCGTTCGACAGGATCAGCGAATTGTTTTTGTTGACGACGAGGGTGCCGTCGTTCACCACGGCCCCCGAGCCCAGGGTGCCGAAAGCCGTGCCGTCGCCCACGCTCAAGGTGCTGCCCACCGCGATGCTCGTGGTGCCGGTATAGCTGTGGGTGCCTGTGAGGCTGAGGGTGCCGCTGCCTTGCTGAACGAGGGCGCCGTTGCCGGTGCTGTTGATGGACAGAGTCAGCGGACTGCTGAGGTTGAACACCAGCGTGCCGTCGTTGTTGATCTGGCTGAGGCCCAGGGCGCCGGTGCTGCCGCCGTTGCCGACGTTGAGCGTCGAGCCGCTGGCGACAGTCGTGCTGCCGCTGTAGGTGTTGGCGCCGGTCAGCGTGAGCGCGCCCGAGCCGAGCTGGGCCAGGCTCAAGTCGCTGTCAATGGCGCCGCTGACGGTGAGCGCGTCGCTGCGGTTGAAGGCCAGCGTGCCGGTGCCGCTGACGGCGCCCGCGCCGAGCGACCCGGTTGTGCCGCCGTTGCCGACGCTGAGGGTGCCGCCGTTGACGGCCGTGGTGCCGCTGTAGGTGTTGGTGCCGGTCAGCGAGGTGGTGCCCGCCGCCTGCTTCACAAGGTTGCCGCTGCCAGCGATGACCGCGGCGACGGTCAGCGCATTGCTGCGGTCGAGGACGAGCGTGCCGTCGTTGGTGATGGTGCCCGCGCCCAGCGTGCCGGTGGTGCCGCCGTTGCCGACGTTGAGCGTGCCTCCCGCCGCGATGGCCGTGGTGCCGCCGTAAGTATTGGCACCGGTCAGCGTCAGCGTGTTGCTGCCCTGCTTGTCCAGCGCACCGGTGCCGCCGATGGCATTGGCGAGCGTGATGGCGTTGCTGCGGTTGATTGCGAGCGTGCCGTTGTTCGTGATCGCACCCGCGCCCAGCGTGCCGGTGGTGCCGCCGTTGCCGACATTGAGGGTGCCGCCTGCCGCGATGGTCGTGGTGCCGCCGTAGGTGTTGGTGCCGGTCAGCGTCAGCGTGTTGATGCCCTGCTTGTCCAGCACACCGGTGCCGCCGATGGCGTTGCCAATCGTGATGGCATCACTGCGGTTGATGACCAAGGTGCCGTTGTTGGTGACGGCGCCTGCGCCCAGCGTGCCGGTGGTGCTGCCATTGCCCACGGCCAGCGTGGCGCCGGAGGCGATGGTGGTCGTGCCGCTGTAGGTATTGGCGCCGACCAGCGTGAGGGTGCTGGGGCCGACCTGGGCCAGGTTGAGGCCGCCGCCGAGCGCGGCACCGACGGTGAGGTTGTCGCTGCGGTTGAACGCCAGCGTGCCCGTACCGCTGACGTTGCCCAGGCTCACGGAGCCGGTGGTGCCGCCATTGCCGAGCTGCAGTGTCCCGGCGTTGATGGTCGTGGTGCCGCTGTAGGTGTTGGTGCCGGTCAGCGTGGTGGTGCCCGCCGCCTGCTTGACGAGGTCACCGGTGCCGCCGATGGCAGCCGAGACGCTCAAGGCATTGCTGCGGTCGAGGATGAGCGTGCCGTCGTTGGTGATGGTGCCGGTGCCGAGGGCGCCGGTGGTGCTGCCGTTGCCGACGTTGAGCGTGCCGCCGGCGGCGATGGTGGTCGTGCCGCTGTAGGTGTTGCTGCCGGTCAGCGTGAGGGTGTTGACGCCCTGCTTGTCCAGCGCGCCGGTGCCGCCGATGGCGTTGGCAATCGTGATGGCATCGCTGCGGTTGACGGCCAGCGTGCCATCGTTGGTGACGGCGCCGGCGCCGAGCGTGCCGGTGGTGCCGCCATTGCCCACGGCCAGCGTGGCGCCAGAGGCGATGGTGGTCGTGCCGCTGTAGGTGTTGGCGCCCGTCAGCGTGAGGGTGCTGCTGCCCAGATGCGCAAGGTTGAGGTTGCTGCCCAGGGCGGCGGCGACGGTCAGCGCATTGCTGCGGTTGAAGGCCAGCGTGCCGGTGCCGCTGACGGCGCCCGCGCCGAGCGACCCGGTTGTGCCGCCGTTGCCGACGCTGAGGGTGCCGCCGTTGATGGCCGTGGTGCCGCTGTAGGTGTTGGTGCCGGTCAGCGTGGTGGTGCCCGCCGCCTGCTTCACAAGGTTGCCGCCGCCGGCGATGGCCGCGGCGACGGTCAGCGCATTGCTGCGGTCGAGGACGAGCGTGCCGTCATTGGTGATGGTGCCCGAACCCAGCGTGCCCGTAGTGCCGCCGTTGCCGACGTTGACGCTGCCGCCCGCCGCGATGGCCGTGGTGCCGCCGTAGGTGTTGGTGCCGGTCAAGGTGAGGGCGTTGCTGCCCTGCTTGTCCAGCGCGCCCGCGCCACCGATGGCGTTGGCGAGCGTGATCGCGTCGCTGCGATTGATGGCGAGCGTGCCGTCGTTGGTGACGCCACCGGTGCCGAGCGTGCCGGTCGTGCCGCCATTGCCGATGCTGAGCGTGCCGCCCGCCGCGATGGTCGTGGTGCCGCTGTAGGTGTTGCCGCCGGTCAGCGTCAGCGTGTTGGTGCCTCGCTTGTCCAGCGCGCCAGTGCCGCCGATGGCGTTGGCGATAGTGATGGCATTGTTGCGGGCGATCACCAGCGTGCCGTCGTTGGTGACGGCGCCAGCGCCGAGCGTGCCGGCGGCGGCGGCGTCACCCACGGTCAGTGTGGCGCCGGAGGCGATGGTGGTTGTGCCGCTGTAGGTGTTGGCGACGGCCAGCGTGAGGTTGCTGGGGCCGATCTGGGCAAGGTTGAGGCCACCGCCAAGCGCGGTGCTGATGGTGACGTCGTCGCTTCGGTTGAAAGCGAGCGTGCCGGTGCCGCTGACGTTGCTGAGGTCGATGGCGCCCGTGGTGCCGCCATTGCCGAGCTGCAGCGTGCCGGCGTTGATGACGGTGGTGCCAGCGTAGGTGTTATCGGCGGCCAGCGTGGCGGTGCCCGCTGCCTGCTTCACAAGGTTGCCGCTGCCAGCGATGACGGCGGCGACGGTCAGGGCGTTGCTGCGGTCGAGGATGAGCGTGCCGTCGTTGGTGATGGTGCCGCTGCCGACGCTGCCGGTGGTGCCGCCGTTGCCGACGTTGACGCTGCCGCCCGCCGCGATGGCAGTGGTGCCGCTGTAGGTGTTGCTGCTGGTCAGCGTGAGAGTGTTGCTGCCCTGCTTGTCCAGCGCGCCGGTGCCGCCGATGGCGTTGGCAATGGTGATGGCATCGCTGCGGTTGATGGCGAGCGTGCCATCGTTGGTGACGGCCCCCGCGCCCAGCGTGCCGGCGGTGCCACCGCTGCCCACGGCCAGCGTGGCGCCAGCGGCGATGGTGGTGGTGCCGCTGTAGATATTGGCGGCGGTCAGTGTGAGGGTGCTGGGCCCGATCTGGGCGAGGTTGAGGCTGCTGCCGAGGACCGTGTTGACGGTGACGTTGTCGCTGCGGTTGAAGGCCAGCGTGCCTGAGCCGGTCACGTTGCTCAGGCTGATGTTGCCTGCGGTGCTGCCGTTGCCGATTTGCAGCGTGCCGGCGGTGATGGTGGTGCCGCCGCTGTAGTTGCTGCTGCCAGTTAGCGTGAGGGTGTTGCTGCCCTGCTTCTCGAGCGTGCCGCTGCCGCCGATGGCATTGGTGATCGTGAGGGCGTTGCTGCGGTTGATGACCAGTGCGCCATTGTTGGTGACGGATCCGGCGCCGAGGCTGCCGGTGGTGCCGCCATTGCCGACGTTCAACGTGCCGTTGGTGATCGTGGTGCCACCCGTGTAGCTGTTGGCCCCGATCAGCGTCAGCGTGCCCGAGCCGTTCTTGGCCAGGGCGCTGGCCGATGACTCGCTGATGGCACCGCTCAACGTCAGATTGCCTGCGCCGGAGGCGGTCAGGTTGTCGCCCAGGTTGATCGCACCCGCCACCGTGGAGGTTCCCGTCGTCGAAATCTGGACCGCAGCCGTGGTGGCCACGTCGCCGGTGACGCTGAGGGTGGCGCCGGTCAGGTTGGCGCCAATCGAGTGCACGCCCGAGCCGCCGTTGTTGGTCAGCGTGAGCACGCCCGTGCCAGCGCTGATGTTGGCGGTCGTGATGACGCGCCCGGTCGGCGAGTTCGTTGCGTTGGGATCGGTGCTGCCCGCCGACAAGGTCAAGCCGCCGGTGGTCAGCGCAGCGTTGACCGAGATGTTTCCCCCGGCTTCCAGGGTCAGCTTGTGGCTGGTCTCGTTGATGGCATTGCTGACGGTGATTGTTTGCTTCGCTTGGAGAAGAACGTCATTCGAACCCAGGAGAGCTTCCAGATTGCTAGCTCCCGACGACGCCCTGATCGTGACATCGCCGGCAAAGGAAAAGTTGTTAAAGCCGATAGTGTTTATGCCCGCAATCGCGCCGCCGTTGGCGATGATGATGTTGTCCGGGTCAAGCAGCAGCGTTCCGACGCGCCCTCGTGGTGCGCTGAGATCCGAGCTGCCATCGAAGGTCAGTCCATGGCGCCCCGACACCTCGGCCTGGCCGCCATTGCCGCCCTGCGAGCCCCCGCGCGCACTGAGGCCGCCCAGGAACAAGGTGTTCAGCTCCGACCACAGCACCACCTGCCCGCCATTGCCCGCCGCGCCCGCATCGGCATTCAGCCGCGCGCCGGGGCGCACGATGAGCATCTCGGCGTTGGTGAGCTCGGTGTTCGCACCATGGAAATCGCCGCCCACGCGGATGCGGCCACCGCCCGTGTCGCCGGAGGCGTCCAGCTGCGCGCCGTTGTCCAGCATGATCCGCTGGCCCTGCACCAGCACGTCGCCACCGGCTTGGGCCGTGCCACCGCTGGCGTCGATGCGGCCGTTCACCAAGGTCACGCCCTGCGGGCCGCCGTCCACGACGACGCGCCCGGCGACGCCTTCCAGCGAGCGGGCACGCACGACGCCTTCCATGTTCAGCACTGTGTCGGCAAAGCCGGCGCGGGCCACGGCGCGCAGTTCGGCGCTTTGCGTGGCGTTGATGCTGCCGAGCTGGTTCAGCCGCGTTTCCAGGCCGTCGTCGTTGCGGACGTTGAAGAGCACGAGGCCGTCGCCTTCGACGTCGACCGTGACGTTGCTGGCGGCCGCGAGGCCCACGCGGCGGGCGTCGATGCTGCCGTTGACGGTGAGCTGCGGCGCGATGAGCGCGACGGCGTCTGCGGCGCGGATGCTGCCTTCCGCGCGCAGTTCCCCGGCGCCTTCGGCGGAGGCACCGAAGCGCAGCCGGCCGCTCTGGAGGTCGGCATCGCTGAGGCTCAGCGTCGTCGCGACGAGGCTGCCGACGTCGACCTGCGAGCCGGTCGCGAAGTAGACGCCGCGCGGGTTGCTGAGCACGACGCGGCCGTTGGCGTTGATCTGGCCGAGGATGCGCGTCGGGTCGTAGCCGATGACGCGGTTGATTAGCAGCGCCTGGGCGTTGGGCTGGATGATGTTGACCGTCTCGCCCTTGCCGACCGAGAAGCTGCGCCAGTCAACGGCCGCCGTCTGGCTGCCCTGCTTGATCTCCATCAGGCCGGCCTGTGGAGTCTGGATGGTGGCCTGGCCTTGCTTGACGACGCCGTCCTGCGGCAGGGCGCCCGCCGCGAGGGGCGCGAGCGCCACGGCAATGGCCCAGGTGAGCGGATGGATGCGCAGGTCCCGGTGGTTGAGGCTCAGAGTCGAGCTGCGGTCAGAAGGCATGGGGAACTCCGGGATCTGTGTGTGCGGGGCGGCCGCGGCCG
>NZ_JBDSQX010000014.1:0-16992 GCF_039929605.1 Roseateles sp.
TGCGGTTGGCAGGTCGCGCGGGTCATTGCGCACGACCACTGAGCCGAGCTTGCGCAGCGCCAGCCGCGCGGCCAGGGCCACGTCGGGGTCGTCGTCGAGGATGAGGATGGCCATGAGAGGGCGCGACTCTAAGCCGACAGCGCCTGGCCGGGAAGGTGGTGTCCGGAACCGGACAGTGCCGGTGTCCGCAAGTGGACGCTTTGCCCGCCAGAAAGCCTTTTTCCCAGGGGAAAGGCCCTGGCCCGCCTCTTGCAAAACACCAACCCATGACCCTCCCGTCCTTCATCACCCCCTGGCGCGGCGCCTGGCGCCAACTGCGGGCCGAGCCCGGCACCGCCGCCCTCGTCATCACCGGCCTGGCCCTGGGCCTGGCGCTCACGCTGCTGACGGCCAGCTTCCTGCGTGACGTGCTCTGGCCGGACGCCCAGCTGCCCGAGGTCGAGCGCCTGGTCGCCTTCGAGTGGCGGGTCCGTCAACCCGGCGGCGGCACTTCGGAGTGGTACGGCGAGGTGCCCACCACGCCGCTGAGCCGCGCGCTGCGCGACACCGGCGCGCCGGTGGCCGAGATGGGCCGCGTCATCGCCTTCCCGCTGCTGCTGAGCGCGGTCGATGCGCAGGGCGTGCAGCACCACGCACGGCTGGCGGCCGTGCTCGCCGACCCCGACATCGAAACGCTGTTTGGCATCAAGCCCATCGCCGGCAACCTGCGCGCCGCGCTGACCTCGCCCGATGGCGTGGCGTTGACGGAGAACGGCGCCAACCAGCTGTTCGGCACGACCAACGTCGTCGGCCGGCCCGTGACGGTCACCACGACGGTGGAGGGCCAACCGGGCAAGGCGCAGACGCTGACGATCACGCTGACCGTCATGGCCGTCGTGCCCTCGCCCAACCTGAACTCGACGTTGATCTACGACGCCCTCGCCGGCTTCAACGCGCCGGCGGCCAAGGCCTACGTCGAGCGCTACGCGATGTGGAGCGCGGGCAACGGCCGGCTGTACGCGCGCCTGAAGCCCGGTGCCACGGCCGCCCAGATGGGCGAGCTGGCCCAGCGGCTGTTCGAGAAGCAGCCGATCCCGGCCGGCATGCCCGCTGACTTCCTGACGGGCGGCGGCTGGTGGGCCTACTTGCGCGCGTTGCCGGTGCTGGACATCGGCCTGCACGGTGCCGGCAGCCCCGACCGCCGCCTGCGCCTGGGCAGCCTGGCGGCGGCGGCGGCCGGCGTGCTGGCGCTGGCGGTCATCAATTTCGTCAACCTGTGGAGCGTGCGCACGCTCAAGCGCCAGCGCGAGATCGGCCTGCGCAAGTCCCTCGGCGCGGGCGCACCGGCGTTGGCCGTGCAGTTCTTCGTCGAGGCCCTGGCCGTGGCGGGCCTGGCCGGCTTGGCTGGCCTGCTGCTGGCCTGGTGGGCCACGCCGGTGGTGTCGGTGCTGATGCAGCATGCCTTCGAGGCGCCGGTGCTGTCGCCCGCTGCGGTGGCGCTGGCGGTGCTGCTGTGCACGGCCATCGCCGCGCTGAGCGCGCTGCCGCTGACCCACATCGCGCTGCGCGTGCGGCCGGCGGAATCGCTGGCCGGCCGCAGCCACAGCGAGGGCGCGGCCAGCCGCTGGCTGCGTCGCGTCATGACGACCGTGCAGTTCGGCGCCGCCGCGCTGTTCGCCGCGATGGCCCTAACCGTGGCCTGGCAGACGCAGCACGTGGCCGACTTGCCGCGCGGCTTCGCGGTCGAGAACCGCCTCGCCGTGGACCTGCCGCCCGAGACACTGCCGGCGCAGACGCAGTCGATGCTGGCGCGCATCCAGACCTGGCCCGAGGTCATCGCCGCGGCAGCGTCGCCCGACGTGCCGGGCCGCGACGTAAGCAAGTGGTTCTCCGATTTCCGCGGGCCCGGCGGCAAGTCGGCCATGCTGCGCACCGGCATCGAGTTCACGCCGGGTTGGCTGCAGCTCTACGGCGTGCGCGTGCTGGCAGGCCGGCTGTCGGCCGATCACCGCGCCGAGGTAGCGCGCAACGGCGTGGTGCTGGACCGCAGTGCGGTGAAGGCGCTGGGCTTTGCCAGCCCCGAGAGCGCCATCGGCCAGAGCGTTGGCGTGATCCATGACTATGGCAACGCCCAACCGGTCATCGTGGTCGCCGTCGTCGACGACCTGCGCTTTGAGCGCCCCCACCTGCCGCGCGAGCCGCACATCATGACGCCCGTTGTCGAGCAGGGCGCCGGCGTCATCAGCGTGCATAGCCGCCAGCCCGCCGAGACGCGCCGCAAGCTGGCCGCCCTCGTCAACGAGACGCTGCCCGACGCGCGGGCGCAGGTGCTGTCGGTGCGTGAGCAGCAGGCGCGCACGATGGCCGAGGACACGCGCATCGGCAAGCTCATCGGCGTGGCCGGCGCGCTGGCCCTGCTGCTGGCTGCCGTGGGCATCTACGCGCTGGCGGCCTACACGCTGCGCCGCCGCGAGCGCGAGATCGTGCTGCGCAAGCTGCATGGCGCCGGTGCCGGCGCGGTGGCGCGGCTGCTGGTGGTCGAATTCGCCGGCGTGCTGGCGGCAGGCTGCGCCGTCGCGCTGCCGGTGGCGGCGTGGGTCACGCAGGCCTACCTCAGCCGTTTTGTCGAGCGCGCGCCGGTGGGGCCGGGCTCGCTGTGGGTGCTGCTGGGGGCGGTGGCGCTGCTTAGCGTGGTGACGGCCCTGGCGGTGGCTCGCCACCTGCGGGCGGCCCTTGCCCTTCGACCGCTGCAAGCCCTGCGCGGCTGAGCCCAACCCCCATGATCCTGTTCACCTCCACCACCTGGCGCAGCGCCTGGCGCCAGCTGCGCGCAGAGCCCGGCACGGCCGTCGTCATCATCGCCGGCCTGGCGCTGGGCCTGGCCCTCACGCTGCTGGCCGCGGCCTTCCTGCAGGACCTGCTGCGGCCCGACGCGCGGCTGCCCCAGCCGGAGCGCCTCGTCAGCTTCGAGTGGCGCATGCGCGGCTCCGGCAGCAGCACGCCCGAATGGACCGACCAGGTGCCCGCCGAACCCCTGCATGCCGCGCTGCGCGACACGGGCGCGCCGGTGGCGCTGATGAGCCGGGTGCGCTACGCGTATCTGCCGGCGCGGGCTGCCGAGCCGACGGGCGCGGCCCGCAACCTGCGCCTCTTCATCGCGGTGGCCGACCCGGACCTCCAACCGCTGCTAGGTCTGGCGCCACTGGCCGGCAGCCTCGACGCCGTGATGGCCTCGCCCGACGGCATCGCGCTGACGGACTCCGTGGCGCAGCGGCTGTTCGGCTCCGCGCAGGTAGTGGGCCGCAGCTTCACGCTGGCGCTGCCGCCCGCCCCCGGGACCCAGGCGCCGGCCCAGCCGCTCACGCTGACCGTCAAGGCGGTGCTGCCCACGCCCAGCCTGAATGGGCCGCTGATCTACGACGCGATCGCGAGCCTCCACGGCCCGCTGGCCCAGGCCGCCTTCGGCGGCTCGGACAGCTGGTACCAGTCTGGCGGGCGCCTGCTGGCCCGGCTGAGCCCCGGGGCCTCGGCCGAGCAGCTGAGTGCGCTCGCGCAGCGCCTGCTCGACAGCCAGCCCTTGCCCCCCGGCGTCACGGTGGACGCCCGCGAGGCCGGCGGCAAGCCGCTGCAGCTGCGCGCCATGCCCGCCACCGACATCGGGCTGCACGGTGCAGGCAGCGCGCAGCGGCGCCTGCAGGTCGCGGGCCTGGCCGCTGCCGTGGCGGGGGTGCTCTCGCTGGGCGTCATCAACTTCGTCAACCTGTGGAGCGTGCGCACCCTCAGGCGGCAGCGCGAGATCGGCCTGCGCAAGTCGCTCGGCGCCGGCGCCGGGCAACTGGCGGCGCAGTTCTTCACCGAGGCCTTCGTCGTCGCCGGGCTGGCCGGCCTGCTCGGCCTGCTGCTGGCCTGGTGGGCCGCGCCGGCGGCCCTGATGCTGCTGCAGCATCCCTTCGAGGCGCCGGTGCTGTCGCTGCCGATGGCGGCGCTGGTGGGCCTGCTGTGCGTGGCCATCGCGGCGCTCAGTGCGCTGCCGCTGGCCCTCATCGCGCTGCGCGTGCGGCCCGCCGAGTCACTGGCCGGGCGCAGCCACAGCGAGGGCTCGGCCAGCCGCTGGCTGCGCCGCCTGATGACGACGCTGCAGTTCGGCGCGGCGGCGGTCTTCGCCTCGCTGGCGGCGACGGTGCTCTGGCAGGCCGAGCACACAGCGGCCATGCCGCGCGGCTTCGAGGTGCAGGACCGCGTGGCTGCCGACCTGCCCTGGGACGCGCAGCCGGCGCAGACGATGGCGCTGCTTGCGGAGGTGCGCCGCTGGCCCGAGGTCGTGGCCGCTGGTGCCGCGCTGGACGTGCCGGGCCGCGACTTCAACAGCGGGGAGGTCGCCTTCCGCCGCGCCGGCGCCGCGCCGGTGAACCTGGGCATGGTGGTGGACTTCACCCCCGGCTACCTGCAGGCCTATGGCATGCGCCTCGTCGCCGGCCGGCTGTCGGCCGACCACGTTGCGGAGGCGGCGCAGAACGCCGTCGTGCTCGACCGCAGCGCCGTGCGCGTGCTGGGCTACGCGAGCCCCGAGGCGGTGCTGGGTCAGACCCTGGGCGCGGGCGGCAACTTCCGCGACGGCCGGCCGGCGACGGTGGTGGCCGTCATCGAGGACATCCGCATCGAAGACCCGCGCCGCGCGGCGCAGCCGCATGCGCTCACGCCGGTGGCCGAGCGGGGTGGCGGCGCCCTCGGCGTGCACAGCCGCGACCCGCAGGCCACGCGGCGCCGGCTCTCCGCCCTGCTCGAGGAGCGCTTCCCTGGCTCCGCCGTCGAGGCGCTGCCGCTGCGCGACATGCTCCTGCAGAAGATGGCCGGCGACATGCGCCTGGGCCGGCTGATCGGGCTGGCCGGGCTGCTGACCCTGGCGCTTGCGGCCGTGGGCATCTACGCGCTCGCCGCCTACACGCTGCGCCGCCGCGAGCGCGAGATCGTGCTGCGCAAGCTGCATGGCGCCGGCCCCGGCGCGGTGGCGGCCCTGCTGGCGCGGGAGTTCGCCGGCGTCGTCGGCGGCGCCTGCGTCGTCGCGCTGCCGTTGGCGGCCTGGCTGAGCCAGCGCTACCTGGCGGGCTTTGTCGAACGTGCGCCAGTGGGGCCGGCGTCGGCCTGGGTGCTAGCCGCAGTCGTGGCGCTGCTCGCCGCCGTCACGGCGCTGGCCGTGCTGCGCCACCTGCGGGCCGCGCTGGCACTGCGACCGCTGCAGGCCCTGCATGGTTGAGGCCCTCGTCTCCGGCGCCGGCATGGACCGGCAGGTTGCGCCGCGGCGGCGCGCCGCGCCTGTTGTCGTCGCTGCGCTGGCCCTGCTGGCCCTCGCGCTGCTGCTCGCGCGCTACTGGCCCCGCGGCGTGCCGGTGGCGCGCGCCGACGTGGAGATCGCCGCGGCGAAGACCGGCGCCTTCCGCGACGTCGTCGTCGGCCGTGCGACGGCGCAGCCGCTGCAGTCGGTGCTGTTGGACGCGACCGAGGACGGCCGCGTGGAGCAGGTGCTGGTGAAGGACGGCGCGCGTGTCGAGCCAGGCCAGCTGCTCGTCGTGCTGGCCAGCAGTCAGCGTGCGCAGGAGCTGATGGCGCGCTCCGCCGAGGCGGCGCAACAGACGGCCAACCTCGCCACCTTCCGCGCCGGCTTGATGCAGGCCCAGGCCCTGCTGCGCCGCGAGCTGACGCAGGGTGAGTTCGAGCTGGAGCGCGTGCGTCGCCTGCACGAACGCAACCGCGAGCTCGCGGCCACCGGCTTCCTGTCGCCCTCGGCGCTGGAGGACTCGGCCGACAAGCTCGTGATGACCCAGCGCCTCGTCACGCAGGCCCGCAACGACAGCCGCGAGGAAATCGCCACACGCGAGCAGTCCATCCAGGCCATGCAGCGCGCCGTGACTGACCTCGACCAGCGTCTCGCCGCCATGCGCACCGCCAGCGAAGGCCTGGCCATGCGCGCGCCGGTGGCCGGCCGCGTGACCGGCCTCGCGCTGCAGGTCGGCGAGAGCGTGCGCAGCGGCACGCGCATCGCGCGGCTGGACAGCCTCGGCCTGTTCAAGCTGGTGCTGCGGCTCGATGAATTCCACCTCGCCCGTGTGCGCGAAGGCCTGGCCGCCGAGCTGCAGCACGAAGGCCGAAGCCACCCGCTGCACGTGGTGCGCATCGACCCGCAGGTCAAGGACGGCCTCTTCACCGTCGAGCTGAATTTCGACGCCGAGCCGCCCGCGCTGCAGGTCGGCCAGGGCCTGGACGTGCGCCTCACGCTGGGCCAGGCCAAGCCGTCGCTGCTGCTGCCCGACGGCGGCTTCTACACCGACACCGGCGGCGCCTGGGCCTTCGTGCTCGACGCCGACGGCCGCCACGCGCCACGCCGCGCGCTGCAGCTCGGCCGCCGTGCGGACGGCGTCATCGAAGTCATCGGCGGCCTGCAGCCCGGCGAGCAGGTCGTCGTCTCCCCCTACCGCGCCTTTGTCGGCGCTTCAGCCCTGGATCTCCATTGACATGTTCACGCTCAAGCACCTCAGCAAGACCTTCCACACCGGCGACACCCTGACCACCGCGCTGGACCGCATCGACCTCGACATCGAGGCCGGCGAATACCTCGCCATCACCGGGCCCTCGGGCTGCGGCAAGTCGACGCTGTTGGGCATCCTCGGCCTGCTCGACGCACCCACGGGCGGCGAGTATTGGTTCGACGGCCACAACGTGGCGGGCTGGAACGAGAAGCAACTCAACACGCTGCGCCGGGGCCGCATCGGCTTCGTCTTCCAGAGCTTCAACCTCATCGACGATCTGAGCGTGGCCGAGAACATCGCGCTGGCGCTGGAGTATGGCGAGCTGCCGGCGCGCGAACGCCGTGCACGCGTCGTTGAAGTGATGGAGCGCCTCGGTTTGTCGCATCGCGCCGGGCATCGGCCGAGCCAGTTGAGCGGCGGGCAGCAGCAGCGAGTGGCGATTGCGCGCGCGATTGCGGCGCGGCCGGCGCTGTTGCTGGCGGATGAACCGACCGGCAATCTGGACAGCGCCCACGGTGCGGAGGTGATGCGCATCCTGCGTGAGCTGAATGCGGACGGCACGACGCTGGTCATGGTGACCCACTCGCTGGAGCATGCGGCGCAGGCGTCGAGGACGTTGCGGTTGCTGGATGGGCGGGTTGTTGTGGATGCGGTGGCGGCGGTGGCTTGAAGGGTTCTTGGCATCGTCGATTGGAGCCACACCCGTGTCACGCCGCTTCTTGCCGGAGCACAGCGTGGCAACGGCCCTACGAAGTCGCTTGATTAAACTTGATTTAAAGTGGCCCCTGGCAAACAATCCACTGGCTATGCACAAAGTTATCCACAGCGAAAAGCTCAAGCAGGCACTGCAGGCTCGCGGGTGGACCCAGAAGGATCTCGCGACCGAACTTGAGGTGACGGCGCAGGCCGTGACCAATTGGATGAAGGGTGCCGACTTTCCTCGGCCGGACAAGCTTCTCAAGCTGGCCACCATCCTGAAGCTGAACTTTGCAGACTTGGTCTTGAGCTCGGTGAAGGATCAGCCAGTCATCGCATTTCGGAAGAAGGGTGGCGCGAAGACGACGGATGCGCACATTCTCAAAGCGCTTGCGATGGGCTCGCTGTTGAAGCCGCTGGTGGCATTCCTCCCCGAGTTGCGTTCACTTCGTGTACAGATCCCGTCCCCAACTACGCAATACGACGCGTTGCAAGCCATGGCGGCAGAGGTTCGGACTCGTATCGGGCTTGGCGGTCAGGCGGTCCTGTCCTACGAACACCTGATCGATCAGTTCGGGACCAACGGCGCAGTCATCGTGCCCGTGCTCTGGGGTGAGAAGCAGAACCACAAGAATGCGCTGCACATCCTTCTGCCGCAGGAGCAGGTGACGTTCATCTTCTTGAACCTGGACACCCGTCTCGAAGATTTCAAGTTCTGGATGGCCCATGAGCTGGCGCATGTCTACACGCCCGGCCTGGCTGGATCGGATGAGGGCGAGGATTTCGCCGACGCGTTGGCTGGGGCGCTGCTATTCCCGAAATCGCTGGCCGAGGTCGCATACGTCCAAGCGGCCCGGCATAGGGCGGTGGCAGGTGAGGTTCGGGAGCTGCAGCGACACGCGAATGCGCACAGCATTTCGTTGTTCAGCGTGTTCCGGGAGGTCAACAACTACGCCAAGGCGCTGGGCCTGGCGGCTTTGCGCTGCAGGGAAACCGACATCCACGCAATCCGCAACAGCCAGCGCGGCAAGCTGGTCAGCGAGAGCCTGTTCGAGCCGACGCCTCCTGAGCCGGCGGCCTACGTTGCGGCAGCACTGAACCAGTTCCGCAGTGCCTTCTTCTCTGCGCTGCAGCGCATGATTAAGAGCAAGGGCACTGGCGCAGGATATGTCCAGCAGATCATGGACATTCCAATGCAGGACGCAGCAGCGCTCCACGGGGAACTGAGTCGTTGACGCTGGTTCTGCTCGACACGAATGCCTACCTCCGCCTGGCAAAGCGTGTCAGGCCAGCGGTGGGGATCAAGTTTGGGCAAAAGAGCTATGTGCTCACGATCCACAAGTCGGTGGAGGATGAGGTTCATCGCAATCCCAGGTTGCGCGCGACCTATCCGTGGTTCGACGGGCAGGAGTTCGCCAGCGAACGCCTCGCCAAGCAGGTTCGCCTGAGCGAGGAAGAGAAAGAGACCATCCAGGCGGCCCAAAGCGTGCTGCATGGATGGGTTCTGGCAGACCCGGATGCCTACACCTCAGGTGGTCGATCCCCTCCGGGAGCGACGGATTGTTGGCTCCTGGCGCTTGGTCAGGTGAAGCCGGCGATCGTCGTGACAGACGATCTGGGCATGCACGCGCTGGCAAAGGATTTCAGCATCGCTGTCTGGCATGGCTTCGAGCTTTTGGACAAGCTCAGATCCGCCAAGGTGGTGGATGCGCCGTTGATCCGAGAAATCTACGAGGCGCTTGAGGTCAACGGCGATCTGCCGAGAACTTGGCAAGAGGCGAAACACACTATGTTCGTAAAGGTCTTCGGGCCCAAGGCTCGGTAAGCAGATCGGCGTGGCCTATGAAGAGACCGAGCACTACCGTGTCATGAAGGATTTCATGGCCGATCCGCGCCGGGTGTTGGATTCGTTGCTGGCGGGCTGAACCCCGGCCGGCACCGGTGCATCCGCCCCTTAGGATGCGCGCCCATGTCCCCCCTAGCCCGTGCCCTTGCCAGCTTGCTCGCCGCCTTCGCCCTGAGCGCGGCCCAGGCCGACACCGGCGCCGGCCCGCTGGAAGTGCAGTTCCGCAGCGTCGCCGTGCCGCAGAACTCGGTGCCGGCCATTGCCCAGGACCGTGCCGGCCTGATGTGGATTGCCACGAGCAAGGGCCTGACGCGCTACGACGGCTATCGGCTGCGGCCCATCGAGCAGGCGGGCGACACGCCGGCCAAGCGCAGCCTCGGCTGGGTGCGGGCGCTGGCACCGGCGGCCGATGGGCGCATGTGGATAGGCACGGAGTTCCAGGGCCTGGTGGCCTACGACCCGGCGCGGGACGTCGTTGAACAGCATGGCGCCGGCCCGGGCGATGGCGGCCCGCAGGCGCCCATCCGCGCGTTGGCCGAGGGCCGCGACGGCACCGTTTGGGTGGGCACCATGGGCCGCGGCCTGTACCGCTACGAGCCGGCCAGCAAGCGCTTCGACCCGCAGGCGCTGAGCTGGCACGGCGAGGCCGAGATGCGCATCCTGGCGCTGCGCGTGGGCGGCGACGGCACGGTCTGGGCCGGCCACTGGCGCGGCCTGGCGCGCCGCGTCGGCAACGACTGGCAGACGCTGGAGCTGCCCGGCCTGCCCGCTGGCGCGCCCGTGCTGGCGCTGACGGAGGACCGCAGCGGCCGCATCTGGCTGGGCACGCAGGATGGGCATCTCGGCGTTGTCGAGCAGGGCCAGGTGCGCTGGGTGCAGGCGCTCGGCCGGCCCATCCAGGCGCTGGACGTAGGCGCGGAGGGCCGGCTCTGGGTGGGCAGCAGGAACGGGCTGTACTGGGTCAACCCGACCAGCGGCCATATCGACGCGCGGCTGCGCCAGGACCCGCGCCGCGCGATGGGCCTGGCGGGCAACGACATCAGCGGCCTGCTGCGCGACCGCAGCGGCGCGATGTGGGTCAGCGGCTACGGCCTGGGCGTGCAGCGCCACCTGTTCCACCCGGCGCTGGCCGTGCGTGGGCCTGATGCCGATTCGGCCGACCCCGCCGGCCTGCTGGCCGAGGCCGACGTGCGCACCGTGCTGGCGCTGAAGAACGGCGAGGTGCTGGCATCCACGCAGGCCGGCCGCGTCGTGCGCCTGGATGGCCACCCCGGCCACGACCTGGCCACGCTGGGCGAATGGCCGCGCGGGCGGCGCAGCGTGGTCGAGATGATGGCCGAGGCGGGCGACGGTAGCCTGTGGATGACGGCGGCCGGCCGCCTGGAGCACCTCGCTACCGATGGCCGCCTGCTGGGCGACTGGGCGCTGGACGGCGGCCGCGCCCAGCAACTGCTGGTGCGCGCGGACGGCAGCGTCTGGCTGGGCATGCAGGAAGGCCTTTATCGCCTGGCCGGCGCTGCGGCGGCGGCGCCGGAGCGCGTGCACCCTGGGGCCGGGAAGTTGCATGGCGGCGTCCATGCGCTGTGCGAGGCGCCGGACGGGCGGCTCTGGGTGGGCGGCCAGCAGGGCCTGTACCGCGAGCGTGCGGCCGGCGACGCCAGCCTGGAGGTTGTGCCCCAGGCGCCCGGCGAAGCCCTTGCCAGCCCGGCCGCGCTGGCGCTGCTGTGGGGCCGTGACGGGCGGCTCTGGGTGGACACGCCGGCCAGCGGCCTGCACCTGCTGCGCGGCTGGGACGCGCAGGGCCGCGCGCGCTTCGAGCGCATCAGCGAGCGCCATGGCCTGGAAGGCGTGTTCGGCAGCAACCTGCACGAAGACGCCCAGGGCCGCATCTGGAGCCAGCTCTACGTCTACGACCCCAAGGCCGACCGCATCGACAGCTTCGGCAACGCCGAGGGCGCCAACTTCGGCAGCTTCTGGTTCTTTGCCAGCACCGAGCTGCCCGGCGGCGGCCTGCTGTTCGGCGGCAGCCGGGGCCTGCTGCGGGTGCAGCCGGATGCCTGGCAGCCCGCCGCCGGCAGCCCGCCGCTCGTCATCAGCGGGCTGCGCGTGAACGGCCAGCCCTGGCCCCAGCCGCGCACGCCGGGCGAGGGGCTGACGCTGCCGGCGGGCAAGCGCACGCTCTCCGTCGAGTTCGCCGCGCTGGACTACGCCGACCCGTCGCGCCTGCGCTACGAGTACCGGCTGGAGGGCCTGGACGACGGCTGGACGCGCGTGGACGCCACCGGCCGGCACCCCAGCTTCGGCCCGCTCAAGCCCGGCCACTACACGCTGCAGGTGCGCGCCACGGCCCACCAGGCGCTGTGGGGCAAGGAGTTGCTGCAGCTGCCCGTCACGCTGGAGCCCGCCTGGTGGGAGACCGACCTGGCCCACGCCGGTGGCCTGATCGCGGTGCTGACCGGCATCTGGGGCTGGACGCGCTGGCGCACCCGCCAGCTGCGCCACAAAGAGGCCGAGCTGCAGGCCCTGGTGGAGGAGCGCACCGCCGAGCTGCGCGAGCTGAGCCTGACCGACGCACTGACCGGCCTGCGCAACCGCCGCTACCTGGAGCTGCGCCTGGAAGACGACCTGGCGCTGTGCCTGCGCCGCTTCGAGCCCACCGGCGGTGACGGCCCGGGTTCCGATGCCGACCTGCTGCTGTTGCTGCTCGACCTGGACCACTTCAAACGCATCAACGACGTGCACGGCCACGCGGCCGGTGACGCGGTGCTGGTGCAGCTCGCCGAGCGGCTGCGCAGCGTCTCCCGCGAGACTGATTCGCTGGTGCGCTGGGGCGGCGAGGAGGTGCTGGTGCTGGCCCGCGAGACCGAGCGGCGCGACGCCGCCGAGCTGGCCGCGCGCGTCTGCGCCGTTGTGCGCGACACGCCTTTCCAGATCGGCGCCGGCGGCCCCGGCGAGACCGTGCAGGTCACCGTGTCCGTCGGCTTCTGCGCCTTCCCGCTGGACCCCCGCCACCCGCGCCTGTGGGACTGGCGCGCCAGCCTGGCGCTGGCCGACTCAGCGCTCTACGCCGCCAAGGCACAGGGCCGCGACGGCTACGTGGGCGCCATCCGCGCCAACGGGCTGACCCCACCCGAGGCACCCTACAGCCTGAGCGGCTGGCGCGGTGATGAAAAGCTGCAGACGGCCAGCAGCGCCACCGCGCTCAACCCGGCCTGAACAGCGCCTTCAACGCCATTGGCAACTCCGCCCGCCAGGCCGCCTCGTTGTGCTTCGCCTCGCTGGCGATGTTCAGGCTGAGCTGTGCCGGCGGCAGTTGCCGCGCCAGCAGCCTGTGCATGCGGCGCGTCTGCCCCGCCATGCTGCCGCCTTCGCGGCCGCCACAGTAGAGGTGCACGCGCGTGCCCGCCGGCAGCGCGGTCCTGGCGGTGTCGTCGAACAGCTGCGGCGCTGCCCAGTAGGACGGGCTGAACAGGCCATAACGCCCGAACACCTCGCCATGCCACAGCAGCGCCGCGTGGCTGATGAGGCCGCCCAGGGAGCTGCCGATGAGTGCCGTGTGCTCGCGCTCCGGCCGCGTGCGCCAGCCGGCATCGACGAAAGGCTTGACCGTCCTGACGATGAAGTCGAGATAAGCCGCACCCTCGGCCTTGCCGAGTTCCTTGTGGTCATACGGCGCCATCTCCGTGTTGCGCCTGTCGCCGCCATTGTCGATGCCGACGACGAGGGCCTCGAAGCCGGTCTTCGCCAGCGCCAGCATCGTCTCGTCCACGCCCCATTCGCCGGCATAGCTGGTCGCCGCGTCGAACAGGTTCTGGCCGTCGTGCATGTAGATGACCGGGTAGCGTTTGCCCGGCGCGCTGTCGTAGCTCGGCGGCAGGCACAGGCGCAACGTGCGGCTGCGGGCGAGGCCCGGCATGGCCAGCGGCTCGGGCAGCACGCGCACGCTGGGCAGTGCCGTCGATGCCGTGCCAGCCATGGCTGGCAGGACGTGCGTTAGGGGCAGGGTCAGCAGCAGGCGGCGTTGCATGGGGGCTCGCGGACACTCGTCGGCATGAAGAAGATGCCGCACGCTATCCGAACGGCCGCAGCCCTGCTGCTCGTCATGTCGTCGGCCATGGCCGCCGCGCCGGACAGCCAGGAGGCGCAGATCGTCGCGAGCGTGAAGCGCCTGACGCCGAGGCGCTGGACGAATGGCTGGAGGTGGCGTCCATCGAACGCAGTGCGATCCGCGCGGCGTTGCTGATCTACCGGTTGACGCGGTAGGAAAATGACGAGATGGATCAAGCGGAAACCAGCGAGCACGCCCGAGGAATCATCGGCAAGACCATCGCGGATGGTTTGCCAATCATCTGGAACTTCGTGAACGAGTTGCCCGTCGAGGAGGTGGTCAATGCCCGCCCTTGGCTTGTTTCCATCCGCTGGACCTACGACGCTGTGATTCAGAACAGCTTCCCCGACGAGGAGACCCAGTCGGCGATCTACCGACTGGACTCTGGCCTGGAGCCGCTCGAAGAATCGGGGGTCGGCTACCGAGCCTACGCACGCACCGGCAAAGGTCTCAGGGAATGGGTCTTCTACGCGGCGGACCGTGATCAATTCATCGGCGCGCTGAACGATGCGCTGGCCGATCACGAGGCCTATCCCATCGAGATCAAGTTCTACAACGATCCTGGCTGGTCAGACTTTCGCCAGTTGCTCGTTGACTTCGGCTGTGCCGGCACAGCCTGACCGAAGGGCTGACGCGCTCGCTCTGCCCGTGCAACACGCGGGGAAATCCCAGCGCCATCCCGACCTGAATTCATGACCGCATCGCAGCCGAGGTGACACACTCGTCTCCCTCGCATGGAGGGAGACGGGCGTGTCAAAGAACCCGCAAGCAAACGGGCCATTCCAACTGACCCGCCGCCGCATCATCGGCAGCGGCGCGGCGGCCGTGACGTTGCTGGTGCATGAGCTGGCGCTGGCCCGCAAGCCCGGCGCGCCCAAGCTGCTTGGCGCGCTGCCGCAGCCCGAGGGCACGCCCACGCAGCCGCACACGCCGCCCGGCGCGCCGGACTGGTCGGGCGGGCCGGGCAAGGCGCGCTTTCGCATCGACGGCCTGGCCAAGGTGACGGGGCAGAAGGTCTACGCCCGCGACTTCCGCGCCGTCGACATGCCCGGCTGGCCGCCGGCCGAGCGCATGGCCATGATCCTGCGCGCCACACAGCCGGGCCTGGTCTTCACGGGCCTGGACCTGAGCCGGCTGGCCGCTGCCGACGCCGTGCCGCTGCTGACCATCACGCAGGCGCCGCTCACCGGCTTCCCCTGGCCGCAGCGCGACCTGGCCTCGCTGAACCTGAGCCTGCCCTTCTCCAGCGAAGGCGCCGACGGCATCAAGCAGCTGCTGGTACCGGTGGGCAGCGCGCCGCAGTTCTACGGCCAGCCGGTGGCCATCGTCGTCTTTGCCGACAGCAACGCCTACCGCCGCGCCAAGCGCGCGCTGCAGTTCGAACCCGGTGTCGTGCAGACAGGCGCCGCACCGCCACCGCCGTCGGCATCAGCCGCCAAGGCCTACAGCCCGGTCAACTACCTGACGCGCTACGAGGCCGCAGGCGTGGCACCGTTCTCGCAGGTGCAGGTGGGCTCCGAGTCCAACCCCTTCGCGCCGGACAGCGCCAGCCAGCCCTACAACAGCACCGCCAAGGCGCTGCGCGGGCGCATCGACGCGCTGCTGCAGGCACCCGACCCGGCCGTGCTGCGCCTGAAAGGCAGCTACAGCACGCAAGTGCTGGACCCGATGTTCATGGAACCCGAGGCCGGCCTGGCCTGGCTGGACCGCGCCGGCACGGGCACGCTCAGCCTTGTGCTCGGCACCCAGGCCACCAACGGCGACGCGGGCGACAGCCTGGCGATGTTCGGCACGGGCTGCCCCATCTCGGTCAAGACCGTGGTGCTGAACTCCTGCTACCCGGGCGGCGGCTTTGGCGGGCGCGATGTGTCCACCTTCCCGCCGCTGCTGGCCGTCACGGCCGCGCTGGTGAATGGGCCGGTGCGCATCGCGCAGGACCGCTACGAGCAGTTCCAGGGTGGCCTGAAGCAACTGGCCAGCCACATCACGCAGCGCATCGCGGTGGACGCGAAGACCGGCCAGTTCCTCGCCTTCGGCAGCCAGCAGGTGCTGCCTGCGGGCGGGCAGAACAACTACAGCCAGTTCGTCGCCATGCTGGCGGCCTACTGCGGCCTCAGCGGCTACGACATCAAGCAGGCGTACGTGGACGCCATTGCCCAGCCCAGCACCGGCGTCGTGGCCGGCTCTATGCGCGGCTTCGGCGGGCCGCAGGCCAGCTTCGCCGTGGAAACGCTGGTGGACGAGGTGGCCGTGGCGCTCCAGCGCGACCCGATAGCGCTGCGCGAGATCAACGCGCTGCGCCAGTTCGACCGCACCATCACCGGCGCGCCGCTGACGCAAGACCTGACGCTGCGCGAGATCTGCCGCCGCGCGCGTGAGCACCCGCTGTGGCGCGAGCGCGAGGCCGTGAAGGCGCGCAAGGCCCGCGAAGGCATCCGCTACGGCGTCGGCTTTGCGCTGGCCAACCAGGCCTATGGCACGGGCAAGGACGGCGTCATGGCCGAGGTGGCGCTTGCACCGGACGGGCGCCTCACCGTGCGCAGCAACTGCGTCGACATGGGCAACGGCTCGGCAACGACGCTCGCCATCTCCACCGCCGACTGGCTCGGCCACAACGCCCACGACATCGTGCTGGGCGACGTGGGCAGCTTCAACGCGCTGGCGGTCAGCACCTACCCCGGCGGGGACTGGAGCAAGCCAGACTGGACGGCCAGCTTCGCCATGTCCAGCAGCGCCTGCCTGACGGCCTTTCATCAAGTGCATGTGACCGGCCAGGCCAGCCGCGTGCTGTTCGAGGCCGGCCTGTTGCCGGCGGCGGCGGCGCTGTGGGGCGTGCCGCTGGCGCAGGTGCAGGGCAAGACGCGCTGGGACGCAGGCCGGTTGGCGGCGCCGGGTCTTGCGCCGCTGCCGTTGGCGGCACTGGCGGCCAAGGTTCACCAGCAGGGACTGACCGCCGCGGCCATGGTGCATGGCCTGTACGAGGGCGCCTGGGTGTCGGCCAGCTATGCCTTGCCGGCGGGGGCGCCGTTGCTGCTGCCGGTGGACGGGCTGTCGCTGCGTGCGGCGGGGCAGTCGGTGTGGAAGGCTGTGGCGCGGCAGGACGTCATCGCGCCCAACCCCGAGGCCGCGCTCTACGGCCGCAGCCTGTATGCGCCGTCAGGCGTGCTGGTGGCTGTGGAGATCGCGCGTGAGAGCTTCGAGCCGCGCGTCGTGGCCGTCGAGCTGATGGTGGATGCGGGCAAGGTGCTGCAGCGGGATTTGCTTGTCGGCCAGGCGCAGGGTGGCGTGGCGATGGGCATCGGCTATGCGCTGCTGGAGAACCTGCCGTTGGAGGCAGGCGGGGCGGGGGATGGGCGGTGGAACCTGGATCGGTATCAGGTGGCGTTGTCTGCGGACGTGCCGTTAGGGCGGTTGGGCATCACGACGTTGCCGTCTGATGAGGCGACGGCGAAGGGGATTGCCGAGGCGGTGCTGTGCCCGATTGCGCCGGCGATTGGGAATGCGATTGCGCATGCAACTGGGCGGCGGTTTAGGTCTTTGCCGATCACCGCTCGTGAGATTGGGAGGGCTTTGTCGTGAATGCGGCTTGGTGCCACGACCCATGCCGGGAGTTCGCCCCGGCGGGCGACCTTCTTTTTGAGCGACCAAAAAGAAGGCAAAAAGTCGCCCCTTTTCCGTCGCCCCTTCGCGAGGGGTGCCCTGCGATGCTCGAAACCCGGGGCCGCGCCGAACTCACTTCGCTACGCTGCGTTCAAACAGGCGGCGCGAAGTCAGAGCTTGAGGCTCGCTGCGCTCGCGCCCCGGGCTCCTGCGCTTCTCGGCTCCTCCAAAGGGGGGTG
>NZ_JBDSQX010000015.1:0-7130 GCF_039929605.1 Roseateles sp.
GGGGTGCCCTCAAGAAACGGAAAATTCTGTACGTTAAGCCCACTGGATCTAAAGCGCCCGATTGAACCGCCAGTCGACGCATAAGGCGCGGGTTGGGAGGTAGCAAGCATGCCGTCATGGTGCCGGATTCTCCGGCTGCGCTGACGGCCCGGCTGCTGCCTGCGATGACATCGCCATCGGCCGGAGGGCCCTGAACTCGCCTGGCTTGAGGTGCTTTTCACCTCCCCAGTCGTAGTCGCCGGTCAGGATGATGTGGCCCCAACCCAGCGGCGAGACATGCTGTAGCAGCGCGTCGTCGATCTGCTGATGCTTCCGAAGCTCGGCAACGGCACGCTCGATGTAGACCGTGTTCCACACCGTGATCGCCTGCATGACCAGATTCAGGCCGCTGGCCCGGTTCTGCTGGTCCTCGAAGGCGCGATCGCGCACCTCACCGAGGCGGTTGAAGAAGACCGCTCGCGCCAGCTTGTGGCGCGCCTCGCCCTTGTTCAGGCCGGCGCCGACGCGTCGCCGGAAGGCGGGCTGTCGCAGCCACTTCAACGTATGGATGCCGCGCTCGATGCGCCCCATCTCGCGCAGGGCCAGCGCGATGCCGTTCTGCCTCGGATAGGCAGCGAGCTTTCGCAACACCAGGGACACCGTCACCGTTCCTTGCGCAGTGGACGCCACCATGCGCTTGACCTCCTCGAACCGCTCCTCGATCGCCTTCAGGTTCAGGTTGCCGCCAATGATGGACGCCAACGCTGGCCAGTCGGCAGCTTTGCCCGGCACGTACAGGCGCTTGTCCTTCAGATCGGCGATGCGCGGCGCGAAAGTGAAGCCGTGCCAATGGCACATTGCGAACACGTGGTCGGTGAAGCCGGCGGTGTCGGTGTAGTGCTCCTCGATCTTCAGGTCTGACTCGTGGTAAAGGAGTCCGTCGAGGACATGCGTAGCGTCGCGCGCCGGTCCGTTGATGACCTTGATGTGGAAGCCGCCGTACTGGTTCGACACATGGGTGTAGAACAGCACGCCTGGATCGTCGCCGTACTTCGCGTTGCGGAACCCCGACTGTTCCGCGTGGCTACCGGCCTTGAAACGCTGGCCATCGGACGATGAGGTGGTGCCGTCGCCCCAGTGCTTCGAGAACGGCAACTGGTGGTGGTAGTTGACCAGCTCGGCCAAAGCCTTGGAGTAGGTGTCGGTGCGCACATGCCAGGCAACGTGATAGGCCAACCTCGCGGCCGACACGCCCGGCGTGGCCTGCGCCATCTTCTCCAGACCGAGGTTAGAGGCATCCGAGAGGACAGCCGTCAGCAGCAGCTTGCGATCCTGCGTTGGCTCGCCGGATTTCAGGTGCGTGAACTGATGCGTGAAGTCGATCCAGCCCATCACTTCCTGCAGCAGATGGGTGATCTTGACCGGTGGCAGCATGCCGTACACCTGCCCAACGAGGGCCTTTGCTTCGGGCGGCGTGTCATCCTCGATGGGCGAGATCTTCAGACCCCGGTCGTCGATCTGCACGTCGGGCAGCTCGCCAGCCGCGGCGAGCCGATTCACCTCTTCCAGCAGCTCGCGCAGCGCGCCCAGTCGCTCGTCCAGATAGGCCTTCGCTTCCAACGGCACAGGCAGCTCGACGGCACCGTCCGCCAGTTGTTGTTCGAAGACGGCCTGCGGCAGCAGGTACGCCTCGAAGTCCTTGAACTGCCGGCTCCCCGCAACCCACACGTCGCCGGATCGCAGGGCGTCTTTCAGTTCGCACATCACGGCCATCTCGTAGTACCTGCGGTCGACGCCCTGTTCGGTGACAACGAAGCGCTTCCAGCGCGGCGCCACGAAGTCGAGCGTCGCGTCGGCCGGCAACTTGCGGTCACCGCGGCTGTTCATCTCTCGCAGCAAGTTGACGGCGTCGATCAACGGCTGGCGCACCGGCGCGGCTCGGAAGTCGAAGACATCCAAGAACTCGGGCTCGTAGCGACGCACCTGGCCATGGTGCTCAACGATCAATGCCAGTGCATCAAAGGCCTCGTCGCGGGCAATGCGCTGGGCTTCCTCCACATTTCTCTCAAAGGCATCCCAGGACACGATCTCCTCGATGGCAGCGAAAGCATCCTCGTCGGCGCCCCGCGCGTCGATCAGCGCGCGGCCGATGTCGGCGAACAGGCGCACCTTGGCATTGAGCGCCTTGCCGTCGGCCGCGAAACGCTGGGCGTACTGATTCCGGTCCCGGGAAAAGAACGATCCAATCAGGCGGTCATGAAGGTCGAGGACCTGGTCGGTAAGCGTGGCCGAGGTGTCCAGCGCGATGGCCACCAGCGTCGCGCGGCGTCGCAACGGCTCATGGTCTTTGAGCTGGTACACCGCCGACTGCGCGCCCTCGCGCGCCATGCGCAGCAGTCGGTCGGAATTGACGTCGCGCCCGAGCTCGGCCGGCAGGGCCAGCGCGCGTAGAGCCTTCAGACGGGCGATGTGGGCAATGATGGAACGAGCGCTCGGCTTCCCGGGCGGCTGACGCAGCCAGGTCAATGCTGTGATCGGCCCGCCCCCATGAACCTCCAGCAGCCCGTCCAGCTGTTCGAGCTGGGCCGGCGTCAGCGGCGATGTCAGAAGCTTGAAGATGCGCCGCTGCGCCCGCGTGTACACCTCGGCACAAAGGCGCTCGATGGTGCCGATGGCGGGCAGCACGACCCGCCGCCGACGCATTTCGGCGACAAGGGCCTGGGCCAGCACCATGCCCTGCGTCGTTTGCATCGCGACCGCCAGCAACCAATGGGACAGCGACCGGTGCTCATGCAAGTCCAGGGTCCGAAGACCGAGCCATTTGATGACTGTGGCGACGTGTTCGCGGCGGGTCTCGTCGCGCTGAGCGTAGATTGCCCAGACCGAAGTGGCCGCCTTGAGCTGTGCCGCCGTCATCGCAAGCACCTGAGGGTACGGGGCTTCGCCGCGCGCAATTGGGCGGCCCGGGAAGCGCAGGTAAGCCAGTTGCACCGCGACGCCAAGTCGGTTGTGCACGCCACGATGGGCTTTGATAAAGGCCTTGTCGGTATCGCTGAGGGTGTAGAGCCGGATCAGCTCTGCAGCATCAGTGGGAAAGCTCAGCAGTTGCTCGCGCTGCGCAGGCGTCAGCAGTTCTCGGCGTGGCATACGTTCGAGGCGCCTCCGCAATTCGTTTGAAGTATCGCGTAGCGAATTGATGAGTGGGGACGCCGACGAAAATGCAGGGCTAAAGTCACGGATTCAGGAACTTGACTCCGTCACGTCTATACATCGTCGGAGGAGCTTCGAAAGCTTCGTAAAGATTTAGCCCGCACTTGCCGCAGTGCCTAGACAGGCGAAATTCTGGAGTTTGATGACGACCCTCGCAATATCGATCAGGTATTCCGCACGAACTCACCCGCAGAGTGAATCTGAGGCACACAAGAATCTTGCGAAAACCCCAACCAAATCAATACGTTGCGAGCGAATTCTGCATCGCGGCCACGATTTAGGTTGATTTCAAGTCTTTAGTATGTATTTTAGATCCAAAGCGGATAACAAAAATTGCAACCAGCTGCCCAAATACAAGCAGCCCAAGAAGAATTGGCAAACTAATTTCCTTTCCATTACGTCGAATTTCCAGAAGAACGATTCCTGCAAAATCGTTCAGGCCCACAAACAACGCCACAACCAATGAAAAGAAACAGACTGCCGCGCTACAAAAGAGCCAAATCGCCGTACCGGATATATCCTTACGATTAACAAATAACAAAGGCAGTAAAAAACCAATGCCCGATGCAACCAATGCCGAATGCCTCCCAAAACCAGCGAGCAGAACTAGGATAACAGCGGAAACAGCGTAGAGAACTGCTGAGCTAAGGATCATCAACAAAGCAGCTGCGCCAAAAGTAATATTCCTCACGGCATATATTTCCATAAAAACTCCTCAAGCTTCTTAAAGCCAGCCGTCATGACGCTCAAAAATGTCCCGATGGCCACGGCGGAAAAATCTTTGGCCACTTTAAAATACGAAATTCCCCCCGCCAGCGCGGTCAAGAATGAAATAGTATTGATCAAAAAAGCCTTGTCTTCGGGAGTGCGTCCTGGTCTATCAATGATCTCATTAATATACTTGATGTATTGGGTCAAGGCGTAATACACCCCTCCAATTAAAGCCAAGGCACCAACAAAAGTTACCTCGCCTATAAATAATGCACCGAGCAGCGGGCCAAGAACAACTGCGAGCATCGCAAAAGCAATTGATGCCAAGGGAATCCAGGCGCCATTCCCCCCGCCCTCAATCAAATCACCCCCTGCCCCCGTCTGCGGATCGATTATCGTGAACCCCGCGCCCGTCCATCCATCCTGCGTGATCGGCGCCTGATGGATCGTGACCTCATATCCCGCATCCAACGCCTGCTGCACTCTGTTCTTCGTATCTGAAGTGTGTGCTGCAAGCTGACTCTGCACGATCCCAAGGTTGTCGTTGTAGACCTGCGGGGTAATGGTGTAAATCCTCTGCCCGGCTTGTGCCGCGATCCCTAGCGCCTTGAGCGCACTCACGCCCTGCTGGCAGCTCGGCAATCCCGCGACTGGGTTCGGCACTCCGCTGGGGTTGCACCTGCTCGTGTCGCTGAAGAAGCGCTCGGGAATGGCGTGTTCCAACCCACTCATGTATTGTCCCCTCAGGCGGTTATAACCAATCCACTCCTGCTGGTTGTTAGCCTTGCTCACCGTCAGATTACGCACATGCGGCACATCAATATTTACCCCCGGGAATTTGACCTGCCGCACCACGCCCCAGCTATAAATCGGCTGCGCCGTTGCGTGGAACAAACCATAGCTCAGCCCAGGGTTCTCCACCATGCCGGCCTGGTTCTGGCTCAGCCGGTTGTGGATGTCGGCTGCAGCAAACCAGCTCCAGATCGTGGCCGTTAGGAGATCGCCTGAAATTTGCTCCCCCGTCAGCCCGGCGAGATTGTTGGCCTGCAACTGGCTCTTCGCGGTTTCAAGCCGGGTCTTGAGCTGGCTGAGCTGCGCTGAACTGATGCCTTGCAGGCTCAGCCCGATCGCCGTCGCCTGTCCCACTGTGTTGCTCTCCGCCGTACCCGTGTCCCACTCGCCCAGGTTGCTGAACCGCGTAAATCCCGCACTGCTGAACAAGTCCGTCCCCATCGTCAGCGCCTGGCTGCTGGTGGACACCACTTTCCCATCCAGCGTGATCTGCGGTTTGAGCCGGATGAGGTAGCCCGGCAGGGTGCTCGGTAACTCGTTGGGTTGGATGGGGCTGCCATCCGCATGCGGCTTGGGCAGGTAGCTGGAGATAAGGTCAGCGTCTGCCTGCGTGGCGGGCACATAGCTCAGCGTCAGCCGCTTTCCGGCGAGCTGGCTGGTTGTTACCTGATAGCTCAACACCGGCGCCGGATCGTCCATGCCGGCGTCCTGCATGTTGAAGAGCTGGATGCGGAACTGGTGCTGTAGGTTGATCGGCACGGCGGCCGTGCGCTCGCCGGTCTGCACGACTGCATATGGCAGGCTGCCGGCCAAAAGGCTGGGGAGCTGCTGAGGGATAATCTTCTTGCCGATCAAATCGCCGACTGTCGCGCTGGCGTTCTGGCTGTCGATGTAGGTTTTGAGCTGAGCCTGGTAGTCGTTAAGCTGGACTTGGACCGCAGCCTGGTTGAGGTTCTGCACCCAGCCTTCGCTGGCGTTGACGGTGGCGCCTTGCTGGGCCGCGTTGATGAGAGCCTGCGGGTCCAGCGGCACGGCGGTCTTGAGGTCGAGCCCCTGGGCGTAGCTGTACTGCTTGTAGCTCGGGTCCAGCGGCACCCAGGCATTGAGCGTGCCGTTGGGGTTGACGTGCTGGCCGGCCGTGCCTTGCTTGGCGCCCCGGCTGGGCAGCCAGTTCACGTAGGCGCTGACCCAGACGTGTTCCATGCGGACCTTGCCGATGCCGCCGCCTTGAAGGATGCCTCGGTTGGCAATGCCGCCTTGGCCCAGGAGCTGCTGCGCGGCCTCGACCTTGGTGGTGCCGCCCACCCAGTTCTGCAGCTTGTCGGAGTCTACTTCGATGGTGCCGTACTGATAGCGCGCGGGGATGTTGGCGGCTCTGAGAAGGGCGATTTCGAGGCTGGCGATGTCGTGGGCGTTGCCGCGCTTCTTGGCCAGGGTGTCCTCGGCGCTTTGCACCGCCCCCCAGCTCGGCAGCCAGTCGAGGTTGTTGCGCACCCAGTTGTGAATGGCCAGCGGGTTGTTACCAAGCTCGGCGGCCTTGGCCGTAATGGCGGCGCTACGTTGGGTCTCGGGGGTCTGGGCGAGGTCGGCCTCGGTCGGCGCCTGGCCGGGCTCGGGCGGGACGTTGAAGTTGATGGGGCCAATGCTGCTGCCGCTGGCCTGGGCCAGCATTACCTTGGGTGTGCCCCACAGGTTCTGGAACCACGCGGTCTGGGTGTCTGCGGGCTGCCGCGTGGTGGACTCGGGTGCTCGCCAGGGGAGCTTCTTCGGGTCCAGTGGCGCGGCGACGCGGGTGGCCGGGTGACGTTTGAAGAAGTCGTTGAGATCGGTCAGCGCTGCCGGCTTGGCGTCGTCAGCGGCTGCCTGCCAGGCCTGACTCAGGCGCTCAAACTCGGCGGCGCGTTGCTCGAACTGGGCCACGGCCTCGCTGTGGCGGGCGAGGATTTCTGCGGGGAGGCGCTTGGCTTGCAGTTCGCGGCCGGTGGCGATGAAGTCGGCGCGCACGGCGGCGCGGCTTTGCGAGATGGCGGCGAGGTGGCTGCGCAGACGCTGGGTCTGCTCAGCCACGCGCTGCTCGCGCTGGCGGCGCAGGTCGGCGGGCTCTTCAACCTCGATGCGCATATCGGGGCCGAGGGCGCGCAGTTGGCGGCCGCTACGTTCGGCAGGTTTGGCATCTGCCGCGATGCTGCGCGCGAGGTCGTGGGCTTGCTGGAAGTCCTTGGACACGCGGTCAGCTGGCGTTAGCGCGCGCTCGGCCTTAGCTTGCTCGATCTTCTGGTTCAGCGCGGCGTACTGCTGGAGCTGGCGCTGTGCGGCCGGGTTCGGCGCGGGCTTGTCGTTGGCCAGCACGCTCAGCGGGCTAAGAGCGTTGAACAGGATGGCGCCGATGAGGGTGCGACCGATGGCGTTGAGCACGGGGCGCCGCTGGCGGCCGGTGA
>NZ_JBDSQX010000016.1:0-60223 GCF_039929605.1 Roseateles sp.
GGCCCGCATCACGCTGAACCGCCCCGACGTTCGCAACGCCTTCAACGCCGAGCTGATCGCGGAACTCACAGACGCCTTCACCACGTTCGGCGCCCGCAGCGACCTGCGCGCCATCGTCCTCGCCGCAGAAGGCAAGGCCTTCTGCGGCGGCGCCGACCTCAACTGGATGAAGGCCATGGCCAGCTACTCGTGGGAAGAGAACCACGCCGACGCCACCAGGCTTGCCGACATGCTGTGGGCCATCTACGCGTGCCCGGTACCGGTCATCGCGCGCGTGCAGGGCGACGTGTATGCCGGTGGCGTGGGCCTGGTGGCCTGCGCGGACATCGTCGTGGCGGTGGACACGGCGGGCTTTTGCCTTAGCGAAGCCAAGCTCGGCCTGCTGCCGGCCACCATAGGGCCTTACGTCGTCAAGGCATTGGGCGAGCAGGCGTCGCGGCGCTATTTCGTGACGGCGGAGCGCTTCTCCGCGGCTGAGGCGAAAGCCTTGGGCCTCGCGCATGAAGTCGTCGCGGCCGACGCGCTGGACGTCAAGGTGGACGAGCTCGTCGCCGCTGTCTGCATCAACGGCCCTGCCGCCGTGCGCGCCTGCAAGCAGCTCGTCAAGGACGTGGCCGGCCGCGAGGTCACCAACGACCTGCGCGACGACACCGCCCGCCGCATCGCCGACATCCGCGCCAGCGACGAGGGCCGTGAAGGCGTGCAGAGCTTCCTGAGCAAGTCCAAGCCGTCGTGGCTGGCGAGCTGACGTTCAAGGAGCCCTCTTGAAGCTCAGCTACTCCTTCCCGCTGGCGACGCAGTCGGCGCCGACGCTGCCGCCGCTGCAAGTCAGGCGCGCCTACGCCTACGCCGAGTTCCATCTCGACCTGCCCGGCAACTGGCGCCAGGTGCCGACCCAGGAAGACAACCCGTTGAACTTTCAATCGGACGCCGACCGCGCCGCCATCACCGTCTCCGCCGATCTGCACGACATCCCGGCCGACAAGGCCCAAGGGCTCGCCGAGCAATGCATCGGCGACCGCATAGCCGCGCTCGAAGCGGCCAGCCCGGGGCGGGTGACCGTCATCCAGCGCGCCATCAAGCCGCACACCAGTGGCGCAGGTTTCGAGATGTCGTACGCCGCCGAAGTCGAGGGTGAGCAGGCCCACCTCTTCCTCGGCTACGTGACCTCGCGCAAGATCCTGAGCTTCTCGATGACCTGCCAGCCCGGCAAGCACGAAGCGGTGGCGCTGTTCAACGCGGCCGTGCCGCACTTCCGCCCGCGTCTGCCTGAAGTGAACTTGGACCTCACCCACCTGCTCGCGCTCGCCGCCGCCGTCGGCTGGGCCAGCGGCCTGCGCCTGTACCTGACCGTGCTGCTCGTCGGAATCGCCGGGCACTGGGGCTGGGTCACGCTGCCGCCCGGCCTGGCCGTGCTGGGCTCACCGCTGGTGATGGGCTGCGCGGCCGTGCTCGCGCTGGTCGAATTCCTCGCCGACAAGATCCCGTTCGTCGACAGCGCCTGGGACGCGCTGCACACCCTCATCCGCATCCCCGCCGGCGCGGCGCTGGTGGCCGGGCTGTTCAGCGGTTGGGCGGGCGACGCAGGCCAGGCGTGGACGGTCGTGGCCGCGCTGGCCGGCGGCGGCTTGGCGGCGGCCGCGCACACCGCCAAGGCCAGCACGCGCGCGATGGCCAACACCTCGCCCGAGCCCTTCTCCAACATCGGCCTGTCGCTGGCCGGCGACGTGGCCGTGCCGACCATGCTGTGGCTGGCCTGGGCGCATCCCTTCATCTTCTTCCCGCTGCTGGTCGTTTCGCTGGCCGTCATGGCCGCGCTGATCTGGTTCTGCTTCAAATTCCTGCGCGCGCTGCTCAAGCGCGTGCGCCGCCCCGCTTCCGCATGACTTCTCTTCAAGACCGCAGCCGCGCCGCCGTCTGGCACCCCTGCACGCAGATGGCCCGCCTGGCCGACGTGCCGCCGCTGCCCATCGCCCGCGGCGACGGCCCCTGGCTGTTCGACACCGACGGCCGCCGCTACTTCGACGCCAACTCGTCCTGGTGGGTCAACCTGTTCGGCCACAGCGACAAGCCGCTGCACGACGCGATCAAGCAGCAGCTCGACACGCTGCCCCATGTGATGCTGGCCGGCTGCACGCATGAGCCCGCCGTGCGGCTGGCCGAGCGGCTGTCCGCCCGCACCGGCGGCGCACTCGGCCACGCCTTCTTCGGCAGCGACGGCGCCAGTGCCGTCGAGATCGCGCTGAAGCAGAGCTTCCACTCGTGGAAGAACCGTGGCCGCGCCGAGAAGCGCGAGTTCGTCTGCTTGAAGAACAGCTATCACGGCGAGACGCTGGGCGCGTTGAGCGTGACCGACGTGCAGGTCTTCCGCGATGCCTACGACCCGCTGCTGATGCGCGCCCACATCGTCGCGTCGCCGGACGCGCGGCTAGGCAACGAGGCCGAGGCGCTGGCGGCGATGCGCACGCTGCTGGCCGAACGGGCTGAGCACATCGCCGCTGTCATCGTCGAACCGCTGATTCAAGGCGCGGCCGGCATGGTCATGTACTCGCCGGCCTACCTGAAGGGCCTGCGCGAACTGACGCGGGAGTTCGGCGTGCACCTGATCGCCGACGAGATCGCCGTCGGCTGCGGCCGTACCGGCACCTTCTTCGCGTGGGAGCAGACGCAAGCCGAGTGGCCCGACTTCATCCTGCTCAGCAAAGGCATCACCGGCGGCACCATGGCGCTGTCGCTGGTGCTGACGACCGACGACGTCTTTGCTGCCTTCTGGAGCGAGGACGTCACGCGCGGCTTTCTGCACTCGCACTCGTACACCGGCAACCCGCTGGCCTGCGCGGCGGCCAACGCCGTGCTGGACCGCTTCGATGCCGGCCAGCTCGCCGAGAACCGCTCGCAGGCCGAACGCCTGACCCGCGCCTTCGCGCCGCTGGCCTCGCGTGTGACCCACCTGCGCCAACGCGGCATGATCCTGGCCTTCGATGTGCCCGACGCGCCACCGCGCTTTGCCGAACGCTTCCACCTCGCCGCGCGCGAACACGAACTGCTGATCCGCCCGATCGGATCGACCGTCTACCTGATGCCCCCTTACCTGATCGACGACGCGACTGCGGCCTTCCTGGCCGAGGCCGTGACAGCGACGCTGAACCATGTCCTTGCTTGATCACCTGAGCGCCAAGCTCAACGCCCTCGCCGCGGAGAGCCTGACCCGCAGCCTGCGCCGCGCTGACAACGGCACCGCGCCGCGCCAGACCATCAACGGCCGGCCGCTGCTGATGTTCTGCTCCAACGACTACCTCGGCCTCGCTGCGGAGCCGGCCATCGCCGACGCGATTGCCGAAGGCGCGCGGCTGTGGGGCGGTGGCTCGGGCGCGTCGCCGCTCGTCAGTGGCCACAGCGCCGCGCACGAGGCCGTCACCGACACGCTGGCCCGCTGGTACGCGCCGCACATCCCGCAGGCCCGCGCGCTGGGCTTTTGCACCGGCTACATGGCCAACCTCGCCGTCGTCACGGCGCTGGGCGACGAGCACACCGAGATCTTTTCGGAGCAGCTCAACCACGCCTCGCTGATCGACGCGGCGCGGCTGGCCAAGGCGCAGGTCACGCGCTACGGCCATGCCGACGTGGCCGGCCTGCGCGCACTGCTGGCGGCCAGCACGGCCAAGGTCAAGCTCATCGTCACCGATGCCGTGTTCAGCATGGACGGCGACCTGGCGCCCCTGCCCGGCCTGCTGGCGTTGGCGGAGGAGTTCGACGCTTGGCTCATCGTCGACGACGCCCACGGCTTCGGCGTGCTCGGCGCGCGGGGCCGTGGCTCGCTCGAACACTTCGGCTTGAACAGCGAACGGCTCATCCTCGTCGGCACGCTGGGCAAGGCCGCCGGCCTGTCGGGCGCCTTCGTCGCGGCGCACGCGACCATCGTCGACTACCTGCTGCAGTCCGCCCGCAACTTCATCTTCTCCACCGCCTCGCCGCCGGCCATCGAGCACGCGTTGCTGACGAGCTTTGCGCTGATCGATGGCCCCGTGGGCGCCGCGCGCCGTGCCAACCTTGTCGCGCTGCAGGCCCGGCTGCGTGAGGGCCTGACGGCGCTCATCGACCATCACCCACGCCTGGGCTGGGCGCTCACCGGCTCCGCCACCCCCATTCAGCCGCTCATCGTCGGCGGCAACGGCGAGGTGATGGCCCTCGCCGCCGCTCTGGAGGCCGCCGGCCTGCGCGTGCCCGGCATCCGCCCGCCCACCGTCGCCGCCGGCACGGCGCGGCTGCGCATCACACTCTGCGGCACGCACACCGAGGCCAACGTGGACGCGCTGCTGACCGCGCTGGAACGTGCCGCGGCAGCGCAGGAGCGCGCGGCGTGAGAGGCTTCTTCATCACCGGCACCGACACGGAGATCGGCAAGACCTTCGTCACCGTCGCCCTGACCCGAGCCCTGGCTGCCCATGGCCTGCGCGTCGCGCCGATCAAGTCGCTGGCCGCCGGGCAGGAGTTCATCGACGGCCGCTGGGTCAACGAGGACGTAGCCACGCTGCTCGCCGCACAGAACCTGGGGCTGACCGACGCCGAGGTCGGCCCGCTGCAGTTCCGCGAGCCCTGCGCGCCGCACATCGCCGCGCGGCTCGAAGGCCGCTGCATCGAGCGCGAGCCTCTGCTGGCCGCCATCCGCGCGACGGCGGCCAAGGCCGAGATCGCGCTGGTCGAGGGCGTCGGCGGCTTTTGCGTGCCGCTGGACGATTCGTGGGACACCGCCGACCTTGCCGCTGACCTCGGCCTGCCCGTCATCCTCGTCGTCGGCCTGCGCCTGGGCTGCATCAACCACGCGCTGCTGACGGCCGAGGCCATCCGCGCCCGGGGGCTGGCGCTCGCCGCGTGGGTCGCGAACACCGTCGACCCGCACCAAGCGCATGTCGCCGACAATCTCACCTCGCTCCAGGCCGGCCTGCAGGCACCTTGCCTGGGCCACCTGCCTCGACTCTCCGACCCGCTGGCCGCGCCCGCCTGTCTAGACATCTCAGCCCTGCTGACCGAACACGCATGAACCAGATCCAGACCCTCACGCCCACCTCCGACGCCGACCGCCGCCAGGCCAAGCCCTGGACCGTGAACGAGATCGCGGCGCTGTTCGAGCTGCCCTTCAACGACCTGCTGTTCCGCGCACAGACCGTGCACCGCGAACACTTCGACGCCAACGCGGTGCAGCTGTCCACGCTGCTGTCCATCAAGACCGGCGGCTGCGAGGAGGACTGCGCCTATTGCCCGCAGTCGGCCCACTTCGACACGGGCCTGAAGGCCGAGAAGCTGATCCCGCTGCAGGAGGTGATGGAAGCGGCCCGCGCCGCCAAGCTCAACGGCGCGACACGCTTCTGCATGGGCGCCGCCTGGCGCTCGCCCAAGCCCCGCCACCTGGAAGTCATCGGCGAGATGATTGCCGAGGTCAAGGCCCTGGGCCTGGAGACCTGCCTGACGGCCGGCATGCTGGAAGACGGCCAGGCCGAGCAGCTGAAAAGCGCCGGGCTGGACTACTACAACCACAACCTCGACACCGCGCCCGAGTTCTACGGCCAGATCATCACGACGCGCACGTATCAGGACCGCCTCGACACGCTGGAGCGCGTGCGCCAGCAGGGCCTCAAGGTGTGCAGCGGCGGCATCGTCGGCATGGGCGAAACGCGCCGCCAGCGCGCCGGCCTGATCGCCCAGCTCGCCAACCTCGACCCCTACCCTGAGAGCGTGCCCATCAACAACCTCGTGCAGGTAGAAGGCACGCCGCTGGCCGGCGTGGCGCCGCTGGACCCGCTGGAGTTCATCCGCACCATCGCCGTCGCCCGCATCACGATGCCGCGCGCCATGGTGCGCCTGTCCGCCGGCCGCGAGGAGATGCCCGAGAGCATGCAGGCGCTGTGCTTCCTGGCCGGCGCCAACTCCATGTTCTACGGCGACAAGCTGCTGACGACGAGCAACCCGCAAGCCGAGAAGGACCGGGCGCTGCTGGAGCGGCTGGGCATGCGCTGCTCGACGGAGGCCGAACTGGCGACAGGGTCATCGGCCGCGACCAAGGTCGAGGTCTGCCGGGCGCACTGAGCGCCCCGCACCTTCGCGCAGAACACGCGCTGCGGTGACCCACCGGTCCACGGCGCACCCCGATCCCGAATCCACAAGAAGACGGTAGAGGAGACACGATGCTCAAGAAAATTCTGCTCGCCAATCGCGGTGCTCGCGCCGGAGGCGCGGTCGCGCAAGCGACAAATTGCATGGTGATCGGCGCAGCCGAGCACACAGGCGAGTTCACCCCGGGGACCCGCCATGTTTAAGAAGATCCTGATCGCCAACCGGGGTGAAATCGCCTGCCGGGTGGCAGCCACCGCCAAGCGTCTCGGCATCGAGACCGTCGCCGTCTACTCCGACGCCGACGCGAACGCCCAGCATGTGAAGGCCTGCGATGAGGCCGTCCACATCGGCGGCTCGGCACCGCGCGACTCCTACTTGCAATGGGAACGCATCCTGGCCGCCGCAAAGGCGACGGGTGCGCAGGCCGTGCACCCGGGCTACGGCTTCCTCAGCGAGAACGAAGCCTTTGCCCAGGCCTGTGCCGACGCCGGCCTCGTCTTCATCGGCCCGCCGCCTTCCGCCATCCTCGCGATGGGGTTGAAGGCCGAGTCCAAGCGGCTGATGGAAGCGGCGAACGTGCCGCTGGTGCCGGGCTATCACGGCGCAGACCAGGACCCCGCGCTGCTCAAGCGTGAAGCCACGCGCATCGGCTACCCGGTGCTTATCAAGGCCAGCGCGGGCGGTGGCGGCAAAGGCATGCGCGCTGTCTATTCGGCCGACGAGTTCGACGCCGCGCTGGCCTCCTGCAAGCGCGAAGCCATCAACAGCTTTGGCGACGACGCGGTGCTGATCGAGCGCTATGTGCAGAAGCCGCGCCACATCGAGATCCAGGTGTTCAGCGACTCGCAGGGCGACTGCGTCTACCTGTTCGAGCGCGACTGCTCCGTGCAGCGGCGCCACCAGAAGGTGCTGGAGGAAGCGCCCGCGCCGGGCATGACGGAGGAACGTCGGGCACAGATGGGCGAGGCGGCTGTAGCTGCCGCCAAGGCGGTCGGTTATGTCGGCGCCGGCACGGTGGAGTTCATCGTCGAGCAGGACGGGCCGAGCGGCGCGCCGGGCCGCCCCAAGCAAGCGAGCACCCCCTCGGGGGGCAGCGTGGCGCAGCCGAGCGCGGGGGTCGGCAATTTCTATTTCATGGAGATGAACACGCGGCTGCAGGTCGAGCATCCGGTGACGGAAGCGATCACGGGGCAGGATCTCGTCGAGTGGCAGTTGCGCGTGGCCTCCGGCGAGCCGCTGCCGCTCAAGCAACACGAGCTGCGCAGGCACGGCCATGCCATCGAGGCGCGCATCTGCGCCGAGAACCCGGACGGCGGCTTCCTGCCCGCCACCGGCAGGCTGGACGTGGCGCGTTGGCCGGCCCACGTCGCCTTCGAGCGCGGCACCACGCGTATCGACGCCGGCGTGCGCGAGGGCGACGCCATCAGCCCGTTCTACGACTCGATGATCGCCAAGCTCATCGTCTGGGGTGAAGACCGGGCCCAGGCGCTGGCCCGGCTTGACACTGCTCTGCGCGACACCCACATCGTCGGCCTGCACACCAACGTCGCCTTCCTGCGCCGCTGCGCGGCCACGGCGTCGTTCTCGAACGCCGATCTCGACACCGGCCTCATCGAACGCGAACGCGCCGTACTGTTCGACCAGCCCGGCCTGCCGCTCAAGATCAGCGCAGCAGCCGTTGTCGCGCACACGCTGGCCGTCGAGGCCACGCGCCAGACCACTGACCCCTGGAGCGCCCGCGATGGCTGGCGCATGTTCGGCGCGTCGGCCCGGCGCTTCGACCTCGAAGCCGGCGGCACGCATCACGAGGTGCTGCTCTCACGCCACCACCGCGGCGGCATGAGCCTGACGGTGGAAGGCCAGGCGATGGACTTCGCCGTGCAGTCGCAAGATGCCGAAACGCACGAGCTCTTCTTCGACAACGAGCGTGTGCGCGTGAAGACCTACGCCCAGGGCGAACGCGTCGCCGTCTTCGCGCCCCAGGGTTCGGCCGTGCTGACCGAGGTCGACCTCATCGCCCACGCCGGCGATGCGCCGAGCGAAGGCGGGCGCCTCACCGCGCCCATGCCCGGCAAGCTGATCGCCGTCCTCGCCCAGGCCGGCGACACCGTCACCAAGGGCCAGCCGCTGGCCGTCATGGAGGCGATGAAGATGGAGCACACCATCGCGTCGCCGCGCGACGGCAAGGTGGCGGAGCTGCTGTTCGCGGTGGGAGACCAGGTCGGCGACGGCGCCGAGTTGCTGAAGCTCGAAGGCTGACTCCCCGAAGGCTTGCTAATGTCCAACACCGATCACGACCGTCGCGATGAGGAGAGCGCTGGCAAGACGAAGGCGTACTGGCTTTCCAGGCCTATGGCGGAGCGCCTTGCGGAGGTTGAGCGGCTGCGGTTGAAATGGCTCGCGGCTCATGATCCGGGCGCCTTGGACGAACCGATGCGGAAAGTCTTTCGCGTCATCAAGCGCAACAGCGCTGCCGATTGACCCACGGGATTCAGACCATGCTCCCCACCCACGTGAAGATCCTCGACGTCGGCCCGCGCGACGGGCTGCAGAACGAGAAGGAAGACGTCTCCACCGAGCACAAGGCACGGCTCGTTGCGATGCTGCAGGACGCCGGACTGAAGGAGATCGAGGTCACCAGCTTCGTCAGCCCTAAGTGGGTGCCGCAGATGGGCGACAACTCGGCCGTGATGGACGCCATCGAGCGCCGCGTCGGGGTGCGGTACTCGGTGCTGGTGCCCAACCTCAAGGGGCTGGAGCCGGCGCTGGCCTCCCAGCCCGACGAGATCCTCGTCTTCACCGCCGCGAGCGAGGCGTTCACGCAGAAGAACATCAACTGCTCCATCGCCGAGAGCCTGGAGCGGTTCGCGCCGGTCATCGCGGGCGCGCACGCGGCGGGCGTGAAGGTGCGCGCGGCGCTGTCGTGCTCACTCGGCTGCCCGTACGAAGGCGAGATCACGGCCGACCAGGTCGAGGCCGTCGTCAAGCCGTTGCGCGCGCTGGGCGTGGACGCCATCGACATTGCCGACACCATCGGCGTCGGCACGCCGCGCAAGGTGCAGGCGGCGATGGAACGGGCGCTCAAGCACTTCCCCGTTGCCGAGGTATCGGGCCACTTCCACGACACCTATGGCCAGGCGCTGAGCAATGTCTACGCAAGCATGGAGGTCGGCATCCACAGCTTCCACGCCAGCGTGGCGGGCCTGGGCGGCTGCCCGTATGCTAAGGGCGCGACGGGCAATGTGGCGACCGAGGACGTGGTGTTCCTGCTCAACGGTCTGGGCATTGAAACCGGCATCGACCTGGACAAGCTCGTGGACGCCGGTGCCTTCATCTCCAGCGTGCTGGGCCGCCCGCCGGTGTCGCGCGTGGCGCGGGCGGTGCTGGCCAAGCGGGCTGGTTGAGGGCAGACGAAAAAACAGACAGGCGCACCTGTCTGTTTTTCATTGCATTGCAAACCGCTTACTTGGCGACTGCGGCCTTCACGTCGGCCTTGCCCTCGGCCTTCACGGTCTCGGTGTTCTTCTTGGCTTCGGCCTTGTCGGCATGGGCTTCGACCTTGGCCTTGTCTGCCTTGGCATCGGCCCGGATCGCCTGGGTAGCTTGCTTGCCGTCAGCCTTGGCATCAACGCTTTCGGCTTTCGCCTGCGCCTTCATCTTGTCGGCGTCATCGGCCTTGGCCACCTTGGCATGCGCCTTGGCCTTGGTCTTGTGTGCGTCCGCCATGGCATCGGCCTTGACGTCGGCAGCCTTCATGTCGGCCTTGGTTGCCGTAGCGTCTGCCTTGGCATCAACTTTGGCTTCTGACGCCATCGCCTTTGCTGTGTTCTTGTCGGCCTTGGCTTCGGCCTTGATCACGGCGGGCGCTGATGCCGCCGCAGGAGCGGCCGGCTGAGCGATGGCCACGGACGCAAAGAAGCCAGCGATCAGGCTCAGGAGCAGTTTGTTCATGGGAGCTTTCAACGGATTGGGTCGCTGGGTCCATCACGCTGGATGAACCCAAGTGAGCACAACGCGTCCTGAACCGTGCCGCCGACTGAATCCGAAGAACCGCGTATTCGCATGTAACAACGATTCAGGCGTACCCGCCCTCCAGGCACGACAGGCTTCTACGCCTTCCCGCCGCGAGGGCCGAGGAAGAACCACAGGATCAATCCCAGGACCGGCAGGAGCAACACCGCGAGTATCCAAATCAACTTCTTCTCATTGCTGGCAGAGCTTTGGAAGATATTGATGATTGCCCAGACATCACCAGCAAGAATCAGCAAGCCCAAGAGGCCGTTGTATCCAAAGTTCATCGAACTTGACTCCTATATGCGAGTGAACATCGTAGCGGCGCTCAACTGAAACGCCAGCGAACCGCTCTCCATTCAGCCCCGCATTTCCCACAGCCCATTGACAATGCGCCAACGGCCCTCCACCTGGGCCAGGCGGAGGTAGTCGATCCAGGCCTCGGCATCCACGCGCACGCTGGCCGTGCGGCCGAAGACGTCGAGGATCTTCACGTCGGCGCGCTTGCCCGCCTCGGGCTTGGCACTGCTGATGAAGATTCGTCGTTGCAAGTTGGTCTCCGTTGGAGAGGGTGAATGGAGGAACGCATCGCAGCAAAGGGAAGCGCTGCGGAAGTGCTGTTCACCCCAGTTTGTCCAGCGCGTTCTCGATCTGGCCGCGCTCATGGTCGCCCAGGCCTCGCCCGGCGCGGCGCAGGCGGTCGATCAACGCCGCGTCCACCGGCCTGGCCTGGCCCAGGCGCTCGGCCACACGCAACAGCACCTGCCCGCGCTCGAAGCCGCCTTCCATGGTCTCGGCGCTCGTCAGCACGCGCTCCAGGCCCGTCACGTTCAGCTTGGGCCGGTCGAGCAGCAGGCCCAGCGCCTCGCGCCGCTCGAAACTGCCACCTATGCCGCCCGCCGCGCGGGCATAGGCCTCAACCAACGCGGCCTCGTCGCCCTGCAGCCGGCGCGCGATGGCGCCCAGCGCCTCGCGCCTTTCAAAGTCGCCCTGGATGCGGCTCACCGCCTGGAGCGCCGCGCCGAGCACGGCAGGCTGGGGCGTGGCAGCCACCTGCGCCTCGATGGTGGAGCGCAGCTCGAAGTCACTGCCGATCTGGCCCATCGCCTCGCTCCACGCCGCCAGCACCTCGGGCGTGGGCAGCAGGCGTGGCGCGAACGTGGCCAGTGCCTCGCGGCGTTCGAAGTCGCTGTCGACGCCGCCGGCCGCCTTCAGCCAGGCGATCTGCTGCGGCTCGGCAAGCGTGAGGCCGGCAATCGCCTGCAGCGCCTGGCGCCGCTCGAAGCCGCTGCCGATGTGGGCCGCCACGGCGATGAGACGACCCTGCGCTGCGGCGGGCAACGGTTGGCCCAGGCGCAGCAGCGCCTCCACGCGCCGGCGGCACGGCAAGTCGTCAATGGCGCGCTCCATGTCGGCCAGCACGGCGTCCACGCCGCCACGCTCGAACAGGCGCTTAGCGCGCACGAGCGGGTCGGTCAGGTGTTCGGCCATGCGCGGCACGGCCTTGGCCCACCATTGGCGTGCGGCGTCGTCCAGGGGCCGGCTTTCGTTGCCGACGCGGTAGGTGCGCTGGATGCCGCGCTGGCCGTCCGAGGTGAGCACCATGGCGCGCGTCAGCCCGCCTTCGCGTTCGCGCACGGTGAGCGTGCCGGTCAGCGTCTGCACATCGTCTTCGGCATCATTGAACGTGACCTTGCCGCTCAGCTTCACCGAGAAGCTGCCGCCCGGGTAGCGGCTGAGCATGCGCGTGCCCCCGGGGCCGGAGAAGTTGAAACCGTCAATGCCGACGCGATCCAGCAGTTCCCCGGCATCGGTATGGCTGACGACGACCGCAGGCAGCGCGACCAGACCCGCCAGCACTATGGCCGCCAGCCCCCAGCGCACGCTGCGGCGCTCACGCGGTGTGTCGTCATCGCTCTTGAGCAGGCGGCGCACGCGGGCGAACAGCGGCGAGCCGGCACTGGCGGCACCACAGGCCAGGACCGGGCCGTGCCGGGCGCCGCTCGCCTTCAGCGCCTCGGCGCAGCGCAGCAGGCTTTGCGCCAGGGCCAGGCGCTGGCCCGAGGGCGCGGCGGCCGCAGCGTCGCAGGCCAGCTCGGCCAGCAGGTCCAGCCGCTGCAGGGCGATGCGGTTCAACGCCTGCGGCCACAGCAGCGCGCGCACGACGGCGGCGAGCAAACGCCAGGCCGGGTCGCGCCGGCGCAGGTGGGCCAATTCGTGGCCGAGCACGGCGCGGGCTTCGTCGTCGGGCAGGTCCAGGCACCAAACCGGCAGGCAGAGCACACGGCCCGGCGCCAGCAGCGGGCTGGCCCAGCCGGGGCGGGCGTGGCGCAGCGCGGGCAGGGGCAGGCGCAGGTCCGCCGCCAGGCGCGCGGCCAGGGCCTGCCAGCGCGGGTCGGCCAGCACGGGCAGGCGGCGCACGGCGCGGCGCAGCCAGGCCCACTGCAAGGCCAGGCCGGCCAGCATCAGCGCGGCGCCCAGCAGCCAGACGGCGACGAAGCCAATGGCGAGGTCGTGCGTCTGCGGCGCCAGGCGCGTGGCGATGGGCAACGCGCCGAGCTGGGCGCTGGGGCGCGCGGACTCAGTCGCTTCGACGACGGCGGGCAGCACCTCGGTCGCTCGCATCGGCGCCGGGTCCTGCACGACGACCATGGGGTGCGCGACCTCGGTAGGTGTCGCCTGCGGCAACGTCGGCAACGTCGGCATCAAAGGCAGGCTCGCGCTGATGAGGCCGCCCAGCAGCGCCAGGCGCCACAGCGTCTCCTGCGTGCCCGTGGCCAGCCGCGCCAGCCAGCCGGCGCGTTCGGCCGCCCACAGGCCGGCGATCAACAGGCTGCTGTGCAGCAGGTAGCTGCACAGCCAGGTCAGCAGCGCATCGGTCATCGCGGTCATCGTGTGTTCCCCTTGCGTTGCTTCAGCAGCGCCTGCAGCTCCGCCAACTCGGCGGCGTTGACGCTGCGCGCGTCCAGCAGATGGCTCACCAGCGCGCTGGCGCGGCCGGCAAACAGGCTGTCGACAAGGCTGCCCACCATGGAGCGCTGCACGTCCGCCTCGCTCACCAGCGGCGTGTACAGCAGCGCCCGGCTCTCACGCCGGCTGCTGAGCAGGCCGCGCTTCTCCAGCCGCGTCAGCAGCGTCGCCACGGTGGTGTGCGCCAAGTCGCGCTCGCCGCGAAGCGCCTCCGCCACGTCCGCCGTGCTGGCCTCGCCGCGCGCCCACAACACGCGCATCAGGCTGAGCTGCAGCTCGCTCAGCGACACGTCCCCGCTGCTGGTGTCCTCGTCCATTTGGCGATCTTCTACAGTTGTCGTACTACAAATGTAGTTGAACGATATGCAGCGGCGCAAGTGGCTTTCGGCAGGGGGTGGAGCCCAGTGATCATTCTGTGAAACAAGCGGCTCTATTCAGGTGATGGGCCAGAGGTCACCCGGCAAAGCAACTCGGCCCGCTCCTAGTGGCACCGTCGAGAATCGTGCCGCCCACCGTCAGAGTCGATGGCGGCCAGCACCGAAACCCACCTATCTAGACATCACACTGAGTTCCGTGACATCCAAAGCGCCTTGGCTACATGGTCTGGCGGGAAAGATAGACCACATTCCTGCTGTCCGACCGACGTTCAATGAAGCTGCTAAGCAAGTGCTCAATCGGCTGCGTAGGTATAGGGCCGTGTCCATCGTGCGGCTTGGCCTCAAGCAGTTGCGTGCTATTGGCTTGACGCCGAGCTATGAGGAACTGAGAAGGCATCCCTGGCTTACGTTGTTGCTCGTCAAGTTGGTCTTGGAAGACGAGAGGATTCCGATCAATCGCGGGGACGACTGCCCCGACTCGGTCTTCCTTTACTGCCTCGGCGTTCTTTACCACGCGCAGGGATCGCACGAACGCAAGGACACGTCCTTTGGCGCCGTCTTCCGAATGCTGCGGTCCATGATTCAGCCGCAGATCATGTTCCAGATGGGGCCCACGTCGACCTTCCTTCGATGGCCGGCGCTTATTGACCGGCTTGGTCGGGACCACCCCTGCCGCAGGCATTTCGTCGAGCGCTTCGGCGTCGAGCCTCGCACCTTCATGCTGGTCACGTACGCGGCCCATGTCCCCGTTTTAAATCAGGAGCAGTTCTTTTCACTTCCGGACTTCGACCCGCTGCGCAAGGGGCTGGGAGACCAGGTAGACCGTGTTCTCGGCGAGTTCACCAGAACGATGGAGGGCCTGAGGAAGGAACTTTGCGCCCAGCGGGCTCAGCGCTTGGCCAATGGCGACAAGACGCGGCCGCATCACGAAATCAATGAAGTGCCGTGGCTCGTCAACTTCCCCCTGCTGCAGACGTCGACTGACACCCTCAAGGATTGGCACGCCTGCGTTTTCACTCGCGGGATGGACGAGGGTGTGCATCGTCGGATGTCAGAGCAAGGCGGCGCCTATACCCAGCACTTCGGCATCGTCTTCGAGAAATACGTCGTCGAGCAGATCGAGCACGCCAAGATCACGTACCTGAGTGAGCGGGCCTACTGGGCGCAGGTGGGGGGCGACAAGAACGCGATGGAGGCCATCATCACAGATGGCACGACCAACGTACTGGTAGAGGCGAAGTTCACGCTGCACTCCGACGTGGTCACTACGCACCTCGCCGGCGGGGTGGTGTGGCGGGCGCTGAAGAACGTCCACAAGGCTATGGACAAAGCTTGGAAAGTCAGCGAGCGGCTGCACCGGAGGGTTTGCCGGACTGGCCGTGCACCAAGGCCGTCGAAGATTTTCTGGTCGTGGTCACAAGCCAACGCTTGTACTGCGCGACAGCGGGGCACTTCAGCCGGATGTTTAGCAAGGATGCGTTCGACCCAGAAAGGCTGGCGGCGAAAGGTCAGAAGACCCCGACGGTTGAGCAACTGAGTCACCTGCCGCTGTCCAACATCGTGATCCTCTCCATCGACGAATGGGAAACCATGATGTCCGGGGTGGCATGCGGCGCGATTGAGCTGGTTTCCTTCCTGCGAAAGGTCGCTGCCGACAATGCGGACCCATCGACGTCGGTGATGCTTGTCGAGCAGATGCTGAGCCGCCAGGCTGAAAATTGGCCTTTGCCTCCCTTGATCGCGTCAGCTCAAACGCAGACCGAGGCCATGCTGATGGAAATGCTGGAAGCTGCAGAGAAGGCGACAGGTTGATGCCCTCGCGCGCGATGACGAAAGCGCTATCCCACGGACCAGGTGCAACTTCTGCCGCTCCGCCTAATCATGCGTTGACGGCCTCGCAGCTCGGATGCATCTCAAGGCTCGACTACACAGCGCGCCGAACGCTTGGGTCTACGTTGATTGCCTTTCCCCCAACGCCGCCACCACCGCCTGCAACGCCCGCCCACAGTCATCCCGGTTGAGCCCACCCCCCAGGCACAGCCGCAGTCCCTCGGGCGGTTGCCGATCCGTCGAGAAAGCGCTGGCCGCCACCGCAGCAATGCCCAACTCCCGCAACGCATTCGCCATCGCGCTCGCAGAAGACTCCGGCCCCGCAGCCTCCGGCAACGGCAGCCAGCAATGAAAGCCATTCGGCTGGGTGTGCATGCCGAACTCGCCCAGCCGCTCGCGCATCCGGCGGCACAAGTGGCTTTCGGCAGGGGTCTATCGGGCGGGCGTCAAACGGCGGCTTCGGCCACGCGCTCGCGGAACAGCAGCGCCCGCTCGACGCTGGCCACGGCCTCGATGCGCGCTGCGGCATCGCCCAGCCATTCGAGGAAACGCGCCTCGCTGTCCACCGCGCGGGCGCTGGCGCGCAGCTCGGCGTCACGCCCGGCCAGCATGCGGCCTGCCAGGTCCAGCGCGAACATCTTGGCGCGCATCAAGCGGCGCAACTCGGTGGCGGTATCGGGCGCTGGTTCCAGCACCGGTGCGCGCATGGTCTCAACACCTGGCGTGACCAGACCTTCGCGCCGCAACGTCGCGAGCGCCTGCGCGTCCAGGCCCAGCGAGCGCGCGATGGCGAGCAGATCTTCTTCGCCGCGCTGGCCGTCTACGCTGATCAGCAGCATGCGCAGCGGCACGGGCAGGGCGCCTCGCGGGCCGGCCAGGAGTTGGCGGGCGGCGTCGGTCTTGGCGGGGGCGGGAGCGAGAGCGGGGTGGAGCATGGCCGCCATCATGTCGAGCGCATTTGCAAGCCCGATGACAGGGCCGTGACGTGACGTGACGCTGAGTGCGCTGCTTTTCAAGCGCTGCCGGGCGGGTTGCGCAGGCGCTGGCTGAACCACCACAGGTGGCCGTCGGGGTCGACGCAGCCGTAGGAGCGGTCGCACCAGTAGTCAGCGCCGTAGTCGTTGTCGACCAGCTCGTAGGTCACGCGGGCGCCGGCCGCACGGGCTTGGGTGCAATGGGCATCGACGTCGTCCACGTAGAGGAACAGGCTCTGCGTGTTGGCGCCGCCGATGGCCGAGGGTGCGCGGGCCGGTACGCCGAAGCGCACCTCGCGCGCGGCGCTGCCTTCGGCCACCATGACGATGGCCTCGCCGTAGCGCAACTCGCTGTGCAGGACGCCGCCGTCCGGCGCGTCGACGACGATCTCGACCGTGAAGCTGAAGGCGCGCTGGTACCAGGCGATGGCCTCGCGGGCGTCCTCGCAGTACACGGCCGACGACAGGCGCGGCCAGCCGGGTGGGGTGGGTTTCATCGCGGTTCTCCCGAGAGCCTGGGTGCGGTTCAATCCTCCCACCGAGACCGCCTTATCACCACACCATGAAAATCGTAGATTTCGCCAAAGCCGTAGGTTTCACCAAACTCGCCGCCTGCCTGCTCACGCTGCTCTGCTTCTTGCCTGCTCATGCCCAAGAGGCACCGCCAGCCTACGACGCCGCCAAGGCCCAAGCCTGGAGCGCCAACGACCAGGGCCTGCGTGCCTACACCCTCGTGCTGCTGAAGACCGGCCCCACGCCCATGGCCGCAGGCCCGGCGCGCGACGAGATGTTCAAGGGCCACTTCGCCAACATGACGCGCCTGGCCAAGGAAGGCCTGCTCGTGTATGCGGGCCCGCTGGACGGCAAGGACGGCCTGCGCGGGCTGTTCATCTTTGCCACCGCCGACCTGGAGGCCGCGCGTAAGGCTGTGGACACCGACCCCGTCATCGTCAACGGCGAAATGGTGGCCGAGCTGCACAAGCACTTCGGCTCGGCGGCGCTGCTGGCAGTGAACGAGTGGCATCCCAAGCTGATCAAGCCCAAGCCATAGGAGCGGCTAAGCTGCGCCCCGTTTCCACGGGAGGCTTACTCACATGATCCTGGGCATCGACCTGGGCACGACGCACAGCGCGGCGGCCATCTTTCGCGACGGCGCGGCCGTGCTGATCCCCAATGCCCACGGGGACTACCTGACGCCGTCCGCCGTCGCGCTCGACGAGCAGGGCCACACGCTGGTCGGCCTGGCCACCCGGGAGCACGCCGGGCTGCATGCGCAGTCCACCGCGCTGGCGTTCAAGCGCTGGATGGGCAGCGACAAGAAGATCACGCTGCGCACTGGCGTGCATGTGAAGGAGCTGCGCGCCGAGGAGCTGTCGGCGCTGGTGCTGCAGGCGCTGAAGGTCGATGCCGAGGCCTTTCTCGGCGAGCCCGTCACCGAGGCCGTCATCACCGTGCCGGCCTACTTCAACGAAGCCCAGCGCAGGGCGACAAGAACAGCCGGCGAGATCGCCGGCCTGAAGGTGGAACGCCTGCTCAACGAGCCGACCGCCGCCGGGCTTGCCTATGGCCTGCAGGAGCGGCCCGAGCACAGCAGCTTCCTGATCTTCGACCTGGGCGGCGGCACCTTCGACGTGTCGGTGCTGGAGTATTTCGACGGCGTCGTCGAGGTGCGCGCCAGCGCCGGTGACACGCGGCTGGGCGGCGAGGACTTCAGCCGCGTCATCGCCCAGCTCTTCGCCAAACAGTGCGAGGCCTTGGGCACCGATGAGCGTCAGGCCTGGTTCGAGGGCGAGACCTGGTGGCGGCTGGCCGAGCAGGCCAAGCGCGACCTGGGCGAGCGAGACAGTGCAGAGATCAGCACCGTCTGGCGCGAGCGCACGCTGGCCGCCACGCTGAGCCGCGCCGACTTCGAGGCCGCATCGCAGGAGCTGCTGCAGCGCCTGCGCCGCCCCATCGAGCGCGCGCTGGCGGATGCCCAGCTGAACCCGGCCAGCCTCGCCGAGGTCGTGCTGGTGGGCGGCGCGACGCGCATGCCCATGGTGCAAAAGCTCGTCACGCGCCTGTTCCAGCGCCTGCCGCTGCGCAAGCTCGACCCCGACCTCGCCATCGTGATGGGGGCCGCCGTGCAGGCCGGCTTGAAGGCCCGCGACGCGGCGCTGGACGACGTGGTGCTGACCGACGTGATGCCCTACTCGCTGGGCATCATTGCGGCCAGCCAGGTCAATGGCCACTTCGTCACCGACCGCTTCTCGCCCATCATCGAGCGCAACACGCCGGTGCCGGTCTCGCGCGTGGAGCGCTATCACACGGTGGCCGACCAGCAGCGCCAGATCCTCATCGACGTGCGCCAGGGCGAGTCGCCCGTGGGTTCGGAGAACCTCAGCCTGGGCAAGCTGGAGATTCCGCTGCAGCCCGCGCCGGCCGGCGAGGTGGGCGTGGAGGTGCGCTTCACCTACGACGCCAACGGCCTGCTCGAAGTCGAGGCCCACGAGACACCCAGTGGCCAGCGCCACGAGCTCATCATCGAAAGCCAGGGCGCGCGGTTGAACCCCACCGAACTCGCCGCCGCGCGCGAACGCCTGCAGGCCCTGAAGCGCCACCCGCGTGACGAGCAGGACAACCGCTACCAGATCGAGCGCGCCAAGCGCCTGTTCGAGGACCGCCTGGGCAACGACCGCGTCATGCTGCAGGACTGGCTCGGCGCCTTCGAGGCGGCGCTGCAGACCCAGGACCCACGCACCATTCGAAGCGCCCGCCAGCAGTTCAAGGAAGCGCTGGACAGCATCGACACGTCCTTCCGCTTCTGACCGCCATGTGGGAACAGGACTGGTCCCTGCTGGGCATAGCACCGACGACGGAACTTGCGGCGATCAAAAAGGCTTATGCGCTGAAGCTGCGCGTTACGCGGCCGGATGACGATGCCGAGGCCTACCAGGCGCTGCGGGGTGCGTATGAGCGGGCTCAGCAGTGGTTGAAGTGGCAGCAGGAGGCGGCGAGCGAAGCCAGCGAAGAACCCGCGGCCGCGCCGCTGCTGTCCGAACCGCCGACCGAACCAGCGGCTGCGCCAGTCGAGGCGAGCGAACCGCTGACCCCGCCCGAACTTGTCGTCCAGCCCCAGCACCTCATCGACGAGCTGTCGCTGCGTTGGCGGCGCAGCGGTGAGTCCGCCCTGCTGCACGAATGGTCGGCGGTGCAGCGCGAGCTGGACCAGCAGCCCCTCAGCCGCCACGTCGAGTTCTCGGCCGCGTTTGCGCAATGGGTGCTGGGCACGCCTGCCTTGCCGGACGACTTCCTGAAGGCGCTGAACAACCACTTCGGCTGGCTGGACGACTTCCGCACCGAACGCCAGCTCGGCACACCGCTGGCCCACGCGCTGCATGAGGCGCTGGACGGCCGGCTGCGGCCGATGCCCGTGCCCGAGGCGGTGCGCGAACTCGCCGCGCCGCTGCAAGCCATGGCCGTGTTGTACCAGGAAGGCGCCGGCTGGTGGCGGCAGGCCTGGTTGTTCTTCCTGCTGCAGCCCCTCCTTGTCCGTCACCGGGCTGTCCTCGGCGGCGACTGGTTGCGCCGCCTCGACCTGCCAGACGACTGGCTGGTCGTTGGCATCAAGCGCGGCTTGTGGCTTCGTGTGGCACTGGGATCGAGCCTGTGCTGGGCCGCGGGCCTGCTGATCTTCAACGACGCCATCATTGCCCTCGGGCATACGTTGTTGTGGCTGGTCGGCACCGGCCTGTTCATGGTCGCCAGCTTGATGGCAGGCACCTTCATCGGCGTCGGGCCGACGCTGACGACGCGCGATGGGCGGCTGACCCGGCCGCTGGAGAAGTGGCGCCGCCACAGCCACCAGCCGCTGCTGGGACTGGTCTGGCTGCTGTTCGCTGCGTGGCTTGCCTACCTGGACGCTTCGCACGGCAACAGTCCGAAGGGCAGCGTGCTGTCGCTGCTGCCGCGCGAGGCCTACCAGTACGCGGGCTGGGGCTTCGCGATCGCCGGCCTGCTGGTCGCCTGGCCGCTGGATGTGCTGCGCGGCTGCGTCGTGTTCGGGCTGATGCCGCTGGCGGGCTACTTCGGGATGGCACTCGTGGGGGCCTGGCTGCCGCTGGCGAGCGGCCTGATGATCGGCGCCGCTTGGCTGCTGGCCGGCGCCGCGGTGCACGAGGATCGATTCGGGCTGCCGGAGTCCACCCCCGTGCGCTGGCTCGTGCGGCCCGTGCTGAACAGCCTGGTGCTGGCCGACCGCTGGAGCTTCGCCACCGCGCTGCTGCCGCTGGCGGTGGCGGCCGCATGGGCCGTGCTGGCCGATCGCCACGCCGGCCCGACGCGCATCTTTGTGGTCTGGGTGCTGAGCATCCTGGCCACGGGCTGGCTGCAGACCCGGGCAGATGCCCTCGGCCTGCGCCAGTTGCGAGCCACCGCCCCCGACTGAGCGGCGCTCAGCCCTTGTTCAACACCTTGGGCACCGGATTCGGCCTCAACCTGAACGCATCCGGCATCCCCGAGCCCAGCAGCGGGCGCAGGTAGAGGCGGAAGGCGTCGGTCACGTCGGTGCCGCTCGCGGTAATGAACTCGTCCTCCATCGTGCGCGTCTTGCCCGCCACGGCGGTCAGCGGCAGAAGCTCGTAGTCCACCGAGTAATAGCCCACGCGCTTGATGGCGACCGAGCCGCAGCGGTCGCCGTGGAAGGCGTACTGCACGGCCTTCTCGCCGACCTCTCTAGCCTCACGCTGGTCCACGTCGCTCACGCAGCCGAGGAAGCTGCGCTGCAGGTAGCCGAAGGTGTCGCCGCGCACGCGCTTGATGCCAAGCTTGGCCTTGATCTCCTCGCACAGCAGGTCGGCCAGCGCCCCGGTGCCGCTGAGCTGCACGTTGCCGTGGGCGTCGCGCTCCAGGTCACCGGCGAGCTTGGAGAGCATCGGCGTGCCCGACGCATCGTGGATGCCCTCGCTGACGGCGATGACGCAGCGGCCGTAGCGCTCGTAGGTGGCCTTCACGTCGCGCAGGAAGTGTTCGGTGTCGAAGTGGCGTTCGGGCAGGTAGATGAGGTGGGGGCCGTCGTCGTCGAACTTCTTGCCGAGGGCGGCGGCGGCGGTCAGGAAGCCAGCGTGGCGGCCCATGACGACGCCGACGTAGATGCCCGGCAGGGCCGCGTTGTCGAGGTTGGCGCCGGCAAAGGCCTGGGCGACGAAGCGCGCGGCGGAGGCGTAGCCGGGCGTGTGGTCGTTGCCGACCAGGTCGTTGTCGATGGTCTTTGGGATGTGGACGCAGCGCAGCGGGTAGCCCCCTGCGTGGGCCTCTTCGGACACGATGCGCACGGTGTCGGACGAGTCGTTGCCGCCGATGTAGAAGAAGTGCGTGATGCCATGCGCCTTCAGCACCGTGAAGATCTCGTGGCAGTAGGCGGCATCGGGCTTGTCTCGCGTCGACCCCAACGCTGACGACGGCGTGTTGGCCACCAGTTCCAGGTTGTGGCTGGTTTCCTGCGTGAGATCGACGAAGTCTTCGTTGACGATGCCACGCACGCCGTGGCGGGCGCCATAGACCTTGCCGACACCGGCCTGCCGGCGGGCTTCGAGCACCACGCCGACGAGGCTCTGGTTGATGACGGCGGTAGGGCCGCCACCTTGGGCGACGAGGATCTTGGCGAGACTCATGGGCGCTCCTGGGCTTCCTGGGCTGGTAGGCGGGCGCAGTTTAGGCGCCCTGGCCCCAGATCCCTCAGCGCGGCGCGTAGGGCAGCGACGAGTGGTGCACGACGATGCGCAGGTGGCCGGCGTCGTCCTTCACATAGCTCCAGGTCTTGTCCACGGTTGTCACCTTGCCGTCCTTGCCGGTGAAGCTGACATTGCCCAGGCTGCTGGCCGAATCACCGGCGATGAAGATCGCTGCATTGGCCACCTCGCAACGCGTCCAGCCCTTGAGCGCGAAGCCCTCGTCCTTGGGAAATGCTGCGTCGCCACCGACGAAATAGGACAGTGCTCCGGCCTTCGTGGTGCGGAAGGTCTGCGGCACGACGGTCAGCGTGGGCTTGAAGAGCACGGGGCCCAGCTGGTAGCCGTAGGCACTGTCGATGACCTTCTCCGCCAGCGCCTTGGCCGCAGGCCGGCCACCCTGGGTGTAGGCGGCGCCGATGTCCAGCAAGGCCTGGCACCAGCCCTGCTGCGCCTCTACCACTTCGGCCTGGGTGATGGCGCGGGTAGCGACGGCAACCTCGGCCTGGGCCGGCAAGGCGGCGGCGGCGAGGGCGGCAGCGGTCATGCAGAACAGGGACAGCGATTTCTTCATTGGGAACTCCTTGAGGTTGGAGGCGGCGCAACCTGCGCCGCCGTCCCTGCATTGAGCCCACCGGCACTGAACCCGGCATGAAGCGCGGATGAGCCGAACCTGACGGCCGCATGAACGGCGCCGACATGAGCTGTTCATCTGCCGTTCATGCAACACGGCCGTGCGCCCCGTGACAATGCCGGCCATGTTCGGTCGCCGCCTCACCTGGGCTCTTGTCTTTCTGGCTGCTGCGGCGGTGGCGGAATGCGCGCTGGCGCTGTGGTCGCTGCGCGTGGCGGAGCAACAGGTCCTGCGCGGCCGCGTGGCGGCCGACATCCAGCTCGGATTCGCGCAACTGAGCGCTGACAAGCAGCGCCTGCGCCTGTGGGCAGCGCAGCGCCAGTTCAACGCCGGCGCCGAACTGCCTGCGCTGCAGGCGCTGGTTGCGTCCATGCGCGCCACCCTCGACCGGCTGGACCAGCTCGCCGCCCAGGCTGTGGTGATCGACGACCGCCCGCCGGCCCGCGCGCGCCAGCTGCAGCGGCGCGATGCGCTGGCCGTGCTGCGCAGCAGCGTCGAAACGCTGGCGCCGCTGCTGGCTGCCCAGCCACCCGCTGCCGGCGACGCCCGCCCCGCCGCGCTGTGGGCCGCCGCCAGCCAGCCCTTCGACCGCGCTGATGGCCGCGACCTGCGCCGCCTGCTCGCCGAGAGCATTGCCCGCGAGGACGTGGCCGTGCGCGAGAAGCGCGCCGACACCGACCGCGCCATGGCCCGGATGCGCGTGTTGTGGCTGGGCGCGGCGGGCGCGCTGGGCGCACTGGCACTGGTGCTGGCGATGTATTTCACCCGCGCGCTGCGCCGGCCGCTGGCCGCCCTGCGCGACGCGGCACTGGCCCTGCAGCGGGGCGACCTGTCCCACCGCATCGACCTGCCCGGCCGGGACGAGTTCGCGCTGCTGGCCGGCAGCGTCAACGCCATGGCCGGCGAACTCTCACGCCACCGCGAGCGCGAGGCCGAGTTGCGCCATGAGCTGGAGCGCCAGGTGGACGAGCGCACGCTGGCGTTGAGCCAGGCGCTGCAGGCACTGCAGACCGCCGAGGAGCGCCGCCGCCGCCTGTTCGCCGACATCAGCCACGAGCTGCGCATGCCCACCACCGTGATCCGCGGCGAGGCCGAGGTGACGCTGCGCGGGCGCGACAAGCCGCTGGACGAATACCAGGGCGCGCTGCGCCGCATCGCCGACACGGCCCGCCAGCTCGGCCTCGTCATTGACGACCTGCTGGCCGTGGCGCGCAGCGACATCGACACGCTGGCCATTCAGCGCGCGCCGCTGGACTTCGCCCAGCCCTTTGCCCAGGCCGTGGAGCAAGCCCAGGCGCTGGCGGCCGGCCAGGGCGTGCGCCTGCTGCCGGGCGCGCTGCCCGAGCAGCCGCTGATGCTGCAGGGCGACGCCCAGCGCCTGCGCCAGCTGCTGGTGGTGCTGCTGGACAACGCCGTGCGCTACTCCCACCGCGGTGGTGAGGTGCGCACGTCGGTGCAGTGCGCAGGCGATGCGACGCAGCTGGTCATGCGGGTGGAGGACGAAGGGATCGGCATCGGCGCCGAGGACGCCGCCCACGCCTTCGAGCACGGCTGGCGCAGCGAGCGCGCGCGCCGCCACCGCGCCGATGGCAGCGGCCTGGGCCTGACCCTCGCGCGGGCGCTGGCGCGCAGCCACGGTGGTGACATTGCCCTGGCGCCTCGCCCCGGTGGCGGCACCGTCGCGACGCTGACGCTGCCACTGAACACCGCCGCCGCCGAGGTGGCCGAATGAAGCTGCTGGTGGCCGAGGACGACGCACGCATCGCCGGCTTCCTGGAGCGCGGCCTGCGCGCGGAGGGCTACAACGTGCAGGTGGCGCGCACCGGCCCGGAGGCCCTGGCCGCCGCTCAGGACGCGTGGCAGGCGCAGCCCGACGACTGCCTGCTGTTGCTGGACCTCATGCTGCCCGACATGAACGGCCTGGAGGTCTGCCAGACCCTGCGCGCTGCGGGTGTGGCGCTGCCCATCCTGATGCTGACGGCGCTGGGTTCGCTGGACGACCGCGTGACGGGGCTGCGCACCGGGGCCGACGACTACCTCGTCAAGCCCTTCGAGTTCGAGGAGCTGCTCGCGCGCATCGAGGCGCTGGCACGACGCGGGCGGGGCATGAAGCCAGCACGCACGGCGCACCTGGTGGTGGACGACCTCGTCTTGGACCGCGCCGAGATGCGCGCCAGCCGCAACGGGCAGCTGCTGCAGCTGACCGCGCGCGAACTGGCCCTGTTGGAGCTGCTGATGAGCGCGCCCGGCCGGCTGTTCAGCCGGGAGCGCATCCTGTCCACCGTGTGGGGCACGCACCAGGACCCGCTGACCAACGTGGTGGATGTCTTCATCCGCCGGCTGCGCGCCAGGATCGACGACGGGCACCCCAGGCCGCTGATCCACACCGTGCGCGGCATGGGCTACCGGCTGGAGGCGCCGCCGGGCTGACGGCCCGGTGCGCCGGCGTCAGCGCTGCATCCAGGTCTCGAGCTCGTCGGCCGGCATGGGCCGGGCGAACAGCCAGCCCTGGCCTTCGTGGCAGTCCAGACCGATGAGGTACTGGCGCTGCTCCTCGGTCTCGATGCCTTCGGCAATCACCGTCAGGCCCAGGCCGCGGCCGAGGTTGATGACCATCTGGGCTATGGTCGAGCCGGCGGTGGATGTCTGCGCTTCCTGCACGAAGGCGCGGTCGATCTTGAGGCGGTCTACCTGCAGCTGGCGCAGTTGGCTCAAGGACGAGAAGCCGGTGCCGAAGTCGTCGATGGCGACGCTGAAGCCGAGCTGCTTGATGTCGGCAAGCACCCGCAGCACGAGGTCGGCGTCTTCCATGGCCATGGACTCGGTGATCTCGAGCTCCATGTGCTGGCCTTCCACGCCCGCGTCCTTCAAGGCGCGGGCCAGCGTGTCCAGAAAGCCCGGGTGGCGGAACTGCGCCATCGAGATGTTGACGGCCATGCGGAAGGTGTCGTGGCCCAGGGCGCGCATCTTGGCGAGCTGCTGGCAGGCGGTGCGCACGACGAACTCGCCGATCGGGATGATGAGGCCGCTCTGCTCGGCCAGCGGGATGAACTGGTCGGGCGGGATGAAGCGGCCGTCGGTCGTGCGCCAGCGCAGCAGCGCCTCGGCACCGATGACGCGGCTGGTCTCCAACTCGACCTGCGGCTGGTAAACGACGAAAAGCTGGCTCTCCTCGAAGCCGGTACGCAGGCCCTTGAGCAGCTTGAAGCGCTCGCGCGCGTCGCTGCCCATGGCGGCCGAGAAGTACTGAGATGAGCCGCGCTGCTGCTGCTTGGCGCGCTTGAGGGCGATCTGCGCATCGAGCAGCAGCTCCGAGCCAACCGCCTTGGATTCGCCGAGCCGCACGAGGCCGGTGGTGGCCGAGAGCTGCAGGCGCTCGCCGGCCACGATGAAGGGCTCGGCGAAGACTTCCTGCACGGTTTCCGGGCAGACCTTGGCATGCTCGCCGAGCACCCCGAAGGTGTCGGCGCCGACGCGGGCCATGGCGGTGTTCTGGCCCAGCACCTCGTTGAGGCGGCGCACCACCGCTTGCAGCACCTGGTCGCCAAAGTGGTGACCGAAGGCGTCGTTGATGTCGGCGAAGTCGTCGATGTCGATCAGCGCGAGGGTGACGCCGGCCGGGTCCTTCAGGTTCTTGTCGAGCAGCTCGACGAAGCGGTTGCGGTTGGGCAGGCGCAGCAGCGGGTCGTTGTAGGCCTGGTCCAGCAGCTGGCTGTACAGCACAACGTTTTCGAAGCCAACGGCGATGTTGGAGCAGAAGGCGCGCAGCAGTTGCTGGTCGAGCTCGTCGAGCTCGCGGCCGACATCCACCAGCGCGGCCATCGCACGGCCCTCGCCCATGCCGAAGTACAGGCAGGTGCCGTCGTCGTAGAGGTTGCGCTCTTCCTGCAGGCAGCGTTCCAGGCGGTGGCGCACGTTGGGGATCTTGACCTGTGCCAGCGGCCGGTCGATGAGGCCGCTGTACTGGCCGGCTGCGGCAACGATGCGAACCTCATCGCCCGTCTCGCCGCCGACCTGGGCGCAGACGAGGCCCTCGGGCAGCATGCCCAGCAGCGCGCAGAGCTGGGTCACGACGCCCTCGGCAAAGCGGCTCAGGCCACGCATGCGCGAGAGGGACGCGCTGCTCTCGACAATCATCTCCAGCCCGCGCCGGTTGGCCTCCAACGCGCAGATCTGGCGGTAGGAGCGCACGGCGGCGGTGAGCACCGTGTAGAGCCGCGTGCGGGTCAGCTCGGACTTGGTCTTGTAGTCGTTGATGTCATAGGCCTGCACCGTCTCGATCTCGGGGGCATAGCCGGGCTGGCCGGTGCGCAGCACGATGCGCACGGCGTTCAGCTCCAGCTCCTCGCGGATGTGGCGCACGAGCTGCAGGCCGGCGTCCTCGGTCTCCATGACGACGTCGAGCAGCACGACGGCGAGGTCTTCCTCGCTGGCAAGCAGTTGCCGCGCCTGGGCGGCGGACGAGGCATGCAGGAAGACGAGGGGCTGGCCTTCGACGGTCAGGCCTTGCATGGCCAGCTCGGTGGCCTTGTGGACGTCACCGTCGTCGTCGACGATGAGGATGCGCCACGGCCTCTCTTGCGGGCGGTGTTCGCCTTCCACGGGCTCGGGTTCGTCGAGCAGTTCGAGCAGGTCGTCGTCAACGGCGGACGTTGTTTCTTGCATGGGGGCGAGAGCTCCGGCACGGGGCTGCCACGGCCGCGGCAGCTCGTCGATCAGGACAGGCAAGGGTAGTCCATGCGCTCGACTGCTGCCATGAAAAGCGCGGGCAAAAGCCCGGTAATACCGGTCAACGTTTACCGGGTTTGCCCGGACGCACGGCGGGCGCGCGGGCCGCTCCGGTGACGCGCGGCGGCAGGCCGGTGTGCTGGGTCAAGAGCTGGCCCTTGCGCGGGGTCGCTGGCTTCATCGGCGCAGCCTTGAGGGCAACTTTTGCGGCCGGCTTGGCGGTCGTCGAGTTCTTGCGCCGCGCGCTGTCGTAGCTGCCGTCGGTGAGGGGCTGGTAGCTCGGGATCAGGTGGTGCTTGCCGTTGCCGATCAGGTCGGCGCGGCCCATGGCCTTGAGCGCCTCGCGCAGCAGCGGCCAATGATTGGCATCGTGGTAGCGAAGGAAGGCCTTGTGCAGCCGGCGGCGGCGCTCGCCACGCACGATGTCCACGCTCTCGCCGCGCTCGGGGTCGCGGCTGATGCCCTTCAGCGGGTTCTTGCCCGAGTGGTACATCGCCGTGGCCGTGGCCATCGGGCTGGGGTAGAAGGTCTGCACCTGGTCGGCGCGGAAGCCGTTCTTCTTCAGCCAGACGGCGAGGTTCATCATGTCCTCGTCGCTGGTGCCGGGGTGGGCGGCGATGAAGTACGGGATCAGGTACTGCTTCTTGCCGGCCGCCGCACTCGCCGCGTCGAACATCTGCTTGAAGCGGTCGTAGCTGCCGATGCCCGGCTTCATCATCTTGGACAGTGGGCCGCCCTCGGTGTGCTCGGGCGCGATCTTCAGGTAGCCGCCGACGTGGTGCGTCACGAGCTCCTTCACGTACTCGGGCGACTGCACGGCGAGGTCGTAGCGCAGGCCGGAGCTGATGAGGATCTTCTTGACGCCCCGCAGCGACCGCGCGCGGCGGTACATCTTGATGAGCGGGTCGTGGCTGGTGTTGAGGTTCGGGCAGATGCCCGGGTAGACGCAGCTGGGCTTGCGGCAGGCGGCCTCGATCTCGGGCGACTTGCAGCCGATGCGGTACATGTTGGCCGTCGGGCCGCCGAGGTCGGACACGATGCCGGTGAAGCCCTTGACCTTGTCGCGCATCTCCTCGATCTCGCGGATGACGGAGTCTTCCGAGCGGCTCTGGATGATGCGGCCCTCGTGCTCGGTGATCGAGCAGAAGGTGCAGCCGCCAAAGCAGCCGCGCATGATGTTGACGCTGAAGCGGATCATTTCCCAGGCCGGGATCTTGGTCGCGCCGTCGTGGCTGCCGGCCTCGTCCGCATAGCTCGGGTGCGGGCTGCGCGCGTAGGGCAGGTCGAAGACGTGGTCCATCTCCGGCGTCGTCAGCGGGATGGGCGGCGGGTTGATCCACAGGTCGCGCTCGCCGTGGCGCTGCACCAGCGCGCGGGCGTTGCCGGGGTTGGTCTCCAGGTGCAGCACACGGTTGGCGTGGGCGTAAAGCACCGGGTCGCTCTTGACTTGCTCGTAGGCCGGCAGGCGCACGACGGTGTGGTCGCGCGGCGGCAGGGCCAGCTTGCCGGTCTTCCTGCTGAGGTGCAGCTGGATGGGCTGGGCAGCGCCGGGTTCGGCAGGCGTGGAGCACGCGGCGCCCTTGTCGGCCGCCGTTTCTTCCACCGTCTGGTAGGGGCTGATCAGCTCGTCAATGCGCCCCGGGCGGTCCACCTCGGTGGAGTCCAGCTCGAACCAGCCCTCGGCGCTGGGGTCGTTGTCGCGGCGCATGAAGGCGGTGCCGCGAATGTCGGTCAGCTGCTCGATGGGTTCGCGGCGGGCCAGGCGGTGGGCGATCTCGATGATGGCGCGCTCGGCGTTGCCGTAGACGAGCAGGTCGGCCTTGGCGTCCACCAGCACGGAGCGGCGCACCTTGTCCTGCCAGTAGTCGTAGTGGGCGATGCGGCGCAGCGAGGCCTCGATGCCACCAATGATGATGGGCACTTCCTTGAAGGCTTCCTGGCAGCGCTGCGTGTAGACCAGCGTCGCGCGGTCCGGGCGCTTGCCGCCCTCGCCGCCCGGCGTGTAGGCGTCGTCGCTGCGGATTTTTCGATCAGCCGTGTAGCGGTTGATCATCGAATCCATGTTGCCGGCCGCGACGCCGAAGAACAGGTTGGGCTTGCCCAGCGCCTTGAAGGCGTCGGCGCTCTGCCAGTCCGGCTGGGCAATGATGCCGACCCGAAAGCCCTGGGCCTCCAGCGTGCGGCCGATGACGGCCATGCCGAAGCTGGCGTGGTCGACGTAGGCGTCGCCGGTGACGATGATGATGTCGCAGGAATCCCAGCCGAGCTGCTCCATCTCCGCCCGGGTCATGGGCAGGAAGGGCGCGGGGCCGAAACGCTTGGCCCAGAACGGGCGGTAAGCGGTCAGCGCCTTGGGCGGTTGGGGTAGAGCGGACATGTCAGTGGTGCCCGGCCGCCCGAAACCGCTGACGCACCCCCTCGGGGGGCAGTGAGCGAAGCGAGCGTGGGGGCGAATTGATTTTCGGGATTGTCGTTGGGCAAGCCCAGAAAGCACAAAGCCCGCGCGGGGCGCGGGCTTTGCTCAACGGCGGAAGCCGTGAGGGATTACAGCGAACGGATGTTCGAAGCTTGCAGACCCTTGGGGCCTTGCTTGACTTCGAATTCAACCTGGGCGCCTTCGGCCAGGGTGCGGAAGCCGCCGTTGTTCTTGATTTCGCTGTGGTGGGCGAACAGGTCCTTGCTGCCGTCGGCCGGCGTGATGAAGCCGAAGCCCTTGCCGTCATCAAACCATTTGACGGTGCCGGTTTGCATGGTGCTCATGAGAATTTCCTTGGTGTCGTTGAATCAATTTGCCCGCAGCCCGAGCGGCTGCGGCAAAACACAACACTCAAGATCAGACGAGACGGACATTCCAGCCAGCGGAATCGCCGACTGAATCCGGCATTGTAGCCGCCGTTCAGGCCGCCCGCAAAATTTGAATGGCGCCGGCCATGCTGTGGGCGTGTTGACCACCACCCTGGACCCGGCTTTCCTCAAAGATGGCGCAGGCGCAATCCCGGCAGGCACCGCAGGCGGTGGCGACGCGAAGGTCGTCCTGCAGCGCGTCGAAGTTGGGGCAACCGGACGACGCTGCGATGGCGATGTCGCGATCAGAGACTCGGTGGCAGACACAGACAATCATGGGGTCGAAGTCTAATGCGAATCGGTCTCATTTGCAGAAAGAGCGGTTTTGCTGAAGGGCTTTCTGTCGGGATACTTCGGTCCAACGTCACGTTTTCGGAGCTTCCCATGCAAGGCGACCCCCAAGTCATCGCCCACCTCAACGCCCAGCTCAAGCTGGAGCTGACGGCCATCAACCAGTATTTTCTGCATGCCCGCATGCTGAAGAACTGGGGCCTGCTGAAGATGGCCAAGCACGAGTACGACGAGTCCATCGAGGAGATGAAGCACGCCGACAAGCTCATCGAGCGCGTGCTGACGCTGGATGGCCTGCCCAACCTGCAGGACCTCGGCAAGCTCTACATCGGCGAGAACGCCATCGAGACGATGGAGTGCGACCTGAAGATCGAGAGGGCCGGCCATGCCCACCTGAAGGAGGCTGTCGCCTACTGCGAGAGCGTGCGCGACTACGTGTCCCGCGAGCTGTTTGTCGAGATCCTCGACGACACCGAGGAACACATCGACTACCTCGAAACCCAGCTGGAGCTGGTCACCACCGTCGGCGAGCAGAACTACCTGCAGTCGCAGATGGGCGCCGCGAGCTAAGGTAGGTCACAACAACTCAATGCCTTCATGCGTCGCCGGAGTTTTCTATGCACGACATTGACCGCCGGCATAGCCTCTTCGGCACGCGCAGAAGCGGTCGTCACGCTCCGCAATGACCAGTGGCAGGTTGGCATCGATCCGGCGACGCTGGCAATTGAAGTAGCGCCCAAAGACCAAAAGGTACTGACAGTCTCGAGCGGCTGCCCTGCCCGCACGGTCGCCGATCTCAAACGCACACCCACCTCAGCGCGCTGGACCTGGGGCGCCGTGCGCGTCGAAGCCGCCCTCACCGGTAGCGACCTCAACGTGTCGTTCATCGTCGATACGGCGCAAACCCTGGAGCTGCTGCATCAGCCCGCCGCCGCCATGGGACGGGGTCTGATTCTGCCGTTGGCCGAAGGTCGCTATGCCCCGACGGACAGCGCGGAATGGCGCGCCGATCTCACCCAGGCGCACAACGACATCAACACCACGGAAGACCTCACCCTGCCTTTGTGGGGCATGGACCACGGCGCCTTTACGCTGCACTGGCTCATGACCAATCCGTTCAACAACACCATAAATTTCCGCCAGGCATCGAACGGGCTGGACATCACTTTGCGTCACGAGTTCACGGCGTTGTCACCGCAGACGCCGATGAGCCTGACGCTGCATCTCGGCGAGACATTGCTGTCCGGGGCGCAGCGGTACAAACGGTTTCTGGTCGACAGCGGCCAATACCAGACTCTTGCCGACAAGATTCGCATGACACCCGGCACCGAAAAGCTTATCGGCGCGCCGCAGATCTATTTGTGGGGCGACGGGCTGATCGGCGTGCCAGACGTCCGCGACTGGGTGGGCTTTATGAAGACCCTGCAGGGCACTCATTCGTTTGCCGTCAGCCTGCGCGGCGCACTCGACGCAGAGGCGCTGGACCAGCTCAAGGCCCTGCCGCGAAAGCCTCCGCCCTTTGAGCGGCGCGTCGTGGTGCGTCACGTCAATCACGCCCTGCTGACACTGGCGCGTTCCGAATGGCAGCAGGAAGAGATCGACCATGCCCGGTTGACCGGCGTCTATCGGGAACTGAAGCAACAGTTCCTCACGACGTTCAACGCGTCGCTGGCGCCTGATCCCGCCAGCTGGGGCGATGGCCTGTCAAAGCGCACGATCAATGCGCTGAAAGAGGCCGGTTTCGACCGGCTATGGATTGGCCTTGGCGACGGCTTCGAAGGCGGGCTGTGGCATCCCGAAGCGATCAAGGTCGCGGCCAATGCCGGCTACTTGATCAGCCCTTATGACGACTACATGGGACTGATCGCGCCAGGTGTGCGCCCCGACTGGGCCACATCGCAGCAGGGCCGCGCGCTATACGAAGCCTGCCCGATCATTCAGGCCAATGGCCAGCCGCGCAAAGGCTTCATGGGCACGGGCTTTTATGCCAATACGTTCTGCGTCACAGACTCGCTGAAGGCCCGCGTCACTGCATTGAAGACGGCCGCCGGATACAACAGCTGGTTCAGCGATGTCAGCGCCACCGGCATGGTGTTCGATGACTTTCGCGCGGGTCATGAAATGACGCAGAGCCAGCATGCCGGCGCCAACAACGCCATGCAGCGTTGGTGGTCGGAGACCGTCAAGGTGCCGCTGGGCTCTGAAGTCGGCAATGCGGTGACCAGCCAGGGTATCGCCTTTGCGCAGGGCACAGAGACGCCAGTCATCGGCTGGGGCGATCCGGATCTCGACAGGGACAAGTCATCGCCTTACTACACCGGCCACTGGTTTCCGCCCGAGCAACCGAGCAAGTTCTTCGCGCCCGCCAGGACCAAGGCGAAATACCGTGCCTTGCACTTTGCGCCGGGCGTGGTGCTGCCGCTGTATCAGGCGGTGTTCCATGGATCGATCATCACGTCTCACCACTGGACTTACGACAATCTGAAACTGAGCGATGTGGCCCAGGATCGCGAGTTGACGCAACTTCTGCACAACGTGGCGCCGACCTACCATTTGAGTGCCGGCAGCCTGCGCGAACGACTGCCGATCATCAAGCGCCAGTGCCGGGTGTTCCGGCGGTTGCACAACGCGCTGGCGTTACAGGCCCTGATCGGGTTTGAGTGGCTGAGCCACGACAAACAAGTACAGCGCACGACCTTCGCCGATGGGAGCCGGGTGACGGTGAACTATGACGATGCGACTCGGAAGGTTGGTGATGTGACGCTGCCGCCGCGAAGCCTGCATGCCGTGTTGGGCAATGGCGATACGTTGACATATCGGACGCAACCTATCGCCTGACTCGCCAGGCTCCGACTGCCCGAGGCTCGAGTCCCCTCTGCGCGCACATGCGTGCTGCCCACTGGGGGCGGTCCTACCGAACGGTCCTATTGCGCGGCATCGCTGGGCGGCCTCGCGGTGGCCGCGCCACCCGGCTTCAGCATGTTTGCGAGGTTATGCGCAAGGCCGGTGATGCCCTGATTCGACAGGCCGGCGTCATGCATGACGGCGTCGACAAGCGGCTTGGCCACTTGATATTGCAGCGCCGAGTTCATGACCTGCTCAGGGAAGGTGGCGCCCGCTGAAGCGCCGCCACCGTCCGCGCCACCGTTCTGTCCACCCGGCATGCCGCTCACCTGCACGATGCGGATGGACTCGATCTTCTCCATCGGCTTCACCGCCTCGGCCAGGATGGCGGGCAGTTGCTGCAGCAGTTGCGTGCGCACCTGCAACTCGACCTGCGCGGCAGACAGCGTGTTCAGCGCCTCGTTGATCGCACGCCGGCCCTCGGCCTCGGCGATGGCCGCGGCCTGCTTGGCCTTCGCTTCAATCGTCAGCGCCTCGGCGCGGTCAATGGCCGCTTCCTTCTCGGCGGATGCAGACACCTTGACCGCAATCGCGTTCTGCTCGGCGTCCTTGCTGGCCTCGATCAGCTGAATCGCCTTGTCGCGCTCGGCCACGGCCACCTGGCGCGCGGTGTTGACGGTTTCCTCGGCTTTGACGGCTTCGGCTCGCGCCATGTTGGCGGCGGCATCGGCCTCGGACTGCTCACGCGACTTCGTGGCGATAGCGATCTGCGTGTCCTGGCGCGCGATCTCGACCTGCTTGCGCTGCTCGGCGCGCTTCATCTCGGTCTGGCGCTCCTGCTCGATCTCGCGCGTCTGGATGACCAGCGTCTTCTCGATCTCCGCCGCCTTGATTTCGCGCTCGGCCTCGATGCGGCGCTGGCCCACCTGGCGCTCCGCCTCGATCTTGACCGTCTCGGCCTCGCGGTGGCGCTCGGCCTGCTGCGAGGCGATCTGCGCCGACTGCTCGGCGCGTGCCATCTCGATCTCGCGCTTCTGCGTCAGCGAGGCGAACTCCTGGTCCTTCTCGATGGTCAGCTTCATGCGCGAGGCTTCGAGGTTCTTGGTGCGCACCTGCACCTCGGTGTCCTGCTCGACGTCGTTGCGCTGCTTGCGGCGCGCCTCGGTCTGCTCGGTCAGCCGCGTCAGGCCCTCGGCGTCGAAGGCGTTGTTGGGGTTGAAGAACTGCTTGTCGGTTTGGTCCAGGCTCGTCAGCGAGACGGACTCCAGCTCCAGCCCGTTCTTCTCCAGATCCTCGGCCACGGCGTTTTGCACGGCCTGCACGAAGTCGCGGCGCTTGTCCTGCAGCTCCTGGATGGTCATGGTCGCGGCGGTCGCGCGCAGGCTGTCGACGAACTTGTCTTCCACCAGCGCCTTCAGCTCGTCGGGGCTCATGGTGCGCAGGCCCAGCGTCTGCGCCGCCGTGCTGACGGCTTCTTCCGTCTGCTTCACGCGCACGAAGAAGGCGGCCGTCACGTCGACGCGCATGCGGTCCTTGGTGATGAGGCTTTCGCGCTCGCGGCGCAACACTTCGAGCTTGAGCGTGTTCATGTTGACGAGCACGCGCTCGTGGAACACCGGCAGCACGATGGCGCCGCCGTCCATGATGACCTTCTGGCCACCCAGGCCGGTTCGCACGAAGGCCAGCTCCTTGGTGCTGCGCTTGTACAGCCGCGCAAAGACGAAGCCGATGGTCAGCAGGCCGAGCAGGGCGATGCCTGCGATACCGGCGATTTCGATCAAGTTGTCCATGTCTTTTTCAACTCCCTGTGAATCAAATGAGATGGGGATGCGGGTTGGCAATGCAGCGATAGAACGGCCCCGCCTTGCGCACGATCAGGATCTGCGCGCCTTCTTCGAACACTTCGTCGTCCATGTCGGGCTCGACCATCAGGTAGTGGACGCGACCATGCGCATCGCGGACCCGCGCCTGCGCCGCCAGGCCACGGCGCGCGGCACCGCCGCTGACGACGCCGCCGCGCCCCACCAGCGACTGCTCGCTGACAGCGCTGGTCTCGTCGCGCGGAATGATGTGAGCCACCAGCGACCCCAGGCCGCGCACCGTGGCCAGCCCCGGCGGCGCCGCCAGCAGCCCGGCCAGCCACGCGGGCAGGAAGCCGCCGAGCAGGTTGAACGCCACCTTCTGCAACGCATAGCCGAACAGCGCATAGCCCAGCAGGAAGAGCAGCAGCAGCACCAGCGCCGGCACGCGGCCCAGGTGCAGCCAGCCGAGCACGTGGTCCATGCCGGACTCGGGCATGGCGTGGGGCAGCAGGTCGTCGATGACATTGCTGGGGCTGAGCGCGACCAGCATGCCCAGGCCCTCCAGCAGCGCAATGGCCACGATCAGCGCCACGGCGACGCCGAAGGGCAAGGTCTCGGGCGAGGTGAACAAGTTCATCTGGACGTTCCCGGGTTGCGAACGGGCAGGAGTGTCATGCCTGTCCGGCCTTGATCTGCGCCATGCGCTCGGCGATTTTGTTGTCGCGAACCAGTTGCTCCAGCTCGCTCAGCCGGGCGGCCTGGTCCAGGCTGCCGGCGCGCTGCGTGCCGTCCAGGCCCGTCTGGCGCTGGTAGATCTTGTCGAAGGCATCGGCCACCTTGCCCAGCCGTTGTTCGACGTTGGACTGCCCGACCGGCTGCGCAGCCGATTCAGTCGCCGCCCGGCTCTTGCGGAAGTCCGCCAGCGCCTCCTGCATCTCGCGCTTCTTGGCCAGCAGCGCGGCCGTGAAGCCCTGCAGCTCCTGCTCCTGGCGGGCCAAGTCGGCGAGCGTCGTCTCCAGCACGGGGATCTGCGCCTCGATGTCGAGCTGGCGGGCCACGGCGGCGCGGGCCAGGTCTTCACGCTGCTGCGTCAGCGCCTGGGCGATCTGGTCGCGCAGGTCTTCATGGCTGCGGTTGAGCTTGGCGTGCTGCTGCTGCGCGAGGTGCCGGTTGGCGCTGACGGTGCCCAGCTCGTGCCGCACCTCGTCGATGACGCCATCGGCCTCGCGGATGGCCTGCTCCATGGCGGCCTGCGGGTTCAGGTCTTCGATCTTGTCCAGCAGCGCGTGCACGCCACCGGCGATCACGCGGCCCACGCGGGTCTTCAGGGAATCAGCCATCTCAAGCTCCTTTGACGGGGTTGACGGTATTCAGGGTCGAGGCGATCTCGACGGTGGCGACGAGGTGGCGACGCACCACGTTCGGATCGAATGCATGCGCAGCGCTGGTGGTGGCCTGGCGCAGCAGCGATTCACTCAGCAGCGCCGCGCGGCGCACCAGCGCGTCTTCCAGCTTGGCCGCTTCGTCAGCCGTCGTGGGCGCGGCGCTGATGACCAGCGCCATCAGCGTCGTGACCTGCTCGACGAGCAGATTGAGCACCTCGGAATGCCGGCCTTCGCTGCCTTCGATGCGCACCAGCGCTTCGCGCAGCCGGTGCGTCAGCTCCCGCGCCCAGGCGTGGGCCGCAACGTACTCGAACGCGCCGTCATGCTGGCGCTTGAGCTGCCCGAGCAGCACGCGCAGCTTGTCGCTGTTCGTCGTGGCGCCTTCCACCTGCAGCTGCGCCAGCCAGAGGTAGAGGTCGCTCGGGATGCGAGCCGACAGCGGCTCCATCGTGATCGTCTGCGTCGCCATGCGGCACCGCCTTCAAATGAGTTCCAACGAACACGAATGTATTCGTTTGAATTCATTTGTCAACAGACGGAAGTGATCGCGCCGCTCTGGCGGCGGACGAAGGCTCGTGCTACCGCCGGGTGGGCATCGGGTGATCACGTCGCGTGCACCCGCGCAGCGCCTTGACGCGCTCGCGGACCGCTTCGCAGCGTGAGCAGACATGCGCTTCTGGGACTTGCACGACACTAGACTCGTGGCAGCCAACCATCTTCCACCGGCGATGTTTCGCAGATCCATGCGCCTTTCTCGTTTCATCACTTGGATCTGCACAGCGTTTTTTGCTGGCATTGCAGCCATTTATGGCGCCATCTTGTTGCACTCGCTCGTGAACGGGCGCGTTGCCCAGTTCAGCAAGGTGCCAACCGGAAAGTCATACACGTGGGCTGATTCGCCCGTCCTGATGGTCCTGAGCACGTTTGGGCACGCCGTGCTGTTGGCCCTTTTTGTGATGTTGGCGGTATGGACCTGGCGAACCCTGCCAACAGGCCTCTCACGCATCCACGATGGGTGGGCTGCAATGACGCAGCTCCAGCGGGCGATGCTGTGCAACATGGCCCTCACGTCCATCGCAACCCTCGCCGCAATGGCGCTTGGCTTGCCCTCGGGCACGATGCGCCGCCCAACCATTGGGGTCATCTGGCTGCTCTGGTTGAGCGTTTGTGTACAGTTCCCGCTGTGGGCAATTTGGCTCGGCGAGATACGCAACGACGTCGAACGAGTGGTGCGGCGCTCGGATGACCCAGCAGGCTTCTGGTTTCGGTGGATCACAGTCACCGCTTGGTTCGCATTCACACTTTGCCTGGCAACCTTCGTGTGCTGGGTCGTATGGTGAGTCTCTGCGCCGCTTACAGCCTGAAGCGGACGCCGCCTCGCTGACCCGCCCGCCCTCGGTAAGCTCAGCCTCGGAGAGCACGGCCCGAACAAGGCCGCAACATCCGGCTCCATATCGGCTTCACCTACCGCTGACGTCGCCCAACGCTCAACGGCCGGGAACCGAACGCGGAGCCCGCTTCAGGCCGCCATCAGCTGGCTGAAAAATTTCTCCCCGCTGACCCGCGGCTTGTACGCCGACACGGCCTTGGCGATGGCCGCGATGTGGTCAGGCGTCGTGCCGCAGCAGCCGCCGGCGATGTTCAGGAAGCCGGCCTTCGCGAACTCGCCCACCAGGCGCGCCGTCACGTCAGGCGTCTCGTCGAAACCGGTGTCGCTCATCGGGTTGGGCAGGCCGGCGTTGGGGTAGCAGCTCACGGCCACGTCGCCCGCCACCTTGGACAGCTCCTCGATGTAGGGCCGCATCAGCGTGGCGCCCAACGCGCAATTCAGGCCGATGGCGATGGGACGGGCATGGCGTACCGAGTGCCAGAAGGCGGTCACGGTCTGGCCGGACAGGATGCGGCCGGAGGCGTCGGTCACCGTGCCCGAGACGATGACGGGCAGGCGCTCGCCGGTGTCCTCCATCAGCTCGTCCAGCGCAAAGATGGCGGCCTTGGCATTCAGCGTGTCGAAGATGGTCTCGACGAGGAAGAGGTCGCAGCCGCCTTCCAGCAAGCCCTTGGCCTGCTCGTAGTAGGCGGCGCGCAGCGTGTCGAAGTCGACGTTGCGGGCGCCGGGGTCGTTGACGTCCGGGCTGATGGACGCGGTGCGCGGCGTTGGGCCGAGGGCGCCGGCCACGTAGCGCGGCTTGTCGGGCGTGCTGTATTTGTCGCAGGCGGCGCGGGCGATCTTGGCGGCCTCGACGTTCATCTCGTAGGCCAGCCCGGCGAGGTCGTAGTCTTCCTGCGCGACTGACGTGGCGCCGAAGGTGTTGGTCTCGATGAGGTCGGCGCCGGCGGCGAGGTACTGCTCATGGATCTCGCTGAGCACGTCGGGCCGCGTGAACATCAGCATCTCGTTATTGCCCTTCAAGTCCTTGTGATGGCTCTTGAAGCGCTCGCCGCGGTAGTCGGCCTCGATGAGCTTGTAGCGCTGGATCATGGTGCCCATGGCGCCGTCGAGGATGGCGATGCGGTTCTGCAGCAGGGCGGGCAAGCCCTGGGCGCGGGTGTAGGCGATGGACTTCATGCGGCCATTTTGGCAGCGTCGGCATTGACCGCGCCGAGCCGGGCTGATCGGGCGCGGTATAAGGTTTGGTTATGCCTCCCCGGCCTGTCCGTGCTTGCGGCTGCTGGGGCGGCTTCGAACAATGGCCCTCGCCCGCATCTTTCGCCCTGCCCCATGAAGCTCGCTGCCGCACTGCTGTCCTCCGCCCTCGCCTTGCTCCCACTCGCCGCACTGGCCCAGAGCAAGCCGCTGATCTATTGCGCAGACGCCAGCCCCGAGGGCTTCGACCCCGGCCTGTGGGACAGCGCCAGCACCAACATCGTCAACAGCCAGATGTTCGACGGGCTGCTGGGCTTCAAGCGGCCGACGACCGAACTGCAGCCCAAGCTGGCGACCAGCTGGGAGATCTCGCCGGACGCCAAGAGCTTCACCTTCAAGCTGCGCACCGGCGTCAAGTTCCACAGCACGCCGTGGTTCAAGCCCACACGCGACTTCAATGCGGATGACGTGGTCTTCACCTTCAGCCGCTTCATCGACCCCAACCACCCTTTCAACAAAGCCTTCCCGGCCACCTTCGTCTACCCGCAGAACCTCGGCCTGGCCAAGCTCATCGACGGCATCGACAAGGTCGACGAGCACACGGTGCGCTTTCGCCTCAAGCAGCCCAACGTGACCTTCGTCGCCAACTTCGCGTTCGCCTGGGCCGGCATCCACTCGGCCGAGTACGCGGCCCAGTTGCTCAAGCAGGGCAAGGCCAGCCAGATCAACGTCCAGCCGGTCGGCACGGGGCCTTATCAGTTCAAGAGCTACGCCAAGGACGACGTGCTGCGCATGACGGCCAACCCCGACTACTGGGGCGGCAAGCAACCCACGCGGATGCTGGTGTTCAGCATCAGCCGCGAACCCAATGTGCGGGTGCAGAAGATCGCCGCCGGGGAATGCCATGTGACGGCGGCGCTGCGGGATGTCGACGTGGCCACGCTGGCGGGCAATCCCAACATCAGCATCCAGAAGATCCAGGCGCTCAACATCTCCTACCTGAGCTTCAACCTGAAGAAGCCGCCCACCGACAAGCGCGAGGTGCGCGAGGCGCTGGACATCGCCATCGACCGCGACGCCATCTTCAAGGCGCTGTTCCCGCGCGGCGACGCGACGCAGGCCGTCAGCGCCTTCCCGCCCAGCATCCCCGGCTACAACAAGAGTCTGAAGAACGAGTTCAATCCCGCCAAGGCCAAGGCGATGCTGGCCAAGGCCGGCTTCCCGAACGGCTTCGAGATCGACCTGTGGGCCCTGCCCGTGCAGCGCCCTACTAACCCCAACGGCCAGCTGATGGCCCAGCTCATCCAGCAGGACTGGGCCAAGATCGGCGTCAAGGCCAGCATCAAGACCTTCGAGTGGGGCGAGTACCTCAAGCGCGCCAACAACGGCGAGCACAACGTCTACATGAGCGGCTGGAGCGGCGAGACCGGCGACGCCGACGACTTCCTGACACCCAACCTCAGCTGCGCGGCCAACAAGAGCGGCGTCAAGTTCTGCAATGCCGAGTTCGAAAAGCTCATCGACGAAGCACGAGCCACGCCCGACCAGAAGAAGCGCATCGCGATGTACGAGAAGGCCCAGGAGATCTTCAAGCGCGAGCGGCCGTGGATCACGATGGCGCATTCGACGGTCTACATCCCGGTGCGCAAGGATGTCGTCGGCTTCAAGATGGCGCCGAACGGCAGCGTTGATTTCGAAGGCGTGTACAGGAAATGAGACTTCGCCACATCGAAGTCTTCCACGCCATCATGCAGGCCGGCACCATCAGCGGTGCCGCCCAGCTGCTGCACATCTCGCAGCCCGCCGTCACCAAGGTGCTGCAGCACTGCGAGCTGCAGCTGGGCATGCCGCTGTTCGACCGCGTGCGCGGCAAGCTCTACCCGACGCCTGAGGCCCAGCGCCTGTTCGTCGAGGTCGACAAGCTCAACCGCGACCTGGTCGGCATCCGCCGCCTGGCCGCCAACCTCAAGCTCGGCGAGTGCGAGCAGGTGCGCCTCGTTGCGACGCCCGCCGTCGCCATGGCCATCGTGCCCGCAGCGATGACGCCCTGGTGCAAGGCATTCCCCAACGCCAGCTGTTCGCTGGCCACCCACCACACGCGGGAAATCGTCTCCGCCCTGCTGCTTGGCGAGGCCGACCTGGCCCTGTCGCTGCAGGACCCGCGCCACCCCGGCATCAAGACCGAGACCATCGCCAGCGGCGCGATGGTCGCGCTGTGCCCGCTGGGCAGCCCCGAGGCGCAGGAGGGCGGGCCGCTGGGCCTGGCGGACATCCGCACCGAGATCGTCGGCCTGCACAGCGACGACCCGCTGGCCGGCCTGCTGCACCATGCCGGCGAGGCGCTCGGCCAGTCGCTCGCCAGTCGCATCACCGTGCAGACCTACCAGCTCGCGCGCGCCCTCGTCGAGGCCGGCGTTGGCATGACGCTGGTGGACCCCTTCACCGCCGCCAGCGCCGACCTGAGCAAGCTGCGCGTGCGCCCGCTGACGCCGGCGGTGCCCGTCAACCTTCACCTGCTCACCGCCGCCAACGCGCCGCTCGGCCAGGCCTCGCGCCGGCTCGTGCGCTTCATCACGGCGGCGGCGCAATCACACCTCGCGGGGTTGGCGGGTTTGGCGGAGCTGCCGTGACGCCCTCGCCCATTGCGGTGGAAGACATCGCCGCCCACACCGATTTCCGCCCCCTCGCCAGCTTGACTCACGGCATCGCCGTCGACCTGCGCTACGCCAGCGCCGACAACTTCGTCGGCCACCCCGTCTACGCCGGCATCGACTGCGCCTGGCTGCGCCGCGAGGCCGCGAGCGCGCTGGAGCAAGCTGCCGCTTGGCTGCACGCGCGCCGCCCCGGCTACCGCCTGCTCGTGCTGGACGCGCTGCGCCCCCAGCGCGTGCAGCAGCGCCTGTGGGACGAGCTGCAGGGCACGCCGCTGACGATGTACCTCGCCCACCCCGAGCGCGGGTCCATCCACAGCTTCGGCATGGCGGTGGACATCACCCTGCTCGACCCGGCCGGCCGCGAGGTGGACATGGGGTCAGGGTTTGACGAGATGACGCTGGCCTCCCACCCCGACCACGAAGCCGAGCACCTGGCGCTGGGCGCGCTGACGGCCCAGCACCTCGTCGAGCGCGGCTGGCTGCGCGCGGCAATGCGCGAGGCCGGCTTTCACGGCATCAGCACCGAGTGGTGGCATTTCGACTTCGGCGACCGCGTGGCGGTCAGGCGGGACTTGCCGCGGGTGCTGTGACGCCAGCCGCGATGCGCTTATGCATGAAGACGCTCAAGGGATCGTCGGCATAGTCGCCATAGGGCCCGCAGCGTTCGTAGCCGCAAAGGGCGTACAGGCCCAGCGCCTCGGGCTGATATGGCCCCGTCTCCAGCGTCAGCAGACCGCAGCCTCGCACGACGGCCTCGGCCTCCAGCAAGGCCAGCAATCGCTTGGCCAGGCCGCCGCCCCGATGAGCCGGGCTGACGAACATGCGCTTGAGTTCGCCGAAGTCCGGGCCAAGGACGACGGCGCCACAGCCGACCGCGCTGCCGGCAGCGTCCCGCGCCACGGCGAACAGCACGTTCGGCTGCGTCAGCGCGGCCAGGTTCAACGCGTGCCGGCTCTCGGGCGGGTAGAGCGTGTCCTGGTAGGCGTCCAGCTCGGCGATGAGGGCGATGACGTCGGGCTGGTCGGCGGATTCGAATGAGAGGGTCGTCAAGCAACAGGCTCCATGGCGAGAGGCGCGCAGCCTAACCGCTCCCGCAGCCGCGGCCCGGCGTAGTCCAGGAAGGCCCGGCACTTCATCGGCAGCCGCCCCTGGCCGGGATAGATCAGGCTCACCGACACCGGCGCGGGCTCATGCTCGGGCAGCAAGCGCTCCAGCGTGCCGGCCTGCACCGCGTCGGCGACCTGGTAGGACAGCACGCGGGCCACGCCCAGGCCCATCAGCGCGGCGGAGATGGCGGCTTCGGCCGTGGTGACGGTCAATCGCGAGTGGATGTCGACCGGCCCCGACGGGAATACCCAGCGGCTGGACAGCATGAGGCCTTCGAAGCTGATGCAGGCATGGCCGGCCAGTTCGGCAGGCTGCTGCGGGCGGCCGTAGGCGGCGGTGTAGGCAGGGCTGGCGCAGCAGACGCGGCGGATCTCGCCGACCCGGGTGGCCACGAGGCCGCTGTCGGCCAGGTCGCCGATGCGCAGGGCCAGGTCCACATGCTCTTCCAGCAGATTGACGACGCGGTCGGCCTGGATGAGGCGCACGTCCACGTCGGGGAACTCGCGCAGGAATTCGACGATCACAGGCAGCAGATGCAGCCGCCCGAACACGACCGGCGCCGAGATGACGAGCTGGCCATGGGGCCGCGCGTAGGCACCCGAGGCAGCGCGCTCGGCCTCGTCCACCTGCTCCAGGATCTGACGGCTGGCGTCGAGATAGTCGCGGCCGGCGTCGGTCAACTCCAGGCGGCGCGTGGAGCGGGCGATCAGCCGCGTCTTGAGCTGGGCCTCAAGCTGCGCGAGCTTGCGGCTGACGGTGGCCAGCGGCTGCTCCAGCCGCCGCGCAGCGGCCGACAGGCTGCCGGCCTCGCAGATGGCCACGAACACCGCCATCGCTTCGAAACGGTCCATGCCCGCCAACTCTCTCGAAATTCGGAAGAAAGATTATGAATCTTGCCGGCTAGTGCCTTTTGATGGGATTTTCTACATTCTCTTCACCGGAACACACCGGCTCTCACCCACCCCAGCCAAACCGAGGAAACAACCATGTCCCGCCTTCACACCCCCGCCTCCATCGACGCCGCCCCCGAAGCCGCCCGCCCCCTGCTCGAAGCCGTCAACAAGCAGCTTGGCTCGGTGCCCAACCTGTTCCGCCTGGTGGCCAACAGCCCCGCCGCGCTGGAGGGTTACCTCGGCATGTCCGGCGCGCTGGCCAAGGGCCGCCTGCCGGCCCAGACGCGCGAGCGCATCGCGCTGGCCGTGGCGCAGATCAACGCATGCGGCTACTGCCTGGCGGCCCACACCTACCTGGGCAGCAACCTGGCCAAGCTCAGCGACGCCGAGATCGCTGCAAACCGCAATGGCCGCTCCACAGACGCCAAGGCCGATGCAGCGGTGCGCTTTGCCGCCAGCGTGGCGACGCAGCGCGGCCACGTCTCCGATGCGGATGTGCAGGCCGTGCGCGCCGCCGGCTACGACGACGCGCAGATCATCGAGATCGTCCAGCACGTCGCGCTGAACACCTGGACGAACTACATCAACGAAGTGGCGCAGACGGTCGTCGACTTTCCGCAGGCCCTGCCGCTGGCTGCCTGACCCCGCGCTGCGCCGCCCTCGACACGCCCTTGCCGGAGTTGCCATGTCCGACCCCACCAGCAACATCGCCTTCACCGCTGCGGTCAAGGCCATCCAGGCCCGCAAGGGCTCGCGCCACGCCTACGCACGCATGGAAGAAGGCGGCGGCTGGGAGCGTGTCATCACGCCCGAGCTGAAGGAGGAGATCGAAGCGCAGATCAGCGTCATGCTCGCCACGGCCAACGCCGCAGGACAGCCGTACGTGCAGCACCGCGGCGGCCCGCGGGGGTTTCTGCATGTGCTGGACGAGCAGACCATCGCCTTCGCCGACTTCGCCGGCAACCGCCAGTACATCACCCAGGGCAACCTGGGCGAGAACCCGCAGGCCTTCCTCTTCCTGATGGACTATGCGGAGCGCCGCCGCATCAAGATCTGGGGCCGCGCGCGGGTGGTCGAGGGCGACGCGGTGCTGATGGCGCGGCTGATGCCCGAGGGCTACGCGGCGCGACCCGAGCAGGTCATCCTGTTCAGCGTCGAGGCCTGGGACGTGAACTGCCCCAAGCACATCCCGCAACGCTTCGAGGCGGCCGACGTGCTGGCCGCCATCCAGTCGCGCGACGAGCGCATTGCCGATCTGGAGCGGCGGCTGGCGGAGCTCGGTCGGCGCGATTGAGGCGTTCGGCAAGATCAGCGCCCGCGCTGCTGCTCGGCCAGGGGACCAGGTCTTGCGCAGTGCCTCCTCGTACATCGCCCGGCCGAAGAGGGTCAGCGCTGTAGGGCGGGTCGCGACCCGCCCTAGCCCGGCTGCCGCTGGCAGCAGAGTCACTCCAGCGATGGAGGCAAGACCTGGGTGCGGAACTGGTCGATGGACTGGACGCGGGTGGGCTGAGCGTCAACGGCCAGCGGCGGGCGGCGCCTGCAGTTGCTCCAGCGCCTCGTTGAACCGGCGTTGCCAGGCGCCGGCGGCGATAGGGCCGGGCGCCGTGTCCAGCAGGCGCAGATGCTCGGTCAGAACGTCGCCGACAGCATGCAAGGCGTCATGCCGCGTCATGCCCTGCTGCTGCAGCCGGGCGAGCGCGTGCACCACCGGCGCCTCGCGTCGGGCCACGCGGTCTTCCAGGGCGACATGCATCGGGGCGTGGGACTTGTACCGGCCGGACGCCAGCCGCTTCGACGCATGGAAAGTGACCGCCAACCGCAGCTTCTCGGCCGGCTTCAGCGCCAACCAAGCCGCGGGCTCCAGCGGCCGGTCTGCGTCGTAGAGGGTGGTGGCGTCAGGGCCTGCACTGGTCGCCATAGTCGCCCGACATTCGTGCCGCGGAGCCAAGAACGGGAAGGGCCAGCAGAAAAAACACGCTGAAATACAGCGCAGCGCCCGTGACGTCCTCGGGATCGGCGGGCTGGTTCTCCGCAACGTCGATACCGCCGAACCGCAGCACAGTGGTGACCAGAATCACGATCCCGGCGCCAGCCGCCCAGCGGTAGGGCTGCGGCGCCCAGCGGATCAGAGCCGCTATTTCCTTGGCGTTCAGGCCATCCGTCGTATCCGCGCCGGCATCGGCGCGCAGCGCCCGGGCGCATTGACCGCACAGGATGCAGGCGGGTGCGAATGCGAGCATCAGCCAAGCTAAGCCCACGCACGCCGCGAGGAACGCAGGGAAGGCGGGCTCGGGGTGCCAGTGGCTTCGAACTGCCAGGGCCAATGCAGCCGCCGCGCCGGCAAGGGCGACGGCTTCAGCGACGTACAGCAGCCGCTTTCTTTCACTCAGCATGCTTGCCGCTCAATTCACTCTCCAGCCGTTCCAGCACGCCGCGCACGCCGGCACCCTCGCTGATCTGCGGATTCGAAAACCCGTCGCTCTTGCCCGCCTCCTGCTCGCGCACCTCGATGACCTTGCGCGAGAACGCATGCGCTTCGGTGAACGACCAGGTCTTGCGCAGCGCCTCCTCATACATCGCCCGGCCGAAGAAGGTCAGTTCCGAGCGCTTGCCGCAGCCGTAGGAGGTGTGGTCGGCATCCGCCGCCGTCATCACCAGCGTGCCGTCGCCCGCCAGTGGCGCGATCCAGCTGCCGGAGTAGCAGGCCGAGATCGAGATCACGCGCCAGCGCACGCCGGCTTCGTCCAGCCAGCGCTTGAGCAGCTCGGGCGTCATGGGCTCGGTCTGCAGCGGCCAGGTGTCGTTGGCCAGCTTGCCGTCGGCACAGCCATGCGAAGTGAGGTGCAGGAAAAGCACGTCGTGCTCGCGGTCCATGACGGCGGCCATGCGTTGGATGGTCTGGCGCAGGTTGGCCGGCGTGCCCCAGGGCAGCGTGCTGCTGGTGGCGCGGTTGGCCACCAGTTCGACGAGGCGGCCGTCGGCGCCGAAGCGCTCGCGCATCGTCCTGGCCACCACGGCGCTCTCGCGCATGAAGACGTCCTCCGACGCGTAGGGCGCGAAGGTCGCTGCGTAGACGTTGATGCGGCCAGGCCGGGGCGCTTGCAGCCCGGCCAGCGCCGTGGCGAGGAGCTGCGACTGCGTGTTGATGACCTCGTCGGTCAGCGGCAGGCCGACCTCGGCCGCAGCGTCGGGCGGAGGCTCCGTGATCCAGTAGGTCGTCGGCGCCAGATAGCCGCCGATCACCAATGGAATGGGCGTGATCAGCAAGATGGCCACGCGCGCCACGCCCCCCTGCGCGACCCTCCACAACAAAACGATCTGCACCAACCCGGCCCACGCCATGGGCACCAGCCAGGCACTCCACTGCAGGCTCGCAGCCCACCCGGCCTCGGGGCCCAGCGCCGCCGACAGGCCCGGGTGCAACAGGCCTTCGACCATGGCGCTCACCAGGCTGGCGCTCCACAGCAGCGCCATCAGCGTCGCCGTCGACGGCCGGGGGCCATCGCCAGTACGCGCCGATCTCGTCACCACCCAGCACAGCCAGCCGGTCAGGGCCACGTCGATCCAGCCGGACAGAAATCCCGTCCACTGCAGCCGTGCCGGTTCTACCGCCCACGACCATTGCAGCAGGACCGCAGCCAGGTAGCTGGCCAGCACCAGCACTGCCAGCGTCAGCGGCCGGGCGTCGAGCCCTTCCCAGCGAGGCGCACGGAACACCAGAACACGCGCGCCTTCGCCCAGCCATCCAGCACGGCGCCGCCGAGGCACGACGTCCGGCGTCACGCCCGCGGACGGCAGCGCCTGCGCGGGCGGGTCGCTCTTCTGACTTTCTGCTTCCATCCGTCGATCATCCCTGCCCGACGAACTCGAAGCGCTTCCTCATCACGCCGTCGACGGCCAGCGTCCCCATGAACATGTCGTAGGGCCGCACCCACCAGCCGCTGTCGCCGTAGAGCGGCCGGTAGAACACCAGCACCTCCTCGGTTTCGCTGTGGCGGCAGAGGGCGAACACTTCGTACTCGCTGCCTTTGTAGTGGCGGTAGCGGCCGGGGGCGAGGGTGGGCAATGCGGGCAGGTCGTGTTCGCTCATGCCCGCATTGGATCAGCAGATCGGTTCAAGGCTGCTTGAAGGCCGGGTCGCTCTCGGCGCCTTTGCGCGGCTGCCAGCCGAGGCCGTAGTAGTCGCCACGGTCGCGCGCCCAGGGGTCGAAGGCGTTGACGACGCCGGCCAGCTCCGGCGCCAACTCGGGCACGGTGCGCAGCAGCACGCGCTTGAAGGGCGAGACCTCGACGCGGTGGCCGTTGCTCTCCTTGGGCTCGAACTGCTTCGCCGTCGGGCCGTTGTTGCTGACCCAGTCGATGCCCAGCCGCCCGTAGAACTCCGACCGGAAGCTGCTGGTGAAGAAGCGGTCGCTGAACAGCCGCCGCGACGCGTTCAGGATGAAGACCTGGAACTGCGTCTCCGAGATCGCATAACCGTGTGGCCGCGTGAACTCGGCCAGCCAGCCGACCACCGTGTCCACGTCCTCGACGTTGTCGACGAGGCTGCCGTCCGGCTTGCCCAGGCAGTCGTTGATGGCGCTGCCGTCGAGGTTCTTCTGCGCCGCCGTGATGACCTTGCTGGCATCGCAGCGGTGCTGGCCGTAGATGCTGCGCAGGTCGGCGATGACCTCCTGCTGGCGCGCGCGCTCCGGCGAGTCGGCGGGCAGATGCACGTCGATGAAGTCGTCGAAGCTCGTCAGCTGGCGCAGCCCGTACTGGCGGCGGAACTCGTTGAAGCGCGGCACGCCGTGTTCGCGGTCGCGGATGAGGTCGAGCGCGGCCACGTCGATCTTGCCGGTGGCCGACTGCAGGCGCGGCAACGGCAGGTTCTGCAAAAAGGCCGGCGTGTTGCCCAGCGTCAGCAGGCCCAGGCGCTGGCGGCCCATGGACAGCGCCCAGTCGGCCGCACCTTCGCTCGCCAGCACGCCGGTGGCCTTGGCGCGGAAGGTCTCGATGACGGGCACCTTGGCGGCGATGCGGTTGGGGTCGGCGTCCCAGTGGCGCAGCTCGATCAGGTCGGGCACCAGCGAGTGCAGGCGGTAGACGCTGACGAACTCCTCGGGGAAGTTGAACGGCGACCCGAAGTGGTTGACGCCGCCGTTCACGTGCTCGGGGTTGGTCAGGTTCCAGATGTCGTCCTTGGTCGCGTCATGGCGGGCGAAGAAGCGGTCGCTGGTGTAGACCCGCGAACCCAGGCCGAAGATGCCCGGCCCGGACGCCAGCGCCGAGTACCACTGGCCGGCCTTCTTCGCGTCTTCGGACTTGCCGAAGTTCTGCACGACGACGGCCTCCAGCGCGTTCTCCACCCACTTCGTGCCGTCGAACAGGCCGCCCCAGTTCGCGTTCATCCCGAGGTTGAGCGGCTCGTCGTAGAGCAGCTGCGGCGTCCACTCGATGGTGTGAATCTTGGCGATCTCGGCCGCCACGACGAGGCGGGCCACTTCGAAGAGCACGTCGGCCGACACGTCGCGGTAGCGGATGACGGTGGTGGGGGCAGCCGGGTCGCGCAGGCCCGAGTCGTCATCGGGCGCGGCTGCCGCGCGGCGGCGGAACTCGGCGACGAAGGCGTTGTGCTCGCGCGAGAAGACTGTGTGATAGAAGCCCAGGCCAATGCTCCAGTTGTCCGGGAAGGCCGTGGCGCCCTGCCCCGCCCACTGCGGGTTGATAGCGTCGCCAGGGCCGAAGACGGGCAGCTGGCCGAGCGCCTCGCCCGCACCGCTGCGGTTGCCCGGCAACAGCAGCAGCCGCGCCGGGTCGGCTGGGTCGCGCTTCACGCGCTGGCGCGAAACGCCGTCATGGCCGTAGATCTGCGAGGCATCCCACCAGGCCGTCGTGGTGTTGGCATGCGTGCGGTAGGCGCGCGCCAGCGGCGTGCTGCCGTCGGCCGCCTGGTAGCGCGGCGGCGCATTGCCTTCGGCGACAAAGGCGCTGTCCATGCGGTCACCGGGCCGGCAGCCGAGCTGGGCCGCGTCACCCGCGCAGCCCACGGGCATCCACTTCGGCTGCCTGTCGTCGTTGTGGCCCTCCTCCAGGTGCGAGAACCAGTCGTGCGTCATGAACTGGATCCAGAACGCCGCCAGCACGTTGAAGAACGGCGCCTTCTGGTAGTCGCAGTGGGCGTCTACCGCCGCGCCGGGCAGGCCCTGGCCGTCATGGCACTTGGCCGGGTCGCTCTGCGCGCGGGTGAACAGCTTGCGGCTGATGAGCTGCGGGTCGGGCTGCAGCAGCGAGAGGCGGTTGCCGTGGCGGTTGCGGGCGAGCGGGTCGTCGCTGCTGTCGGGGTAGGTCGACTCGAACTGCACGTTGCGCGCGAACAGCGCGCCGCTAGAACCCATCTTCGGGTTGACGAGGTCGTTGCAAATGCCGCTGAGCTGCCGCCAACGCATCAGCTCGCCCTGGCAGAGCTGCGGCCCGTCGCCGCCCACCGCCGCGTAGAAGGGCGAGCTCGCCGGCAGCCGCATCGAGGGCCAGGTCTTGATGGCCGTGCCGGGCACGCCGTCGCGGCCGCGCACGTAGTCGGCAAAGGAGCCGGAGTTGTCGAACAGGTTGAACTTGATCAGCTCCATGCGCTGGTATTCCAGGTCCAGCAGCGCGCCGTCCACGCCGCGGCCGTTGGCGCCGAGATGACTCCCGACGCCGCTCGTGCCCGGCAGCAGCGAGGCGCTGTCGCCCGTTGCCCAGTAGTGGGGCCAGTCGACGTAAGGCGAGGGCCGGAAGGCGGCGGCCTTGTCGCCGCCCCGGCAGCGCGCCACCTCTTCGCCGACCTTGCCGTTGAAGCGCTCGCTGCGCTCGTCGGCCACCTTGCGAAAACCGCCCACGACCATGGCGGCGCAGTTCTTCGTATCGTCCAGGCTGGCGCTGGGCGTGGTGCTCACGCAGCCGGTCAGCAGTAGCGCCAGCGTGAGCAGGGCGGTCAGGCAAAGCTTCATGTCTGTTTCCTCGGTGGTTCTTCGCGCAACATAGCGAGCCGGACGGCGCAGCGTCAATCCTGAGTCGACCCCAAAACATTCACGTTGAGGACAATCGTTTCGCCATGCATGCATCTCGTCGACAAGTTCTGCACCTCAGCGCCGCCGCCACAGGCCTGCTGGCCGCCGCCGCGCCGGCCCGCGCCGAGGGCGCCCTGCTGGCCCGCCGGCTGAGGCCGGGCGACACCATCGGCCTCGTCAGCCCCGCCAACGCCACCTTCGAGCGCGAGCCGCTGAAGATGGCCATGGAGGCCGTGCAGGCGCTGGGCTTCAAGGTCAAGCCGGGCCAGTTCGTCGCCGCGCGGCGCGGGCCCTTTGCCGGAACAGACGCCGAGCGCGCCGCCGACATCAATGCCATGTTCGCGGACGACTCGGTGGCCGGCATCCTGGCGGTGACGGGCGGCTCGGGCTGCAACCGCATCGTCGACAAGCTTGACTACGACCTGATCAAACGCAAGCCGAAGTTCCTCGGCGGCTTCAGTGACCTGACCAGCCTCGTCAACGCCATCCACCGCCAGACCGGCCTCGTCACCTTCCACTGCCCGGTGGCCGGGTCGGAGTGGAACGACTTCTCGGTGCAGAGCTTCAAGGCCGTGGCGATGAACGCCGAGGCCGCGCTGCTGCGCAACCCGGTCGCCTCGTCCGGCGACGACCTCGTCACCCGTGATGAGCGCATCAGCACGATCCGCCCCGGCCGCGCGCAGGGCCGGCTGGTGGGCGGCAACCTGACCGTGCTGGCCTCGCTGGCCGGCTCGCCCTACTTCCCCGACTGCCGTGGCGCCATCCTGTTCCTGGAAGACATCAACGAATACATCTACCGCATCGACCGCTGCCTCTCCACGCTGCGCCTGAGCGGCGCGTTAGGCCAGCTGGCGGGCGTCGTGCTCGGCCGCTTCACCAAGTGCGAGCCCGGCGAGGGCTACGGCAGCCTGACGCTGGACGAAGTCTTCGACGACTACTTCCTGCCGCTGAACGTGCCCGTCTTTCGCGGCGCGGCCATCGGCCACATCAAGCGCAAGTTGACGGTGCCGGTGGGGGCGCTGGCCGAGATGGATGCGCAGGCAGGCACGATCCGGCTGCTCGGAGCGGCTGTGGCCTGACGGCGGCGGGGCCGCCGGGAACCATGGGAATCCCCGATGGCCGCGAACGGATCGCCCGTTAGGGTATGGCGTTCCCCGCAGGATCCGTTCAAAGGAGTTTCAGATGCGCATCGTCCACTGGGTGGCAGCTGTTGCCGCCACCGCCGCCGCCCTGTCCAGCAACCTGGCCCTGGCCCAGCAGCAGCAGTTCGTCAACGTCCTGACCGGCGGCCAGGCCGGCGTCTACTACCCGCTTGGCGTGGCGTTGTCGCAGGTCTACGGCAAGGCCATTCCCAACACCAAGGCCACTGCCCAGGTCACCAAAGCTTCGGCCGAAAACCTGAACCTGCTGCAGGCCGGCCGCGGCGAGATCGCCTTCACGCTAGCCGACGCCTTGTCCGACGCCTGGCGCGGCGACGAAGAGGCCGGCTTCAAGACCAAGCTCGACAAGCTGCGCGGCATTTCGGCCACCTACAGCAACTACATCCAGATCATCGCCAGCGCCGACAGCGGCATCCGCACCCTGGCCGACCTCAAAGGCAAGCGCGTGTCGGTCGGTGCCGCCCGCTCGGGCACCGAGCTGAACGCGCGCGCCGTGTTCAAGGCCGCGGGGCTGACCTACAAGGATCTGGCCAAGACCGAGTACCTGCCCTTCGGCGAATCGGTGGAGCTGATCAAGAACCGCCAGCTCGACGCCACGCTGCAGTCCGCGGGCCTGGGCGTCGCCTCGATCCGCGACCTCGCCACGTCGGTCAAGATCGTCGTCGTGTCGGTGCCGGCCGACATCATTGCCAAGATCGGCGATCCGGCCTACCAGGCCACGATCATTCCCGCCGGCACCTACGAAGGCCAGACGGCCGACGTGCCCACCGCAGCTATTCCCAACTTCCTGGTCACCCACAGCGGGGTGTCCAACGACCTCGCCTACGCGATGACCAAAGCCTTGTACGAAGGCCTGGACACGATGTATGCCGCGCACAACGCGGCCAAGGGCATCAAGCGTGAGAACGCCATCAAGGGCATGCCGGTGCCGCTGCACCCTGGCGCCGAAAAGTACTACCGCGAGGTCGGCCTGATCAAGTAGCCCGGCGCGGTGCGCACCCCGCCGCTCAGCGCGCCGACCGGACCTCGCCGCCCGGGCCGGCGCGTTGTGCATTTCCGCCCTGCCGCCCCACCGGGCAGCCACCCAGCCACCGGCAGCGACGACAACACCTACAACGCATGAACACTCCCGCCCCCGACCCCAACGCCCAGCTGCAGACCGATGAACGCAGCCCGCTGCCGCGCGCGGTGTTCGCCGTGGCGATTGCGTTTTCGCTGTTCCAGATCATCACGGCGGCCTTCAGCCCGATCTCCAGCCAGGTGGTGCGTGCGGTGCACGTCGGCTTCGTGCTGCTGATGATCTTCGCGCTGTTCCCGCCGACTCTGGGCCACCGCCGCCTGGTGCCGCTGGGCTGGCTGCTGGGCCTGGTGGGCTTTGGCGCCAGCTTCTACCACTGGGTCTTCGAAGCCGAACTGACGGCGCGCGCCGGCGACATGACCTCAACCGACATGGTCATCGGCATCGTCACGCTGGCGCTGGTGTTCGAGGCCGCGCGGCGGGTGTTGGGCTGGGCGCTGCCGGCCATCTGCCTGACCTTCCTGGCCTATGCGCTGTACGGCCAGTACCTGCCCGGGGCGCTGGCGCACCGCGGTTACGGCTTCGACCAGGTGATGGGCACGATGACCTTCGGCACCGAAGGCATCTACGGCGTGCCGGCCTATGTCTCGTCGACCTACATCTTCCTGTTCATCCTGTTCGGCGCCTTCCTCGAGCAGGCCGGCATGATCGACCTGTTCAACGACTTCGCCATGGGCACGGTGGGCCACACCCGCGGTGGCCCGGCCAAGGTCAGTGTGGTGACGTCGGGGCTGATGGGCACCATCAACGGCTCGGGCGTGGCCAACGTCGTCACGACCGGGCAGTTCACCATCCCGCTGATGAAGCGCTTCGGCTATTCCAGCGCCTTTGCCGGCGGGGTCGAAGCCACTGCCAGCATGGGCGGGCAGATCATGCCGCCGGTGATGGGGGCGGTGGCCTTCATCATGGCCGAGACGATCAACGTCCCCTACATCGAGATCTGCAAGGCGGCCCTCATCCCGGCCATCCTGTACTTCTGCACCGCCTTCTGGATGGTGCACCTAGAGGCCGGGCGCAAGGGCTTGCTCGGGCTGGCCAAGGAAGACTGCCCCAACCCGTGGACGGCGATGCGGCAGCGCTGGTACCTGCTGCTGCCGCTGATCGGCCTGGTGGCGCTGCTGTTCTCGGGCTACACACCGCTCTTCAGCGGCACCATCGGGCTGGCCCTGACCGTGGTGCTGATCTTCGGCGCGGCGCTGATGAGCGGGGTGCCCAGCACCCCGTTGCGCGTGCTGTTCTGGGTGCTGCTGGGCCTGGCCTGCGCCGGCTTCGTGAAATTCGGCGTGATGACGTTCTTCGTCATCACCGCCGTGCTGCTGGTCGTGTTGCGCCTGCGCCGCGCGGGCGGCGAGGCGATGAAACTGGCCGTGCAGGCGCTGGCCGACGGCGCACGCCACGCGTTGCCGGTCGCCATCGCCTGTGCATTGGTCGGGGTGATCATCGGCGTCATCAATCTCACCGGCGTGGCGGCCGAGTTCGGTGGCCACATCATCGCCATCGGCGAGAAGAGCCTGTTCCTGGCGCTGCTGCTGACGATGCTGACCTGCCTCGTGCTGGGCATGGGCATCCCGACGATTCCTAACTACATCATCACCAGCTCCCTGGCCGCGCCGGTGCTCCTCAAGCTGGGCGTGCCGCTGATCGTCTCGCACATGTTCGTCTTCTACTTCGGCATCATGGCCGACCTGACGCCGCCGGTCGCGCTGGCCGCCTTCGCCGCGTCGCCGATTGCCAAGGAGAGCAGCCTCAAGATCAGCCTGCAGGCGTTGCGGGTGGCCATCGCTGGCTTCATCGTGCCCTTCATGGCGGTGTATTCGCCGGCGTTGATGCTGCAGGGCGACGGCGCTCTGGCCACCGTCTACGTGGTGGTCAAGGCGCTGATCGCGATCGGCCTGTGGGGCTGCGGGGCCATCGGCTTCCTGTTCGGGCGCCTGAACTGGGCTGAGCGGGCGTTCGCCATCCTCGCCGCATCGTTCCTCGTCACGGCGCTGCCGTGGACCGATGAGGTCGGCCTGGCGGCGGCCGTGCTGTTCTTCGCCTGGCACCTGTGGCAGCGCCGGCGCGCAGGCACGGGGCCTGGCGCCGGACCGCACACGAGCGGCGCGTGAACGTCGCATGAACGGCACATGAGCGGCGCGGCTGTGACCGTGCTGGGCCTGTGCCTGGCGCTGGGCGGCGCCGACGCGGTCACGCCGCCGCCGGGCCCGGCCGTCTTCATCGTCGCCCACCGCTTCACGCTGGCCTGGACCCACTCCATCGAGCACGTGCGCTGGGAGGAGGACTACGAGCTGCAGCCCGCGCCCAGCGGGAGCGCCGGCGCGCCGCCACGCCTGCTGGCGGTACTGGCGCGCGTGCAGGGTTCGGCCGCCGGCATGGAGCCGGGGCCGGATGCGGTGCTGCGCAACGGCTGGTTCGAGTACCGGCCGGCACAGCGCGAACACCTCGGGCTGTGGCTGACGCGCTCGCCTTACACGGCCGACTACGAGCTGTGCCTGGACGGCGCGCCGTGCCGGCCGCTGTCGGCCTGGTTGCCCTCCGACGGCTGGCGCACGCGGCTGTGGCCTTGCGCCGGCGGTTGACGCCGCTCAGCGTGCCGGCCACAGCCATCGGCCACATCAAGCGCAGGCTGACGGTGCCGGTGGGGGCTCTTGCCGAGACGGATGCGGAGGTGGGACGCTGCGGCTGCTGGGGGCAGTCGCTTGACCGCCAACATTGGGCGTTCGGGATGGCTGACCTGTCGCGTGCAACGCAGAGGGCGTCGGGTGGCTGCTTGCGCTGCAGAGCGGCCATCCTCGCGACCGCGAGCGTTACAGGGACGGGAAGCGAATCGCACCTTGCGCGGGTAACTTGTACATGCACGCAACAAACAGCGGGCTGACGAGCCAGCCGTCCAGCCAGGCCCGTACCGAGGGCACGTCCTGCGCAGCAAACCATCCCGGGTCCACCGAGGCGAACTGGCGGACGAAGGGCATCACTGCCAAGTCGGTGGCGCAGGGGGTGGCGCCGCCCAGCCACGGCGCGCTGTTCAGCCGGGCCTCTAGCGGTTGCAGCAGCACATCCAGCGCCCTGTCGCGGTGTGCGTCTGGCGTGATGGACTCGCTCGCGTAGCGCTGGGGGTACTTCCAGCGGTCCAGGTGATGCTTGAAGTCGCCGTCGTTGCGATGTACCAAGTCCAGGTTGGCAGGCGACTGCGCCCGTGCCCACCAGCCCTGCGCATCGGGCGCGGCCAGTGCCCAGCGCATGACGTCCCAACTCTCCTCGATCACGCTGCCATCGGGCAAGTGCAGCACTGGTACCGTCGCCTTGGGCGACAAGGCCAGCAAGCTTGCTGGCTTATCGCGCAAGCTGACCTCGACCGCCTCGAAGGCCCGCCCGGCCTGCAGCAGCGCCATCCGTGCGCGCATGGCGTACGGGCAGCGGCGAAAGGTGTATAGCCGCGGCAGCTGTGGGCTTGGAAGGGTGCGTGGTGCGCGCAATTTCGGTGTCGATGCGTGCATGGGTAAGGTCGGTCCAGCTATACACGCCAACCAGGGCTGTCTCGTTACACCGAGACTTTCGCGGATTGACTTGCCGCATCGCTCGTCGAGCGCCTACCTGATCGTCGCCCTGAGCGCCTGAGAAAGCCTGGCGCGGTCCAGATCGTCGCTGATCTTGCGCGCATTCACCATGAGCTCGCATTTGTCCAGCAACGCCAGTGTCTTCTCGGCTTCGGTGTTCAGCGTGTTCATCTGCTGCGTCACATAGTCGTTGACGCCGTCCTTCACCTTGTCGCGCACCTCAAGGGGAAGTCCGAGAAAGGCGTCCTGGATTGAATCGAAAGCTTCCCTCGGGCCACCCTGCAACACCGTCACGTTCTGCCGCCATTCACGCAGTTTGGTGTCCAGCCCTACGGCGATTACGCCGTTGGTCGTCACCAGCCACTTGTCGGGCTCAAGAAGGGCGCGCTCCGTATCCGTACTGAGACCGCCCATGAAACGACCGTCGTTGGCACGGAAGAAATCTTCGAATGCCTTCTCGGTACTGGCACGACGCCGGTCGAAGATGTCTTTCAGCCCGCGCTGCACCTCAGACCAGTCGCTCTTCTGTCCGTCCGAGCGCAGGCCGGATGCCACCCGGTCCATGTCCGCAAGAACCGCAGCATGCGTGGAGCGGGTTCCATCCAGATTGCAAGCCTTGAGGAACTCGTCCACCTGCTGCCGGATACCGCCAAAGGCGACGATGAGCACCCCTTCGTTGTCCAGCGCGGCCTTCCACACCGCCAGACGCGAGTAATAGCCCACCTCCACGAGGTTGCGGATCGGGTCGCGGAATAGGTCGATCGCAGTGAGCACATTCTTCAAGCCGCTGTCCACGGCCAGGCCCAGCCGGTATTGCACCAGCCCGCCGACATTCATCGAACGCAGCTTGTTGAGTATGTCGAGGATGGCATTCACCGGAAGTCCGGCCATCTGCCCGATCTCGGCCAAGGTCGCCACGTCGTTGGCCCAGGACGCCACCTTCATCAGCGCCTCGACCACCTTGCGTGGTGCTCCGGCATTGATGAGCGTCTCCGTCACATGGTCGGTGATGGACTTGCCGAACGCCTTCCACGCGTCCTTTAGCGCCAACACGGCCGTGCCCATCTGCACGTAGGCTGGCATCGCAGTCGCCAGCGCCTGCTCCAGCAGGTCCTTCAGGTCCTGCGCCGCTTTCTGCTCGGCTTCTTCGACCCGCAGATCCTCCTCACTGAGGTTCTGCCACTTCTTGTCGAGTGTGGAGATCAAGCCCCTGACCTTGCTGCCGTTGTCCACCAGCGCATCGCGCGACTCCGCGAGCTTGATGCTGCCGACGAGGCCCCAGAACGCCATCTCGTCGAATTCCACCTGTTCACGAAAGCGCACGGCCGCCTCGCTGGGGGCGGAGACACCGGAGAGCATGTTGTCCAGCTTGTCCTGCGCCGCCCGCGTCGTATCCCGGAACTTGGAGGCGTACTCCGGTGCCAGCGGTTCGCCGCTATCGTCTTCGAGGAAGACGAGAATCATCGTCAGCACGGCGTCGCGCGCATTGAGATAGTCCTCGATCACGCTGGCGATGCGAGTCGATTCGGCGATGTCAAGGATGGACTGCAGCGTGGCCAACGCCGCCCGAAGTTCGCGCCGACGACCGTCAAAAGATGGCATGCGTAGGCCCCGTCAGATCGGTTGCTGGCTGGTGATGCGCCACGGCCCGAGCGCCCCTGGCATGCCGATGCGTTGCAGTCGCCACCAGCGGTTCACCGTGACGTCGCTGAAAGCGCGGTAATGGCCGTCGCCATACCCATCAAACAGGCCGATGTGCTGCATCTCGACGATGACTTCCTCGAGCCGTAGCTGCCCGGGGTACTGGTCACCTGGGATAACGACGCGGACATCATCAAGCCAGACCGGCCGCATGTCGAAGACGCGCTCCATGATGCGCCGCCGCGCTTCTTCGAAATAACGCGCCGGCTGCTCCACGGCGTTGGCCCGGAAGAGAACCCGCCCATCGGCCAGCGGTTCCAAGGACCAGGTAGCAAAGAGCGAGATCCAAAGATCCTGGTCGGCGGCCTTGAGCGCGCTAACCATCGCCTGCATCACCACCTCGGGCTCGGCACTGTCCGGCGGAGCCGCACAGCCGTGGTCGTGCAACGCCTGCTCGCCGGCAAAGAGCGCCACGCCGCCCTCGGGCTGGCGCAGATCGACGAACATCGCGCCGCCGACCAGGGCCGCAACCGGCTTGAGCGCCAAGCCGAAGTAAGCCCGCTCGCCCACCACCAGTTGCCCCGGCTGTTCCTGCACCTGGCCAATGAGTTCGTAGCACTCGTCGATGTTCGGCATCACCAGACGGCGGTACCGAGCCAGCGCGTCCAGCATCAGCACCGCCTGCGGCCCCTCTGCGTCGGCGAAGTAGAAGCCGTCGCTCGCGTTGCCGGCGACAAACCAGGTCCGCCCCGCCTCACCGACCCAGTCCCGGTTTCTGAGCGGGGGCAGCAGGGCGTGGCGGCCGATCACACCCGCGCGGTCACCGTGGATGGGGTGCACGGCAGGAAAGAGCGGTGCGATCAGGCGATCAGCGAGTTCGCCCTGCAAAGCGGCCCATCCCGCCTGAGCCTGTTGGCGAATCACCTCGGCGCGCTGCTCACCCATCTCGCGGTAGGCCAGCGCGTCGTCTGACAACACGACATCAGGCCCCTGCAGGCGCAAGCGCATGGCTTCGAAATCCTGCTCGATGGCGTGGGCGAAGGGCCCGGGATATTTCGCGGCCAGCAGTTGCACGCGCGGCTGCTGATCCTGCAGTTGGCGCAGCAGGAGCCGCGAGGTCTGGGCCAATGCGTACAGGGGGTCATCGAGCACGGTGGCGGCCAGGGCGGCGAACTTCCCAGCCCATTCGCGCCAACTGGCGTCGAAGCCATCGTTCTCGAACATCTCGGGCGGCCCGCCCGGGCCGATCAGGATGCGATTGTCTGCACTGCGCGCCTGCACGGGTTCGCGCAGCGTGCCCGTCGCCTGCACCGTGAGCCAACCCCGGCCGGTGGTGGCGCGTCGGCGCACCGTTACCGTGACGCTCGCGCCTTCGTCTTTTCCGGAGTCTGCCCAGCGCTGGCTCTCCTGGTAGCCGCCGATCAGGCGGGGGGACTCGCGCCGTGCATCTTCAGGCGTCAAAGGGCGGCGCAGCACTGCACCGTCCACCGCGATGATCTGATCGCCTCGCTGCAGGCCGGTGTCGCGGAAACCACTCCACCAGTCGATGCTCGTCACCCGAAGCGCCGGCGGCACGGCGTCCAGCATCGACGCGACGGTCAGGCCCGTGGTGACATCGGTCATGGTGGTCGGACTGGCATCAGCGACATTCGGTCTTCGGTTTCGACGCCGAAAGCGGCCATATTAATTGGGGTGGCCGACCCTTGCCGGCCTTCGGGTAGCAAGGCTCGATGACCTCACACAGACCAGCCCGCAGGACGATTGAATCCATCGTCTGCAAGAACACGTCACACCTGGTCGGCTTACGGAATCGATCGAATTCCCGAGCCTCATCCCAACGCGCCTCCTGGCGTGCCACCAGATCAACCGAAAGCGCTGAACTTAGAGCCTATCCGTAAATAATGTTTATTGTCAGCGGCACCTTGCGGAACGCGATGATCGCTGCGGCGATGTGGTTGAGCGCGAGGAAGCTGCGATCGAGTTTCTCGTATCGCACGAGCAGCTTG
>NZ_JBDSQX010000017.1:0-94152 GCF_039929605.1 Roseateles sp.
CGATGACGCTGCGGTCTTTCATCGTTGCGTTTTCGATGGGCACGAGTCGCTCTAGCAGGCCCTCGGTCAGCACGAAGCCGCCGACGTGCTGGGAGAGGTGGCGCGGCAGGCCGTTGAGCTGGCGGCCGAGCGTGATGAGCTGCTGCAGGCGCGGGTCGTCATCAGGCAGGCCGAGCTGTTGAAGCAGTTCGACGCGGTGCTCTTCGGGCAGCACTTGGGTGGCCCAGCCGCTGTGGTCACTGCTCATCACGTCGAGCTGTTCTTCGCTGAAACCCAGCGCCTTGCCGACGTCGCGGATGGCGCTCTTGGGGCGGTAGCAGATGACCACGGCCGTCAGCGCGGCGCGGTCGCGTCCGTACTTCTTGTAGAGGTATTGGATGACCTCTTCGCGGCGCTCGTGTTCGAAATCGATGTCGATGTCCGGCGGCTCGTTGCGCTCGCGGCTGATGAAGCGTTCGAACAGCAGCGTGCTGCGGTCCGGATCGACCGACGTGACGTGCAGGCAGTAGCAGACGACGCTGTTGGCTGCCGAGCCGCGGCCCTGGCAGAGGATCTCGATGCTGCGTGCGAACTGCACGACATCGGCGACGGTCAGGAAGTAATGCTCGTAGCCCATGTCCTCGATCAGTTCGAGTTCGTGCGCAATGCGGGTTTGCCATTTGTCTGGCACGCCATCGGGCCAGCGCTTGGCCGCGCCCGCATAGGTCAGGTCGCGCAGATGCTGGCGCGGGGTGCGACCCGATGGCACAACCTCGCTCGGGTACTGGTAGCGAATCTCGTTGAGGCTGAACGTGCACCGCGCTGCCACCTGCAGCGTCTCGGCCATCAACTCTGGCGGGCAGATCTGCGAGATGCGCTGCCGGCTGCGCAGATGCCGCTCGGCATTGGGCTGCAGATCGAAGCCGCACGCGGCCACCGTGCGGCCCAGGCGCGTGGCCGTCATCACATCCTGCAGCGCCTTGCGGGAGCGCACATGAAAGTGCACGTCACCTGCGGCGACCAGGGGCAGGGCGGTGTCTTCCGACAGCTGCTGCAGGCGCTGCAGCCACAGCGCGTCACTGGCCTCGCGCAGCAACTCGACAGCGAGCCACGCGCGGCCGGCAAAGTGGCGCAGCGCCCAGTGGGCGGGCGCGGCCAGCTCGGCGTCGGCCGCCTCGCGCGGCAGCACGAGCAGGGCCAGGCAGTCGGCCAGCTTCTCGGGTGCGATCTGGCGCCAGTGCAGCGTGTACTCGCCCTTGACCGGGCTGGCGCGGCGCAGCTGCGTGATGAACTGGCTGAGGTTGCCGTAGCCGTTGAGGTTCTGTGCGAGCAGCACGAGCTTGAAGCGCGGCGTGCCGGCGTCGTCGCGGACGAGGAACTCGCTGCCGATCAGCAGCTTCAGCAGCTGCGGCTGCGGGATGGTGACGTCGTCGTCCGGCAGGCCGGCTTGGCGCGCAGCTTCCTTCAGCCCGTGATGGGCCGCCTCGCGCATTTCGCGCAGCTGTTTGTGGGCCCGCACGACGCCGGCCAGCGAGCATTCGTCGGTGATGGCCAGCGCTTCATAGCCCAGCTGGGCAGCACGCTCCACCAGCTCGGCCGGCTCGGACGCGCCGCGCAGGAAGCTGAACGCAGACAGGCAGTGCAGCTCGGCATAGCTCGGCACGTTGGCGCGCGAGCCGGGCTGGCTGCGCTGCCACCCGTCGGCGACGCGGCGCAGCTCGGCTTCCGAAGCGATCCCCTGCTCGCGCAGCATCGCCAGCCGCTCGTCGCGGTCCGACATGGGCGGGCTCATGCAAACACCCCGTGCAAGAACCATTCGGACGCCGAACCGGTGGCGTCGGGAAACCGCTCGTGATAGACCCACAGCAGCCCGCGTGCGGCGCTGCGGTAGACGAAGTAGTCGCGCGTCTGCAATCTGCCGCGGCCTTCCCACCAACCGGCCTCGATGCGGTGCGGGCCGCTGATGCGCGCCAGCGGCCCGGCGTACAGCGGCTGCTCCTGCGCATCGCAGCGCAGCGGCTGCGGTGGTTCGACGAGCCAGGTCGGCTGCGGCCCCGGCGGCGCGCGCACGGCCAGGGCGGGCGGCGCGGGCCAGGCCTGCCAGCGCTGCATCTCGGCCAGGCGGTGGTCCTCGTGCAGGCGGCCTTCACGCACTTGGGCCGACCCCAGGCGCACCGACAGCCGCTCCAGCAGCGCATTTGTCGTGGTGCGCTCCTGCGGGTCGGTCGGCCCGGGCAGCAGGCCGGCGCTGGTCTCCTCCAGCGGCAGCACGCTGTCGGCGCTGAGGCTGATTTCGCCGGCCGGCGCCGCCAGCGTCGTGCGGCCCAGGTGCTCGGCCAGCAGGCGCGTGAGGCGGCGCAGGTCGCGCGTCGTGTCGGCGGTGGCCACGGTCAGCTCGCCACCGTCGGCCACGTCGCGGGCGCGCATCGCGTCGTGCTGCCAGCCCAGACGCAGCGCGCGCACGCCGGCATGGCGCGCGGCCAGGAAGGCGCAGAGCTGGCGCAGCAGGGTCTCGGCAAAGTGCAGCAGCACGGGCGCGTGTTCGACGCGGTACGGCAGCTCCAGCCGCGCACTGAAGCGCTCCGGCAGGGTCAGCCAGCCGTGCACTTCGGGCAGGTCGCCATAGGCCCGGTCCAGCGCCGTCAGCAGCGCCGGGCCGAAGCGCTTGGCCAGCGCGGGGCGCGGCAGCCGGCGCAACTCGCCCAGGCGCTGGCAGCCCAGGCGGGCCAGCATGGCGTGGTGGGCCTGGGCGGCGCTGAGGGCCGCGAGGGGCAGCGCGTCGAGCCGTTCGCCCAGCCTGCCTTGCTGCGGCGGGGAGTGGCAGCGCGCCAGCGCCAGCGCCGCCAGTGCGGTCGGCGCCCAGGCCATGGCGCCCAGGGCCAGGCCGACCAGCTCGGCGTCAGCCTGCAGCTTGCCGCGCAACGCCCGCGCGCCGCCGAACAGCCGCAGGCTGGCCGACACCTCGGCGACGACCGCCTCCTCCAGCCGCGCCACGCGCGGCGTGAAGCTCAGCGCCAGCCAAGCCAGGGCGTCGGCATCGTCGGCGGGCGCATCAAGCCTGCAGCACAGCGCGAGCCAGCGCATGGGAGCGTTCCTTCGGAGGACTGACCGGCGCGGGGGCGGGCGCAGGCGTAGGCATCGGTGCCGGAACAGGCGAGGGCAGGGGCTTGCGCTTGGCCGCCGTCAGCAGCGGCTCGACCGCGCCCGGCACGGTAGGCAGTTCCAGCCAGCCCTCGTGCGCCGGCCCGCGGCGCTTGAGCACATGCACCTGCAGGCGCCAGTCCTCGCCGGGCTGCACAACGAGGCGCAGCGGTGCCGCCGAGGACTGCTGTCTCACGTGCTCCGGCCGCACCAGGAAGGCCGGCGCATCCGAACTCAGCGCATTGACCTGCAGCCGCCGGATCTGCTCCGGCCGCGCCTCGGGCAGCCAAGCCAGCACGGCCACGCGCGACTTGATGGCCTGCTCGGCCGCCCACAGCGCTTGGGCGGGTGTGGCGGCCGACACCCAGACCAGCGCCGAATGCGGCAGGCCCAGTGCTTGCAGGCCCGGCAGATGGGGCGTGTGCGGCGGGTTGATGAGCAGCAATGAGCGCAACGCCGGTGCCGCCGTCCGCGCGCGCCGGCCCGAGGAGGCGGGCAGTGCTTGCCCCGCCCACCAGCCGCGCAGGCCCGGCGCCAGCAGCCGCCACTCCAGCACACCGAACTGCGGCGTCAGCAGCTCGGTGACGGCCCGCAGCGGCCAGCCTCCGCCGGGCAGTTCGGCGTCCAGCGCCGCGAAGCCGCTGGCCAGCGTCGGGTCGGCAGTCGCGCTCAGGCTGCTGCCGCGCCACAGCCGGCCTTGCAACTGGGAGTCAAACGATGGCCGACCCGGTGAGCCGTGCAAGGGCGCAGACCCGAGGGCAGGCGGGCTGGCTGTAGAGGTGATGGAGGCGGACAACATGGCCAGACAGACAAGGCGGAAGGCGGGGGAAGAAACCTGGAGCTTGAATGTGACCACAATACTGTATGTATATCCAGTATTTTTGACCTATCGCCCCAGCCCGTCCGCTAGCATTTCATGCAATTTCCGAAAGAGCCGCCATGCAACTCGCCCCGTTGATCTGCGTCCACGATGTGCCTGCCAGCAGCCTCTGGTACCAGCGCCTGCTGGGCACCCACAGCGGCCATGGCGGCGACGAATACGAGCGACTGAACGACGCCGACGGGCGCCTTCTGCTGCAGTTGCACCGCTGGGAGGTCGAGCACCACCATGGCCCGCTCGGTGACCCCGGCTTGCCTCATGGCAACGGCGTACTGCTGTGGTTCGAGCTGGCGGATTTCGACGCTGCCGTCGAACGCGCGCTGTCCCTGGGCGTCGAGGTCGTCAGGCCCAGCCAGCTGAGCGAGAACGGCAACTGGGAGTTCTGGCTGCGTGACCCGGATGGGTATCAGGTGGTGCTGACCAGCCCGCTGCCTTGATGTCGATCAGCGGCGTTCAGGCAAACCCGTCGCCGTCGAAGTTGACAACATCCTCGTCCCGCACCACCGTCGGCGGCGCGTCCTTGGGCCGCATCGCCTCCAGTTGCTCGCGCAGCAGGGCGGCCTGGTCCATCCAGTAGTTGGGCGTGCCGAACCACGGGAAGGCGGCCGGAAACGCCGGGTCGCCCCAGCGGCGGGCCAGCCAGGCGCTGTGGTGAATCATGCGCATCGTGCGCAGCGGCTCGATGAGGCGCAGCTCGCGGTCGTCGAACTCGGCGATCTGCTCGTAGCCATCGAGCACGGCGTTGAGCTGGCGGCGGGTGGCGTCGGTCTCGCCGCCGGTCAGTAGCATCCAGAGGTCCTGCACGGCCGGGCCCATGACGGCGTCGTCGAGGTCGACGAAGTGCGGGCCTCGGTCGGGCGTCCACAGGATGTTGCCGGGGTGGCAATCGCCGTGCAGGCGCGTCAGCTGCAGGCCGGGCAGGCTGTCGAAGGCGGCCTGGATGCTGTCGATGCAGCGGCGCGCGGCGTCGTCCCAGGCTGAGGCGGTCTCGGGCGGGATGGCATCGTTGGCGATGAGCCAGTCGCGCGCGGCCTGGGCCGGTGCGGCGCTGGCCCAGGTCAGGCGCTCTGCAAAGGGCCGGCTGCGGCCAACGCCGTGCAGCCGGGCCAGCAGCCGGCCGATCCAGCGCAGCACCTCGGGGTCTTCCAGCTCTGGCCCCCGCCCGCCCTGGCGTGGCGTGACGGCGAGGCGCTGGCCCTGGTAGTGGAAGAGCGTGGAGCCGCCCTCCAGCGTCCACGGCGCGGCGACGGGCACCTCGGCGGCGGCGAGCTCGGTGGCGAAGGCGTGTTCTTCGAGGATCTGCACATCGCTCCAGCGCGCCGGGCGGTAGAACTTGGCGACGGCCGCCGAACTGCCGAATTGAGCGTCCTCCACATGCAGCATCAGCACGCGGTTCTCGAAGGAATTCAGCTGCAGCATGCGGCCATCGGCGCGCAGGCCGGCGGCTTCCAGGGCGTCGAGCATGAACTCCGGCGTCAGGTCGCCGAAGCTGAGATCAGGAGTCGCGTGATGCATCCGGCGAGTGTCGCCGGTCAGCCTCAACCCCGACGGGGACGCTGGGTCGCGTAGCGCGGCGCGTCAACGACGACGCCGACGATGTCGTCCATCATGGCCTCGTCGTCGGCATCGTCCAGCACGGGCAGGCTGCGTGGGTTGTAGCGCCCCGTGTCGAGGCTGCGCTGCGGCGCGACTCGGCGCTCAACTGGGTGGCCGTGATGCTGCGTGGGCATGCGTGGCTGGCGTTCGCCATGGGGCTCGCGCTCGCCGCCACCGAAGACGCCCGCGTCCTGCCAGAGCGGCAGTGGCTGCGAGAACTGGCCCCAGTCGCTGCCGAATTCATCTTCGCCAATGCTGCTGCGGCGACGCGGCAGGCTGGACGTGGCCGCAGGCGCCGGCAGCGGGCCGCGTGGGTTGCTGCCTTGCGGCACGAGCAGCTGCAACTCGGCGATGCTGGGCAACTGGTCCATCGCGCAGCGCAGGTAGCGCACACGGCAGGCCGACAGCACGGCATGCTTGATCTGCAGGCTGCGCGGCGTGACGCCCCGTTCGCCCTCCAGGTCGATGGCGGCCAGCACGCGGCCGTTGGGGCTGCAGACGGCAAAGGTCACATGCGAGGCGCCCAGCAGGTCGAACCAGTAACGCACTTCCTTGGCCTCGGTCGGCTGGCAAAAGCGCACCAGCGGCAGCTTGGACAGCACGATGTGGTGGGGCAGCGCCTCGCGCAGCAGACGGAAGACACGCCGCTCGTCGCTCGTGAAAACCGGCCGTGCCGTGAGTGACCACTCCGCCGGCAGGCCTCTATTGGCGTAGGCGGGGCGGCGCAGGGCCCAAACCAGGCTGATGGCCAGGCCCAGTACGCAAACAGCCAGCGCGGCGATCCAATAGATGGCGTACGGCATGTGCCTCGAAGAAGTTCGGCGTCGTCGCCGACGGACTTGCGGCGCATTAGGAGTTCAATGTAGCGCAATCAAGTGACAGGAAATTACTCGCTATTCCCGATGCCCCCAGTCTGAGGGGGGGCGTGAACCGGGGGGCTTTTAGTGGTTTATTCCTTGGCCGCGCGCCCGGAACTGTCGAAGTGCGCCTTGACCTCGGCAACGCTGTCGACGAAGTCGTTCAGCACCTGGGCCTGGCGCTTGAACTGGAAGTCCAGCTCGCCGAGATGCCGCTCCAGGGCCTGTTCGACCTGTGAGCCGAACGAGTCCGGCGGCAGCCGTAGGTAGGCCGCAGACTCGCCGCCGTCACGCTCGACGATGGCGCCAGCGGCGGTCGCGATGCGCAGCATCGGGCGGTTCTCGCTCAACGCGTGGATGAAGAGGGTGTCGATGCCCCGGTTGCGCGCGTGCAGCGCGGCGGTCTCGAACAGCCGCCGGCCCAGGCCCCGGCCGCGCGACTCAGGCAGCACCGAGACGCCGAACTCGGCCATGGTGCGGGTCGGGTCGCCCGGCACGGGCTGTCCATAGGCCAGGTGGGCTAGCGCCACCAGTTGCAGGCGGCGGTTGAAGATGCCCAGCACCTCGTCACGGGTGAAGTCGATGCCCAGCGCATATTTGTGAATCTGCTCGTCAGACGCTGGGTAGCCGAAGCGCAGGTAGCGGTCGCCGGGCTCCATCGCCAGCAGGTGGTCGATGATGCGGCGGCGGTGGCGGCGGGCCAGCGAGCGGATGGGCACCCAGGTCGACAGCCGCTCCAGCGCCGCCCGGGCACTGACCAGCGGGCCTGCGGTCGGCGTGGCCGGTGGAGGCGCCGGATGCGGGTCGGGGCCGAAGGCCGACAGCACCTGATCCCAGTCGGTCGCGGGTGCATCAGACGGGGTGACAGGGGGTGCAGGCGGTTTGCGGGGCATGGTGTGGCTGGTCGACGTGGATAGGTTAACGTGCCTGCTACTTTCAAACGATGACTGACGCTGCTACACTCATGGGCTTTTCCGTCAACAGGCTGCGGGAAAGAAGACCGAAGCGCACGCAAGTGCGCCGTGCCGAGAGGCTGTGCATCAGACACAAGCACCGAGGCCGGTAAAAATCAGCCATCTATTGCCGGTTCTCTTATGTTGAGGGCCGGCACAGCGAAAGCAACTCATGAAGACCTTCAGCGCCAAGCCGGCCGAGGTGACGCACGAGTGGTTTGTGATTGACGCCACCGACAAGGTGCTCGGACGTGTTGCCAGCGAAGTGGCACTCCGTTTGCGCGGCAAGCACAAGGCCATTTACACGCCTCACGTGGACACCGGTGATTTCATCGTCATCGTCAATGCGGAAAAGCTCCGTGTGACCGGCAACAAGGCCACCGACAAGGTGTACTACCGTCACAGCGGCTACCCCGGTGGCATCTACGCCACAAAGTTCAAGGACATGCAAGCCAAGCACCCCGGCCGCGCGCTGGAAAAGGCCGTCAAGGGCATGCTGCCCAAGGGCCCGCTTGGTTACGCCATGGTCAAGAAGCTGAAGGTCTACGCAGGCCCGACGCACCCGCATACCGCCCAGCAGCCCAAGGCTCTCGAGATCTAAGGAACGGCCATGATCGGAAACTGGAATTACGGTACGGGCCGTCGCAAGTCGTCGGTCGCTCGCGTCTTCATGAAGAAGGGCACGGGCCAGATCATCGTCAACGGCAAAGCCATTGACACTTACTTTGGTCGTCAGACCTCGATCATGATCGCCAAGCAGCCTCTGCTGCTGACGAACAATGGCGAGGCCTTCGACATCAAGGTGAACGTGCATGGCGGCGGCGAATCGGGTCAAGCCGGCGCCCTGCGCCTGGGTATCACCCGCGCGCTGATCGACTACGACGCGACCCTGAAGCCCGAGCTGAGCAAAGCCGGCTTCGTCACGCGTGACGCGCGTGAAGTCGAGCGTAAGAAGGTCGGCCTGCACGGCGCTCGCCGCAGGAAGCAGTTCAGCAAGCGTTAATTTCTGCGCTTGGACACAAAAGGCCGCTCTCAGCGGCCTTTTGTTTTTGCGCGGACAATCCCCATATTCGTCTCTGGACAGATTCACAGGAGCCTCGCCATGAGCGCCGTGCTTGATACCCCCGTCACCGACATTCCCGTCCCCCTGGTCTTCACCGACAGCGCCGCCGACAAGGTGCGCGATCTGGTGGTCGAGGAGGGCAACCCTGAGCTGAAGCTGCGCGTGTTCGTGCAAGGCGGCGGCTGCTCGGGCTTCCAGTACGGCTTCACGTTCGACGAGGCCGTCAACGATGACGACACCCAGATGAGCAAGAACGGCGTGACGCTGCTGATCGACGCGATGAGCCTGCAGTACCTGATGGGCGCCGAGATCGACTACAAGGAAGATCTGCAGGGCGCCCAGTTCGTCATCAAGAACCCGAACGCCACGTCGACCTGCGGTTGCGGGTCGAGCTTCTCGGCCTAAGAGGCTAGCCGGGGTACAACGCCCCGAGCACCCGGAGCCCCGCGGCTCCCGTAACGGCCGGCAAATTGCCCGGCCGTTTTGTTTTGAAGCGCATGGCCAGCCAGGCGAAGGCGGCGGCTTCGACCTGATCGACCGGCAGGCCGCGCGCGGCGCTGGATTCGACCGCGACGCCGGGCAGCAGGTCGGACAGGCGCTGCATCAGCCGCCCATTCAACGCGCCGCCGCCGCAGGCGATCAGGGATTTGGCGCCGCGCATTTGCCCCTGCAGTGATTCGGCCACGATGCGCGCGCTGAGTTCCAACAGCGTGGCCTGCACGTCTTCTGGCGCCAGGCCGGGGATGAGCCGGGCCTGAAGCCAACCTAGGTGGAACAGGTCGCGGCCCGTGCTCCTGGGCGGCGGCAGTGCGAAGAAGGGCTCGGCCAGCAACGTGGCCAGCAGCGCGGGCGAGACACGGCCCGTGGCCGCCCAGGCGCCGTCGGTGTCGTAAGCCTTGCCTTGGTGACGGGCGATCCAGCCGTCCATCAGGCAGTTGGCCGGGCCGCAGTCGAAGCCGCCGGTGCGGCCATCGGCGAACAGCAGGCTCAGGTTGCTGATGCCGCCGAGATTCAGCACGGCGGTGTCCTGGCCTTCAGTGCCAAAGACGGCGCGGTGGAAGGCTGGCACCAGCGGCGCGCCTTGGCCACCCGCAGCGATGTCGCGGCTGCGCAGGTCGCAGACCACATCGATGCCGGTTTGTTCGGCCAGCAAGGCGCCGTTCAGCAACTGTGTCGTGTAGCCCTCGATGCCGTCGGGCCGGTGCCGCACGGTCTGGCCATGGGCGCCGAGAGCGGCAACCTGCTCGCGCCGCGTGCCGGTCGCTTCCAGCAGCTGGGCGACGAGGTCCGCATAGCCGCGCGCAACGCCGTTAGCCGCCAGTGCGGCGCGGTGCAGTTCGTTGTCGCCGGGCGTGTTCAGCGCGAGCAGTTCATCGCGCAGCGCGGGCGAAAAGGGCGCGTGGACATGGCTCGTGACGGCCAGCCGTTGCGCATCGAAGAGAACCCCATCGATGCCGTCGAGCGAGGTGCCCGACATCAGCCCGATGTAGAGCTGGTTCGGCTCAGTCAGCGGCAGAGACGCCATCCATGGTCTCAGCCACGGAGAGCTGGGTCTTCACGCTGGCAACGGTTTGCTGGAACTGCGCCTTGGCGTAGTTGGGCAGGGTGACGGCTTCGGAGGCGCGGGCAATGACGCGCGGGTCCATGTGGCGGCCACCGACGCGGAACTCGAAGTGCAGATGCGGGCCGGTGGCCCAGCCGGTGGCGCCGACGGCACCGATGCGCTGGCCTTGCTCGATGCGCTGGCCCTTCTTCACGTCGATCTTGCTCAGGTGGGCGTAGACGGTGGTGCGGTCGCCGCTGTGGCGCACATGCACGACGTTGCCGAAGCCGTTTTGCCAGCCGGCCATCTCCACCACGCCGTCACCGACCGAGCGAACGGCCGTGCCGGTGGGGGCGCCGTAGTCGGTGCCGTTGTGCTGGCGCCAGGTCTGCAGGATGGGATGGAAGCGCATCGCGAAACCGCTGGTGATGCGCGAGAACTCCATCGGGCTGGCCAGGAAGGCGCGGCGCTTGCTCTGGCCATCGAAGCCATAGAAGCTGCCCTTGCCCGAGGCGTTGTCCTTGAACCAGACGGCCGAGTAGGTGCGGCCGTTGTTCGTGAACTCGCCGGCCAGCAGGCGGCCAACGCCGCCGTCCCAGGTGATGGGCTCGCCGTCGGCGGTCAGGGTTTCGTAGACGATGCTGAAGCGGTCGCCCTTGCGCAGTTCGCGGTGGAAGTCGATGTCGCCGGAGAACATGTCGGCCATCTGCGAGGCAATGGCGTCGGGGATGTTGGCGTCGTCGGTGGCGGCGAACAGCGAGGTGCGGATGACGCCGCTGCCCAGAGCAACCTGGGCCTGCAGCGGCGCGGTCTCGGTGCGGGCGGAGAAACCGGCGCCGTTGCGCTCGATCATCAGGCGGGTGAAGTGACTCCCTTGCTGCTCGACCTTCTCGGCGGGGAAGCGCACGACGATCTTCTGCACCTGGCCGGAGGCGTCGGCCGTCAGGTGCACCATCTTGCCGGCGCGGCCTTGCAGCACGCGGCGGGCGAGCGGGTCGGCGCGCAGGAAGGCGGCGGCGGCGGGATCGAAGGCACCGGCGCGCTTGAGCAGGCTGTCGGGCGTGTCGCTGGAGCGGGTAGCCTCAGAACGGGTCAGCGCCACGTGGTGGGCGGCGAGTTCGTCGAGTTGAGCCTCGATGCTGGGCGTGGCCAGCGTTTCGATCACGGTGCGCTTGGGCAGGGCGGCGGCGTCGGGGGCGAGGGGGGCGATACCGAAGGCGGTTACCGCGAAGCAGCTGAGCACGCCGACGACCGAGGCGGTCAATGCGCGTGGGTGGCGGGCCGCAAAGGATTCGGCACTGCCGAGGGCTTTCTTGACTTGCTGAAGGTGTCTCTGAACTACGGTCACTCTCGGCATCCCGGGGTTGTCGCTGGGGCAATCCCGGCCGAGGCCGGTTCCACGCGAAGGGCCGCACCCGTGGCGGCCCTAAAATCCATTTCGGGTTGTGTTGAAGCAACACCCCCGATTCGAAGGGTGAATTCTAACGGCGTTGTCCTACTTGGCATGCCGGTTAACCCCGACAGATCAATAACTTAACAATTTCGCGCAGCTGCTAACAAGCTGGCGCGCCGCCCATGTCCGACGCCCCGAAATTTCCCATCACCGATGCCGTTCTGGAGGCGCTGGCCGTCACGCGCCGCGGCGTCGAGGAACTGCTGCCAGAGGCCGAATGGACGAAGAAGCTGGCGCGCTCCGCCGCGACAGGCGTGCCACTGCGCATCAAGCTGGGGTTGGACCCGACGGCGCCGGACATCCATGTCGGTCACACGGTGGTCTTGAACAAGATGCGCCAATTGCAGGACCTGGGCCACCAGGTGATCTTCCTGATCGGCGACTTCACGTCGCTGATCGGCGACCCGTCGGGCCGCAACGCGACGCGCCCGCCGCTGACGAAAGAGCAGATCCAGGCCAACGCCGAGACCTACTACGCCCAGGCCAAGCTGGTGCTGGACCCGGCGCGCACCGAGATTCGCTACAACTCCGAGTGGAGCGAGCCGCTGGGCGCGGCCGGGCTGATCCAGCTGGCGGCCAAGTACACGGTGGCGCGCATGATGGAGCGCGACGACTTCACCAAACGCTTCGCCGCACAGACGCCGATCTCGGTGCACGAGTTTCTCTACCCTCTGATGCAGGGCTACGACTCGGTGGCGCTGAAGAGCGACCTGGAACTGGGCGGCACCGACCAGAAGTTCAACCTGCTGATGGGCCGCCATCTGCAGCAGGAATACGGCCAGGAGCCGCAATGCATCCTGACCATGCCGCTGCTGGAGGGCCTGGACGGCGTCGAGAAGATGTCCAAGTCCAAGAACAACTACATCGGCATCACGGAGCCGGCGAACTCGATGTTCGCCAAGATCCTGTCGATCAGCGATGTGCAGATGTGGAAGTGGTACGAGCTGCTGTCGTTCAAGTCGCTGGGCGAGATCGCAGCGTTGAAGACCGAGGTGGCGGGCGGACGCAATCCGAAGGACGCCAAGGTGCTGCTGGCCAAGGAGATCACCTCACGCTTCCACAGCGCGGCGGCGGCGGAGGCGGCCGAGGCCGACTTCAACAACCGTGCGCGTGGCGGCATTCCGGACGAGATCCCCGAGGTGCAGCTGAGCGGCGCGCCGATGGGGCTGGCTCAGGTGCTGAAGGCGGCCGGCCTCGTCGCGTCGACGGGTGAAGGCCTGCGCATGGTCGAGCAGGGCGGTGTGCGCCGCGCTGGCGAAGTCATCGCCGACAAGGGCCTGAAGCTCGATGCCGGCGAGCACGTGCTGCAGGTGGGCAAGCGCAAGTTCGCGCGCGTCGTGCTGCGCTGAGCCCAGCCTGACGATGCGGTTCGTCCTGCTCGCGCTGACGGCAGCCTTGTCCGGCTGCGTCATCAACGGCGTGCGGCCCCACGATGGCGGCGAGGCCCCGCAGGGCCGTGCCGTCGTGGTGTACGGCGTGACGGTGGCGGGAGCCTGGGGCTATCCGCGCTTCGGCGTGACGCTGGACCGCTACGACATCAGCAAGCAGGCCATCACGGGCAACTGCTTCACGTTCGACCGGCTGGAAGCCAACGTGCCCGCCACCCCGGCGCCAACGCGCTATTTCGCGTTCGACGCGCCGCCCGGCCACTACGTCTTCAGCGCCTTCAACTCGTCGAGGTTCGGCGGCAGGAACCTGGCCTTCCAGGCGCAGCCCGGCCGCGCGGTCTACATCGGCAACTTCGTGCTCGGCGAGCAGGCCACGGTGACGCTTCACCGCGAGCTTGACGACGCGGCGCGCCAGGCGGTGGCCGCGGCCTTGCCGACGCTGGCGGTGCCGTTGCAGCCCGCGTCGCAGGTGATCGCCGAGCCAGCCAGGATGTTTCTTTGCACGCCGTGACGGCGCGTTGACGTCAGCGCGCCGCGCTGGCCGCAGCAGCCACGGGCCTCGCGCACCCCTTCCTCTCGCAAAAGCATCCCCGCGTGGCCGCGTTGCTGCTTCGGTCCCTGGCCCTGCTGTGCTGGCTGCCGCATCTGTCGGCACAGGCCGCGCCGCTGCCGGTCGACTACCGCTGTGGCGAGGCCGCCGCTGCAGCCTCGGTTGCGGCGAACTGCCGCGCGACAGCTGGGTCCCGTCGAAGAGCGGCAACATCCCGGGCAAGCGTGGCGGCCAGGCCTGCTAGCTTCGCATCGACGTTTCGCAGACGGCCTGGAGGCGAGCCGCCACATCACGTCTCGCTGGCCTGCGGGGCAGCCCCGCGCATCGTGGCGATGACGGCCAATGCGATGCAAGCTGACCGCGAGGCCTGCCCGGCGGCGGGGATGGACGGCTACGTGGCCAAGCCGATTCGGGCGGCGGCGTTGGTGAAGGTGCTGAAGGGGACGGGGCGGCGGGGGGATGTTTGAGCGGCGGATTGGGCAGTGGGTGTGACTGCTAAAGGCTGATTGCCGCCGCTCGCGTCAAGCCTACGGGCGATAGCCCGTTGGCCGGAAGTGTGGGCTTCATGGTGCGCCCAACCGCTGAAAGCGACCGGCTGTAGTTCAATCATGTCAGAGAGCCAAACTGGCTTGGCGCGCGTATGCTGCGTCGACGCACGCGGATCACAACGCGATGCATAGGAGGCACATGAAACGGGCCTTGATCGCATCAGCGTCCTTCGTTCTGTCGAGCCTCGTGAGCCCCCCTGCTGCCGCAGCGGGACCCACGGTCGAGATGACGTGGATGTCCATCGCCAACTGGTACTTCAGGATCGGCGACAGGCGGGTCTTGATGGACGCTTACATCACGCGCCTGCCCGCGTCGATCTTCATGGCTCCGCCGGGACTGCCCAACGACATGGCCGCCTTCACCCAATCGCCCCAAGGCATTGACACCGCGTCAATCGCAAAGGTGCGCGACGCGGTGCTGGGGTCGGACAAGCTCGACCTGCTGCTGGCCGGGCACGCCCACTGGGATCACAGCTGGGACACGCCCACCTGGTCCAAGCTGACAGGCGCCGCGATGATCGGCAGTGCGACTGCCTGCATGCAGGCGAGTGCGCAGCACGTAGCCACAGAACAGTGCCGCGTCGTGAGCGGCGGGGAAGCGATCTCGCTCGGCGATGGCATCACGATGCGCGTCGTACGGTTCAACCACAGTGGCGACGCGACCAATCCCATTCAGCACTTCGCGCGCGAGTTGTACCGCCCGCCCGTGCCCGATCCAGTCACTGGCGGATTTCGCGCCGGCGTGGGCGAGGACTATCCCAACGGCGGGGGAAATCGAGCCTTCCTGTTTACCATCGATCGTCCCGACGGGAAGCTTGCGTTCTTCGTCAACGACTCGGCCAGCGACTACGACCTCGATAAGCCGATCGTCGTCGACGGCGCCGATTTCGGTTCTCCGCTAGCCAACCTGGCTGCGGCAATGAAAGATGCCGGGCTCGAAAAGGTCGACGTCTGGGTCGGTACCGGTGGCAAGGCGGTGGCCGAGAGACTCGTTCCACTACTACATCCGAAGGTCTATATCCCCAATCACTGGGATGGTCTGTTCCATCCTTTCTGGCGCGGCCTACCGTACCCCTTCAAGGACGAGAACTTGTCGGCGTACCTGAAGGCACAAAACATACAACTGGTGCCGCAGCGCCAGTATTTCGACAAGTTCGTACTGACGACCCACGGCGTCGAGGTGGATGTCAATCACGGGGTGAAACGCAAACTCGGCTTCGCTGATCAGCAGCACTTCAGCAAGTCGCTTCAGGATGCCGTATCGCGCGTCGCGTCGACCAGCGTGGGCGCCGACTGCGGCGAAGGGTTTGCCGTCGCGAACGACTGGGCCGAGGTCTACGCCCAGCTTTCGCACTGAAGGCAAGAACTTAGAGCGCCGACGGCCCGTCCGGAAGCCGTCGATCGCAACCGACCGGTTGAATCCGCCGCCGAGACCTGCCCTTCAGGGTGATGTGCCCGACGGCAACTGTTGTTTAGGTTTGTCCGACACCCGCCCGTCGTGCTGGACAGGTCTGGGCGCCACACCGAGCTGAGGGCAGGTGTTGGATAAACCTCGGGGGAGGAAACCGCGGCGCATGTGGCGGCGGTTGTCGAAGGCATCGTTGCTATGGCGAATCGGGGTTGTAGCCGCGCAGACGCAGCGCGTTTGACCGCGTGTCGACGGGCGCTGACGACATGCCATTGGCGCCTGCCGCGGGCATTTCCCGCCTCGCGCTGTCGATCTGTCGCAAGCGGTTCGCCAGGCGGTGCCGGCGTGAGCACAGTACGGACATCGCAACCCAACCGATTGCCCGCCATGAATGCTTCCCTTCCCGTCTGGCCCTTCGTCATCCTCGCCGTCCTCGTGGCCCTGGGAGTACGCCAATCGCGTGATCGTGTCGTCCAGCCGGGAACGCTCGCCAAGGTGGCACTCGCGATGCTGGCCTTGTCGCTCTACGGCGTCGTGGCGGCGTTTGGCGCCAGCCTCGTGCCGGTGCTGGCCTGGGCCGCAGGGTTTGCGGCGGCGGTCTTTCCCGGCGGCTTGGTCTTCGCGCCGCGCGGTCTGGCCCATGCGGGCAGCGCCGTGCGGGTGCCCGGGAGCTGGTTGCCGTTGTGGCTGATGGTCGGCATCTTCGCGGCCAAGTTCGCACTGGGCTTCGCCACGGGCGTGGATGCGCATGTCGTCCACGAGGCCTGGTTCATCGCCGCCGTGAGTGCGGTGCTCGGACTGTTCAGCGGTGCCTTCGCGGCCAGGGCCACGGCGGTGCATCGCTTCGTTCGCGCCGGCCACGCCGCCTGAGCGCTCGGCGCCACCTCACCTGGAGGCTGCGGCCTCTTGTGGCGTTTGTGCTTGGGGCAACCGCCTCAACCCGGCCGCCGGATGCGCGGCTGGCCGGAGATGGGGTCGATGTCGGGCTTGGGTGCCGACGCCGGCGCCGGCTGGCCGATGACGCGCCGCGCTGCGGGATCGACCTCGAAGCGCTCGCCTCGTTCGTTCTCGATCACCAGATGGCCGCCCTCGGCGCGCAGGGAGCGGAACCAGACGTCCTGCACGTCGCCTTCCAGCTCGGGGCGACGCGCGTTCTCGTAGACCCGCAGGCGCCACAGCTCGCGGCTGGACGCGTCGTAGGCCGCGAGGATGCCGCCGACCTGGCCATCCATGTCGATGTCGCCCGCGACCTGCGCGTAGCGCACGCCGGCGATGAAGACGGGAGGAACGCGCGGCGGCGGTGCGCGGCTGGCGCTCGGGGGTGGGGTGTGTGTCATGGGGGAGTGCTTGTTGGTGGCGCCGTCGCACGCGGCCGTGGCGAAGACCATGGCCGCAGCAGCGAGGGCGGCGCCACGGGTCATTGCGTGACGAGCTTGCGCTCGACCTTTTGCGCGGCGGTCCAACCCGTGTCTTCGTAGAGCTTGTTGCCCAGGGCCGCGATGCGGTCGCGGTCCGTCAGCGCACCGACGGCGTCAGCGCAGAAGAAGGCCCAGGAATCGGCATTGGTCTGGCACTGCCCCATCGAGAGCGTGCGCACGGCAGCGAACCCCGGCTGCAGCGCCACCCGCGCGTTGTTAACGCGGCGGAAAACGTCGGACTCGCGCGGCAGCAGGCCCTGCCAGCTGTAGCTGTGGTCAGCGGTCTGGCAGTAGTTGTGGGTGAGCTCGTGCACGATGATCCGCGCCCAGTTGGTGGCGCCGGTCAGCGTGTTGCCATTGCCCCAGAAACCGGGCTCCACCCAGACCGCGCGGACGTCGTTGCGGGTGAAGGTGTAGGCCTCGCTCTGCTCCCAGGTGCTGCCGGTGCCGCGTTGGGCGGGGTCGTCGAGGATGATCAGGTCGCCAACCTTCAGGCCGATGGCGATCTTGAGCAGACCGCGGCGCAGCGTGGGCATGAAGGCGGCGATGGCGCCATCGACGTCGGCGTGCGTTGACGGGATGAACCAGCGCTTGAGCAGCGCCTTGTGCTCGGGGCGATTCGGATCGCCTGCGACGATCATGCCGCGCTCGACCCAGCGCAGCGCCGTCGCGACAGCGCCGTCGATGCGCCGCTTCTGCTCGTCGCTGTAGGCCTCGGTGGTGGCGTTGAGCACCTGGTCCACCAGCGCATCGGTCTCGTTCGCGAACTCGATGGGGTGGGAGGTGAGCACCGACGGCAGGGACAGGATCCACAGCTTGCGCTCGCCTGCGGTCTCGTAGTGGTAGAGGTGGGCCAAGGTCTTGAGCAGCAACGCGCGGGCGCGGGCGTTGTTGGAGGGCTTGCTGATCAGGCTGCCCTCGGCCTTGGCCGCCGCGCGCAAGACTTTGGCAATCGACTTCGCGCCGGCCAGGCGGCGGCGGATGCTGTCGGGCAACGAGGCCTGCAGGTAATGGAAGCCATCACTGCGGACGAGCTTGGGTAGCGCCTCGGCGATGCTTTTCCAGTCGCTCGAATACTTGTCGGTCGACTGGATCGCCGCCACCAGTTGCTCGTGGATCTTCAAATACGGGATGGATTGGCCATCAAATGCCTTTCGCTGCGGGACCGGTGATCGGGGTGGCCCGGCGAGCGCAGGGCGGTGCAGTCTAGATTTCGCGCAATGCCACAGCAAGGGTGAGGACCCCACCCATCCGAGCGTTCAGCCCTGCCGGCCCGAGGCGATCTTGTGGCTGTTCCAGAGCTCCAGCCCGCCCACCGCGAGCACATGGTCTTCCCAGCCGTCGAGACCCGAAACGATCACGGTGCCCACGCGTCCCTTGCCGCGAACGGCCAGCGGCACGGCGCCGCCTTCGGCCTGGAAGAGCACCGGGTCCAACCCGGTCTCGGCATGGAAATTGGCCTTGCGTTCGAGGAACTCCAGCCGCACCCGGAACGAGCTGTAGCCAAACCGGCGAACGACGTTCTTCTTCTTGATGATCCAGTCCGCGTTGCCGGCGTTCGTGCCGTCCATGAAATAGACGAACAGCGGATGGTCGTCGGTCTCCAGGTGGATTGCCACCGGCCGGCCCGGGAACCACTCCAGTGCCAGCGCGAGGATGGATTGGCCGATGCCCATGGCGTCGGCCGCAGTCAGGCGGTCGAGCACGAGTGTGGCTTCCTGCGCTGCACATTCGGCGGCGGTCTGCGGGGCTTTCAAGGTATGGGCCATGTTTCTCTCGCTGGTTCAGGGTTTCACGGGCCTGACGGGCCTCAGGTAGGGCCCCGGCTTCACGACCGGCACGGGCTGCTCGGCAATGCGTTTCTTCAGCTCGGCAATCGCCGCATCCAGCTGCGCGTCCTGGCCCATGGCCGTGGCGCGCGGCAGGTTGTCGACCTCGATGTCCGGCGTCACGCCCACGCCCTCAATGAGGAAGCGGCCTTCGGCGTCGATCTGGCCGCTCTCGGCGGCACGCATGATGCCGTTGTCGATGAGGCGGTTCTGGTCGGACAGCCACACGCCCGCGCCCGAGCTGCGCTTGCCGATGACGGGGCCGATCTTCAGGCGCTTGAAGCCCTCCGCGAAGGTCTCGCCATCGCTGTAGGTGTCCTCGTTCATCAGCACCACCGTGTGGCCGCGGTAGACGTTCTGCATGTTCGGGTACACGGCCGTGCCGGCGGGTGAGCGCGGCTGCCAGAAGGCCCAGGCGCGGCGCAGCAGCTTCTCCAGAATCCAGCTGTCGATGTTGCCGCCGTCGTTGTAGCGCACGTCGATGACGAGGCCGTCGCGGTCGCTGGCGGCGTAGAACTCGCGCACGAAGTCGGCGATGTCGGCCGCGCCCATGGCGCGCAGGTGCACGTAGCCGATGCGGCCCTGGCCGGCCTGCTGCACCGCACGGGCGCGGCTGACGCGCCAGTCGTTGTAGCGCAGCTGGTTCTCGCGCCGCTGTGCCACCGGCGTGACGATGCGCTGCACCGTCTTGCCGTCGGCTAGTCTCACGTCCAGCAGCACCTGGCGCCCGGCCTGGCCGCGCAGCAGCTCCAGGATGTGCGGCGCCTCAGCGGTGGGGCGGCCGTTGACGTGGGTGATGACGTCGCCGACCTTCAGGTTGACGCCGGCGGCAGCGAGCGGTGGCGCCTCGACGGGCAGCTCCGCTTCAAAGCCGTAGATCGCGTCGATGCGCCAACCGCCCGGCGCCCTGGAGAAGCGCCCGCCCAGGCCGGCAAGACCGGGTTCTTCCGGCGCCGCGCGCGTGTCGCCCGGCGCGACCTGGCTGTGCAACGCGCCCAACTCCGACACCATCTGCGCCATCAGCTCGGCCAGCTCGAAGCGGTCGGTCACGCGCTCCACCAGCGGTTCGTACTTGGTGCGCACGGCCGCCCAGTCGACGCCGTGCATGGCCTTGTCGTAGAAGTGGTCGCGGTGCATGCGCCAGGCGTCGGCGAACATCTGCCTCCACTCGGCGCGCGGCTGCGTGGCGATCTGCCAGTCACTCCAGCGCACGGTCAGCTTGGCCAGATCCTTGGCGTCGGTCGGCAGCTTGGGCGCTGCGTCGACGATGAGGACCTCGGGCGCGGCGCCCTGGCCTTGGCCCTGGTTGCGCACCAGCATCAGCTTCTTGCCGTCGGCGCTGATGTCGTAGCTGCGCACGTCGCTGGCCAGCGTCTCGGGCGTGCCGCCCTGGTTGTCGATGGCGATGGACTTGAGCTGGGTCTTGCGCTCCAGGTCCTGGTCCAGGAACCACAGCCGCTTGCCGTCGGCGCGCAGCGCGCGGTAGTTTCCGGCGGGCACGGGTAGCTCGTACAGGCGCTCGGCCAGGCCGTCGAAGACGATGCCGGGCTTGCCTTTCTTCTCGGGTGCGGCGGCCTTCTTGTTCTTGTCGTCCTTGGAATCCTTGGCATCGGGCTTGCGCTCCGTCGGCTCCTTGTCGGTGGCCTTGCGGTCGTCGGCGCGTTGCTCCTCGGCCTTCTTCTCGGTGGGCGATTCCAGCTCGTCCTTGGCCGCGAACGGCGAGCGCAGGCCGGGCTGCAGGGCCAGCGTGTAGAGCTTGCTGCGAAAGGCCAGGAAAGGCCCGGTGTTGCGGTCGCCCCAGGGGCTGGGCTGGCCGGTCGTCGCGAAATTGCGATCGGATGCGAAGTACAGCCAATGCCCATCGGGGCTGAAGGTGGCGGCGTCGCTGTTGTAACGGTCGCTGGTCAGCGTGTGTGTGCGGCCGTCGGCCACGCTGTAGAGCTGCAGTTGGCTGCGGTCGGCTTGGCGCAGCGGCATCGTCCAGGCCAGGGCCTGGCTGTCGGGGCTCCAGCCTTGCAGATGCGAGTCGCCGTCCATCGTGCCGCGACCGATTTCCTTCGTCGTCTTGGCCTTGAGGTCAGTCAACCAGATGCCGCCTTCCTTGTCCGTGTGCGCCAGCCAGCGGCCGTCGGGCGAGGGCAGCAGTTCACGGCGCTGCGTGACCGTGGCGTTAGGGGCGCTGCTGGTGATGCGCTCGGGCTGGCCCGCGCCATTGGCCGCGAAGCGCCAGATTTCCTGCTCGCCGCTGAAGTCGCAGACGGCGAACACACCCTTGCTGTCGCTGCTGAACTCGCCCCGCTGGCAGCGGCCGTCGGCCGGTTGCGGCAGCTCCGCGCGGCGCAGCGCCTGCACGCCCTGCGTGGCGAGATGGCCGCGCGCGGCCAGCAGCACGCGCTCGCCGTTGGGGGCGAAGGCCGTGTCGGTCAGGAAGTCCTGCGGCTTCTTGATCCAGCGCTCGCGCTGCTGGTCGAAGTCGCCGCCCAGGCTCACGTCGAGCTTCTTCGGCGCGGCGGCTTGCGCGAGGTCGACGGTGTAGAGATCGGCGCCCAGCGCGTAGACGACTCGGCTGCCGTCGATGGACGCATGGCGGATGTCCCAGCCCTTGTGCGTCGTGTGCTGGCGCGGGTCCGTGCCTTGCGCGTTGACGCTCCACAGATTGACCGTGCCGTCGCGGTCCGACAGGAAGGCGATGCGCTCGCCCGCGTCCGTGCGGTAGGGCAGCGGCCGGCGGTCGTTGTTGCCCTCGGCCAGCAGCGGGCGGGCCTCGGCCTTGCCGCCTAAGTCCATGACCCACAGCCGCGCGATGGCGCCGCCGCGGTACTGGCGCGCGTTGTCGCTGCGCAGGCCGCTGCGGGTGAAGTAGAGGGTCTTGCCATCGGCGCTTAATGCGCCGTCGCTGCCCTGGCCCACGGGCAGTTGGCGGCGCTGGCCGGTCTTCGGGTCCAGCGCGAACAACTGGGCACCGGGGCGGGCATCGAGGCTGGTGTAGATGATCTCGCCGGCCGCGCTGAAGCCCCACACGCGCATGCCGCCGCCTTCCCATGTCAGCCGCCTGGGCGGGCCGCCGGCCACGGGCATCAGGTAGATCTCGGTGCCGCCGTCGTACTGGCCGGTGAAGGCCAGCCACTGGCCGTCGGGCGACACGGCGGGTTGGGTCTCCTGGCCGGCGTGGGTCGTCAGTCGCTGGGCGTCGCCGCCTTGTGAAGTGACCCGCCACAGATCGCCTTCGGCGACGAGGACGATCTGATCGCCATGCAGCGCGGGCTGGCGGTAGAAGCCGCTGGTGCCGGCCCAGGCGCTCGTGGCGCTGGTGAAGCACAGGGCGGCGGCCGCCAGCGCGGCGAAACGGATACGGGGCATTCGGCTCTCCTTGTAGGAGGCGGCATTGTGTTGCCAGTGGTCGAGCAGGCGATTCGTCACATCGAGTGAATCCAGCCTCGATCTGGCGGCGTAGAGCCCCACAGATGCCAAGCCGGTATCGCCCCACAGGATGCCCCCCATGAACGCCCGACTCACCCACAGCGCACTGGCCACGGCACTGCTTTGCCTGGCCGCTGGCGCCCAGGCCTCCAGCCACCGCGAAGCGCCCTTCATCACAACGGTCCCCAAGGTCGACGCTTCGGACTTCTACATGTTCCGCAGCTACGAGCCCAACCGCGACGGCATGGTCACGCTGATCGCCAACTACCTGCCGCTGCAGGACGGCTACGGCGGCCCCAACTACTTCTCGCTGGACCCGAACGCGCTCTACGAGATCCACGTCGACAACACCGGCGACGCCAAGGAAGACATCAGCTTCCAGTTCCGCTTCAAGAACAAGCTGGCCAACAACGGCGCGGGCGTCAGCCTGAACGTGGGCGGCAAGATGGTCGGCATCCCGCTGATCCAGGCCGGTGCGGTGGCCAACGTGAAGGACGGCAACCTGCAGCTCAATGAGAGCTACACGCTGACCGTCGTGCGCGGCGACCGCCGCAGCGGCACCGCCCAGGCCGTGGCCCACGCGACGAGCGGCGCCACCACCTTCGACAAGCCGGTCGACAACATCGGCAAGAAGACGATCGCCGACTACCCGGCCTACGCGGCCAAGCATGTCTACCCGATCACGATCCCGGGCTGCGCCACGCCGGCCAAGGTCTTCGTCGGCCAGCGCCAGGACCCGTTTGCCGTCAACCTCGGCACGATTTTCGACCTGGTGAACGCGCCGGTCTCGGTCATCACCGACCCCGCGCTGATCAATGCCGCGCCCAACACCATCGGCGACAAGAACGTCACCACGCTGGCGCTGGAGATCCACAAGGATTGCCTGAAGGGTGCCGGCAGCGACGTCATCGGCGGCTGGACGACGGCCAGCCTGCGCCAAGGCCGCTTGCTCGACCCCAAGCCCGCTTCGGGCCACCAGACGGCCGAGAAGGCCGGTGGCGCCTGGGTGCAGGTCTCGCGGCTGGGCATGCCACTTGTCAACGAGGTCGTCATCGGCCTGAAGGACAAGGACAAGTTCAACTCGTCCAAGCCCAAGGACGACACCCAGTTTGCCGACTACGTGACCAACCCGACGCTGCCCGCGTTGCTCGAAATTGCGCTGGCCCTGCCCAACACGGCGCCGACGAACTTCCCGCGCAACGACCTGGTCACGACCTTCCTGACCGGCATCAAGGGCGTCAACCAACTGGCCACCGTGACGCCGTCTGAAATGCTGCGCCTCAACACAGCCATCGCGCCGGTCGCCTTCGCGCAGCAGAACCGTCTGGGCATCGTCGGCAACATCCTGGCCGGCGGCAGCGACAGTGCCGGCTACCCCAACGGCCGCCGCCCCAAGGACGACGTCGTCGACATCTCGCTGGTGGCGGTGATGGGCGGCCTGTGCATGGCCAACGGCGACACCGATGCGCTCGGCTTCGGCGCCGCGTGCAAGCCGTCCGCCGTGCCGCTGGGCGCCACCGCCTTCAAGCTGCATGACGCGGTCGACCAGGCCGTCGTGCCGCTGCTCGGCACCTTCCCCTACCTCAACACGCCCATCCCGGGCACCAAGTGAAGGAAGCCGCCATGCGCACCCTGTTCAACGTGGCGGCGGCCGGTGCCGCCAGCCTGGCCCTCGTCGCCTGCGGCGGCGGTTCGGACTACACGGCCCCGCCGCCGCCCGAGCCGCTGACGGCCGTGCCGGACGGCGCCATCGTCTCGTCGTCTGCCTTCGTGAGCTTCTTGAACGGCCAGAGCTTCAGCGACGAGACCAGCGAGCCGCTGACGCTGCCGGCCGGCGACCTGGCGACCAGCGAGACCGACGAACCGCTGCCCGTCTGAATGAAGGCGCTGCTCGTCCTGCTCCTGCTGGCGCCGCTCGCGGTTTCGGCGGAGCCCTTCACACCGAAGAGCGACGGTGACACCGTGCAGCGCCTGCCCTACCGCGTGGACGCCGCCGAGCGCACGCGTCGGGCGGCGCTCGCGCGTGACCCGGCCCAGCTGCCGCTGGCGCTGGCCACCGCGCGCGCCGCGCTGGACCGAGCCCGCGTGCTGGGCGACCCGCGCGAGCTCGGCGCCGCTCAGGCCGCGCTCGCACCCTGGTGGACGCGCGCCGACGCGCCTGCTGAGGCCGTGCTGCTGCGCGCCCGCGTGCTGCAGGCCCGGCATGATTTCGACGGCGGGCTGGCCCAGTTGCGCGGCCTGCTGGCGCGCGACGACCTCGCCCCCAAAGTCCGCGCCCAGGCGCTGCTCGACGCAGCCAGCGTGCACCAGCTGCGCGCCGAGCTGCCGCAGGCGCGCGCGCTGTGCGAGCAGCTGAAGCCGCTCGCGCCCCTGCCCGCAGCCGCCTGCCTGGCGGAGCTGGACAGCCTGTCCGGCAAGGCCCCAGCCGCCGCGCAGGCGCTGGCCCGGCTGAGCCCGGGCCGCCACGTGCTGCCCTGGCTCGCGGTGATGCGCGCCGAGCTGGCTGAGCGCATGGGTGATGCCTCGGCGCTCGCGCTGTACCGCCAAGCGCTGCTGGGCGCCGACGAGGTCTACACCCGCGCGGCGCTGGCCGACTGGCTGCTGGCCCAGGGCCGCGACGCCGAGGCGCTGGCGCTGACCGAGGGCTCCAACGCCGACGCGGTGCTCTTGCGTCATGTCATCGCGCTGCACCGCCTGGGCCGCCCGGACAGCGAGGCCGCCGCGCCCACCGCCCGCCTGCGCGACAGCCTCGCCGCCGCCGACAAGCGCGAGCCCGGCAAGCATGCCCGCGAGCAGGCCCGCTTCGCGCTGGACGTGGCCGAGCAGCCGCGCGAGGCGCTGCGCCTGGCCCAGGTCAACTGGGCCATGCAGCGTGAACCGGCCGACGCCGTGCTGCTGCTGCGCGCCGCCCAGGCCACCGGCCGCGACGGCGAGCCCGCACGCCGCGAGCTGGCGCGCTTCGTGCGCGAACGGGGCTGGCAAGATGCCCGCCTTGCTGCCCTTGCTGCCCTTGCTGCCCTTCTACCCGCCACCGGAGCCTGACCTCGTGACCTTTCGCGGACTCGTCCTGCTGCTGCTGTTCTGCGCCAGCACCAGCGCCTGGGCCCACCAGTCCAGCGAGGCCTACCTGCGCTATCGGGTGGACGGAGCGGAGGTCGAGCAGCGCCTGGACATCTCGCTGCGCGACCTGGACCGCGACCTGGGCCTGGATGCCGACGGCGACGGTGTGCTCAGCTGGGGCGAGGTGCGCACGCACTGGGGCGACATCGAACGGCTCGCTGCCGACGGCACGCGCTTCACCGCCGCCGGCGCCACCTGCCAGCCGACGGGCGCTGGCACGCCGCAGCTCGACGAACACAGCGACGGCATGCACGCCGTGCTCGTCACGCGCTGGCTTTGCCCGGCGACCGTGCAGGCGCTGGCCATCGACTACCGCCTCTTCGCCGCCACCGACGCCGGCCACCGCGGCCTGGCCCGGCTGGTGGGTACAGCCGGCGACCCGCTGGTGCTGGTGCCCGGCGCCGGCCCGCAGACGCTGAGCGCCAGCGGTGCGGGCCTGGGCAGCTTCGTCATCGAGGGCATGGCCCACATCGCCAGCGGCCTCGATCACCTGCTCTTCCTTGCCACGCTCATCCTCGTGGCGGTGTGGCGTCGTGACGGCGCCGGCTGGGCGCCGCGCGCCAGTGCACGCAGCGCGGTGGCCGAGACGCTCAAGCTCGTCACCGCCTTCACCGTCGCGCACTCCATCACGCTGGGCCTGGCGGCCAGCGGCGTCATCAACCCGCCGTCCCGCTGGATCGAATCGCTGATCGCGCTGACCGTGCTGCTGGCGGCGCTGGACAACATCCGGCCCTTCGTGCCGGGGCCGCGCTGGGTCATGGTCGGGCTCTTCGGCCTCGTGCACGGCGTGGGGTTTGCGGGGCCGCTGAAGGACCTGGGCCTGCGCGGCGCTGAGCTGCTGAAGCCGCTGCTCGGCTTCAACGTGGGCGTAGAACTGGGCCAGCTCGCCGCGGTGGCCGTGCTGCTGCCGCTGGCGCTGCTGCTGCGTGAGCGCAGGGCCTACCGGCGCTGGATCGTGCCGGGCGCATCCAGCGCCATCGCCGCGCTGGCCACGCTGTGGCTGGCCGAGCGCAGCCTGGCGCTGCAGCTACTGCCCTGACTGGTCCCGCCCAGCTCTACCGCCCGTGGGCGATAGCGCTGGCGACGCCTGCGGTCACCTGGCCCGCCGGCACGTGCACGGCGGCACTTTCGACATGACCCACCTGGTCATCGAAGAAGAAGTCCGGCTCGAACTCGCGCAGGAACTCGCCTTTGGCAAGGCCGCCGAGGAACATTGCCTCGTCGACCTCGATGTCCCAGTCCATCAGCGTGCGGATGGCCCTTTCATGCGCCGGCGCACTGCGCGCCGTGACGAGGGCGGTGCGCACGCGCATGCCGCCGCCGGGTGCCTGCTGCAGCCGTTGCAGCGCCTGCAGCACCGGTTTGAACGGCCCGGCCGGCAGCGGCAGGTGGGCGCGCTGCAGCTCGTGCTCGCGGAACGCCGCCAGACCGTCGCGCTGGTAGACCTGCTCGGCCTCGTCGGAGAACAGCACCGCGTCGCCGTCGAAGGCGATGCGCAGCTCGTTCGGGTGAGCCGCCGAAGCACGCGCCGCCAGCGGCATCACGCGAGCGGCGGCCACGCCGGCCGCGAGCGCCTGGCGCACATCGTCGTCGTTGGCCGACAGGAAGAGATTCGCCGACAGTGGTTTGAGATAACGCCACGGTGACGCGCCACGCGTGAACACGCCGCGCTCCACCGGCAGGCCGTAATGCTTGGCCGAGCGGAACACGCGCAGGCCCGAGATCGGGTCATTGCGCGACAGCACGACCACCTCGACCTGCGGCCCTGAATCGAGCCGGCCGTCGTTGAAGGCCAGCAGCTTGCGCACCAGCGAGAAGGCCACGCCGGGCGGCGCGGGCTCGTCCAGGCGCTGCTGCTGCAGGGCCATGTAGGCGCGGTCGTCGCTGGCCTCGAAGACCTCGTTCTCGGCCTCGAAATCGAAGAGCGCGCGCGACGAGATCGCGACGACGAGTTGACCGGTGAGCGTGGCTGGCATCGGGCGACCTATTTCACCCAAGTATTCAGCTGGATGATGGGCAGCAGCACCGCCAGCACGATCATCAGCACGATGGCGCCCATCGCGACGATGAGCAGCGGCTCCAGCAGCGTGGCCGCAGCCATGGAGCGGCGCTGCACCTCGACGCTGAGCTGGCGTGCGGCGCGGCCCAGCATCTCGGGCAACTGGCCGGTCTGCTCGCCCAGGCGGGCGAACATGGCCAGGATGCCGGGGAAGCGCTTCCTGCCCGCCAGCGCCGAGCCCAGCGGCGCGCCTTCGCGCACCTGCACCAGCGCGTCCAGCGCGTCGGCCCGCATGGCGCGGTTGGACAGTGTCTCGGCCGCCGCCTGCAACGCCTTCAGGATGGGCACGCCGGCGCCGGCCAGCATGGCCAGCGTGCCGGCGAAGCGCGCCGCGTTGTAGCCGCGTGCCAGCCGGCCGATCAGCGGCAGGCCCAGGACGGCGGCGTCGAAGCGCAGCCGGAAGGCTGTCGCCTTGAGCGCCTGGCGCAGCAGCAGCGCGGCGACGACAAGGGCGGCGAGCATCGCCCAGCCCCAGTGGCGCACGAAGTCGCTGAAGGCCAGCATCGCGATGGTCAGCGCGGGCAAGGTGCGCTTGGAGCTGGTGAACACGGTTGCGATCTGCGGCACGACGTAGGTGACGAGGAAGATGACGATGAGCACCGAGATGAGCGACACGATGGCCGGGTAGGCCATGGCGCCGATGAGCTTGGACTTGAGGTCCTGGCTGCTCTCGAGGTCGTCGGCCAGTTTCTCCAGCACCTGGCCGAGCGCGCCGCTCTGCTCGCCAGCGGCGACGACGCCGCGGTAGACGTCGTTGAACTCGCGCGGCGACATGGCCAGCGCGCGGGCGAAGGTCGAGCCGGCGTTGACCTCGGCCTTGAGTTGGCTGATGAGCTCGCGCTGCTTGACGTCCTCGCTCTCATCGGCGAGCGCGGTCAGGGCGCGCTCGATGGGCAGGCTGGAGCCGACGAGGCCGGCGAGCTGGCGCGTCCAGACGGCCAGCGCCGTCGAGCTGAAGACGCGCCGCGCGAAGCGGCTGCCCTCTTGCGCGCCGTGCTGCTGCACCATCTCGATGGACAGCGGCGTCAGGCCTTGCGTGCGCACCATCGCGCGGGCGGCGCGCGGGTTGTCGGCCTCGATCAGGCCACTGGTCTGGCGGCCGGAGGCGGCGAGGGCTTCGTATTTGTAGGCGGGCATGTCAACGGCATTCTGCGGGACGAGCGCCGGGCCGCTCCCAAGCCGGCCCGCGCTGGCGATGTGCTCGCGGTTCGAAGCCGCGAGCATCGCCGCCCCCTCGGGGGGCCGGCCAAGGTATGCCTTGGGCGGGGGGCTTCATATCATTCGCGGGTCACGCGCAGCACTTCTTCCAGTGACGTGACACCGGACTCGATCAGCCGCTCGCCGTCCTCGCGCATCGAGCGCAGCCCGATGGCCTCGGCGGCGGCCTGCAGCTGGCTTTCGGGCGCGCGGTTGTGAATGAGGCTGCGCACGGCGTCGTCGGCCACCATCAGCTCGTAGACGCCCGTGCGGCCCTTGTAGCCGGTCTGGCCGCAGGCGTCGCAGCCCACGGGGTGCCAGCGGCCATGGTCGTCCTGCGTCTTGCAGACGGGGCACAGGCGCCGCACCAGGCGCTGGGCCAGTACGCCGAGCAGCGAGCTGCTGAGAAGGAAGGGCTCCACGCCCATGTCGGTCAGCCGCGTGACGGCACTGGGGGCGTCGTTGGTGTGCAGCGTGGCGAGCACCAGGTGGCCCGTCAGCGAAGCCTGGATGGCGATCTGTGCGGTCTCAAAGTCGCGGATCTCGCCGATCATGATGACGTCTGGGTCCTGGCGCAGGATGGCGCGCAGGGCCTTCGCAAAGGTCAGGTCGATCTTGGCGTTGACCTGCGTCTGGCCAATGCCGGGCAGCTCGTACTCGATCGGGTCCTCGACGGTCAGCACATTGGTGGTGGCCGTGTCCACGGTCTGTAGCGAGGCATACAGCGAGGTCGTCTTGCCCGAGCCCGTCGGGCCGGTGACGAGGACGATGCCGTGCGGCTGCTGCACCAGCTTCTTGAAGGACGACAGCACCTGGCCGTCCATGCCCAGGCCTTCGAGCGTGAACTTGGATTCGCTCTTGTCCAGCAGGCGCAGCACGGCGCGCTCACCATGGGCGCTGGGCAGCGTGGACACGCGCACGTCGATGGCTCGGCCGCCGATGCGCAGCGAGATGCGGCCGTCCTGCGGCAGGCGCTTCTCGGCGATGTCCAGCTCGGCCATGATCTTCAGCCGCGAGATCAGCGCGGCGTGCAGCGCCCGGTTGGGCTGCACCACCTCGCGCAGCGTGCCGTCGACGCGAAAGCGCACGGAGCTGGAGCGCTCGTAGGGCTCGATGTGGATGTCGCTCGCGCCGTCCTTGGCCGCCTGGGTCAGCAGCGCGTTGAGCATGCGGATGATGGGCGCGTCGTTGGCGGCTTCGAGCAAGTCCTCCACCGCCGGCAGGTCCTGCATCATGCGCGACAGGTCCACCGCGCTCTCGACCTCGCCGACGACGACGGCCGCGCTCGATTCGCTGCCGGCGTAGGCCGTGCTGATGCGCTCGGTCAGCGAGTTCGCGGCCTCGGACTCCAGCCGGTCCACCGCGTACAGGCGTTGCACCTCGGACAGCGTCGCCCAGCCGACCTCGGGCGGCGCCCACAGCGTCAGCGTGTTGCCGTCGTCTTCCAGCAGCACGGTATTGGCCCGTGCGAAGGCATAGGGCAGGGGGTGGCGGATGGCGGCCATGGTCCGTTATTGCGGCGGTTGCTGGGGCTCTTGCTGCGGCACTTGCTGCGGCTGCTGCGGCGGAGTGGGCGGTTGCAGGGAAGGCTGCGGCAGCGCCTTGCTCGGCGACGAGAACGTGGGCTCGGGCATCACCGGCGCGCCGGTGTCGGGCAGCAGTAGCCGCTGCGGCGGCTGGCTGGCCTCTTGCACTGCACGGATGCTGCGGTAGCGGTCCAGCGTCAGCTCGTTGCCGCTTTGCGCGCTGCGCATGACCACCGGGCGCAGGAAGACCATCAGGTTGGTCTTCACGCGGCGGCGGTTCTCGCTCTTGAAGAGGTTGCCCAGCAGCGGGATCTTGGACAGGCCTGGCACGCCGTCGCCGCCGTCGGTGTACTCGTCCTTGAGCAACCCCCCCAGCACGATCAGGTCGCCGTCATCGACGATGACATTGGTCTCGATGGCGCTCTTATCCAGCGTCGGGCCGTTGGTGCCCGTGCTGCCGGGCACGACGGAGGAGTTCTCCTGATAGACCACCATGCGCACCGTGCCGCCTTCACCGATCTGGCTCTTGATCTTCAGCGTCAGGCCGACGTCCTTGCGGTCCACGGTCTGGAAGGGGTTGACGTTGCCGCCGGTCCCGGCCGTGGCGGCGTAGGAGCCGGTCACGAAGGGCACGTTCTGGCCGATGACGATGCGCGCCTCCTCGTTGTCCAGCGACACGATGTTGGGCGTGGACAGCACGTTGGCGCCGCTCTGGCTCTCGAAGAAGTTGGCCACCGCGCCCAGCGTGTAGAAGCTGCCGAACTTCTTGATCACGCCGATGTTCAGCCCCTGGGGCGCCGCGCCGCCGGCCAGCCCCTTGGTCACGCCGTCCCTGCCGCCTGCGACGGCGCCGGTTGCGTTGATGATGTTGGCCAGGCCCGAGCCGAAGTTGGTGCCAGCGCCGGTGATGCTGGAGTCGCCCTTGCTGCCGAACAGGTTCTGCCACTGGATGCCGAACTGGGCCGACTTGCTGTTGTCGATCTTGACAATCAGCGACTCGACGTAGACCTGCGCGCGGCGGCCGTCCAACTGCTCGATGACGGCGCGCACCTGGCGGTACAGCGGCTCGGGTGCCGTGATGATCAGCGAGTTGGTGGCCGTGTCGGCCTGCACGAAGCCGCCCGTGGAGGGCCCGGCGGACTGGCTCAACGGTGCCGTCGCTGCGGTGGAGGTCATGCCACCGCTGTTGTTGCCACCGTTGTTGTTGCCCGTTAGCGACTGCGCGCCGCCGGTCAGTGTGCCGTTGCCGCTGAGGCTGGAGGTGCCCGACGAGCTGCCGCCGCTGCCGCCGCCGGAGGACGCGGCGCCGAAGGCCGCGCGCAGCACGGCCGCCAGTTTGGTCGCGTCGGCGTTCTTCAGGTAGACGACGCGGATGCTGTTGCCGCCGTCGATGCTGGGCTGGTCGAGCTTGTCGACCATGGAGCGCACGGCGGCCAGGCGCGTGGGGTTGCTGGCGCGCAGGATCAGGCCGTTGGAGCGCGGGTCCACCAGCACGTTGACGGCGCTGCTGCTTTGGCCCGGCACGGCCTGCGCGGTGGTGGCACCGCCGTCGGCCAGGCGCTGCACCAGCGGCGCCAGGTCGGCCGCGACGGCGTGCTTGAGCGGGACGATTTCGATGTCGCTGGTGCCTGGCGTATCCATCGCCGCGATGATCTTGGCGATGCGCTGCAGGTTGTCCGCGTAATCGGTGATGACCAGGCTGTTGTTGCCCGGGTTGGCGTTGATGGTGTTGTTGGGGCTGATCAGCGGGCGCAACACGGCGACGAGGTTATTCGCGTTCTCGTGCTGGATGCGGAAGATCTGCGTCAGGATCTGGTCGCCCCGGGCGCTGCTGGTCTCGATGGCGACCGAGCCCGCCTGCAGCTTGGCGTCGGCCTCGGGCAGCACCTTCAGCAGGCCGGCCGTCTCGACGACGGTGAAGCCCAAGCCGCGCAGGGCGGCGAGGTAGTTGCGGTAGGCCTCGGCCACCGACACCGGCTGCTCGCTGTAGACCGTGACCGTGCCCTTGACGCGCGGGTCGATGATGATTTGCCGGTCCAGCATGACGCCGATGGCGCGCGTCACGGCCTCGATGTCGGCATTGACGAAGTTCAGCGTGACCGGCGAGCTGGCCCTGATCGCCGGGCCTTTGCCCGAGTTCGGGCGGGCGCGCTGCACGGTGGCGTTGTCGGGCTGCGCGAACGCGCTGCCTGCGGCCAGCAGCAGCGCGGCAATCGCGGTAGCGGTGCGTTGGGGATTCATGATCATCCGATCGTCAAGACGGAGCGCGCCCCCTGGCGGCGTCCGATGATGTTCAGCAGGTTGTTGAGCGCTTCCTCGCGGCCCGGCGCGGCGCCGGCTTCGCCAACAAAGCGGCTCTTGCCGCCCGGCACCACCGTGCCCGCACCGGTGAGCTGCAAGGCCCCTTCCAGCGTGGACAGGCGCAGCGTGCTAACGCCGGGGTTGCCCGGGTCGGCGGCGAGGTTGAAGCGGTAGCTGCCCAGCGGCGCGACGGTGGAGATGCGCGAGGACAGGTTGAGCAGGTCGAACTGCAGTTCGCCGAACTGGCGCCAACGGCCCTGCACCGACTCCAGCCGGAACTCGCGTGCCGACAGCCGCAGCGAGCCGCCGAGCTGCAGCGTGTTCCACGGCGTGCCCAGGCCCGCCAGCACACTGGCCGGCAGGCGCGCCAGCCAGTCGGCGCGGCTGTCGATGCTGATCTCCATGCGGCCCAGGCCGGGCTTGATGCCCAGCAGCAGTTCGCCGTTGATGCAGCAGTCCTGCCGCGCAGCGAGCTGCAGGCCCGTCGTCTTGAGGCTCATCCTCCAGTGCAGCCGGCCGGGCAGCGAGGACGCGTCCCGACTGCCGACACCGCCCGTCAGCACGAGCACGCCCGAGCCGTTCCAGATGCTGCCGCGCGTGTCGACGAGCAGCAGGTGCTCGCCCGTGGCCGAGGCCAGCGAGCGTGCTAGCCAGCTCGCCGGTGCGAACAGGATGAGCGCGCCGACGAGGCCGATCAAGGCGCCAGCGATGCTCCAGCGCCGTGCCGTGGCGTGGCGCACCGAGCGGCCGGTCAGCAGCGTGCTGGCGCTGAAGACGGACTCCTGCACTGTCATCGGCGGTGGCGCGGATTTCTTCTTGAACCAGGCCATCAGGCGCCCCCTCCCAGGCTGAGGACGAGGCTGCCGGAATAGCCTGTGGGGCCGCGTGTCAGTTGCGCTTCGACCGGGCGCGCACGTGCCGCCGAGCGCACCTCGCCCAGCCAGGCCTGCAAGGCCTGCGGCGCGATGCCGTTCAGCGTGATGACGGCGCGATCGCCCGTCAGGTTCAGTCGGGCGACCGGGCCCAGATGCTCGACCGAGGCGGTCAGTGCCGCCTGGGCCTGGGCCGGCGGCACGCTGGGTGCCTTGCGCAGCGCACCGGCTTCCTGGGCCTGCGCCTGCATCTGCTGCAACTGCAGCTCCAGCTTTTCGAGCTCGGCGGGTGCGGCCTTCAAGGTGCGCAGAGCCGGCGCCAGCAGCAGGGCCCACGCCATCAGCAGGCCCAGCAGCACGGCGACAACGCTCAGCACAAGGCGTTCGCGCTCACCGAGCGTCTGCCATTGCGTGAGAGCCTGGGCGCGGGCGTGGCGCAGCTGGGCGGCAAAGCCGCCATCGGCGGCGGCGGTGGAGGAGGGGAAACGGGTAGCCATCAGCGTCGTCCTTGGGCGCTGGCGCGGCTGAGGGTCAGCTTGCCTTCGCTGGCGTCGAGTTGCCAGCCGTCGCTTTGCAACTGGCTGCGGAAGTTGTCGATCTGGGGCGGCGCCCAGCCTTGGGCCGACACGGTCAGGCGCCCCGGCTCGAAGGCCAGGGCCTCGGCGGGCGGGCGGTCGGCCGGCCAGGCGGTGGCGGCGGCGCCGAGCAGGGCCTCCAGGTCTTGCTCGCCGACGCTGCCGGCGCTGATGCGCAGCAGGTCGAGCTGCTTTTGCATCTGCACCGGCGCGTCGAGGATGGCGCGCACCTGCGGGAAGGCGCCGGTCAGCGTTGTGGTGATGGCCTCGCGGTGCGCGGCCAGCTCGCGGTTCTGGTGCCAGGCCCAGAGGTTGAGGCCCAGCAATTGCACGACGATCAGGGCGCCCAGCCCCCAGCGCACCGGCTGCCAGGGCTTGCGCATCAGGCCGCGGCTGAACAGGCGCAGCGCCCGGACGCCCCGGGCCCGCGGTGCCAGGTCGAACTGACGCAGGTCCCAGGCGCCCTCGACGACGGCCAGGGCGCGCTGCGCAGGCGTCAGCACCGTCACCGTGGTGCCCAGCCAGCGTTCGGCGCTGGTGGCGATGCCGGGTGTGGCCGTCCACTGCGCGGCATGCACGATGCCGGGCGGGAAGAGCTGCCGCGGCAGGCCGCCCTGCAGCGGCAGCGTCGCGACGCCGTCGGCGTGGCTCCAGCGTAGTGCGATGCCTTCTTCGCCGCTGCCGTTTTGCGTCTCGAAGAAATGGCCGCGCGCCAGTTCGTCCGGCCAGGACAGCGGCGCGACGCGGTCGACGAAGACATGGGCCGCGTCGAGCCGGGCGAGGTGATCGGCCAGCCAGGGCTTGGACGTGATGGCCACCCAGGCCGTGTCACCACCAGCGGCGTCGGGCTCGACGGCGAAGTGCACGGTCTCGGGGTCGTCGAGCAAGGCCTCTTCCAGCTTGCCGGCCAGGGCCGCGCGCATCTGGCGGCCGGCGCGCGGCAGTTCCACGCAGCGCCAGCTGATGTCGGACTCGGGCACGACGGCGACGACGCTCTCTGCCGCCGGCAGCGCCGTGGCGGCGGAGCGGCCTTCGCGGTCGACGTGGCGGCCGTCGGACGTGAGCGCCCAGTCGTACTCAGGCAGCGCGCCGGCTCGCGCCGGCTCGGTCGCCGCAGGCGCGGCTCGGCCCAGGGCGCGCAGGCGCGCTCGGGCGGGCAGGAACAGCAGCAGGGTGCTCATAGGGGCAGGCAGGCGCGGCGCATTCTAGGAGGGGCTTTTGATGTGGCGACTCGAACGGGGCGGGTAGTGTCCCGTGAATCTGCGGGCCGAGCGCCGGGCCGCTCCCCAGCCGGCCCGCGCTGGCGATGTGCTTGCCGGTCGATCCGGCAAGCATCGCCGTCTCCTTGGGGGACCGACCGGACTCGCTCGCGTTCAGCGATGCGAGGGTGGGCGAGGGGCAGCTTCATCGGTCGAGCAGTTGGTTGATGCGCTCGCGGGCCAGTACGACCATGGTCAGGCCCTGGCGCTCGATCAGCGATCGCTGCTCCAGTTGCCGCTCGTCCAGCCGCAGGCGGCCGGTGACGATGAAGAAGGACGAGTCCACCGACGCGCGACCTGGCGTGATCTGGACGGTAGCGGGCAGCAAGGGCGCGGCGTCGGCGATGTTCTGCAGCGGCTGGGCCTTGCGGCCCTGCACCACGCGCTCGGCCGAGGCGAGATCGACGCCATCAAACAAGGCCGCGATGACCTCGCGCGGCGCCGTGTTCAGGTTGACCGGCGTGGGCTTGGGCAACAGCACGACATAGGGTTGCAGGCGCGCCAGCGTGGCGGCGTCCAACCCCAGCCAGGCGAGCTGGTCCAGGCCGGCGGGTTGGATGGGGCCGCTGTCGCTGGTGGCTGGCGCGCTGGCCGGGCCGCTGGCGCCGCTGGCCGGCGCCGGGAAGGCGGCACGCAGTCCGTTGATGATGACGGCGGCCGTGCCCGGCGGCGCGTTGACCTGGCTGCACAGCCGCTCCAGCACGCGCTGCTCCAGCGGGTCCACCTGGGGGCTGTTGATCAGCGCGCGCAGGTTGTAGCGGCTCTGGGCGTCGTCGATGGTGCCGGACAGGAAGGCCTCGGGGCCTTCGTCGTCGGTGGCGGCCGTGCGTTCAGCGGCCAGGAAGGTGGACAGTCGCGCCTCGGCCAGCGGCACGGCCCAGGGCTCGCCGAGGTGGTCCTTGAGCGGTGGCTTGCTCTGGTCGGCGCGGAGGTCTTCCTTCAGAATCAGTCGCGCCCAGTCCAGCGCCCCCTGCAGGATCCAGGCGCTCTGCGCGCGGGCGCGGTCGGCGGCCTCGATCTGCACGGCGCGGTATTGCTGCCAGACCATGCCGGCGGCGAGGCTGGCGATCAGCGTGACGATGATCATGGCCGTGAGCAGGGCCGCTCCGCGTTGATGCCGGCGGGCCGTCACGGGTACCTCCTTCGGCCTGCGGCCTTGCCTGTCCGACGGATCGGCCAGGCGTTCGCCAGGCTTGGCACGCCCTCTGGGCATCCCAAGTCCGGGCTCACTCCCCCCGAGGGCGTGCGAGCTTGCTTGGGGCGGCCCGACGCGGCGCTCATCGCACGGTCACTTCCAACTCGCGCGTCAGTGTGCCGACAAGGCCGCTGCCTTCGGCGAACTGCATCGCGATGCGCAGGCCGGCCGGCGTCTGGCCGGAAGCCTTGGGGTTGACCGGCCCGGCGTTGGTCTGCGCCGTGCCGCCGGTGGACTGGCAGTTGCTCCAGGCATTGCCCCAGAAGCAGTAGAACTGCCAGCCCGCCACGCCGTCGAAGGCACGCAGCGCCGGGTTGCCCTGGGCCAGCTGCTGCAGGCCGCGCTGGCGCTCGTTCTCCAGGTTCTCGATGGTCAGCACGCTGGGGCTTTCCCAGCGCCACAGACTGCTGTCGCGCAGGCTCCAGACGACGACTTGCAGGCCGGTCGGGGCCTGGCGCGTGAGCACGAGGTTGCCGCCGTCGAAGGCGATGGGCTGCACGGTGCTGTGGCTGTTCTGCAGCGCGCGCAGGTCGACCTCCCACTGGGCCAGCACGGTCTGCAGCCGCGCGGTCTGGGCCAGGCGCGCCTGCGCGATCTCACGGCTCTTCACAAGGGCGTCGATGCCGCGCCAGGCCATGGCCGCCATCGTCGCCATGACGACGAGGGCGACGAGCACTTCGACGAGGGTGAAGCCGCGGGTGCGGTCAGCGCTGTTCACGGCTTGCCCATGATGGTCGACAGCGTCAGCATCGGCCGGCCGGCGTCGTCCGCCACGTCGGCGTCGACGCGGCGGAACAGCGGGTTGGGCGTCGCACTGACCTTGAGCTTGCCGCCATAGGTGCGGCCGAGCTGCTCGCAGGAGAAGGGCGACTCGCCGATGTCGGGAAACTGCTGCGTCAGGCGCAGTTCGGTCAGCGTGTTCTCGGCGCACCACTGCGCGGCGCTGACCTGGGCCAGCCGGTCGGCGTTGCCGGTCAGCGCCCCGGCCGCCTTGATGCCGGCGCCGAGCGCGATGGCGACGATGACCAGGGCCACCAGCACCTCGATCAGTGTGAAGCCGACCTGCCTGTTCATTGGGGGGGAATGACGTCGAAGGCCGACAAACCGTCCGTGCCCAGCACGACGCGCTGGCTGCCGAGCTGCAGTTGCAGGCGCTGGGCCGGGATGAGGGGCTCCGGGCCGAGTACGAGGCCGGGGTTGGTGGCGCTTGCGTTCGCTATGGTCACGGCGACCGGGTCACCCAACCAGCGCGACGGCAGTTGGATGGTGCGCGGCAGGCCCTCGAAGCGGAAGTCGTCGCCGGTCTTGATGGCTGCGGGGATCCAGCGCACGGCCAGGCCCGAAGCGCGGCTCTCGGCACGCGCCGCCTCTAGCAGCGCAGCTAGGCGCTGGGCTTCTCGCTGCAGTTGCAGCTCGGCAGGGTCGCGCAGGGCCAGTGAAATCGTTGCGCTGGTGATGGCGATCAACGCCACCACGACGAGCAACTCGATCAGCGTGAAGCCGCGCGGCTTATTGCCAGGAGCCGACGTCAGCGTCACGGCCCTCACCGCCGGCGTGGCCGTCGGCGCCGAAGCTGTAGACATCGACCTCGCCCTTCACGCCGGGATTGGCGTACTGGTAGGGGTGGCCCCACGGGTCGTTGGGCAGCTTCTCTAGATAGTTCTTCCAGTTCGGCGGCGGCGTGCCGGCGGTCGGCTTGTGCACCAGCGCGTCCAAGCCCTGTTCGGCGCTGGGGTAGCGCTGGTTGTCGAGCTTGTAGAGCTTGAGCGCCTGCATCAGGTTGTTGACGTCGGTGCGGGCTGCGGTGACGCGAGCGTCCTCGGCGCGGTCCAGCACATTGGGCACGACGAGGGCCGCGAGCACGCCGATGATGACGAGCACGACCAGCAGTTCGATCAGCGTGAAGCCGCGGGCAAGGGAGGAACGACGCAGGGCAGACATGGATGAGCGCTTGGGCTGCAGTGAGCGGGCCATCATAATGGGCCATGCTTGCTCGATTGATGGCGTTCTGGGTGTGGCTGCTGCTCGGCGGCACCGTGGCTTACTGGGGTCTGCAGTTGCTCGCCCGGCCGCTGGCCATGCCGGCGTCGGTGCTGCCTGCCGGTGAGGTTCGGTCGGGGTCGGTCGACCTGGCCCGGCTGCTCGGTTCGGGCCCTGCTGAGCCGGCGCCCGGGCCCGAACTGGCACCGTCCACGCGGCTGCGCCTGGTCGGTGTCGTGGCGCCCAAGAGCGCCAAGGCAGCGGAGGCCGGCGAGGGCGTCGCGTTGATCGAGGTGGATGGCGTGACACGCACGGTGCGTGTTGGTGCCGTCGTCGATGGCGAGCTGCGGCTGCTGCGCGTGAATGCCCGCAGCGCCGGCCTGGGCCGGGTCGGCGATGCGCCTGTCCAGGTGCTGGAGATGAGCCCACCGGCCGCACCCGCAACGGGCTCGCTGATGGCGGCAGCGCCGTCCCCCGTGGTGCTGGGCGGCAACCCGCCTGGCACGATGCCGCAGGGGGCGCAGATGCAGCAGATGCCGCCCCCTCAAGCCGCCGCGCCGCCCGCTTACGGCATGCCCTTGGCCGCATCAGCTCCCGGCCCCCGTGGCCAGGAACTGCGCTGAGGTTCAGGCGCTCAGCGTGGGCACGTGAGCGCCGGGCTCGGGCCTGATCGCCAAGCGCGCCTCGGCCACTTCGTGCAGATCAGTCAGCAGCGCCGCCGCCGAGCGGATCATGGGCCAGGCCAGTGCCGCACCGGTGCCGTCGGCGCTGTCCATGCCCAGCTCCAGCAGGGCCGAGGCGTGGAACAGCGCCAGCGCTTCGTCCAGGCCCCGGTGCACGTGGCTGCGACAGAACACGGCGTAGTCGGTCACTGGCGCGCAGATCAGTGACGCGAGCTTGAGCGCCGCGCAGGCGGCGATACCGTCCACGATGATGAGGCTGCGCTTGCTGGCCGCCACGAGCATGGCACCCACCATGACGGCCAGCTCATGGCCGCCGAAGGCCGCCAGCAGGTCCATCGGGTCCTTGGCATCGCGGTGGCGGGCTTGGGCGCCCTGTAGCACATCGAGCAGATGGATGAGGTCGTCCTGGCGCATCGTCGGGCCGGAGACGACGAAGTCGCGCACCGGCTGATCGGCCAGGCGCGACAGCACCAGAGCCGCGCATTCGGCGGAACCCTGGCCCATGCCGGCGCAGGCCAGCACATTGCCGGGCAGGTTGTCGGCGATCTCCATGCCGACGCGCACGCCGGCATGCGCCTGCTCCACGCTCATGGCCAGCGCCGTGCGTGCATTGCGCGTGCCGTGGGCCACCTTGCGCGCCAGCAGCCGGGCATGGGGCGGCAGGTTGTCGGCAACGCCGCAGTCCACCACGGTCAGATGCAGCCCCTGCAGCCGCGCGAACACGGACACCGGCAACTGCGCGTGCAGGGCCATCTGCACCTGGTCCTTGGTCGCTCGGCCCCACTGGGCGCCAACGCCGTCGACAACGATGCCGTGGTCGGACGCGAACAGGCCGAGCACGGGATCGCGGAAGCGCGGCGTCAAGCTGTTCTGCACGAGCCCGAGGCGAACGGCCAGGGGTTCCAGTTCGCCCAGGCCGCCAGCAATGGCGGAACGGCGGTCGACGCGGTCGCGCAGCGCTTTTTCAAGCTCTGGATTGGCGGTGGGGGAGATCAGCGACTGTTGGGCGACGGTCATGGCGCGGGCGTTGATGGACCCGTGGATTTCAACTCAACCCAGGAACAAGCGGTAGACAGGGTTCGTTGTTTCATCCTCGAATGGGTAATTCAACCCACCGAGGAATTCCCTTAACGCGGCAGCGTCGCCCTTGGGTACCTGGATGCCGACGAGGATGCGGCCGTAGTCCGCGCCTTGGTTGCGGTAGTGGAAGAGGCTGATGTTCCAGTCCGGGTGCATGCTGGACAGGAACTTCATCAGCGCCCCCGGCCGCTCCGGGAACAGGAAGCGGTAAAGGCGCTCCTCGCGCGCCAGTTCGCTGCGCCCGCCGACCATATGACGGATGTGCTGCTTGGCGAGCTCGTCGTTGGTCAGGTCCAACGTCTGGAAGCCCGCCTTCGTGAAGGTGCGGGCCAGCTTGGCAGCGTCGTCGGGCTTGGAGATGGCGATGCCGACGAAGATGTGGGCGACGGCTGCGTCGGCGATGCGGTAGTTGAACTCGGTCACGCTGCGCGGCCCGAGCAACTCGCAGAAGCGTTTGAAGCTGCCGCGCGCCTCGGGAATGGTCACGGCGAACAGCGCCTCGCGGTGCTCGCCCACCTCGGCCCGCTCGGCGACGAAGCGCAGGCGGTCGAAGTTCATGTTGGCGCCGCAGGTGATGGCGATCAAGGTCTGACCCTTGGCGCCCGTGCTGGCGACGTACTGCTTGACGGCGGCCACACCCAGGGCACCTGCCGGCTCCAGGATGGAGCGCGTGTCCTCGAAGACGTCCTTGATCGCCGCGCAGACGGCGTCGGTGTCGACGAGGATGTAGTCGTCCACCAGCTCGCGCGTGATGCGGAAGGTTTCCTCGCCGACGAGCTTGACCGCCGTGCCGTCAGAGAACAGACCGACATCGCTGAGCGTCACGCGTTTGCCGGCCTTGACCGAGCGGACCATCGCATCGGAATCGGTCGTCTGCACGCCGATGATCTTGATGTCCGGCCGCAGCGCCTTGACGTAGGCCGCAACGCCCGAGATCAGGCCGCCGCCGCCGATGGCGACGAAGATGGCGTCGATGGGGCCGGGGTGCTGGCGCAGCAGCTCCATCGCGATCGTGCCCTGGCCGGCGATGACGTCGGGGTCATCGAAGGGATGCACGAAGGACAGGCGTTGTTCCCGCTCCAACTCCAGCGCGTGGCCATAGGCCTCGGTGAAACTTTCGCCGTGCAAGACTACCTCGCCGCCGAGTGCCTTGACGGCATCGATCTTGAGCTGAGGCGTTGTCACGGGCATCACGATGACGGCGCGGCAGCCTAGCTTCTTCGCCGACAGGGCCACGCCCTGGGCGTGGTTGCCGGCCGAGGCGCAGATGACGCCGGCAGCTCGCTGCTCAGGCGTCAGATGCGCCATCTTGTTGTACGCGCCGCGCAGCTTGAAGCTGAAGACGTCCTGCTCGTCCTCCCGCTTGAGCCAGACCTTGTTGGCCAGGCGCTTCGACAGCTTGGGGGCGACGGTGAGCGCGGTCTCGCGGGCGACCTCGTAGACCCGGGCGTTCAGGATGCGCTGCAGATAGCTGCTGCCGGGCGGCAACATGGCTGGCACCTGGGCTGCGGGTGCTTTGCGGCGCGAGGGGGCGCTCATCGGGTCTCCATGGGGGTCATTGGGGCGCCGCATGATAAGAGACGCGTCCCGCCAACCCGCGAAGACGGGCGTCGCGCCGCACCGCGGCGCGGACAGGCTTTTTGGCAAGAGGCCGGAGGCCGGTGGAGCGCCAGCGACGAGCCCGTCGCAACGGGCCTGCCAAAAAACGGACAAAAAAAACCCGAGCTCTTGCAAGCTCGGGTTGAATCCACCATGGAGGCGGTGGAGGAGACAATCGGTGCGAAAGCGTTTTCGCGTGCTTGCAGTTTAGCGTCGAGTTATGCTGCGGTGCAATATTTTTCTGTGAACAAATTGGAATTGGCTCCTTAGATGACGATGGAATGCACAGTCAGTTGGCTTGGTTCGGAGGGGCCGAGCGGCATGAGCTTCGTTGCCGAGACCGGCAGCGGCCATGTATTGACCATGGATGGCGCCCCCGATGGTGGCGGCCGCAACCTGGCGCCGCGGCCGATGGAAACGGTGCTCGCTGGCACCGGTGGCTGCACGGCCTACGACGTTGTGCTGATCCTGAAGCGTGGCCGCCACGACGTGCGTGGCTGCAAGGTCGTGCTGAAGGCGGAGCGCGCCACGAGCGATCCCAAGGTGTTCACGGCAATCCATTTCCACTTCATCGTCAGCGGCAAGGGCCTGAAGCCGGAGACCGTGGAGCGCGCCGTCGCGCTGTCTCACGAGAAATACTGCTCCGCGACGGCCATGCTGGCCAAGGCTTCGGCGATCAGCACGTCCTTCGAAGTCGTCGACAGCTGATCAGAAGCGATGGGCCACGGTCGTCATGACCTTGGCCGCCGCGCGCATCAGGCCGCGCACGGGCGCCGGCAACGGCAACGCACCGGCCGCAAGAGCGGCGTCGGCGTGCTCGGCCTCCTCGCGCTTCATCTGCTCGACGACGGCCCGCGACGCGGTGTCGCCTTCGGGTAGCCGGTCCAGATGCGAGGCCAGATGGGCTTCGACCTGGCGTTCGGTCTCAACTACAAAGCCGAGACTGCGGCGGTCGCCCGACATCCCGGCGAGGCTGCCCCAGGCGAAGGCGCCTGCCCACCAAAGCGGTGCGAGATGGCTGGTATGCGTGCCGAGATCGACGACGCGCTCGGCCGTCCAGGCCAGGTGATCCAGCTCCTCCTGGGCCGCCTGCTCGAAATGCCGGCGCAGTTCGTCACTGCGGCCAAACAGTGCCTGCGATTGATAGAGCGCCTGAGCGCAGATTTCTCCGACGTGGTTGACCCGCATCAGCGCACCGGCTTCCCGTGCTTCGGCGGCGCTTAGCGCGATTGACTCATTGCCGACTGCGGGAGACGGACGCCCCGCTCGTGGCGGCGCGAAGACGGTTCGCAGACCGGAATCGAGCGCGCCAAGGAGGCGATCTCCAAAACTGACGGGGCGGGGAAAGCTTGCGCTTGTGTGCGGTTGCATTCAGTTAACGATCATTGATATGGCGAAATCGTGACAGGATCTATCGTTGTCCTCGGACAACGCCAACACACAATTTCATATCCGTAAATTCCCGAGCGGGTCAAACCTGTAGTGGAATACGCGGACTTCCTCACAGGAGGTAAGCCACCGCGCCGTCTCGGCCGGCGGCTCGGATGAATATCTAGGAGTATCGAATGAAGAAAGCTCTGATTGCCTTGGCCGTCCTCGGTCTGACCGGCGGCGCTGCTGTTGCGCAATCCTCCGTCACGTTGTTCGGCGTCATCGATGCCGACATGAAGTACGTCAAAACCGGCTCGCTCAAGCTGAAGAAGCTGGATTCCGGTGGCCTGAACACCAGCCGTTTCGGTGTCCGCGGCACGGAAGACCTGGGCGGCGGCCTGAAGGCTGGCTTCTGGCTGGAATCCCAAGTTGATGCCGACACCGGTGTCGCTGGTGGTGGCAGCGCCTTCTGGGGCCGTCGCGCCACGGTCAGCCTGAGCGGCGATTTTGGTGAGGTGCGCCTGGGTCGCAACAAGACCGTCTCGCGCCTGCATCTTGAAGACTTCGACCCGACCTCGTTTACCGGTCTGGGCAGCGTCAGCGCCGTTTACAGCAACCTGGGCAGCGGCAACGGCACGTCTTTCGGCCGTGCTGACAATCTGGCGTCGTATTCCCTCCCCAGCAACCTGGGCGGTTTCTACGGCGGTGTGGATGTCTCGGCCGGTGAAGGTACAGGCACCAACAAGGGCCAATCGGCTCGTCTGGGCTACAAGGCCGGCCCCCTGCATGTGTCGGGCGCTTACGCCAGCACGTCCAATGCAGCAGACAGCAGCAAGTTCAAGCTGACTTCGGTTGCCGCAGCTTATGACTTCGGCGGGGTTCGCCCGTCGCTGTCGTACACGGAATCCAAGTACATGTCGCGCAAGCAGCAGATCCTGACGGCTGCCGTGACGGTGCCGCTGGGCCAGGGCCAACTGATCGCTTCGTTCACGGATGCCAAGGCCAATTCCACGGCTGAGACGTCTGTGGTTGGCTACACCGCGATCGGCGATGCAAAGTTGTTCGCGATCGGCTATGCCTACAACCTGTCCAAGCGTACTGCGCTGTACACGACGTTCTCGCAACTCGACAACGATGGCGCTGCGCGCTTCACCGTCTCGGGTGCTCCGGCAGCAACCGCTGGCGGCCAGAAGTCCACCGGCTTCGACGTCGGCGTCCGCCACAGCTTCTGATCAAGACGCCGCGACTTCTCAGTCGCGGCCGGTCACGCAAGCCGCCTTCGGGCGGCTTTTTTTGTGCGCCCAGCATGGGTGCACTCTGCTGCAAGCGCTGCGAGGGTCAGTTTGGGGCGCGGGGAAGCCATGTGGGTAAGGAACAACAGGGGTAGCGCCCCGAGGCAGTGCTTCGCTGAGAATAAGGTGGTTCACTTTTCTTCGCAGGAGACAACCTTGATGAAAAAAGCTACTTTGGCCCTCGCCATTCTGGCCGCCAGCACTTCCGCCGCCTGGGCTCAATCCAGCGTGACCCTGTATGGCATCGTGGACGCAGCAGCGCGTTACACGACCAATGCCAACCCCGGGCAATCCGACAAGCAACTCGTCCCGGGTGGCATGTCGCAAAGCCGCCTCGGTGTGAATATCGTTGAAGACATGGGCGGCGGCCTCAAGGCACTCGCGAACATGGAGCACCGCTTCAATTCGGACACGGGCGTGACGTCCTCGCCAACCGATTTCTGGCGCCAGGCCTGGGTTGGCCTGCAGTCCAGCGAATTCGGTCAGATTCGCCTTGGCCGCCAATACAACGTCCTGTTCGACGTCTACACGTCGACGTACGCGTCCTTCCGCTACTCGCCCTACATCGAGGCGTACAAGCCCGAAATCGGCCTGTCTGCCGGCGCACGCCAGGACAACATGGTCAAGTATCTGGCGCAGTTCGGGAACGTCTATGCCGAGCTCTCGATGTCCGCCGGCGAAGGCAACTCGCAGAACAAGTCCGAAGGTGGGCTGCTGCGTTACGCCGATGGCACCTTTGGATTCGGCGGCGCTTACCTGCAGGTGACCGACACGACCGGCAAGAAGGTCAAGGCCACGACGATCGGCGGCTCTTATACCGCTGGCCCGCTGTACGTGAGTCTGGCCTGGGCGCAGAACAAGTTCGACACCGGCAGCCTGCTGCAGGCGGGTTACACCAGCGGCATGCTGAATGCGCAGAGCGCCGTCAATGCAGCCGGCAACAGCGTCTCCAAGCGTGAGATGTGGTCCGGTGGTGCGACGTATCAACTGACGACGCAGCTGAATCTGGGCGCTCATTACTGGCACGCGACCCAGACGCATCAGCTGGCTTCGCTGCCCGGCACCAGCAAGGCCGACTTCTTCGCGGCTGTTGCTGACTACGCTTTCTCCAAGCGTACCGATGCTTACCTGGAAGTGGACTACACCAAGTTCAACGGCGCCGTGGCGTACCTGAACGGCGCTCAAAAGCGCGGTGGTGCCATGGTGGGCCTGCGTCACCGTTTCTGATCGACAAAGACAGGCGTTAAGCCTGTTCGCTCAGTCCAACGGGCCGCGTCAGCGGCCCGTTTTTATTGTTGGCATCGCTCTTGCCCGTCTAGGGCTTTCCCGGAAGTCCGGCCCGCCGGTCTTCGCCATGATCGCGCCACCCTGCGCACCGCGGCATCGGTCCACGCCACTCGAAGCTTCATGCTGGTTTTCATCCTCCGCCGATTGGCTCAGGCCGTCGTTGTCATGCTCTCGGTCGCCTTCATTGCCTTCATGCTGTTCCAGTATGTCGGTGACCCGGTCACGAACCTGCTGGGTCAGGACGCGACGGAGGAGCAGCGCGTCACACTGCGCAAGGACCTCGGTCTGGATCAGCCCTTCCCGGTGCAATTTGCACGTTTCGCCGTCAATGCGGCGCAGGGCGAGTTCGGCATCAGCCTGCGTCAGGGCCGCAAGGTGTCCAGCCTCATCGTCGAGCGCTTTCCGGCGACGCTGGAACTCGCTCTCGTCGCTGGCCTGATTGCGCTTGGCTTCGGCATCCCGCTTGGTGTCTATGCCGCCCTGCGGCGCGGCAAGGCGAGTGCGCAGTTGCTGATGACCGGCACGCTGTTCGGCGTCAGCCTGCCCAACTTCGTCATCGGCATCGTGCTGATCTGGGTGTTTGCGGTGGAGCTGAAGTGGCTGCCCAGCTTTGGCCGCGGCGAGGTGGTGGACATCGGTGGCTGGACCTCGGGCCTGCTGACGCGCGATGGCCTGCTGCATCTGATCTTGCCTGCCTTCACGCTGTCGGCCTTTCAGCTCACGCTGATCATGCGGTTGGTGCGCGCCGAGATGCTTGAGGTGCTGCGCACCGACTACATCCGTTTCGCGCGCGCCCGTGGGTTGACCAACCGCAGCGTCTACTTCGGCCATGCGTTGAAGAACACGCTGGTGCCGGTCATCACCATCACCGGCCTGCAACTCGGCTCGCTGATCGCCTTCGCCATCATCACCGAGCAGGTCTTCCAGTGGCCCGGCATGGGCCTGCTCTTCATCCAGGCCGTGCAGTTCGCTGACATCCCCGTCATGGCGGCCTACCTCTGCTTGATCTCGCTGATCTTCGTCGTCATCAACCTCGGCGTGGATCTCCTCTATTTCGCCGTCGACCCGCGCCTGCGCGTCGAGGGCAAGGCGCACTGAACACACACGATGGCAGTCGACGCCAATCCCAATGCCACGCCGTCGGCCTCCGCGCTACGCGGCTTTTTCGACGGCGACGTCTGGCACTCTTTCCGCTCGTCACCCGTGGCGATGCTGGCGGCCGCCATCACGCTGATCTGCTTCATCTGCGCGCTGTTTGCCGAGGTTGTCGCGCCGCACAACCCGTTCGACCTGGCGACGCTGGAGCTGATGGACTCGCTGAAGGCCCCCGCCTGGATCAGCGGCGGCGAGACGAAGTACCTGCTCGGCACGGATGGCCAGGGCCGCGACATCCTGTCGGCGCTGATGTACGGCGCACGCATTTCGCTGCTCGTCGGCATCGCCTCGGTGCTGCTGTCCATCGTCATCGGCGTCAGCCTGGGGTTGCTGGCAGGCTTTCTAGGCGGGCGGACCGACGCCTTCGTCATGCGCATCTGCGACGTGATGCTGTCCTTCCCGTCCATCCTGGTCGCGCTGATGATCAGCGGCGTGGGTCGCAGCCTGTTCCCCAATGCGCCCGACGCGCTGGCCTTCGTCGTGCTCGTGCTGGCCATCTCGCTGACGGGCTGGGTGCAGTACGCGCGCACCGTGCGCGGCTCGACGCTGGTGGAGCGCAACAAGGAGTACGTGCAGGCGGCCCGCGTCATCGGTGTCGGGTCTTTCCGCATCATGCGCCGCCACGTGCTGCCCAATGTGCTCGGGCCGGTGCTGGTGCTCGCCACCATCCAGATCGCCTCGGCCATCATCACGGAGGCGACGCTGTCCTTCCTCGGTGTCGGCGTGCCGGTCACCAGCCCGTCGCTGGGCACGCTGATCCGCAACGGCAATGACTATCTGTTCTCGGGCGAATGGTGGATCACCGCCTGGCCCAGCCTGACGCTCGTGCTGATCACGCTCAGCGTGAACCTGCTGGGCGACTGGCTGCGCGACGCGCTCAACCCGAGGCTGCGTTGATGGCGATGACCGCTCCCTTGCTTGAAGTCAGCCACCTGCGCGTGGAGTTCCCGACCCGCCACGGCACGCTGCTGGCGCTGGACGACATCTCCTTCTCGATTGCGCCCGGCGAGATCCTCGGCGTCGTCGGCGAATCCGGCGCCGGCAAGTCGCTGACCGGCGCGGCCATCATCGGCCTGCTGGACCCGCCGGGCCGCATCGCTGCCGGTGAGATCAGATTGGCGGGCCGGCGCATCGACAACCTGCCCTACGAGCAGATGCGCCGCGTGCGTGGCCGCGAGATCGGGGCCGTCTTCCAGGACCCGCTGACCTCACTGAACCCGCTCTACACGGTCGGCCACCAACTCGTCGAGACCATCACGACCCACCTCGACCTGACGGCGTCGCAGGCCCGCAAGCGCGCGGTCGAACTGCTCGCCTCCACCGGCATCCCGGCGCCCGAGGCGCGCATCGACCACTTCCCGCACCAGTTCTCCGGCGGCATGCGCCAGCGCGTCGTCATCGCGTTGGCGCTGGCGGCCGAGCCCAAGCTCATCGTTGCCGACGAGCCGACGACGGCGCTCGACGTGTCCATCCAGGCGCAGATCATTGCGCTGCTCAAAAAGGTCTGCAAAGACCAGGGCGCGGCCGTCATGCTGGTCACGCACGACATGGGCGTCATCGCGGAAACCTGCGACCGTGTCGCCGTCATGTACGCGGGCCGCATCGCCGAGATCGGGCCTGTCGCCGACGTCATCCACCGCCCGGCCCACCCCTACACCGTCGGCCTGATGGGCTCCATCCCCGCCATGGACGAGGACCGCGAGCGCCTGCTGCAGATCGATGGCTCCATGCCTCGGCTAACGGCTATCCCGCCGGGCTGCGCCTTCAACCCGCGCTGCAGCCGCGTCGTCGAACGCTGCCGCGCCGAGCGGCCCGATCTGGCCTCGGTCGGCGCGACGAGCGCCGCCTGCTGGCGCCCCGTGACCGTGGAGGTGGCGCGATGAGCCAGCCACTCGTCGAGGTACACGACCTCGCCAAGATCTTTGACGTGTCGCCGCCGTGGCTGAACCGCGTCGTTGAGCGCAAGCCCAAGGCCTTCGTGCATGCGGTCGACGGCGTCTCCTTCGCCATCGAGCGCGGCAAGACACTCGCGCTGGTCGGTGAAAGCGGCTGCGGCAAGAGCACGGTCGCGCGGCTGCTGGTCGGCCTTTACGGTGCGACACGCGGCTCGGTGAGCTTTGACGGCGAAGACATCGTCAAGACGCTGGCCGGCGCCGGCGCGGGCCCCCTGCGGCGACGCATGCAGATGATCTTCCAGGACCCGTATGCGTCACTGAACCCGCGCTGGAAGGTGCTGTACATCGTCGCCGAGCCGCTGCGAGAGCATGGCCTCGTGAAGGGCGATGCCGAGGCCCGCCGACGTGTCGGCGAGCTGCTGAGCTCGGTCGGCCTGAACCCGGCCGACGCCGAGAAGTTCCCGCACCAGTTCTCCGGCGGCCAGCGCCAGCGGATCTCGATTGCGCGGGCGCTGGCGACGAATCCGGAGTTCCTCGTCTGCGACGAACCGACCTCGGCGCTGGATGTGTCTGTGCAGGCCCAGGTCCTCAACATCATGAAGGACCTGCAGCGCGAGAAGGGCCTGACCTATCTCTTCATCTCGCACAACTTGGCCGTCGTGCGCCATGTGGCGGACCAGGTCGGCGTCATGTACCTCGGCCGGCTTGTCGAGGTGGCGGGCAAGGCCGAGCTGTTCGCGCAGCCGAAGCATCCGTACACGCGCATGTTGCTGGATGCCATTCCCGACATTCACATGACCGGACGCGCGCGCACGCCGGTGCAGGGCGAGGTGCCCAACCCACTCAACCCGCCCAGCGGCTGCAGCTTCCATCCGCGCTGCCCGCTGGCGAACGCGCGCTGCATGGCAGAGCGGCCGGCGTTGTTGGAGATCAGCGGTGTGCGCGTGGCCTGCCACGCGGTGGAAGAGCGCAGGGCTTAGCGCGCCGGTGCCGAGGACGGCGACGAGGCCGAGGCGGCTGATTTGGGCAGCGTCAACGGCCCCTTTTGTCCACAACCCGCAAGGGCGGTAAGGGTGATCAGCAGCGCTGCAAAGCGCCCACCTACACTGACGGCTGTCTTGTTCATCCGCCCAGTTTATGTCCCTGTCCGACGCCGATTACCTCACCAAGGCCCACGCGCTGCTTGCCCATATCGAGGCGCAGATCGACGCCTGGCTGGACGAAGACGTGGTTGACATCGACACCCACAGAACGGGCGGCTTGCTGGAACTCAGCATGCCGGGCGGCAGCAAGATCGTGCTGAACACCCAGCCGCCGCTGCAGGAGCTCTGGCTGGCTGCGCGCTCGGGGGGCTTTCACTACAAGTGGGACGGCGCTCAGTGGGTGGACCGCGAGGGCCAGGAGTTCCTCGCGCGGCTGTCGCGCTGCGCGAGCGAGCAGGCCGGCCAAGCGCTGACGTTCAGCGCTTGATCCTCATCATCGTTTGAAGAGGTCGAGGATCGACTTCTTCTCGTCGTCGGTTGCGGCCGGTGGTGCATTCGGCTCATTGGCGAGTTCGCGCACGCCGCTGCCGGCCGTGTACTCCTCGTAGAACCACTCGCCGTTCACGTTGACGACGCCTTCGGGCGGCGTCACTTCGTCGACCGGCTTGCCACGCAGCGCGAACTGCATGTACTCGATCCAGACCGGCAGGCTCAGGCCCCCGCCCGTTTCGCGGTCGCCGAGCTTGCGCGGCTGGTCGTAGCCGATCCAGACGATGGCGACGACATCCTTCTGGTAGCCGGCGAACCAGGCGTCCATCGAGTCGTTGGTCGTACCGGTCTTGCCGTAGATGTCGGGGCGCTTGAGCGTGGCTTGTGCGCGCGCTGCCGTGCCGCTGCGCGCGACCTCCTGCAGCAGGCTGCTCATCAGGAAGGCGTTGCGCGGCTCGATGGCGCGAGCGTTGTCCGTCAGCGTGACGGGCAGCGCCTCGTAGAGCAGCCGACCCTTGTTGTCAGTGATGCGGCTGATGAGCTGCGGGTTGACGCGAAAGCCGCCATTGGCGAACACCGAATAACCCTGGGCCATCTGCATCGGCGTGACGGAACCGGCGCCGAGCGCCATCGTCAGATAGGCCGGGTGCTTCTCGGCCTCGAAGCCGAAGCGCGTGATCCATTCCTGCGCGTAGCGCACGCCGATGGAGTTCAGCACGCGGATGGAGACCATGTTCTTGGATTTGGCCAGGGCCGTGTGCAGCGGCATCGGGCCTTCGAACTTGCCGTCGTAGTTTTTGGGCTCCCAGGGCTGGCTGCCGGTCGTGCCGGCGTCGAAGAACAACGGCGCGTCGTTGACGATCGTGGCGGGCGTGAAGCCCTTTTCCAGCGCGGCCGAGTAGATGAAGGGCTTGAAGCTGGAGCCCGGCTGGCGCCAGGCCTGAATGACGTGGTTGAACTTGTTCTTGGCGTAGTCGAAGCCGCCTACCAGGGCGCGCACCTGGCCGTTGTGCGGGTCCAGCGAGATGAAGGCGCCCTCCACCTCGGGCAACTGTGTGATGGTCCATTCGCCCCCGTCCTTCTGCTTCGCGCCCTTGACGACGCGGATGACCGCGCCGCGGCGAATGCGCGTCTTGGGGTTGCCCTTGTCGGACAGGCCGGACGTGGCGGGCCTCAGGCCCTCGCCGACGATGGTGATGGCGTCACCACTCTGCAGCACGGCCGTGACCTTCTTCGGATCGGCCTCCAGCACGACGGCTGCCAGCAATTCGTCGTTGGCGGGGTGGTCGGACAAAGCCTCGGCGATGCGCGAATCCAGCGCCTTGGCGTCGCCCGGCAGGTCGGCATAGGCCTCGGGGCCGCGGTAGACCTGGCGCTTCTCGTAGTCGAGGATACCTCGGCGCAGCGCGCGGTAGGCGGTGTTCTGCTCGTCGCTGTTCAGCGTCAGGTAGACGTTCAGGCCACGCGAATAGGCCTCGTCGCCGTACTGGCTGAAGATCAACTGGCGCGCCGCCTCGGCGACGAACTCCGCGTGCGTGGCCGACTCCTGTACTGGCCGGATGAGCAGCTTCTCGGCCTTGGCTTCATCGCGCTGCTCTTCGGTGATGTAGCCCGTCTCGTACATCCGTTCGATGATGTATTGCTGGCGGATGGTGGCGCGCTTGGGGTTGTTGATGGGGTTGTAGGCCGACGGCGCCTTGGGTAGGCCGGCCAGCATGGCGGCCTCGGCAATGCTCAGCTTGTCCAGGGTCTTGCCGAAGTACACCTCGCTGGCCGCAGCGAAGCCGTGCGCGCGGTGGCCCAGGAAGATCTGGTTCATGTAGATCTCGAGGATCTTTTCCTTGGGCAGGGCCGCTTCAATCTTGAGCGCCAGCAGGATCTCGTAGATCTTGCGGGTGAAGGTCTTCTCGGTCGACAGATAGAAGTTGCGGGCCAGTTGCATCGTGATCGTCGACGCGCCCTGGCTGCGCGACTCGCCGACGTTGGCCAGGCCGGCGCGGATGACGCCGAGGTAGTCCACACCGCCGTGCTGGTAGAAGCGCGCGTCCTCGATGGCCAGTACGGCCTCCTGCATCAGCTTGGGGATCTGCTGGATCGGCAGATAGCTGCGCCGCTCCTCGCCGAACTCGCCCAACAGCACCCCGTCGCTGGACAGCACGCGCATCGGCAGCTTGGGGCGGTAGTCCGTCAAGCCGCCGATGTCAGGCAGGTTGGGGTAGGCCAGCGCGAGGCCCAGCCCCAGCAGCAAAGCCACCGCAGCAGCGCCGCCCGCCAGCAGGCCCAGGCCCCACAGGGCCAGATGACCCAGGCGGGCGCCGAGCGAGGCGGTCGCGCGGGAGGTGGGCGGGGAGCCGGCAGTTGCGGAGGCCGCAGCAGGGGCGCTGGGCGCAGCGGAGCGAGACTTGTCTTTCATGTGCCGGCAAAGCGCGCCCGCAGGCGTGTGGGGATGAGTCGGGCGATTATAGGAAGCAGCATCTGGGCGCTCGCGTATACCGACCGTGTCCACAAACAACGTGTCAAACGACCGCTTTCCCTGTGTTTTTCAGGAGCTTGCAATCTTGTTGAATCGTGTATGTTTAGCAACGTGGCGTTACCAGCGCGAGCCGGATTTCCGTTCGGAGTCAAAGGCTTTGCTGCTAGCATTGAAGTAACTTATTAATAGTCGATACGTAACTGGCATATCGGGGACAAAGGGCATGGGAATAATTGATGCACTTTTGGGGCGCACGCACCCTCCCATGATCGGTCTGGATATCAGCTCCTCCAGCGTCAAGCTGGTGGAGTTGAGCCAGACCAAGGGTGGCGAATTTGTGCTGGAGCGTTTTGCGAGCGAGCCCTTCGAAAAAGGCTGGATCGCGGACGGCCAGATCGAGAAATTTGACGAAGTGGCTGATGCCGTGCGCCGTGTCGTTGCCCGCAGCGGCAGCAAGACCCGCGATGCCGCCCTGGCCATGCCCCAGTCCGCCGTCATCACCAAGAAGATCATGCTGCCGGCCGGCCTGCGCGAGGAAGAGCTCGAGCTGCAGGTCGAAGCCGAAGCCAATCAATACATTCCGTTCTCGCTCGACGAGGTCAGCCTGGATTTCTGCGTCATGGGCCCCAGCCCGACGTCGGTCGGTGACGTCGAGGTGCTGATCGCCGCGTCCCGCAAGGATCGGGTCCAGGACAGGCAAGGTTTGGCCGAAGCCGCCGGCTTGCGGCCCGTCGTACTGGACATCGAATCGCATGCGTCGCGCATGGCCATGGGTCGCCTCATCGCTGCGTTGCCAAACGCCGGCCGTGACGCACTTGTCGCCCTCTTCGAAATCGGCGCCGACACCACCAGCCTGAAGGTACTGCGCGACGACGAACTGCTCTACGACCGCGACCAGTCCTTCGGTGGCGCTCAACTGACGCAACTCATCTCGCGCCAGTACGGCTTCTCCTTCGAAGAGGCCGAGCAGAAGAAGTTGTCCAGCGATCTTCCTGAGGACTACGAGACCGGCGTGTTGACCCCCTTCGTCGACAGCCTGTCGCAGGAAATCGGCCGGGCGCTGCAGTACTTCTTTACCAGCACGCCGCACCACAAGGTCCATTACGTGATGCTCGCCGGTGGCACGGCGACACTGCCCGGGCTCAAGGAGCGCGTGACCGACCTGACCGGCTTCGCCTGCATGGTGGTGAATCCATTCGACAACATGGGCCTGGCCTCAACGGTGCGCGAATCCAAGCTGCAGCGTGAGGCGCCGTCCTATCTCACCGCCTGCGGCCTCGCGATGCGGAGGTTCTTCCAGTGATCCTGATCAACCTGCTGCCTTACCGTGAGGAAAGGCGCAAGCGGCGCAAGGCCGCGTTCTTCGCGGGGATGGGCCTGGCTGCCGTTGTCGGCGCGGGCATCGTCGTGGCCGTCTATCTGCTGCTGCAGTTCCTGACGCAGGAGCAGCAGTCGCACAACCAGTACATCCAGAGCGAGATCACGCGCCTGGAAGCGCAGATCAAGGACATCGCCAACCTCAAGGCGGAGATCGAGTCGCTGAAGTCGCGCCAGCGCGCGGTGGAAGACCTGCAGACCGACCGCAACACGCCCGTGCAGTTGCTCAACGACCTGGCACGGCTGGCGCCTGAAGGGATCTACCTCACCGCCATCCGCCAGGCCGACAAGGTCGTCACGGTCAGCGGTATCGCCCAGACCAATGAACGGGTCTCCGAGTTCCTGCGCAACGTGTCGCGCGGCTCGGAATGGCTGGAAAAGCCGGACCTCATCGAGGTGAAGCTGGCGAATGTGACGGCCAACACGCGCGACCAACGCCGGCTGCTGGACTTCTCCATGAAGGTCTCGATCAAGGCGCCGCCGCGTGACCCTGCATCGGCCGCTTCCGCACCCAAGAAGGGCTGATCGACATGGCCACTTCCAAGTCCATTCCCAAGTTCGATGTGAACGCCTGGTTTGCAGACTTCGCAAGCCAGTTCAAGGATCTGAATTTCAAGGAGCCCGGGCAATGGCCCTGGGCGCCCAAGCTCGCCAGCGCGCTCGTCGTGATGCTGGTCGTCGTTGGCGCCGGCTATGTCGTCCTGCTACAGGACGAACAGGACCGCCTGGAAGCCGAGCACAACCGCGAGCCGCAGCTGCGCGAGGACTTCCGCAACAAGCTCGGTCAGGCCGTCAACCTGCCAGAGCTGCGCAAGCAGAAGAGCCAGGTCGAGGAGTACGTGACCCAGCTCGAAAAGCAGTTGCCCGGCAAGGCGGAGATCGACTCCCTGCTGTCCGACATCAGCAGCGCCGGCGTCGGCCGCGGCCTGCAGTTCGAGCTGTTCCGGCCGGGGCAGATCCTCGTCAAGGATTACTACGCCGAGCTGCCGATCGCGCTGCGCGTGTCGGGTCGCTATCACGACATCGGCGCCTTCGCGGCCGACGTGTCCAACCTGTCACGCATCGTCACGCTGCACAACCTCGTCGTCGTCGCACCGGCGGCTCCGAACAGCCCGCTCAGCATGGAAGCGACCGCGCGCACCTACCGCTACCTGGACCCGACGGAAGTGGCTGAACAGCGCAAGGCTGCGGCCAAGGCCGCAGGGGGCAAGAAATGAGGCGCCAGCTGATTTGCGTGGCCGCGCTAGCGGCCCTGGCCGGCTGCGGCGGCGACATGGACGAACTGCGCCAGTGGATGGATCAGCAGCGCAAGGAGGCCAAGCCTTCGGTCACGCCGCTGCTGCCGCCCAAGAAGTTCCTGCCGCAGCCCTATGAATCGAGCGCCGGTGTCGAGCCCTTCAGCACGCAGAAGCTCAGCGTCGCCATCAAGCAGGAAGCTGCCCAGCCCAATTCGCTGCTGACCGCCGAGATCAATCGGCGCAAGGAGCCGCTGGAAGCCTACCCGCTGGACAGCATGGCGATGGTGGGCAGCCTGACGCGTGACAACCGGCGCTACGCGCTGCTGCACGTCGACAACCTGCTTTACCAAGTCAAGTCCGGGGATTACCTCGGTCAGAACTTCGGTCGCGTTACCAAGATTAGCGAGACCGAAATCACGTTGCGAGAAGTCGTCCAGGACGCTGCGGGCGAGTGGATTGAACGCACCAGTACCCTCCAGCTACAGGAGAAGGGACGATGAAGACATTGCAGGAGAAAAAGGCTATGGGCCGTAGCTGGATGCTGGGGGTTGCCGTCGCGCTGTTGAGCGCCCCCGCCGCGTGGGCACAGACGCAGATCCGTGCCATCAACACCAGCCAGCAGGCCGGTGTTGATGTCGTGCGCATTGAACTGAGCGAACCGCTGTCGGCCGTGCCGACCGGATTCACGGTGCAGACGCCGCCACGCATTGCGATCGACTTGCCCGGCGTTGTCAACGCCATCGGCCGTAACGTCGTCGACATCAACCAGGGCAATCTGCGCTCGGCCAACGTGGCCCAGGCGGGGGACCGCTCGCGCGTCGTGCTGAACCTGCGTCAGGCGTCGACCTACAGTGCCAAGCTGGAGGGCAGCGCCCTCGTGCTGGTGCTGAATGCCACGGCGTCCGCAGCGCAGGCGCCCGGCGAGCCGGTGCACTTTGCGCAGAGCTTGAACAACGCGCCCCAGCCCTTGCACGACATCGACTTCCGTCGCGGCGCCGATGGTGCTGGCCGCGTCGTCGTCAACCTGCCGAGCAATCAGGTGGGTGTCGACATCCAGCAGCAGGGCCAGGGCCTCGTCGTCGAGTTCCTACGCTCCAGCCTGCCGGAAAACCTGCGCCGCAAGATCGATGTGACCGACTTCGGCACGCCGGTGCAGACGATCACGACGACGCAGTCGGGTGACCGCGTGCGCATGATCGTCGAGCCCAAGGGCAACTGGGAGCACAGCGCCTACCAGAGCGACAACCAGTTCGTGCTCGAAGTCAGGCAACAGAAGATCGACCCCAACAAGCTGACGCAGGGGCCAGGCTTCGCGGGTGACAAGTTGTCGCTGAACTTCCAGAACATCGAAGTTCGGGCGCTGTTGCAAGTCATTGCGGACTTCACCAACTTCAACGTCGTCACCAGCGACACCGTCACCGGCAACGTCACGCTGCGGCTGAAGGACGTGCCCTGGGACCAGGCGCTGGACATCATCATGCAGGCGAAGGGCCTGGGCCTGAGGAAGTCGGGCAACGTGCTGTGGATTGCGCCCAAGGACGAACTGGCCGCGAAGGAAAAGCTCGACCTCGAATCCAAGGCCGCGATCGCCCAGCTTGAGCCGGTTCGCACCCAGTCGTTCCAGCTCAACTACGTGAAGGCCGAAGAGATCGCCAAGGGGCTGACCGGGCAGAGCATCGGCTCCAATTCCGGTGGCGGCAGCGGCGGTGGTAGCGGTGGTTCGGGTTCCGGCACGAAGATCCTGTCGCCGCGCGGCAGCGTCATCTCCGAGTCGCGGACCAACCAGCTCTTTGTGTCGGACATCCCGAGCAAGCTCGAAGAAATCCAGGCCATGATCGCCAAGATCGACATCCCGGTGCGCCAGGTGCTGATCGAGGCGCGCATCGTCGAAGCCAACGATCGCTTCGGCCGGTCGCTGGGCGTCAAACTCGGTGGCAGCGACCTGCGCGGTCAGCAGGGCGGTATTCCAGGCTACAACGTGGGCGGCAGCAACTACGTCACTGTCGGCGGCAACTACAACGCGGTCGGTTCGCAGACCAACCAGGGCGCAGCGGCCAGCTACAACAACACCAACTTCGTCAACCTGCCGGCGAACACGTCGTCGGACAGCTTTGCCGGCGCGGTGGCACAGACGGTCGCCGTGTCCCTGTTCAGCGCCACAGCCAACCGCTTCCTGAACCTGGAGCTGTCGGCCCTGGAGTCGGACGGCAAGGGCAAGGTCGTGTCCAGCCCGCGCATCATCACGGCCGATCAGGTCAAGGCCATCATCGAGCAGGGTGAAGAGCTGCCCTACCAGGTGGCCACGGCCAGTGGTGCCACGTCCATCGCCTTCCGCAAGGCCAACCTCAAGCTCGAGGTCACACCGCAGATCACGCCCGAAGGCAGCGTCATCTTGAACGTGGACGTCAACAAGGACAGCCGCGGCACGCTGACGCCCCAGGGCTATGCCATCAACACCAAGCACGCGCAAACGCAGGTGCTGGTGGAGAACGGCGGCACGGTCGTCATCGGTGGCATCTATACGCAGGACGAAGGCGAGACCATCAACAAGGTGCCTTTCCTGGGCGACGTGCCCTTCCTGGGCAACCTGTTCAAGAACAAGACGCGCACGACCTCCAAGACCGAGCTCTTGATCTTCCTGACGCCCAAGGTCGTCAGTGAGCGGGCCGCGGTGCGTTAACGAAACCCCTGAATGAACTGACGATGTGCGCGCCGCACTTTTGGCAGCGCACGGGAGCGAGCAAAGATGATTAAGCTTGATGTCTGGAGCCGAGGCTCGAAGCGTGCACTGTTAGGCGCACTGTTGGTGGTCGCCTTGGCAGCATGTGGTGGTGGTGGCGGCAGTGCGGGGGAACCGGTCATCGGCCCTGGCAGCGGAGCATCCGGCCCTTCGGGCGCAGCCTCTGCGGTGGCGGCGGACTTGGTGGTCGTGTTGAGCAAGACCACGATGACGAATTCCGGCGCCGATTCGGTGACTGCCACGGTCACCTCAATCGACGCCAATCGGGTTGTAGTCGGCAGCGTTCCGGTCAGTTTCACAGTTGATGCGAAAGCGGTGGTGACGCCCGCTGGCACGGCTACTGATGCCAAGACTGGCGTGCTTTCTGCCACCATCACGCAAGGGGACGATTCAACGGTGCGGCCGGTTACGGTCACCGTCACTTCAGGCGCGATCTCTCGTACCGTGTCTTTCAGTGTCGTGCAGAGTTCGTCGACAACAAACCCGCAGGCTAATGATCTGACGTTGAGCCTGAGTGCAACCAATATTGACAATTCGGGCAGCAAGACGGTCATTGCAACGGCGACCGCAGTGGACGCCAATCGGAATGCCTTGGCAGGCATCCCTGTGCAATTGTCTGTATTGGATGCGAGTGCATTCCTTGCGCCGGCGCCTTCGAATCAGACGAATGCCAACGGCCAAGTGACCGGCACGGTCAACATCGGTGCGGACCGCTCCAACAGGCCGGTCACAGTGGTTGCCACCAGCGGAACATTGACCCGCACCGTTGCCTTTCAGGTCACCGGCGCCCAATTCTCTCAAGCAAGCCCGGTGCCGGCAGTGGTGGCAGCGGGTGCAGCTGGCACTGTGCAATACACGCTGACGGATGTGAACAGTATTGCGATGGCTGGCGTGCCCATTAGCGTTTCCGGTAGCGGCGTCGTCAGCGCGACTGCCAAGACTAATCTGAATGGTTCCTACACGTTCCCCTACACGGCACCGAATGCGCCGGGAACCAACCTGACGATCACCGCATTGGCGGGCGGCGTCGAGTCCATCGTGGTGGTGGCAATCCCTGGCGGCGGGAGCACGACGGTGCCCGTTGCGGCGGTGCCCGTCGCAAAGACGCTCAACCTGTCGGCAGACGTCGTGGCGGTCAACACCGGCACCACTGGCAATCAGGTGACAGTCAACGCCTTCTTCAGGGACGCTAACAATGTTCCCGTTCCCAATGTTCGCGTGTTGTTTGGAGTGACTGGTGACAACCAGACCGGCACGATCGGTTCAGGGCGGAACACGGTGTTGTCAGATGCGTCGGGCACCGCCTCCACCACCTATTCTCCTGGCGCCGTCAGCAGTCCCACGAACGGCGTCACTGTGCAGGCATGCTGGAAGAGGACCGACTTCGCGCCGACCGATACCCCGGCCAATTGCACCGCCGCAGGTGGTGAACTGTTGACCACGACGCTGACAATCGTCTCAAACCCGGTATCGATCTCGATTGGTACGGACAACACGTTAACGGACGGTGCTTCAGGGCTGACTTACGTTAAGAAATACGTCATTCTGGTGGTCGACTCCGCTGGCAACCCCAAGTCCGACGTGCAGATCACGCCTTCGCTGGACCTCGGCGGTTATGGCAAAGGCTATTGGGTCTACAACACCGTCTCGAAGAAGTGGGAACGAAAGTCAGACTTCGGCACCGTCGGATTGCTGGCCGCGACCTGCCCCAACGAGGACTTGAACCGCAACGGGGTTATTGACACGGGCGAAGACATCAACGGCAACAAGCAACTGGACTCGCGCAAGTCTGACGTTGCTATCACCTTGCTCGGCGCGACAAAGACTGATGCCAACGGTATCGCTGTGCTGCAGGTGGAATACCCGAAAAGTCTGGCCAGTTGGGTGAGCTACAAAATCACCGTGACTGCCGCTGGAGTGCTCAGCCCGCCTGCTTACTACCCGCTGGGGGTCCCGGTGTCTTTGCCTTCGAAGTCAGCGAACGAGCTGGGTAGCGCGACGGCTGTGACTGACTATCTTTACACCTACGTGTGGCTCCCCGTGGCGGCGGACGCCATCGCAGCGGAAGGAGATCCGTCATTCAAGATCAGTCCTTATGGCATCTCGGACAAGTGCACAGAGGCGAAATGATCTGCTGATCACGCTCGTCGGCATGCCCGGCGGTGGCAAATCCACCGTCGGTAAACAACTGGCACGCCAAATCGGCGTGCCTTTTGTCGATTCGGATCATGAAATCGAGTTGCGTATCGGCGGCAGCATCAAGCAGTTTTTCGAGCGTCACGGCGAGGATGCTTTTCGGGACCTTGAGACGGAAGCGATCGCCGACTTGGTCGCCCGGCCCGGCGACTTCGTGCTGGCCACGGGCGGCGGTGCGGTGCTGCGTGAGCGCAACAGAGAGCTGCTGCACGATGGCTCGACGGTGCTCTATCTGCGCTCGACGCCCGAGGACCTGTTTCGACGCCTTCGCCATGACACGATCCGGCCGCTGCTGCAGGTGAAGGACCCGTTAGCCAAGCTCCGCGAACTGCACCATCAGCGTGACCCGCTCTATCACCGCTGCGCGCACTACGTGCTCGAGAGCGCGCGGCCATCGGTGCACGCCCTCGTCAACATGGCATTGATGCAACTGGAGTTGGCTGGGTTGCTCGACCCGACTCGCGTGGCCGCCACCGTCGGCGCCGAGCCCCAGTAGCGCCCTGCTAGTGAAGGCAAGGGGAAGGCGGCTCTTACACTGGGCCGATGCCTGCTCCCGATACCGTCCACATCCAACTCCCCGGCGACCGCAACTACGAGATTCGCATCGGCACCGGCCTGCTGAACGAGGCTGCCAGCTGGCAGGGCTTGCCCAAGGCGGCTGTCGCCGTCATCGTCAGCAACGAGACCGTGGCACCCCTGTATGCCGATCGCCTGCGTGACCGCCTGCTGGGTGTCTATGCCCGCGTCGACGTCGTCGTGCTCCCCGACGGCGAGCAGCACAAGAACTGGGACAGCCTCAACCGCATCTGCGACCACCTGCTGAGCCAGGCGCTGGACCGCAAGACCGTGCTGTTCGCGCTCGGCGGCGGCGTCATCGGCGACATGACCGGCTTTGCGGCCGCCATCTACATGCGTGGCGTGCCCTTCGTGCAGGTGCCCACCACGCTGCTGGCCCAGGTCGATTCTTCGGTGGGCGGCAAGACGGCCATCAACCATCCGCTCGGCAAGAACATGTTGGGCGCCTTCTATCAACCCGAGCGCGTCATCGCGGACCTCGACACGCTGGACACCCTGCCCGACCGCGAATTGCGTGCCGGCTTGGCCGAGGTCATCAAGTACGGCCCGATCGCCGACGCCAGTTTCCTATGCTGGATCGAGGACAACCTCGATGCGCTGCTGGCGCGCGACAAGGCCGTGCTCGGTTACGCGGTGCGACGCAGTTGCGCGATCAAGGCGGATGTCGTGGGGCAGGACGAGAAGGAGCAGGGCCTGCGTGCCATCCTGAACTTCGGCCACACCATCGGCCATGCGATCGAGTCGGGTCTAGGCTATGGCGCCTGGTTGCATGGCGAGGCCGTCGCCTGCGGCATGGTGCTGGCAGCTGACCTGTCGCAGCGCATGGGGTTGGTCCCCCGCGCGTTCGTCGATCGGCTGCGAACGCTGATCGAGCGCGCCGGCCTGCCGGTGCAGCCGCCCAAGTTGGGCGCCGAGCGCTACCTACAGCTGATGCGCGTCGACAAGAAGGCGGAGGCCGGGGCGATCCGCTTCGTGCTCATCGAGTCGCTGGGCCGGGCCGGCCTGCACGGCGTGCCTGACGCGCTCATTGCTGAAACGCTGGTGGCGCACGGAGCGGCCTGATGGGTCAGTCTCTGCGGGCCTATGCCGCCGACCCGGCGCGCAGCCGTGGCCGCCGCCGCGATGAGCCGGCCGCGCCGACGCGCAGCGAGTTCCAGCGCGACCGCGACCGCATCATCCACAGCACGGCCTTCCGCCGCCTCGTCTACAAGACCCAGGTCTTTCTGAACCACGAGGGTGACCTGTTCCGCACGCGGCTGACGCATTCTCTTGAAGTGGCCCAGCTCGGCCGCTCCATTGCGCGCAGCCTGGGTCTGGACGAAGACCTGGTCGAAGCAGTGGCGCTGGCTCACGACCTGGGCCACACGCCCTTCGGTCACGCCGGGCAGGACGTGCTCGACGAGTGCATGCGCCAGCACGGTGGCTTCGAGCACAACCTGCAGTCCCTGCGCGTTGTCGACACGCTGGAGCAGCGCTACCCGGATTTCGACGGCCTCAACCTCTGCTTCGAGACCCGCGAGGGCATCCTCAAGCATTGCTCGCACCGCAACGCTGAAGCCATCGAGGCGGCGGAGCCGGGGGGCATCGCAACGCGCTTCCTCAACGGCGGCCAGCCGAGCCTGGAGGCGCAACTCTGCAATGTCGCCGACGAGGTGGCCTACAACGCGCACGACGTCGACGATGGCGTGCGCTCGGGCCTCATCGAGCTGGAGCAGTTGCTGGAGGTGGCGTTGGTGCGCGAGCACTGGCGCGCGGCGTTGGAGGCGCACCCGCATCTGACCGGCAAACGCCTGCTGTTCGAAACCATCCGCCGCATGCTGTCGGCCCAGGTGTACGACATCATCGACGCGACCCGTGCGGCCCTGGCCGAGGCCGCGCCCGCCGATGCTGATGCCGTGCGCCGCGGCGACAAGCCGCTGCTGCGCTTCAGCCCCGACATGCGCGCCAAAAGCACGGCACTGAAGCGCTTTTTGTTTACCAACCTGTACCGCCACCCCCAGGTCCAGTCCACACGGGCGCGAGCCGAAGAGGTCCTGCGCGATCTGTTTGCCCTTTACGCGGGCGACGCGACCCAGATGCCTCCGGACTTTGCCGAACGCTCCGACCGCGAGCGCGCCTGCGCCGACTACATCGCCGGCATGACCGACCGCTTTGCCATCCGTGAGCACCAAAGGATGACCGGCAAGAGCCTCTTCTAAAATGGGGTCGGAGTCCTTTATGCTGGCGACTGCTCCAGCTTGAGGCAACAAGGACATGCATGGCTCGTCTTCCCCGACTCATCCTGCCGGATCAGCCGCACCACGTCATCCTGCGCGGCAATAACCGCCAGGCGATCTTCTTCAGTGACCCGGACCGAGAGCACCTGCTCAGCACGCTAGCGGAGGCTTCAGCCCAATACGGCGTGGCCATCCATGCCTATGTGCTGATGGACAACCACCTGCATCTGCTGCTGAGTCCGCCGACGGCGGACGCGCTCAGCCGCATGATGCAGTCCCTCGGCCGCCGCTACGTGGGCTGGTTCAACGCCCGGCATCAGCGCAGCGGCACGCTGTGGGAAGGGCGATTTCGGGCCGGGCTGATCCAGGGTGAGCGGCATCTGCTGGCATGCATGCGCTACATCGAGCTCAATCCCGTGCGTGCGCGGCTGTGCGCGGAGGCGGCGCAATGGCCTTGGTCCAGTGCGGCTCACCACCTGGGCCTGGTACGCAACGTGCTCATCACGGAGCACGAGATGTACTGGCTGCTGGGAAACACGCCCTTCGAGCGCGAGCACGCGTATCGGGAGTTCTTGGAGCAGGGCGTCGCTGCATCAGAACAAGCGCAATTCACCGAGGCGGTGCTGCGCGGTCGCCCGGTCGGCAGCGAAGCCTTTTTGCGGCCGCTGGCTGTGGATCACGCGGCAGTTGTCACGCGACGCCCACGGGGCAGGCCGCCGAAAGCTCAATCAGCGGCACAGAACAGCGCGAAAAGCGATGTCTAACTATGGCCCCATTTATTGTTCGCATATCCTTAAGCGTGAATTTAATTGACTCTGACCCCATTTTAATCGGGTTGCCGCATTTGCTGCACTGCATTAAGCTTCCGCCCTGTTGTGTTCCAGGAGGGCAGCATGAGCTACGCCGCGCAGATTCAGTCCGAAATCCAAGACCTTGCCGAACACGGGCTCTACCGGCCGGGCAATGAGAAAGATGCTTGCGGCCTGGGCTTCGTGGCCCACATCAAGGGACAGAAGGCGCACAACATCGTCCAGCAGGGTCTGAAGATCCTCGAAAACCTCGACCACCGCGGTGCGGTCGGTGCGGACAAGCTCATGGGCGATGGCGCCGGCATCCTGATCCAGGTTCCGCACGAGTTCTACCGCGAGGAGATGGCCAAGCAGGGCATCAACCTGCCGCCTCCGGGTGAGTACGGCGTCGGCATGATCTTCCTGCCCAAGGAAGCCGCATCGCGCCTGGCCTGCGAACAGGAACTCGCCCGTGCCATCAAGGCCGAGGGCCAGGTGTTGATCGGCTGGCGCGACGTGCCGGTGGACCGCGACATGCCGATGTCGCCCACCGTGCGCGAGAAGGAGCCGGTGATCCGCCAGATCTTCATCGGCCGTGGCCAGGACATCATCGTGCCCGATGCGCTGGAGCGAAAGCTCTACGTCATCCGCAAGACCGCCTCCAGCGCCATCCAGGCCTTGAAGCTCACGCACAGCCGTGAGTACTACGTGCCCAGCATGAGCTGCCGCACCATCATCTACAAGGGCCTACTGCTGGCAGACCAGGTCGGCAAGTACTACAAGGACCTGGCCGACCCGCGCGTCGTCTCGGCCATTGCCCTGGTCCACCAGCGCTTCTCCACCAACACCTTCCCCGAGTGGCCGCTGGCCCACCCCTACCGCATGGTCTGCCACAACGGCGAGATCAACACGGTCAAGGGCAACTTCAACTGGATGCGCGCCCGCGAAGGCGTCATGAAGTCCCCCGTGCTGGGCGACGACCTGAAGAAGCTCTACCCCATCAGCTTCGAGCACCAGTCCGACACGGCCACCTTCGACAACGCGCTTGAGCTGTTGACGATGGCCGGCTACCCGCTCGCCCACGCGGCCATGATGATGATCCCGGAAGCCTGGGAGCAGCACGAAGGCATGGACGAGCGCCGCCGCGCCTTCTACGAGTACCACGCCGCCATGATGGAGCCGTGGGACGGCCCGGCCGCCATGGCCTTCACCGACGGCCGCCAGGTCTGCGCTGCACTCGACCGCAACGGTCTGCGCCCGGCCCGCTACTGCATCACCGATGACGACCTGGTCGTCATGGCCTCCGAATCCGGCGTGCTGCCCATCCCCGAGAGCAAGATCGTCAGGAAGTGGCGCCTGCAGCCGGGCAAGATGTTCCTGATCGACCTGGAGCAGGGCCGCATCGTCGATGACGAGGAACTGAAGAACCAGTACGCCAACGCGCGCCCCTATCGCCAGTGGATCGAGAACGTCCGCGTCAAGCTGGACGACATCGCCGTGCCCGAGGCCGCTCGCCCCGGCTTCGCCACCTCGTTGCTGAACCGCCAGCAAGCCTTCGGCACGACGCAGGAGGACATCAAGTTCCTGCTCGCCCCGATGGCCGCCAACGGCGAAGAGGGCATCGGCTCCATGGGCAACGACTCGCCGCTCGCGGTGCTGTCGGGCAAGAACAAGCCGCTCTACAACTACTTCAAGCAGCTCTTCGCCCAGGTCACGAACCCGCCGATCGACCCGATCCGCGAAAACATCGTGATGTCGCTGAACAGCTTCATCGGCCCCAAGCCGAACCTGCTGGACATCAACGCCATCAACCCGCCGATGCGCCTTGAAGTCAGCCAGCCCATCCTGGACTTCGATGACATGGCGCGTCTGCGCGGCATCGAGGCGCCCACCAACGGCAAGTTCAAGTCCAGCGAACTCGACATCACCTACCCGCGCGAGTGGGGCCGTGCCGGCGTCGAGGCGCAACTCGCTTCGCTTTGTGCCTCGGCCGTGGACGCGATCAAGTCCGGCCACAACATCCTCATCATCACGGACCGCCACCTCAGCGCCGACCGCATCGCCACGCCGGCGCTGCTGGCTCTGTCGGCCGTGCACCACCACCTGGTGCGTGAAGGCCTGCGCACGACGGCCGGCCTGGTCGTCGAGACCGGCACCGCACGCGAGGTTCACCACTTCGCCGTGTTGGCGGGTTATGGCGCCGAAGCCGTGCATCCCTACCTCGCCCTCGAATCGCTCGAGGCGATGAAGGACGAGCTGCCCGCCAAGCTGACCGCCGAGCAGGCACGCTACAACTACATCAAGGCGGTGGGCAAGGGTCTGTCCAAGATCATGTCCAAGATGGGCATCTCGACCTACATGTCCTACTGCGGCGCGCAGATCTTCGAGGCCATCGGCCTGAAGGCGGACTTCGTCGAGAAGTACTTCCGTGGCACGCCCACGCAGGTCGGCGGCATCGGCGTCTTCGAGGTCGCTGAAGAAGCCATCCGCATGCACGACGGCGCCTTCGGCGACGACCCGTTGCTGCAGAGCATGCTGGATGCCGGCGGCGAGTACGCCTGGCGCACCCGCGGCGAAGAGCACATGTGGACACCGGACGCCATCGCCAAGCTGCAGCACAGCGCGCGCAGCGGCAAGTTCGAGACCTACAAGGAATACGCCCAGCTCATCAACGACCAGAGCAAGCGCCACATGACGCTGCGCGGCCTGTTCGAGTTCAAGTTCGACCCCGCCAAGGCCGTGCCGCTGGAAGAGGTCGAGTCGGCCGCCGAGATCGTCAAGCGCTTCGCCACCGGCGCCATGTCGCTGGGCTCCATCTCCACCGAAGCGCACGCCACGCTGGCTGTCGCGATGAACCGCATCGGCGGCAAGAGCAACACGGGCGAGGGCGGTGAAGACCCGGCTCGCTACCGCAATGAGCTCAAGGGCATCAAGATCACCGATGGCACCAAGATCAGCGATGTGATCGACGGCAAGGTCATCGCCGTCGACTACGAGCTGAAGGAAAACGACAGCCTGCGCTCCAAGATCAAGCAGGTGGCCTCGGGCCGTTTCGGCGTGACGACCGAGTATCTGGTCAGCGCCGACCAGATCCAGATCAAGATGGCCCAGGGCGCCAAGCCTGGCGAGGGCGGCCAACTGCCTGGCGGCAAGGTGTCCGAGTACATCGGCATGCTGCGCCACTCGGTGCCCGGCGTCGGCCTCATCAGCCCACCGCCCCACCACGACATCTATTCCATCGAGGACCTGGCCCAGCTCATCCACGACCTGAAGAACGTCAACCCCAAAGCTGACATCTCGGTGAAGCTGGTCTCCGAGGTCGGCGTGGGCACGATCGCGACCGGCGTGGCCAAGTGCAAGGCCGACCACATCGTCATCGCCGGCCATGACGGCGGCACGGGCGCCTCGCCCTGGTCGTCCATCAAACACTGTGGCACGCCGTGGGAACTGGGCCTGGCCGAAACGCAGCAGACGCTGGTCGTCAACCGCTTGCGCGGCCGCGTGCGCGTGCAGGCCGACGGCCAGATGAAGACCGGCCGCGATGTCGTCATCGGCGCGCTATTGGGCGCCGACGAGTTCGGCTTCGCCACCGCGCCGCTGGTGGCCGAAGGCTGCATCATGATGCGCAAGTGCCACCTGAACACCTGCCCGGTGGGCGTGGCCACGCAGGACCCGGTGCTGCGCAAGAAGTTCACCGGCCGCCCCGAGCACGTCGTCAACTTCTTCTTCTTCGTTGCCGAGGAAGCGCGCCAGATCATGGCCCAGCTGGGCGTGCGCAAGTTCGACGAACTGATCGGTCGCTCTGACTGGCTGGACACCAAGAAGGCCATCTCGCACTGGAAGGCCAAGGGCCTGGAGTTCGGCCGCATCTTCCATCGCCCGGTCGTGCCGGCCGACGTGGCCCGCATCCACAACGATGTGCAGGACCATGGCCTGGAGCGTGCGCTGGACGTCAAGCTCATCGAGAAGTGCCTGCCCGCCTTCGAGAAGGGCGAGAAGGTGCAGTTTATGCAGGAGGTCAGCAATGTGCGCCGCTCGGTGGGTGCCCGGTTGTCTGGCGAACTGATCCGCCGCAAGCCCGAGGGCCTGCCCGACCACACCATCTTCATCCAGATGGAAGGCACGGGCGGCCAGAGCTTCGGCGCCTTCCTGGCCCATGGCATCACCTTCTACCTGATCGGTGACGCCAACGACTACACCGGCAAGGGCATGTCGGGCGGCCGCATCGTCGTGCGCCCCAGCATCGATTTCCGCGGCGATGCGACGAAGAACATCATTGTCGGCAACACCGCGCTCTACGGCGCGACGCGCGGCGAGGCCTTCTTCCGCGGCGTGGCGGGCGAGCGCTTCGCGGTGCGCCTGTCGGGCGCCACGGCGGTCGTCGAAGGCACGGGCGACCACGGTTGCGAGTACATGACCGGCGGCACCGTCGCTGTGCTCGGAAAGACCGGCCGCAACTTCGCGGCCGGCATGAGCGGTGGCATCGCCTACGTCTACGACGAGGATGGCCACTTCGCCAAGCGCTGCAACACCAGCATGGTTTCGCTGGAGAAGCTGGCGACCGCGCAGGAGCAGGAAGCCGGTGTCGACAAAGCCATCTGGCACCGTACCAAGGGTGTCGACGGCGTGGACCGCGAGGCCCAGACGGACGAAGTCATCCTGCGCAAGCTGCTGGAGGACCACCACCGCTGGACCGGCAGCCAGCGTGCGCGCGACATCCTCGACCACTGGGCCGAGGCGCGCACCAAGTTCATCAAGGTGTTCCCGAACGAATACCGCCGTGCGCTCGGTGAGATCAACGCTGCCAAGCAAGCCGCACAAACCATCGCTCAGGCCAAGTCGCCTGAAGTCGTCACCGCCAAGGTCTGAGGAGAAGAAGCATGGGCAAGGTCACCGGCTTCATGGAGTACGAGCGTCTGGAAGAGGGCTATGCGCCCGCGCCCGCTCGCGTCAAGAACTACAAGGAATTCGTCATCGGCCTGAACGTCGATCAGGCCAAGCAACAGGGCGCCCGCTGCATGGACTGCGGCACGCCGTTCTGCAACAGCGGCTGCCCGGTCAACAACGTCATCCCCGACTTCAACGACCTGGTCTACAAGGGCCGCCCCGAGGACTGGAAGAACGCGATCGTGGTGCTGCACAGCACCAACAACTTCCCCGAGTTCACCGGCCGCATCTGCCCTGCGCCCTGCGAGGCGGCCTGCACGCTGAACGTCAACGACGACGCGGTGGGCATCAAGTCCATCGAACACGCCATCATCGACCGCGCCTGGGCTGAGGGCTGGGTCACCGCCCAGCCGGCCAAGGTCAGGACCGGCAAGAAGGTCGCCGTCGTCGGCGCCGGCCCCGCAGGGTTGGCTGCCGCCCAGCAGCTCACCCGCGTCGGTCACAGCGTCACTGTGTTCGAGAAGAACGACCGTGTCGGCGGCCTGCTGCGCTACGGCATCCCGGACTTCAAGATGGAGAAGTCCCACATCGATCGCCGCGTCGAGCAGATGAAGGCCGAGGGCGTCGAGTTCCGCACCGGCGTGCTGATCGGCGCGCTGCCCAAGGACAGCAAGGTCACCAACTGGGCGACCGAGACGATCAGCGCCGACGACTTGAAGGCGCAGTTCGATGCCGTCGTGCTGACCGGCGGCGCCGAGCAATCGCGCGACCTGCCCGTGCCCGGCCGCGATCTGGCCGGCGTGCACTTCGCGATGGAGTTCCTGCCGCAGCAGAACAAGGTCAACGCCGGTGACAAGCTGAAGAATCAGCTGCGCGCCGACGGCAAGCACGTCATCGTCATCGGCGGCGGCGACACCGGCAGCGACTGCGTGGGCACCAGCAACCGCCACGGCGCCAAGAGCGTCACCCAGTTCGAGCTGCTGCCCCAGCCGCCCGAAGTGGAAGACCGCCCGATGACCTGGCCTTCCTGGCCGATCAAGCTGCGCACCTCGTCCAGCCACGAAGAGGGCTGCGAGCGCGAGTTCGCCATCGCCACCAAGGAGTTTCTGGGCGAGAAGGGCAAGCTCACTGGCGTCAAGACCGTGCGCCTGCAATGGCAGGGCGGCAAGATGGTCGAGGTTGAAGGCAGCGAGCAGATCCTCAAGGCCGACATGGCCCTGCTGGCCATGGGCTTCGTGTCACCGGTGGCCACCGTGCTGGAAGCCTTCGGCGTCGACAAGGACGCACGCGGCAACGGCAAGGCATCGACCGAAGGCTTGAACGCCTACAAGACCAGTGTCGACAAGGTCTTCGCCGCCGGCGACATCCGCCGCGGCCAGAGCCTGGTCGTCTGGGCCATCCGCGAAGGCCGCCAGGCCGCCAAGGCAATAGACGAGTACCTGATGGGCGTGAGCAGCCTGCCGCGCTGAGATGGGCAGATTGCCGTTCCCTGGCGGCCTGCGCTGAGGTGAGAAAACCGCCCGAAGGGCGAAATGCCAGTCAGTTCATCCTGACTGGCATTTTTCGTTGGCGCTTGGACGCCCGCTCCGGCCTCTTGGGCCTTGAAGCGGGCATGCGGTGCATCAGTTGTTGATGAGAATCTCTCGCCAGTTCAGGCGTTGCAGACCCAGATTCGGCGGGCGGCGCAGTTCATTTGCTCCCACTCTGCCTTTGTCGTCGCCGAACACGACCCGGGTCTTTTGGGGGTCGCCGCTGGGCGGATCGGCAATGATCTGCACGTCGACGATGACGCCGTCGGGTGGGCTGGCATAGCAAGACGATCCGCCGCCGTTCAGCGCGCAATATCCCGAGCCCAGGTCCAAAGCGTACACGCGGCTGTTGCCATTGGGAGAACAGGCATCTCCGGAACTTGGGGCAGTCGCGGCAAAGGCGACGATGCCGTAGTACGAGCTCGGATCGGACAACACCCGCCAGCCCGGCCCGCCGGCCGACACGCCGAGGTCGAGATACCAGCCCACCTCAGTCCGAAGGTCGATCGTGATCTTCGTGCTCAGGTCGGTGAGCTGCCGCATCTTCGCGACGGTCAATGGAAAGGTCACGCCCACTGGAAGATCCGATGGCTTGCCGCCCACGGTGCCATCGTTGCTGAACGCGGCATTCGTGCCATCGAGAATGGCGAAGAAGCGCTGCGCCTGACTGCTGTTGAGATCGCTCGAGTCCAGCAGACGTCCGGTGCCGACGGTGACATAGCGCCGATTGGTGCCGGGTTGCACGACGGGCAATGGCTTGCTGGTGATGGGCAGAACGTTGTTGTCCGAGCCCGTCAGAGTCGCGAACTTCACCGGTTCCGGATAGGCATCTGTGCCGGAAACATCCAGGCGCCACAGGTTGCCCATCAGGTCGCCGCCATAGATGGCGTCGGCGGTGCCATCACTCGCGTCCAGGATGAAGGCATTCACATGCGCCAAACCGGCTTGATTGGTGGCCGAACAGGCGCCGCATGGTGCTGCAACTTTTTCGAGCAACGCGCCGTTGCGAGGGTTGATGAAGAAGAAGTAGCCCTTGCCGTCGCGATTGTTGTATCCGGAGCCCGCGACGATCACCCAACCGTACTTGCGAGTTTTGACCACGACGGGTTGTCCGAACGTGTAGCCCAGGTCGCCATCGCCATCGGTGAACTCCCACATGACCTTGGTGGCGGCTTCGGTTTCCCGCGCGACGCCTTCGGCCTTATCCGTGATGCTCGAAGGCTTGGTGATGTCGAGTGCGTAGATGGCCTTGCCGCCCTTGCCGAGACCACCCAGCAGCAAGGTGCGCCAATCAGTACCGGTGCCGCCCGATGTGTGCCCGAGGTCGACGTCGACCGATAAGGGCGTGGCGTCGACCAGGAAATGGTGCGTGAAGTCTGGATTGCCGACGTAGGCCAACCCGTTGGTGCTGGGGGTCGACGTCGGGCCATTGAAGGAGGCGCTGGGGATGTAGGCGAAGACTTCCTTGCCCGCATCTGTGCCGGTCAGGCTTCCATTGATCGCATGCACGATGCCAGCGTTGGTGCCGGCGTAGACCATCGGTGTGCGACTGGCGTAGTCGGATTTGAACTTGTCGTAGCCCGGATTCGTCCCGCCGGAATAAGGCGCTGCGGGCGCGCCTACCGGGCGGGCTTTGGCATTCACGACGTCACCGACCAAACCTGCCCGGTCTCGATAGGCTCGCGTCGAGCCACTTGCCGTAGACGAACGCTCATGGGTGCGGTCGCCGCGCAAGTAGTTGAGATAGTTGAGCGAGTCGTCGCCTGCAACATAGGAGGTGTTCAAGTTGCTCAATTGCGCAGCCGAGATTTTGTCGCTTCGAAGCGGTACGCCGACCTTGGTGCTGGTGTTGTAGGTGACGACATTGCGCCGACCGTCCCAGCCAGTGCCTGCAGCCTGTGTGGCCAGCACCTCTGAAAAGTTCCAGCGCCCTTGCAAGATGGGTTTTCCGGTCTCCACATCGACCGTTGCCAAACTGGCTACGACGTCGCCGGTCCAAGTCTTGGCATCGAACTTGGTGGCGTAAGTCGCAGTGCCCAGTGAGGAAATCTGCGGTACTGAAGTGACGAAGGATGTCGAATAGGCGCTGAGTTGGGACGAGATGCTTGAAAAGGCGGCGGTGAGCCCCTGCACCATCTGGTCGGGTCGGGCGGCGGTGTAGTAGTTGTCCGGGCGTGGTTGTGTGATGCGGGCGACGCTATCGGTCAAGGTGTCCGTCGTCGTCGCCCACCAGGACTTTGTCGCGGCGGTCTCTGTGAACTGCGCTGCTGTCGCGCTGTCAACACTGAAGCTGTCGGGCGGGTTGAACCCACCGTATTTGGCGGCAAGATAGAACTGCCGATCAGCCTTATAGCCACCTTCGAGGACGTCGAGCCAGTAGGTCTTGATGGTTTGTTTGCCGGACAGGTCATCCCGGATGTCGGTAGTGTTGGCGTAGTAAGCGAGACCTGCCATCAGATAGCCGGCATCATTGCTTGTAATCAGCGAAGTGCCCAGATTGCCTTTACCCTGCAGTGCGCCGACCTTGTTGGTCCACTCCACTGAGTTGACGGTATCGCTAAAGACCGATGCAGGCATTGCAGGTTCTTTGCTACCCGTTGTAGCGCCAGGCAGGTTGCGATCCGCATGGGTGTTGACGTCGCCAATTCCCAGGATGAAATTTCGTTGGCACGAGTACTGGATTGGATCCGCCCAATTGGTAATGATCGGAAATCCGTCCAGCATGGTCTTGCGGTTGGCATCGTTCACGCCGACGAGAGATGACCACTCCGGCACATTGCCGAGATTGCGAAAATAGCGCAAGGCCGCGTAATAGAGTTCGCTCACGTTGTCATACCGCTTATAGACCGTGCGGTTAATCTCGCCGAACTTGTTGAGATAGTTCATCACGCCGCTGTCCAGAATTGGCACGGTGGTCGTGCTGCTGGCTGTGGCGTCGGTGCCGCTGGGATTTCTGGTCATTTGCCCGGTCTGTGAGTCCCATTCCGGTGCAAGCGAATTGGTAATGTCAGGGCTGCCGGGCACGGGCTGCGTGGGGCCGATGAATCGCTGCGAAGCCCGCAACACGGCACCGTCTCGTTTCAGGTTTACATCGCCCGAATCGTCGCTTGCGAGATATCCAAAAGCGCTATAGCGGATCTTGTTGGCGTACTGCTGCATCAGGCCTTCAGGCTTGTAATTTCCGCCTGGGTAAGCGACGCAGTTTGATTCCCGGCCGACGCTGTTGTCGCATACCTTGACGCGGATGAAAACCTCATATTGTGTGGCGAGGTTGGCGGTTCCACTGAAATGCGTTGGCGTGCCGGTATAGCTGGGCGAGCCTTTCGCCACTGCCATGAAGCGCATCCTGTTGCCGTAACTCCAGATCGCTGTGCCGAGCGTTGCCGCGCCAGTGAAGGGTGTTGCCCCTGCAATCACCGCGCTGTTGGTGGTGCTGCTGTTGGCAAAGTTGTTTGCAGCGGAACCCTGGTTACTGCTCCAGGCTTTCTCGAGGACTGTCAATGCAGGGGTGTCGATCCAACGATACCCGCCTGTCAACGCCCAGCGAAATGGATCGATGGTTTGCATCGATGCCCAGTTGAGGAAGTTGCCGCTCCATTCGCCAGAGCAGACCCGGTCAGCGGCTGCGCGAGTGGGATAGAAATAGTTGTTGTCGCTGGCTGGCGTAACGCTGTCGACAAATTGGTACTGGTAACACTTGTTGGGGTCGAAGTAGCCGAGATAGTTGTTGGTTGACGCATAGGTGCGCGTCGGATGCGCAACGCTGATGGCGGTCGGGAATTCAACGGACAGCGCCAGCGCCATATTCCCTGGCACGCTGACCGAAGAAAACACCGGTTGATCGGCGAGCGGCACCTGCGCCGTGGTCGTTGCGGCAATGGCGAGGAGGCTGGCGGTCAGGGCCAGGCCGCGCGCGTTGACAAAGCGGACTGCATTCATGGAAACCTCGTTACGCCGGAGCCGGCGGATTCAATCTGCGGTGAACGTGGACTGGAAGAACGACAGCGTCTTGCGGGGGCCACTCACGCGTAGCGTGATGCGAAAGATCGGCTGCTCAGGTGGTGCAGCCTTGACCAGCTCGCTCGATGCGGTGCCGAAGACTTTCTGCGCAGCCATGGTGCAGGTGCTCGAGCTGCAGGCACCATCCGTCGTTGCCAAGCGGTCGATCACATAGCGGATCGTGACGCCCATGTCGTCGACCTTGATGTCTTTGCCGGTGGTGCCGATGGTCTCGAACTCGGTATCCGACAGCAGGACCGTCGGTATCCCCTGCGGATTGGTAGGCAGCAACGAGGCGCTGTAATTGGCCGACTTGAGGTTGCTGTTGCGCGCCGTTGCACTGGCCAGGGCGCCGGTGTTGCGAACCACGTCCAAGGCAATCTGCAATGCGCGCTCGCCCTGGTTGGTCAGGTCTCGCTTGAAGCCGATATTGCCGAGGGTGAGCTGGCTGGACGTGATCGAGCGGGAGATCGCGACGGCACCGATCAGCAGGATGACCAGGGTGATCAGCGCAAAGATCAACACCATGCCGCGTTGCGGCAGGCGGCGGTGCGCAAGAAGAGCAGGATGGCGATTCATCGCGTTCAGCGGGCGTACCGCACATTGCGCAGGGGCACCGTGAATTCCACAGTCCGGTAGCGCTGGGTCTTTGTGCTGGTTGGCACGGTGTAGGTCTGCTGAAGCGCTGCAGGCAGCGTGCTGAACAGCGTCAGGGTCGGTGGTGTGACGTCGGCCTTGTCCACCAAGTCGCTGCGCAGGACCAGGGCGATGCGGATCGACAGGATCGACTGCAGGTTGCTTTGCGCGGCGGCCGATCCATCGCGCAGGGCGGCGGCGGTGAAGCCTGCACTGGTTGGCGCAACCCAGTTGTCCACCGTCCCGTCCCTGGGCGCACTGTCGATGCCGTAGCGCACGCGCATGTCCACGATGCCTTCAGCGAGCGCTTGGGCGTCTGCGGTCAGTTGCAGCAGGTCATACGAGAAGAGAGTGTTGTTGGCGCCGATGCCCAGCAACTGCATGCGCGGCTGGTTGCCGGTGGCGTTGCCCAGCACCGATACGTTGGTATTGCCGATGGCGAAATCGGCCAGGGCCAGGCCGGCAATGACGTCGGCCGCCATGGAGCCGCCGAAGGTCAGGATCTCTGCGCTGCCGCCTACGAAGCCGGTGCTGACCTGCTGCAGCATGCAGCGTGGGAGGGCGTCCTGTGACACCAACACCAGGTCGCCGCCGCGCATGCCGAGCGTGTTGCTCAGCTTCACCTGCCCGGCTGCCGCCGTGCCTGGCGACACCGGCAATGCCGTCTCGCTGAGCCCGGAATGGCCGGCTGCGATGGCAATCACATCTGAACCGCCCGCGCCGGCGCCGGCGAACACCATCACGGGTGCAAGCCTGTAGTCGCGAGGAATCGAAGCGAAGGGCGCGGGAAATGCGGCGGTTGCCGGCAGCAGTTGGGTCGCGTTCCGGGATGCGTGCAGGGTGCAGCCGTAGTTGCTCGCCACCGCTTGGCTGAAGCCCGCGCCTGCGCTGCGCAGTTCGCGGTCCAGCAGATAGGACACATAGGCCGTGTTGCTCGTGAGGTCGTTGCCTGAGGTCACACCGCGCCGTACCGATTCCTGGCGCGCCACCATCGTTGAGATGGTGAGTGTCAGCACAAGGCCGATCACCATGGCCACCATCAGCTCTGGCAGCGAGAACCCATGGTGGAGGCGAACGCGGCGGCTCATTGGGGAATCACCACATCGGTTGAATAGCGATTCGTGTCATTGGCTGCCCCGGTCGATTGAACCGGCCTCCAACTGACCGTGATGCGCGCGGTATTGCCACTCGCCGTGACAGTGCCGACGCCGTTCGGCATGCCACCGCTCGCGGGGTCGGCTGCCCGAGCTGCCCAGGTCGCCAGGGTTGCGGCATCAACATTGACGCTGTTCTGGTTCAAGATCGTTGCGGCCATCTCAGAAGCGAGCAGCGTCGCGCGCTGCGAATCCTCGGTCCCCACGCTCGCCTGCAACGCACGGCCCTGCAGCGTGATCAGGCCGAGCAGCCCGAATGTGATGATCAAAAGGCCAACAAGCATCTCGATCATCGAGAACCCGCGTGCCGTGTGATGAAGTCGGCGCATCATCGGCACCCATCCGGAGCCGTGCTGGCCTTGTCTGGGTCGCACAGCCGGATCGCGCCGGAAAGGCTGACATCCACACGCAGGCGCCGGTTCTCTGCGTGGGTCGTGTCGGGCGCGACCAAATAGCGCGCCGCACCCGCCGTGCAATTCGCGCCGATGCCGGTGGGGTCGGCCATGGAGGACTGCCTTCCATCGCCACCAAAGCACAGAGCTGCCAAAGATACTGGAGCCGATGTGCCTACCGTGACCTGCGAAGTCAGGCTGACGCCTGCGGAGACGTCCGTCAACACGCCGCATTGGACCGCTTCAGCTACATCATTGGTCATCAAAGGGTTGGGGACCGACCGAATCTGCCAGTACGGGCCGTCTGCATTGGCAGTCGAAGTGATATCGCAGTCCTTGCTGTCGGTGCGGAAAAAGACGACCGTCTGCGTGCGCCGCTGTGCCTCGGCCTGGGCAAGGCGAGCACCTGCCTGCAACGCCTCTGCCACCGTGCGCACACGCGAATTGCGGATCCAGGTGGTGAAGTTGGGCAGCGCCATGGCCGTCAGGATGGCCAGCACGCTGACGGCCACCATCAGCTCCACCAGGCTGAAGCCGCGCGCCGAACCGCTGCTCAACATGAATCCCCCTTCTTCATGATCCATTTGCTGGCACAGGTGCTGCCCCAGCCGGACGGTAGAGCAGTCGTGGCGCGCACGTCTTGCTGGTTGACCGTGTAGGTGAATCCGCTCGAAGTCCCGCCGCCTAGCGCCTGCAGCCGAAATTCGGTGGCGCTGAGAGTGCCCGTGCAACTGATGACGAAGTTGCCAAAGGTGCGTGCCGAGACGACGCTGTTATTGCAAGGCGAGACAAAGGTGCCGCTGTCCGCATAGGTGCGGTTGTCCTGGTAGTACCGCTCCATCTGCGCGCGCATCGTGGCCAGCCCTGTGCTTGCATCAGCGAGGCGGCTGCGGGAGATGTAGTCGCGGTACTGCGGAATGGCCACTGCCGCCAGGATGGCGATGATGGCCACGGTGATCATGACTTCGATCAACGTGAAGCCACGGGCGTTGGCGGGGGAGCTACTGGACATGGCGGCGGGGTTCATGGCGGTTGCAGCTATTTTGGTGTTGAGTCCCCATTGCAGCCTACCGCTCGTCGCGACGCGACGAACGCTGGTCGCGGGAGGCTCAGGATCCGTGAACTGACGCACGGTTTGGCCGCCTGCGGCAGTCGTCCACGGGGTTGACGGAAGCAAGGACACGTAACAACCCCATCGGCGGGTGGCCGCACGGCTTATTGGCACCTTTCGGGGCTCATCCAGGGGCTGCCATGGGGCTCTCGGTGTTTCCCCTATCATGGCGCCCTTTCTGTCCGCTGGTTTCGGCCCGCCCGCGTGAATCCTTTGACCACCGCTCCCTTGATCGAACTGCGCAACATCAGCGTCGGCTATGGCGATCGCGTGGTCCTGGACGGCGTCAATCTCAAGCTCACTCGCGGCAAGATATTGGCGTTGATCGGCACCTCGGGCGGCGGCAAGACCACCGTGCTGCGCCTGTTGGGCCGGCAGTTGTCCCCGATCGCGGGGCAGGTGCTGTTCGACGGCCAGGACCTGGCGCCGCTGGACCTGGCCAGCCTCTACGCCGTGCGCCGGCGCATGGGCATGCTGTTCCAGTTCGGCGCCTTGTTCACCGACCTCAGCGTCTTCGAGAACGTCGCCTTCCCGCTGCGCGAGCACACCGACCTGCCGGAAGCCATGATCCGCGACCTGGTGCTGATGAAGCTCAACGCCGTCGGCTTGCGCGGCGCGCGCGACCAGATGCCCAGCGAGATTTCCGGCGGCATGGCGCGTCGCGTGGCGCTGGCCCGGGCCATCGCGCTGGACCCCGATCTCGTTCTTTATGACGAGCCCTTCGCCGGCCTGGACCCGATCTCGCTGGGCATCGCCGCGCGCCTCATCCGCGACCTCAACGACGCGCTCGGTCTGACCAGCATCATCGTTTCGCATGACCTGCACGAGACCTTCCAGATCGCCGACGAGGTGGCCATGGTGGCCAATGGCCGCGTTGTGGCTCAGGGCACTCCAGACGAATTGCGCCACAGCGACGACCCCCTCGTGCGGCAGTTCGTCGGCGCCGAGCCCGATGGGCCCGTGCACTTCCACCAGCCCGCCGTACCGGTGGCCGAAGACTTCGGGATGACGTCATGATGGCCTTCGCTGCCCGCATCGGTGCCGGCGTGCGCCTGAAGCTGGCCGACGTCGGCGCGGCAGCCCGGCTCTTCTTCAGCCTGATGGGGCGTTCGCCCAAGGCTTTGGCGCGGTTCGTCCTCGTGCGCGAGCAGGTCTTCCACCTGGGCAACAAGTCGCTGTCCATCATCGGTGTGTCGGGCCTCTTCGTCGGCTTCGTGCTGGCGCTGCAGGGCTACTACACGCTGCAGCGCTACGGCTCGGCCGAGGCTGTCGGCCTGCTCGTTGCGCTGAGCCTCGTGCGCGAGTTGGGGCCCGTCGTCACGGCGCTGCTGTTTGCCGGCCGGGCGGGCACGTCCCTGACGGCCGAGATCGGCCTGATGAAGGCCGGCGAGCAGTTGACGGCCATGGAGATGATGGCCGTCGACCCCGTGCAGCGCGTGCTCGCGCCGCGCTTCTGGGGTGGTTTTATTGCCATGCCCTTACTTGCGGCAGTCTTCTCTGCTCTCGGCATCATTGGCGGCTGGCTGGTGGCGGTGCCGCTGATCGGCATCGACGCCGGCGCCTTCTGGTCACAGATGCAAGGCGGCGTTGATGTGTTCAAGGACATCGGCAACGGTGTCGTCAAGAGCCTGGTTTTCGGCGTGACGGTGACCTTCGTCGCGCTGCTGCAGGGCTACACCTGCCGGCCCACGCCGGAAGGCGTGTCCGCAGCCACCACGCGCACCGTCGTGCTGTCGTCCCTCGCCGTGCTGGCGCTGGACTTCATGCTGACCGCGATGATGTTTTCGATTTGATTGGATTCACTACACATGCAAGCCTCTCGACATGACGCCTGGGTGGGTCTTTTCGTGCTGCTCGGCGGCGCGGCGCTGCTCTTCCTGGCTTTGAAGGCCGGGAATCTGCTCAGCCTCAATTTCGACGCCACCTACCAGGTGTCGGCGCGCTTCGACAACATCGGCGGCTTGAAGCCGAACGCGGCGGTCAAGAGCGCCGGCGTCGTGGTCGGCCGCGTGGACGGCATCAGCTTCGATGACAAGACCTTCCAGGCCAAGGTCATCATCAACCTGAACAAGAACACCGCCTTCCCCAAGGACAGCTCGGCCAAGATCCTGACCTCCGGCCTGCTCGGCGAGCAGTACATCGGCCTGGAGCCGGGCGCTGACGAGAAGAACCTCGCCAGTGGCGACCTGATCATGCAGACCCAGAGCGCGGTGGTGCTGGAGAACCTGATTGGTCAGTTCATCAACAACAAGGCGTCGGAAATGGGCAGCGCAAATGCGCAGGCTCCGGCCTCGGGAGGCAAACCGTGAGGCAAGTCATACGTGCGCTGGCGATGCTGGCCCTGGCGTTGAGCCTGGTGGGTTGCCAGACGGTCAAGGGCGTGGGCGCGCGACTGGAGCATGCCGTCGACAAGGCGATGGGTTCCAAAGGCCAACGGCTCGACCCCTGGGAATCCTGGAACCGCAAGGTCTTCGCCTTCAACGAGAAGCTGGACGAGAACGTCCTGAAGCCCGTCGCGACTGCCTACTCCGAACTGGTGCCGGCGCCCGTGCGCACCGGCATCGACAACTTCATGGGCAACATCGGCGACGCTTGGTCGGCGGTCAACCTGATGCTGCAGGGGCGTTTCAAGGCCGGCGTCGAGCAGGGCATGCGCTTTGCCGTCAACTCCACGATCGGCCTGGCCGGTGTGCTCGACGTCGCCACCGAGGCGGGCCTGGAAAAGAACAGCCAGGACTTCGGCAAGACATTGGGTCGCTGGGGCATGGGCACGGGTGCGTACCTCGTCTGGCCGGTGTTTGGCCCCTCGTCGGTGCGCGACTCCCTTGCGCTGCCGGTGGACTGGCAGGCTTCGCCGGGCGTCGTTTTCGACGATGGCAGCAAGAAGGTTGGCATCACCGTGCTGAGCGCGGTCAATTCGCGCGCCAACTTCCTGCGTGCCGGCCAGATGCTGGAAGGCATCGCGCTGGACAAGTACACGTTCTACCGTGATGCCTATCTGCAGCGCCGCGGCAGCTTCGACGATGACGAGGAATTCGAGGTGCTGGTGCCGGCCAACGGCGCGTCGGCTCCCGCCGGTGCGGCCTCGGCGCCGCAAGACGGGGCTTCGGAGCCCACCGCGAAGAAGCCCGCTGAACCAGCGTCCGCCGCTTCGCGCTAGTCAAACCAGGCCAACCAAAACCCGGGCTGGCGCGTTAGGCGACAGTCTTGTTCAGTGAAAGCGACACCATGAATCTGCTGACTTCCCTGCGCCGCCTGCTCACCGTGGCCACCCTGAGCCTCGGTTTCGTGCACGCCGCGCATGCCGCCGACGCCAGCGCGCCGGACCAACTGATCCGCCAGCTGTCCCTGGAAACCATCGAGGCCGTCAAGGCCGACAAGGACATCCAGGCTGGCAACATCAACAAGATCATCGCCCTGGTCGACGCCAAGGTGATGCCCCACATCAACTTCCAGCGCATGACGGCCTCCGCTGTCGGCCGCTTCTGGCGCCAGGCGACGCCCGACCAGCAGGCCAAGCTGCAGGCCGAGTTCAAGACGCTGCTCGTGCGCACCTATGCCGGCGCGCTGACCCAGGTGAAGGACCAGACCATCGGCTTGAAGCCGCTGCGCGCCCAGCCGACTGACACCGAGGTTGTCGTGAAGACCGAGATCCGCGGCAAGGGCGACGCCATCCAACTCGACTACCGCCTGGAGAAGTCCGGCGGCAGCTGGAAGATCTACGACGTCAATGTGCTCGGCATCTGGCTGGCCGACCAGTACCGCAACAGCTTTGCGCAGGAAATCGGTGCCAACGGCATCGACGGCCTGATCAAGAGCCTGGCCGACAAGAACGCCAAGGCCGGCGCCCCGGCCGCCGCCAAGAGCTGATCTTGAGCGGTCTGAAGCTGCCCTCGCGGTTGCGCCTGGATGGCGCCCGCGCCGCCTGGGCGCAGATGTCGCCCGCATTGCGCGCCGAGGCCGCGCAGGTGCTTGCCGCAGCGGGCCGCGAGGTTCGGTTGTCGGCCTCTGCGTTGACGGATTTCGATTCATCTGCCCTCAGCCTGCTGTTGTCCGCCGGGCGCCAATGCACGGAGCAGGGCGCAACGCTGAAGCTTGAAGGCGCGCCCGATAAGCTGCGCGAACTGGCCCGCGTCTACGGCGTGGCCGAGCTGCTCTGGCCGGCGCCAGCGGCCATCTGATCAGCCGCCGGTCTGGCTTGGCTCGCGCTAGCCGGCGTAGCGCTTCGCGCGCAGGTTCTTCTTGATCTCCTGCAGCATGGGCCGCAGTTGCTGGCCCAGCTTCAGCGCGACGCCCGTCGTCAGGATGTCCACCGCAATGAGGTGCAGCAGCCGCGACACCATCGGGCTGTAGCGGTCATAGTCCTCGGGGTGGTCCACCGCCAGCAGGATCTGGCTGGGGCCCAGGGCCAGCTGCGCCAGCGGCGAGGCGCTCGCCGTGATGATGATGATGGTTGCGCCCTTCTTGCGCGCGATCTCGGCGGCATCCAGCAGGTCGCGGCTGCGACCGGAGTTGCTGATGATGACGGCGCAGTCGCCCGGGGTCAGCATCGTCGCGCTCATCAGCTGCACATGGCCGTCACTGTTGGCAGCCGTGTTCACGCCAAGGCGGAAAAACTTGTGCTGGGCGTCCTGGGCGACGATGCCGGAGTTGCCGACGCCGTAGAACTCGATGCGCTTGTTGTGACGGGCTGAATCGGCCAGCGCTTGGATGGCGCGCTCGAAGGCATGGCTGGCGGCGTCGTTGCGGTAGTGCAGCAAGGCCGCGACGGCGTTGTCCACCACCTTGACGATGATGTCCTGCGGCTTGTCGTCCTCGTCCACGGCGCGATGCACGAAGGGCACGCCCTCGTTGACGCTGCCGGCCAGCTTCAGCTTGAAGTCCGCCAGACCGTCGTAGCCGACGCTGCGGCAGAAGCGCACCACCGTCGGCTTCGACACATGCGACCGATCCGCCAGCTCGCTGACCGGCAGGCTGGCGAAGCTGCGTGCGTCCAGCAACAGCAGCTTGGCGACACGCTGCTCGGCCGGCGGAAGGGCGGGCAAGGCCGCCTTCACTCTCTCAAGAATGCTCATGTGCGCTCCCCGTACAACGGGTACGTTGCACGGCCCTCCGAGAGGGCGCGGCCTGGCTCGGGGCGGCCCATCGCGGCGGCCTTCATTGCTCTTCCGCCCAATGGAAGCCATCACGCGCCACCAGCGCGCTGGCGGCCGCCGGGCCCCAGGAACCGCAGGAATACGGCCGCGGGCCGCTCGTGTCGGCTTCCCAGGCGTCGAGGATGGGCTCGACCCAGCGCCAGGCCTGCTCCTGCTCGTCGCTGCGCACAAACAGGTTCAATCGGCCGGCGATGGCGTCCAGTAGCAGGCGCTCGTAGGCGCCGACGCGCTGCGTCGCAAAGGCCTTGTCGAAGTCCAGGTCCAGTGACACCGGCGTCAGTTGCTCGCCGTGGCTGGCGCCCTTTTGCGCCAGCAGTTGCAGCTCCAGCCCGTCTTCGGGCTGCAGCTTGATGACGAGGCGATTCGGCTGGCTGCCACCGGGGAAGATCTTGTGCGGCACCTGGCGGAAGTTGACGACGATCTGCGCGTCGCGCTCGGCCAGGCGCTTGCCGGTGCGCAGGTAGAAGGGCACGCCGGCCCAGCGCCAGTTGTTGACCTCGGTGCGCAGGGCGACAAAGGTTTCGCAGGTGCTGTCCGCCGGCACCTTGACCTCATCCAGATAGCCCGGCACGGCCTTGCCCTCCATGCTGCCGGCGCGGTACTGGCCGCGCACCACGTCGCGTGCCACGCTCTCGGTCGTGAAGGGCTTGAGCGAGCGCAGCACCTTGAGCTTCTCGTCGCGGATGGCGTCGGCATCGTTGCTGCTCGGCGGCTCCATCGCGATCATCGTCAGCAACTGCAGCGCATGGTTCTGGATCATGTCGCGCAGCGCGCCGGTGCCGTCGTAGAAGGCGCCGCGCGTGCCCACGCCCAGGCGCTCGGCCAGCGTGATCTGGATGTTGGCGATGCTCTCCCGGCGCCACAGCGGCTCGAACAGCGCATTGCCGAAGCGCAGCGCCATCAGGTTTTGCACCGAGGGCTTGCCCAGGTAGTGGTCGATGCGGAAGGCCTGGCTTTCGGCGAAGACGCTGCGCACGGCGCGGTTGATCTCCTGCGCGCTGGCCAGGTCGTGGCCCAGCGGCTTCTCCAGCACGATGCGCACCTTGCCGTGGTTCAGGCCGACGGCGCCGAGCTGCTGGCAAATGCCGGTGAACAGATGCGGGCTGGTGGCGAGGTAGAGCACGACGGTGTCGGCATTGCGCGCGTCCAGCCAGTCCTTTAGCCCTTGGTAGTGATCGGGCTGGGACAGGTCCATGCGGCGGTAATGGATGAGTGCACCGAACTTCTCGAACTCCTCGTCCGTGGGGCGCTTGGCGCCGTCCACCTCGCGGAAGCGTTCCTTCAGCCATTCGCGGTAGCGTTCGTCCGTCTGTTCGTCACGCGCAACGGCGAGAATTCGCCCGCCTTCGGGCAGCTTGCCGTGCCGGAAGGCCTGGAAAAGCGCGGGCATCAGCTTGCGCCACGTCAGGTCGCCGGTACCGCCAAAAAACACGAGATCGAAGGACATCTGCGGAGTCTCCAAGTCGGCGTCTTCCTATGTGGAACCAGGACGACGGCAACCGTTGTGTAACTAAGTTTCGTGAAATACTATGCAGCAGTTTCTTCGCCGGGTCAATCCGATCGACCCGAATACAGGCACGCCATGAACCAGCTAGACCAGCTCAAATCCCTCACCACCGTCGTTGCCGACACCGGCAATTTCCTGCAGCTCGCGCAGTTCGCGCCGCGCGATGCGACGACCAATCCGTCGCTGATTCTGAAGGCCGTGCAGTCGCCCGACTACGCGCCGCTGCTGAAGGAAGCCGTCGAGGCGCATCGACAGAAACCGCTGGACGAGATCGTCGATCACGTCCTCGTGCGTTTCGGCCTTGAGATCCTCAAGGTCGTGCCGGGCCGCGTGTCCACCGAGGTCGACGCGCGCCTGAGTTTCGACAAGGCCACCAGCCTGTCACGTGCGCGCCGCATCATCGGCATGTACGAAGCTGCGGGCATCTCGCGCGAGCGCGTGCTGATCAAGCTGGCGTCGACGTGGGAAGGCATCCAGGCGGCCGCCGAGTTGGAGCGCGAGGGCATCCGCTGCAACCTGACGCTGCTATTCGCCTTCGCCCAGGCGGTGGCCTGCGGTGAAGCCAAGGTGCAGTTGATCTCGCCCTTCGTCGGCCGCATCTACGACTGGTACAAGAAGTCGGCTGGCAGCAGCTGGGACGAGGCGCGCCAAGCCGGCGCCAACGACCCGGGCGTCAAGTCCGTGGCGCAGATCTACGCCTACTTCAAGCAGCACGGCATCAAGACCGAGGTCATGGGGGCGAGCTTCCGCAACATCGGCCAGATCCAGGCGCTGGCTGGCTGCGATTTGCTGACCATCAGCCCTGACTTGCTGGCGCAGCTGCAGGCCACCGACGCCAAGCTGGAGCGCGCGCTCGACCCAGCCAAGGTATCGGCAATGCCGGCCCTGCATCTGGACGAAGCAGCCTTCCGCTTCGCGTTGAACGAGGACGCCATGGCGACCGAGAAATTGGCGGAAGGCATCCGCCAGTTCGCCGTCGACGCGGGCAAGCTGGACAAGCTCATAGAGGCGATCTGACATGACGCGCTGCGACCAATCGACCGTCTGGGCTGAACTCCAAGCCCACTACGCCGCGAGTGGTCGCGGCTTCGACATCCGCGAGGCCTTCGCGGCCGACGCGGGTCGTTTCCAAGCGCTGTCGTTTGGAGCGCCGGAGGTCTTTGCCGACCTGTCCAAGAATCGCATTGACGCGCCCACGCTGGCCCTGCTGCTGAAGCTGGCAGGCGACTGCGGCCTGGAAGCGCGTCGTGATGCGCTGCTGCGCGGCGACCCGGTCAACCACACCGAGGGCCGCGCGGTGCTGCACACGGCGCTACGCGCACCGGCCGGCAGCGACGCGCCGTTCAACGCCGAGGTGCAAGCCTCGCTCGACGCGATGCTGGCCTTTGCCGAGAGCGTGCGCCGCGGCGAGCGCGGTGAGATCACCGACGTCGTGCACATCGGCATCGGCGGCAGCGACCTGGGGCCCGCCATGGTCGTGCAGGCGCTGCAGGCTTTTGGCCGCCGCGACCTGAAGCTGCATTTCGTCTCCAACGTCGACGGTCATGACCTGGCACCCGTGCTGGCCGGGCTGGATGCGAAGCAAACGCTGTTCGTCATCGCCTCCAAGACCTTCACGACGCAGGAGACGCTGGCGAACGCGCAGGCAGCCAAGACCTGGTTCCTCGCCGCTGGTGGCACGGACATCGCCCGCCACTTCGTCGCGACCAGCAGCAACACCGCTGCCGCTGCCGCCTTCGGCATCGACACCGCCTTCGGTTTCTGGGACTGGGTCGGTGGCCGCTACTCGCTGTGGTCGGTCATCGGCCTGCCCATCGCCATCGCCGTCGGCGCCAACAGCTTCCGCGAACTGCTGGCCGGCGCTCATGCGATGGACGAGCATTTCGCGACCGCGCCGCTGGCGCAGAACCTGCCGGTGCTGCTGGGCCTCGTCGACATCTGGTACCGCAACTTCCACGGCTTCACGAGCCGCAGCGTCGCGCCCTATCACCAGGGCCTGCGCCGGCTGCCGGCCTATCTGCAGCAGCTGGAAATGGAGAGCAACGGCAAGGGCGTCGACTTGGACGGCAATGCGCTGCCGTTCGGCACCTCGCCCGTCGTCTGGGGCGAGGCCGGCACCAACGGCCAGCACGCCTACTTCCAGATGCTGCATCAGGGCACGGACGTCATCCCGGTCGAGTTCATCGCCGTGAAGCGCCCCAACTTTGGCGTAACCGGTGAGCTGGCGATGAAGCTGGTCGACCAGCACCGCAAGCTGCTCGCCAACTGCCTCGCTCAGAGCCAGGCGCTGATGCAGGGCAAGACTGCCGCCGAGGCGCTGGCCGAAACAGCGCCCACTGCTTCTGCAACGCTGGACCGGGGCGTTTTGTCCCGCCACCGCAGTTTTCCAGGTAACCGCCCGAGCACGACCCTCGTGCTGGACGCGCTGACGCCGCGTTCGCTCGGCGCGCTGATCGCCCTCTACGAGCACCGAGTCTTCGTCGCCGGTGCGCTGTGGGGCATCAACAGCTTCGACCAGTGGGGCGTCGAACTCGGCAAGGCGCTGTGCAGCCAGTTGCTGCCGCGCCTGGATAGCGGCGACACCGCCGGCCTGGACGGCTCCACCGCCGGCCTGTTGACCCGCTTGGTAGCCGCATGAAGATCGTCTTCGACTTCGGTGGCGTTGTCTTCCGCTGGCACCCGGCCAGCTTCCTGGCTCGCATCTGGCCGCAGCGCATCGAGACGCTGGAGCAGGGCGCCCACGCGGCCTCCGTGTTCTTCCAGAATTACGGTGGCGACTGGGGCTTATTCGACCAGGGGCTGATCGGCGCTGACGAGGTCGTGCGCCGCATCGCCGCCCGCACCGGCTGGCCGCGCGGCGAGGTCGAGGCCGTCGTGCGTGCGGTGCCCGATGAGCTGATGCCCATTCCGGGCACCGTCGTGCTGATCCGCGACTTGCGCGCTGCCGGGCATACGCTGCACTTCCTGTCCAACATGCCCGAGCCCTACGCGGACCATCTCAGCCAGACCTATCCGCTGACCGAGTGGTTCGAGTCGGGCCTGTTCTCGGGCCGGGTCAAGCAGATCAAGCCGGGCGCCGAGATCTTCGGCCTGGCCGAGCGGCACTTCAACGCTCAGCCGCAGGACCTGCTTTTCATCGACGACCATCCGGCCAACGTCGACGCGGCGCTGTCGCGTGACTGGCAGTCCTTCCTGTTCACCGATGCCGCGAGTGCGCGGCGCGAGCTGGTGTCGCGGCGCCTGCTGGGCGCTTAGTGCACCAGCGGTTCGCCGTCCGGCCCGTATTCATCGGGGTTCTGGGGCGGCGTGGCCGGCACGCGGAAGGATTCGCTGGCCCAGGCGCCGAGGTCGATCTGCCGGCAGCGCTCGCTGCAGAACGGCCGCCACTTGTTGCTGGGCGCGAACACGCTGTCGCCGCCGCACTGCGGGCAGCGCACGATGCGCTCACCTTGGGCGTTCGTCTTCATTGGCAGAGTGCGAGCTCGAAGCCGCTGTCTTCGGCGGCCAGCTTGAGCCGGCCTTCCTCGTCCTGGCGCATCAGGCGAATGGAGATCATCAGCCGGTGGCCGGAAATCTCGGGGATCAGCCCAAGGCTGGGGTCGATGCGCATGCGCAGCAACTGGTAGACGCGGCCGGGCGGCAGGCTCTGCTGGAACTGGCCGGCCGTGGCGGCCACCTTGTGCGGCGCGCCTGAATCACGCAGCAGGCCCAGCAGCACCTGCAGGCCTTCGGCCATCGGCATCAACGTCTGGGCCCAGCCCATCAGGTCCTTGCGGCGGCGCACCGGCAGCAACTGCTGCCAGTGGTAGTAGGCCGGCAGGTCGAACTCGCAGGTGCCGCCGGGAATGCTGATGCGGCTGCGGATGCTCATCAGCCAGTCGTTGCTATTCAGCGTTGCGCCGGTCCTGCCGCTCACCGCGTTGAGTCGCTGGTAGGCGCCGTCGATGCGCGCGACGACCTCGTCCAGCCGCGCGTCGTCGACACCGGGGCTGCCGCGGTAGCCATTGAACAGGGCCTTGTGCTTTTCGAGTTCCTTGAGCAGGTCGCTCTTCAGGTCGGCGCGTGAGGCGACGTCGAGGATCTCGAACAGTGTGACGAGCGCGAAATGATGGTCCAGCGCGGGGTCGCGCGCCATCAAGGCGCCGAGGCGGTCGAACAGGTGTTCCAGGCGGAGCATCGTGCGGATGCTCTCGTTGAACGGGTACTCGTACAGGACCACGGCGGGGGGCTTCAGTCAGGGCGTCGCGATTGTTCCACAGCCCCAGCGTGCGGCCAGGTTCATGGCCTCGTTTCTGAGTGTGACCAGCGGCAAACCGTCGTTGAGCAACACGGCATCGGCCGCTGCGCGGCGGGCCTGGCGAGTGGCCTGTGCGGCGAGCGCACCTTCGACGCGCTCGCGCGCCCAACCCGGGCGCTGCAACACGCGCTTCATCTGCGTCTCGGCCGAGCAGTCGATGACGAGGACACGCGAGACGCGCGCGCGCCAGCGGCCAGATTCGACCAGCAGCGGCACGTCGAAGACGACGAGCACCGATGTGACAGCGTCCGCCTGCGACAGCGCTTCGGCCGTGATCAGCGGATGCAGGATGGCCTCGAGCCGGCGCTTGGCTGCGGCGTCCGAGAAGACGAGGACGCGCATGCGCTCGCGGTCCAGCGCGCCGTCGGTGGCCACGTAGTCGGCGCCGAAGGCTTGCTGGATGGCCGGCATGGCCGCGCCGCCTGGCAGCGTCAGCCCGCGCGAGATGGCGTCGGTGTCGACGATGGCGGCACCCGCCTCGCGCAGGAAACCGGCAACCGTGCTTTTGCCCGAGCCGATGCCGCCGGTCAGGCCCACCCTCATCCGTTCATGCCCAGCCGAGCCAACCGAGCACCGTCTTCTGGCCCGCGAAAAGCACCACCAGGCCGCCGCCCGCCAGGAACGGGCCGAAGGGCACATAGCGGCCCTCGCGCAGGCTGCCCGTCAGCTTCATCAGCAAGCCCACGACGGCGCCCACCGCCGACGCGCCCAGCACGACCGGCAGCAGCATCTGCCAACCCAGCCAGGCGCCCAGGGCGGCCAGCAGCTTGAAATCGCCCGGCGCCATGCCGATCTGGCCACGCAGCTTCTCGTAGAGGCAGGCGATGGACCACAGCGACATATAGCCTGCCAGTGCGCCTATGACGGAACTCTCCAACGAGACGGGCACCCAGCCCAGCAATGCCGCGAGCAGGCCGGCCCACAGCAGCGGCTGGTTGATGACGTCGGGCAGTAGCGTCGTGTCCCAGTCGATCATCGCCAGCGCGATCAACGCGGCGACGAAGCCGCACCACAGCAGAGTCGTCGGCTGCGCCCCGAAGCGCCAGGACAGGGCCGCAAACGCCAGGCCCGTGACGACTTCGACGAGAGGGTAGCGCTTGGAGATGGGTGCCTTGCAGGCCGCACACTTGCCGCCCAGGCGCAGCCAGCCGATGACGGGCAGGTTTTCGTGCCAGCGCAGTTGATGGCCGCAATGCGGACAGCGCGAGCGCGGCGCGGCGATGCTGAAAGGCGGCAGCGCCTCGATCCTGGTGCCGAAGTCGTCGACCGCCTTGGCCAGCTTGTCGGCATCGGGTTGCGGGATGCGGGCGACGCGCGCCATCGCGGCCGCCTCGGTCAGCTGCGCGGCCGACTCGTGCAGCCAGTCGCGCTCCAGCATCAGCGGCAGCCGATGGATGACGACGTTCAGAAAGCTGCCGATGCACAGGCCGAAGAGGCCCAGCACCCAGGGCGAGAGCCAGATGGACCAGTCGATGGAGGCGAGGAGCATGGTGGGCAGCGGGTGAATGGGGAGGCGGGCAGGAATCTACCCGCGTTCAGCGAACGGGCGCTGCGCTCAGACCACCGTGCCGATCTTGAAGATGGGCAGGTACATCGACACGACGATGCCGCCGATGATGGTGCCGAGGATGACGATGATGAAGGGCTCCATCAGGCTGGATAGGGCCTTCACCGCCTCGTCCACTTCGTCCTCGTAGAACTCGGCGGCCTTGGCCAGCATGTGGTCCAGCGAGCCGGACTCCTCACCGATGGAGGCCATTTGCAGCACCATGGTCGGGAAGATGCCGGTCGTCTGCATCGACGTGGTCAGCGCCGAGCCCGTGGACACGTCGCGCTGGATCTGCTCGGTCGCTTCCTGGAATACGGCATTGCCAGAGGCGCCGCCGACGGAGTCCAGGGCTTCAACCAGCGGCACGCCGGCGGCGAACATCGTCGACAGCGTGCGCGTCCAGCGCGCGACGGCGGACTTGAACAGCAGGTCGCCGAAGACGGGGATCTTCAGCAGGATGCGGTCCATCCGCTTTTGCACCTTCACCGAGCGCTTCCAGCTCTGAATGAAGAAATACAGGCCGCCGCCGATGCTGCCGAAGATGGCCCACCAGTAGCTGACGAAGAACTCCGACATCGCGATGACGATCAGCGTCGGTGCGGGGAGATCGGCGCCAAAGGACGTGAACACGTCTTTGAAGGCCGGGATGACGAAGATCATGATGACCGCGACGACGACGAACGCGACGGTCAGCACGGCGATCGGGTATGTCAACGCCGACTTGATCTTGTTCTTGAGCGCGACCGTCTTTTCCTGATAGATCGCCAGCCGGTCAAGCAAGGCCTCCAGGATGCCGCCCGTCTCGCCCGCCTCGACGAGGTTGCAGTAGAGCGCGTCGAAATACATCGGATGCTTGCGGAAGGCCGACGACAGGCTGGTGCCGGTCTCCACGTCCTGGCGGATGTCGTTCAGCAGCCGCGTCATGCGCGGATTCGTCGAGCCGCGGGCGACGATGTCGAAGGCCTGCAGCAGCGGCACGCCAGCGCGCATCATGGTTGCGAGCTGGCGCGTGAAGACGGCGATGTCCTTCTGCTTGATGGACGAACCACCGCTGACGCGACGCTTCTTGACCTTGTTAACGAGGATGCCCTGGCGGCGCAGCGTCGCGCTGACCATGGCTTCGCCGCCGGCGCGCAACTCGCCCTTGACGATCTTGCCGTTGCGATCCTTACCTTCCCACTCAAAGACGAAGTCCTTGACGCCTTTTCCTGCAGCGGTGGCAGTGGCCATGCGCTCTCCCCTTGAGACTTATTCGTTGGTGGCGGACAGGACTTCTTCAAGCGTCGTGACGCCGCCGCGGACCTTCACCAGGCCCGACTGACGCAGGTCACGCACACCTTCCTTCTTGGCCTGTTCGGCGATGTCCATCGCCGTTCCCTCGGCCAGGATGATGCGCTGGATTGGCTCGGTGATAGGCATCACTTGGTAAAGCCCAAGCCGGCCACGATAACCGTTTGTGCAGTTGTTGCATCCGACGGCGCGATACGGCTTCCAACTGCCGTCGAATTCATCCTCGGTGAAGCCTGCCTTGAGCATGGCGTCGCGAGGATATTCGGCCGGCTGCTTGCAGTTCTCGCACAGCCGGCGCACCAGACGCTGTGCCGTGATCAGCAGCACGCTTGACGCGATGTTGAAGGGCGCGACCCCCATGTTCAGCAGTCGGGTCAGCGTCTTGGGTGCGTCGTTGGTATGCAGCGTCGACATGACCATGTGGCCCGTCTGCGCCGCCTTGATCGCGATGTCGGCGGTTTCCAGGTCGCGGATTTCGCCGACCATGATGATGTCCGGATCCTGGCGCAGGAAGGACTTCAGCGCCGCCGAGAAGGTCAGGCCCGCCCTGTCGTTGACGTTGACCTGGTTGATGCCCGGCAGATTGATTTCGGCCGGGTCCTCGACAGTCGAGATGTTGACGCCGGGCTGGTTCAGGATGTTCAGGCAGGTGTAGAGCGAGACCGTTTTGCCCGAACCCGTCGGGCCGGTCACCAGCACCATGCCGTAGGGTCGGTAGATGCAGGCGAGCAGGCGCTCCTTCTCCATCTTCTCGTAGCCGAGCGCTTCGATGCCCAGCTTGGCCGATGACGAGTCCAGGATCCGGATGACGATCTTCTCGCCGAACAGCGTCGGTAGCGTGCTGATGCGGAAGTCGATGGACTTCGATCCGAACTTCAGCTTCATGCGCCCGTCCTGCGGCACGCGTTTTTCGGCGATATCCAGGCGGGAGATGACCTTGATGCGCGAAGCGAGCTTGTCCTTGATGGCGATCGGCGGCTGCGTGATCTCGCGCAACTCACCGTCAACGCGGAAGCGCACGCGGTAGTGGTACTCGTAGGGCTCGAAGTGCAAGTCGGATGCGCGGAGGTTGATGGCGTCGACCAGCATCTTCTGCAGGAAGCGCACCACCGGCGCGTCCTCGACGTCGGCCAGTTCAGCCGACTCCTGCTGCGGCGTCGCGTCTTCCTCGGCGATGTCGAAATCGAAGTCACCGCCTGAGATGGATTCCAACGTCTCCGTCGCACTGACCCCGACGCTGGTCAGCATCTTGGCCAGCTTGTCGTGCTCGACGATGACCCATTCGGGCTGCAACTGCGTCGCGAACTTGATGCGCTCGATGATCTCGAGATCGGTCGGGTCCGCGCCGCCGACAAAGAGGCGATTGCCGCGCCGCGACAGCGCGACGACTTGGTATTGCTGGGCAAGCTTGCCCTCGATGACGTTCTGCGGCATGCGCTGCGGATCCATCGCCGACAGATCCAGCAGCGGCAGCGCCAACGCGCTAGACAATGTGTGTGCCAGATCAGCCGGCGACACCTGGCCGCTGGCGATCACCGCATTGACGAAGCTGATCTTCTTGTCGCGCGCCAGCTTGACCAAATCCTCGGCGGCCTTGGCCTGCAGCTTGCCCGCGTGCACGAGCATGCGCGCAACCCCGGACAGGGCGGACTGAGGCGGCTCGACGAGCGTGGTTTCCACTGCAATGGCGTTCAACGACGCGAAGACATGAAGTCCGACGATTGTGCCAGCGGCGGAACTATTACCCAGCGAGCGAATTCGCAGACATTCCGTGAAGGATTCGGCGTTGCCCCGCTGTGGTTCGTGCTGCGGCGATATGGCCCTCGTCCCGAGGGGAAGACTGGTAGTCACGGTGTTGGACAGGTGCAGCGCGCGCAATGCGTCCCTCCATGCCGGCCGTTACGGGCGCCTATTTTGGTATGACCACGTTTACAGTGTGAGAATCTGGCAATACCAAAAAAAGCACCACGCCGCTGAGGCCAGGAGCTTCGACAACGAGGCCCGCTAAGAAGACTTCGCCTACTTGAGCGCGGGGGGGTAGCGGCATCGTCTTCAGCATGCCGGCCGGCGACACGAACCGCGCGAGCTGTGATTAACGCGGTCCACGACATCAACCTCTTTCATCAAAAACAAGGTATGACATCGAAACTTTCCCGCCGCTCGCTGCTGCAGGTCACCACCGCTGCCGTCGGTGTCGCCGGCCTGCTGGCGTGCGTGCGGGCAGCGCCGCCTATACCAACGAGTTCACTGTTCGACGTCAAGCGCTTCGGCGCCAAGGGCGATGGCCGCACGCTCGACTCGCCAGCGGTCAATGCTGCGATTGCTGCCGCGGCGGCCGCGGGCGGGGGCACCGTTTATTTTCCGCCGGGGCGCTACCTGTCGGCGTCAATCAGGCTCAAGAGCAACATCACGCTCTACCTGGAAGCGGGCGCGGTGATCGAAGCGGTTGATGCGAGCGTGGCGCGCTACGATCTGCCCGAGCCGAACGAGGCCGGCGGCAACTATCAGGACTACGGCCACAGCCACTGGCAAAACAGTCTGATCTGGGGTATCGGCCTCGACAACGTCGCCATCGTGGGCGGCGGCTTAATCCATGGCAAAGGCTTGATTAGCGGCCACGACAAATACACCGGAAACTACACCGACAAGCCGGACCAGCCCGGCGAAGGCGACAAGGCGATCGCGCTGCGCGAGTGCCGCAACGTGACCCTGCGCGATTTTTCGATCTTGCATGGCGGCCATTTCGGCATCCTGGCGACCGGCTGCTCCAATATGCTGATCGACCACTTGACCATCGACACCAACCGCGACGGCATGGATATCGACGCGTGCAACAATGTGCGCGTCACGCATTGCAGCCTGAATACGCCTTGGGACGATGCGATTTGCCTCAAGGCCAGCTACGGCCTGGGCCGCATCCAGCACTGCGAAAACATCACGATTTCCGATTGCATGGTATCGGGAAATTTCGACGAGGGCAGCCTGCTCGACGGCACCTTCAAGCGCAGCGCGCCGGAGTACCGGTCGGGGAGATACGGCCGCATCAAGCTGGGCACCGAATCGAACGGCGACTTCAAGAACATCACCATCACGAACT